>UQQD01000004.1 GCA_900543095.1 uncultured Ruminococcus sp. | reverse complement strand
CCAAGATGCCGCAGGTTCAAGTCCTGTCACCTCGACCAAAAAAGGTGGTTTTTAACCGCCTTTTATTTTTTGTCAAAATTACTTAAAACGCCTTAAAAGTGGCTTAAACACTGGGTTTTTGAGATTTCAAAAATTCAGTTGAGTAATTTTGAATTAAGTTAAAACAAGATAAAATGCAGTCAAACTTACTGCCAAACTTGCAGTCGTTTCAGTTTGCCTGCCGATTTTCAAGGAAACAAGATAATATATTTTTAAACTTTATTACACCGTAGCACAAAGATTTTTCTATTATTAAAACAACAAAGAGGTTAAGCAATTTTTTCTAATGCTTAACCTCTTTTTATGTTGAATTCTGATAACTTTTCAAAAAGCCATATTCCCTGCTGAGGTCATTTTTCATTGTCCGCTTTTTACGGACTTGAGCAGAAGGTGTCATTACTGCTTTTCATTTTCATATTTTTGGGCAATCAATACAAGGTCTCTGTTATCAACACTATCATCAAAATTAAAGTCTGCGGAAGCAAAAAATATTCCGTTCATTTCTTCAAGCCCTACAAAGTGTTTCATAATCGTTCTTATATCTGTTGTGTTGACGTTCCCCTCACCGGTAACATCGCCTCTGACGGATATGGGATAGCTTTTGTCCGAGAAAATCAATTCATATCCCGTTTTGATTTTTCCGCTTTTTACTTCATCTCCGTCACGGTTAAATATACTGATACTGTCCGAAATTTTGCTTTTCATCTGAGCTGCGGTTGTTCCGCTTTCAACTCCGTACAAAATACCGTCCTTTATCCAATATGTATTTCCAAGTCTTTTGGTATTGTTGTTTTTTCCGATTTTGCCGTCGTCATCGAGTTTGATTTTGTTATCATTCCTCTCGGAAATGTCTGCAACATAACACTCGTTCTCACTGTTGAGTACCGCCAATTCCTCACTTGAGGCAGCTATCATTTTTGCTCCCGAACAACTGTAAACACCGCCGTCCGAGGTGCATACATCGCTGCCGTTTATATAAAATGTTCTGCCGCCGCTTTTAACAATCTGATAAAATCCGACATCGTAAGTGTATCGGCTTGTATTATCGCCAAGCGTGACAAGCCGATTATCCTCGGTAAAAATATAGCCTGCGCCCGCATTACAGAATTTGTCGCAGTAATCAATATTGGTGCAGAATTTTTGCCTGCCGTTTCCTATGGTGTAAATATCGCCGTCGGACAGCTTTGCATATGATGCAGACGCATTTATAAAAAGTGTTTCGACATTGTTTTCGCCAAACGCATATTTGAATTTTCTCACGCCGTTTTTATTGTAGCCGGCAACATACGCATATGCACTGTCGTTGCAGATAATAAATATTTCATCGTCGGAAACGGCAAAAGAGGTCGAACGGATGTACCTTTGTCTGCCGACATCATAATATCTGCAATCACCGTTTTGCATATTCATTTCTACCACGGAAAAATTATTTCCGCTTCGTTCAAACAGGGCATATGCATTGTTTTCGTCGTGACATACCGAGCATATCAAACCGTTTACGCTGACATATCTTGTTGTTACACTCGGCAAAACTTTTGATGAATACAGCGTATCTTCGGAGAAGCCGTAAAAGTAAGCACAATTTTTTTCGCTGTAAGAAAAAACCGCTCGGCAATTCTTTAAAACACTTAAATCATAATTCGAGACAGAATTGACCTCATACAGCGTGGTTGAAATGATAAATAAAATTGTAAAAGCAACCGACAAAAGTTTCTTTAACATATTTATATAACCTCAAAACAGCAGCTAACGCTCCTTTGCACTGTTAGCAATCTGCTGCAAGCTTTGCTCATCAAAAAGCGGAGAGTTGTTTTGATTTAATTTTTAATGCAATTATATTCTGCTTGTTACGGTATAGAAGTAACTGTAAGGTCCTCGGCGGACACCTTTGCACTTAGATTATATTTAAATAAGCTGTCGTTATATTTATCCTCTTACAAGTCCGCTGTTGAACTCAGCGTTAATCTCTGAAATTTCCTTTTCGCCATCGATATAGGGCTTGTATATCGTGTCTGTTCTGCCGCCGCCCATATTGTCACAGCCGTTACAAAATTCACATTCTGTTCCGCAGGAAAAAAGTGATTTCCTTATAATTTCAATCCGTTCTTCACGGGTGGTATCCTTTATCAGTATTGATTTCATTTTTATCACCCCGATATTTCTTGTTAATATGCCGCCAAAACAGGTGAAATTCCGTTTTCCGCATCGGCGCTTCCAATATATCCTATTGCTCTGCCGCAGCCCATTATAACGCAATCCGACGCATATTTGTGCACCCTTACCCTGAGCTTTGTTGCTTCGCTGATAACCTTTGCAAGGCCCGTCAGTTTTGCAAGACCGCCCGTAAGGATAATTCCGTCAGTATAAATATCGCCGATAAGCTCGGGAGGAGTTTTTTCAAGGACATCCTTTATTGCGTTTACTATCCCGTTTGCAATTTCTTCTATAGCGACTTTAATTTCGGCTGATGTGACTTCAACGAATCTCGGCAAGCCGCTTACGGCGTCTCTGCCCTTGACCTTAAAGGTTTTTAGTTCATCGGGCACTTTTACACATCCAACTGATTTTTTGCACGCTTCAGCCATATTTGTGCCTATGATAAGATTGTACTTTTTGCGAATATATTTTACAATTTCATCATCCATTGCTTTGCCTGCGTGTTTAATGCTTTTTGAGACCGATATTCCTCCCAGCGACAAAACCGCAATGTCGGCTGTTCCGCTGCCGATGTCTGCAATGAACACTCCGTGTGGGCTTGTTATGTCAATTCCGCAGCCCATAGCCGCAGCTTTCGGGCTTTCGATAAAGTATACGCCTCTTGCTCCGAATGAGCTTACGGCGTTTACAACGGCGCGCTTTTCAACCTCCGTAACGTCGCACGGAATGGCGGTGACTACTCTCGGTTTAACTATCTTAACCGAGCAAACCTCTCCCAAAAGTATAGATACCATATTTTCGACAAGCTCCGATTGAGCTATAACGCCGCTGTCAAGCGGGTGTACCGCCTTTACTCCGGCAGGCGTTTTGCCTATCATAGCATATGCTTTGTCGCCTACGGCGTAAATCTCGTTTGTATCAACGTCATAGGTTACAACGCTTGCTTCATCAAGTACCTTGCCTTTGTTTTCTATAAATACACGGGTTCTGTCCGAACCCAAATCAATAGCTATATCCATAATATCACATCCTTATGTTCGCATTTCACTAATTATTATATTATAATATGCTTCGATATTCAAGAAAATATTAGTCGATGACAACACTGCATAAAACAGCACATTTAACGTCTTTACAGCCGTTTTTCACCAATATTCTTGAACATTCTCCCAAGGTGTGTCCCGTGGTTATTATATCATCTATTATCAATATGCTTTTCCCCTGCAAAGAATTCTTGTCAACTGCTCTGTAAACGCCCTTTACGTTTTTTTCACGTTCCGCAGCCTTTATTGAGTGCTGAGCTTTGTTCATTTTAAATTTTTCAAGCGTATCAATATACGGAATATCCATAATTTCCGCACATTCTCTTGCCAGAAGTTCCGCTTGATTGTACCGCCTTTGTTTGAGCATTGTTTTATGCATCGGGACACAGGTGATGATGTCAAAATGTGTATTGCCGTGAATCTCAAGAATACTTTGCACAATGGGAAATGCAAGCTGTTTTGCATATCCTGCACGGTTTGAAAACTTAAACCGCTTGACGGCTCCCGCATATATTCCGTTATAAGGAAAAGGTGCGGAGCATAAATAACCGCCTGCGGCGTACTTTTTGAGTGACGTTTGAGGAAAAAGCTTTTTGCAGTCATTGCACGCATAATCGTTTCTGTCGATAACCTTTTGACAGTAGGGACACCTTACGGGAAAGAAAATATCCTTAATTAAATTGCAAAATTTGTTTCTTTTAATAGATTGTGTCATCACGCAGTAAAAATTCCTTTAGTCCGCTGTACCTTTTTGTGCGGCGGTTGTTGTTTACCATATATTCGACAGTTTGAGGAATTCCGACAAGAACAAGCGTTTTCTTTGCCCTTGTAACGGCTGTATAGAGCAGGTTTCGGTAATACAGCTGAGGAGGACCGGAAAACATGGGTATAACAACAGCGTCAAATTCATTGCCTTGGCTCTTGTGTACGGTTACGGCATAAGCAAAATCAAGTTCGGAAGCGTAGTCATAGGTCAAAACGGCGGTCTTATCATAAAAATTAATTTTTATTGACTTTGCCTTTTTGTCTATTTTTTCAATCAAACCGATGTCGCCGTTAAAAATGCCTTCGCCTGTTTCACCGTTATCCTTACACCAGCGTATTTCATAATTGTTCTTTACCTGCATAACCTTGTCGCCCGTGCGAAAGGTCTTTGAACCGATAGTAACTTCGGGTTTGTCTTCATCTTTTGGGTTGAGCCGAGCCTGAAGCTTGCGGTTGAGTTCCGAAGTACCAAGCTCGCCTTTTTTTGACGGAGAAAGCACCTGTATGTTTTCAAACGGAGAATATCCGTAGGCTTTTGGCAGTCTGCGTGAGCAGAGGTCAAGTATGGTTTCGGAAACGTCGGTTTTGTTTGTCTTGTGTATGAAGAAAAAGTCTTTGCTTGTGCTTGAAAGCTCAGGCAAATCACCGTTTACAATTTTGTGTGCGTTGGTGACAATCAGGCTTTGTTGAGCCTGCCTGAAAATCTCGTTTAACCTTATTACGGGAATCACGTTGCTGTCGATAAGGTCGCCAAGCACGTTCCCCGGTCCGACTGACGGAAGCTGGTCGGAATCTCCGACAAGAATAAGCTTGCACCCGAGCGGAAGAGCGCGCATAACGCTCTCAAAAATATAGGAGTCTACCATTGAAACCTCGTCAATAACGAGTGCGTCGCATTTCAGTTGGTTTCTTTCATTTTTATTAAAAACCGGATTATCCTGCTTGTCCCAGCTTACCTCAAGCAGACGATGCAGGGTTTTTGCTTCAAATCCCGTAACCTCGCTTATTCTTTGTGCGGCACGCCCTGTCGGGGCAGACAAAAGTACCTTTTTACCTTTGCGGTTAAGTATGCTTATAATTGCGTTCAGTGTGGTGGTCTTTCCTGTGCCGGGACCGCCCGTCATAACGAGCATACCTTCGGTGAGTGCCGAGGTTACCGCTTGCTTTTGAAGGTCGGCATATTTGATACCGTCATTCTTTTCGCAGATTTGAATTTCTTTATCTATATCGCAGATTTTTTCGGATTGAAATCCGAGCATCAGCTTAATCCGTGAAGCAATGTATGTTTCTGTAAGATGAAGCTGAGGCGTAAAAACAAAGTCCTCACCGTTGAGCTTGTCGCCGATAAGTGAACGGTCAAAAATCATTTCATCCATACATTCGGTGATCCTGCCGATTTCTACGCCGAGCATATCGGAGGAAATTTCGGCAAGCTTATGTCTTGGCAAACAGGTGTGTCCGTTTTGCTCGTTGTGTCTGAGGATATATGTAATTCCGGCACGCAGTCTTACGCTGTTTTCGGGTTCAAGATTTTCTTTTTTTGCTATAAAGTCGGCAGTGTCAAATGTTACACCAAACTCACCGTTGCAAATTATGTAGGGATTGTTTTTTATTCTCTCAACGCTTTGATTTCCAAACGAACTAAATATCTTAACCGCCGAGCTGTTTGAAATTCCGTATTCGCCGAGATACAGCATAAGAGTGCGGATACCCGTATTCGTTTTTAACTGAACGGAAAAGTTAAGGGCTTTGCTTTCTGTGATTCCTCTTAACCTTGCGACTCTTTCGGGCTGATTTTCCATAACGTCAAGCGTTGCTTCGCCAAACTCGGAAACAAGTCTTTGTGCGGTAACTGCGCCGATTCCCTTAATTGCGCCCGAGGACAGGTATCTTAGAATATCCGTGCTTTCGGTCGGACGGCAGAGCTCGCACGCCTTAACCGAAAACTGTTTGCCGTATATTTTGTGGGTGGTGTAAAAGCCTGTAAGCTTTACGGTGTCGCCGACATTTACCTGCGGAACAATGCCCACTGCGGTAATCGCATCATCGCCGTCAGCAATTTCAAGCACGGTATATCCGTTTTGTTCATTCCTGTAAACTATATTTTCAACAACTCCCTCAAGTTGGAGCAGGCTTTCGTTTTCCATGGCTTTTCCCTCAAAAATCAAGTTGTTTAAATCGTATCAACACTCTGCTTTGCTTGCAGAAAACAGAACTTGCACTCAGATTATAATTATAACTCAAATTATAATATATAACAACTTTTTTATAATAAAGCGTAAAATAAAAATGATTAAGTTAATTCCCAAAAAAATGCAACAGTAAAACTCCAAGTCGCATTTCTTTGGGAATTAACGAATTACTCAATATTATTTGTCGTCGGGGTTTTCTAAATTGTTTTTCTCCTTAATTATCCTGTCAATATCTTCCCGATTAAAAACATATTTCTTGTTGCAAAAGTGGCACACGGCTTCAATTTCACCGTTACTGTCCTTCAAGGAGCGCATATCATCATCTGAAAGTGTGCAAAAATATCTTTCAAGCTTTTGTTTTGAACAGGCGCAGGCATAATTCACGGGATATTCGTCAAGCACCTCAACTTCAAAGCCCTCAAGTGCGGTTTTGCATATATCAAGTATAGACATTCCCTTTGCAAGCATTGTTGTAACAGGCTCAAGTTTTGCAACATTCTTTTCTATTTTATCTATTACAGAATCGTCGGCACCCGGCAAAAGCTGAATAAGCAGCCCCCCGGCAAGCATAACCTCGCCGTCGTCTTTGTTTATAAGCACACCCAAAGCGCAGGCAGAGGGTATCTGTTCGCTTGTTGCATAATAATTTGTTATGTCCTCGGCTATTTCGCCGCTCAGTATCTCTACCTGACCTACATACGGCTCTCCCGTTCCGTAATCACGCATTACCGTCAACATTCCGTCCTTGCCGACAGCCTTTGCGACATTTATCTTGCCGTTGTCATAATACTCCGTCGGGCAGTCGGGATTATCCGCATATCCTCTGACGTTGCCGTGGCTGTCACTTATTGCCACAACTGCGCCAAGCTCGCCGCCGCCCTTTATTGTCAGGTTGACAAATGCATTCTTCTGCTTGAGCATCGCACCCATTATTGAGGCTGCACACAAAAGTCTGCCGAGTGCGGCTGTTGCACAGCGTGAAAGCCCGTGCAGCTTCTTTGCCGTGAATACAATATCGGACGCATCAATAGCAGACGCCATTACTGCGCCGTCACTTGTGATACAGCGAATTATTTTATCCATAATTTTATCCTTTCAAGTCTTTGTTGCAACGCATATTATACGCTGTGAGTCGTTTTTTGGTGCGTCAAAACTAAGGTCGTCATAAAATTCGACAGTTTCAAAGCCTGCGTTTTTAAGCATATTTTGCAGCTGTTCCTGCGAATAGGCACGCTCGCTGAAGCACTCTTGAAAACGGTGATAAGCCTCGCCGTCACGCTCAAAAAAGTCAAGAAATATATTCACTGTATCATCTTCGTCAAGCTCATTTTGCCACGCACAAAACACATCTTCGTTTTCTGCTACAAACGCATTATCGGCAAGCACTTCTCTATGCTTGTAAATAGTATTTACATCAAAAATAAAAAGTCCGCCGCTCTCCATATGCTCTGAGAGCCTGCAAAACGCCTGCTGCAAAATATCGGCATCAGTTATATGATTAATGCTGTCAAGCGTACACACGCAGGTATCTATCATTTCGCCGAGGTCAAGGCTTTGCATCTCCTGATTGACATAGAAAATATCCGTCTGCTCGTCATAATTTTTCTGCATTGCCTCAGTCAGCATATCTGCGCTTGCGTCAACACCGAACACATCAATTCCGTGTTTTTTGAGTTCACGGGTAAGGCTGCCCGTTCCGCACGCAAGGTCGAGAGTTCGCCCCATTTTGTGGTTCAGGCGTTTTGCCGATTCCAATATATAGTCGCAGCGTTTGCCGTACTCGGCGTCCTCCATAAGCCCGTCATAGAACCTTGCAAAAGAATTATAACCGGGCATCAGCTTTTACCGCCGTCCAAAAGCTTGTCAAGCACCAATGTATAGCCGTAAGTGTCATTGTCAAACAACGCACGCTTTACACGGCTGATAGTTGCGGTCGAAGCGCCTGTGTCCTTTACAATTTCTGTATACACCTTTTTTTCTGTCAGCATTTTTGCAACAACAAGCCTTTGCGACATAGCCTTTAGCTCGGCGCTTGTGCATAAATCTTCAAAAAATCGGTAACATTCTTCCTTATTGTCAAGCGATAATATTGCGTCGAATAAAAAGTCGGTCGCATCATTCTTTAATTTTGAATTCATCTTTACAGCCTCCTGTTAAGCCGTACAATTTTAGACACTAAAATTTTAACACATAAAAGTGCTTTTATCAAGTAAAACAATTTAATTAGTATTTTAAAAAAACAAAAAATATAGTATTTAATCCCATATATTTGACAAACTGCTACATTGTTTTAGTGAATAATTACAAAGCTGTAGTTTGACAAATAATACTATTATGTTAAAATTATATTATTAATGCAGTGCAGATATAATATTTCGTTCACTGTAAAAAGAAAGAGGTATTTTTATGTTTAAAAACATTGGAAGCAAAATCAAAACATTGTCAAAGGTTGTGTGCTGGTTAGGCATTATCACTTCGGTTCTGCTCGGAGTTCTGACAATTATCGCTGCTTTTTCAGAGGGAAACGTTGACGTTTCAGAAATAGTTATGGGTGCTATCTACATCATCGGAGGTTCGATTGCTTCATGGCTCGGCAGTTTCTTCACATACGGCTTCGGCGAGATCATTGATAAGCTCAGCGAGATTGCATACAACACAAAGAAATAACTTTACGGCAAAAGTTTAAAGGGACTTGTCGCATTTAGCACAAAGCGAAGAAAACGCTTTCTGCATATAAATGCGCCAGTCCCTTTTTATGTGCGATTTTATTTTATCCAAGCTATGTCGGTATCGGTTGCAAGATTATCAACACCGTACATAAACAATACCTGTTCGGGATTTTCAGCCTTAATCAGGTCGGACACGCTCATTTTGTAGTAACGCATATCGACCATAACGATCTTGCTGTAATTTTCCGCAAGGAACGGAGCAAGGCAATGACCGAAGCTGTCTTTAACCATCAAAAGAGTTCCGCCCTTTGCATTTGAGTTTGTGATTTCGGTAAGGGCGTGGTTGCCGTCAAGGAACACGGGATACTTGTCGTCCTCGTCGATATGGTCATAGAAAAACATTGAGTTGTATTCCTTCGTATCGCCGCTCTCGGTAATTTTAACGCCGATATTGTTTTCCGTATTGTCGGGATTGTTCCAAACCTCTATGGTATCGGGCTGAGTAAACCAAAAACCGCTCGTTGAATATGTTGTACCGTAAAAGCCCGGATATGCTTCTACGTTGAACTTTTCTTTTGCGGCAGGAGTTATGCCAAGCTGTTTGCAAAGCTCTTCATAAGCCGTATATGCGCCCTCTGTCGTCCAGTGATGGTCGGTCTTGTAATAAAGCTGCAAACCGTCCGAATAAGCGCTCTTGAATTTATCTCGCAAATCGACAAAAGATAAACCGTTATCGGAAAGCTTCTTAGAAACGTTATCAATATACTCGTCGTCGTTGTACTTATCGTGTATAGGCGGAAGCACATCTTCAGCAATATATCCGGTTGACGGAACAAGCATAACCGTTACGGGTACGTCAATATTCTCTTTAAAGTTCACAATAGTATCTGTATTTGCATAAAGCCTGTTTTCGGTTGAAACAGGTTTGTTTATAAGGTAACCGTTTTTGCAGTCATAAACGCCGCCTGCGCCGTTGTTACCGGTATAAAGAGCATAATAGGCGTTAAGCCCTACCCAAAAATTTCTGCTCGGAAAATGGTCGGCAAAAAAGGTTTCAAATTCACTGCCGAATTTTCCGCTTTCAACGCTTTCAAAGGTAACGTCGGGGAATTTTTGGAGGTAGCGTTTTTCGGAGGAGCTGTAGTCGCTTTTCGGCGCAAACAAAAACCATATCGCCATTCCGAATATGAATACTATAAAAACAAACGCAGGCACATATTTGCCTAATTTACTTCTGTTATCGGAGTCAGACATACTTTACCTCCTTAAAATCTGAAATACAAAAACGGATTGTAGCTCTGGTCAACAAGACTTGCCGTGCTGATCAAGAATATGAACGTACAATAAAGCGTTTCGGGAATCCATATTAATTTTGTGTTTTGAACTCGGGTGTAGAGCTTTGCGGCAATCGGAGTGCTTGCCAAAGCAGCGGCAATAAGAACAGGCAGATAGCTGAGAATAAGATTCAGAGCCTGATCGCCGCAAATTCCGTTGCCGAAATTAAACAGGTCGGTCAAAAATTCTCCGAGCTGTCCCATATCGGTAAAGTAGAACAAGCCCCAGCCGATAATTACGATAAACATAGTGTATATGTGCTGAACGGCTGACGGCAGCTTATCCAAAAACCTTTTAAGCACAAATTTTTCGAGTATCAGCAGCACGCCGTAATAAAGTCCCCAAAGGATAAAGTTATATGAAGCACCGTGCCAAAGTCCCGTCAGTCCCCAGACTATAAGCAGATTGATTATCTGTCGTTTTACACCCTTGCGGTTTCCGCCGAGCGGAATGTAAACATACTCTTTAAACCACGTTGACAGTGAAATGTGCCACCTGCGCCAAAAATCTGTAATTGACTTTGCAATATACGGATAGTTAAAGTTTTTGAGAAACTCAAATCCGAGCATATTTCCCAAGCCGCACGCCATATCCGAATAACCCGAAAAGTCAAAATATATCTGAAACGTATAAGCTATGATTCCTACCCAGGTACCGACGACGCCGTTTTGGTCGGTAGTGGAAAATATCGCCGTTGTCAGCGTACCCATTTGGTTTGCTATCAGCACCTTTTTACCCAAGCCTATTGCAAAAAGCATCACGCCTCTTGTAAACTGTTCAAGCGTTTCACGGCGGTGTTTGAGCTGATATGCAACATCACGGTAACGTACAATAGGACCGGCGATGAGCTGAGGAAACAGTGCAACATAAGTTCCGAAGTCGATAAAGTTTTTGGAAACAGGAGCGTCGTCACGGTAAACGTCAACAACATAGCTCATTGTCTGGAATGTATAGAAGCTGATTCCGATCGGCAGGCTGATTTGCAGATCGGGAATATTCAAAAACGGCAGCATATTTAACGTATCGGTTATCATACCCGTATATTTGAACACCGCAAGAATACCGATGTCAAGTATGCAGGTAAGCGCCAAAAACAGCTTTTTCTTTTTTTGATCCATGCGGTATTTATCTACAAGATATCCGCCAAGGTAATTGAAAAAGATGTTAAACACCATAAGCAGAACGAGCTTTGGCTCGCCCCAGCCGTAAAAAATCAAGTTTACTATAAACAGAAAAATATTCCGTCCCTGTCTTGGCACAAGATAATACGCAAGCAGTGTAAACGGAAGATAAGCAAACAAAAACACAAGGCTTGAAAATACCACTTCTTTTCCCCCTCCCGCAGATTAAATTATTAATGTAATTTAAATTCCGCAATCTTTATTCTATCCTATTAACGACATTACGTCAACTGTCGAATTACATAAAACGCCGTAGAAATTCAAGCATAGATTCACAAATAATTTGTCTAAAAATATACGCAAAAATAAAAGCGGACTGTCAAAATGACAATCCGCTTTGTGACAAAATAAAGCTCTTCAATCAGTTGCAAACGCTGCTACGATTTAAATTACTCTGACGCGCCGTAGGTTTGTGTAATAAGGTTTGTGCCGTCATTAGTGTTGATTTCAATAATGGCCTCAGGATTTTCAATACCGACTTCCTTTTTAATTGCATCGGCAATGTTCACAAAAACCCCGCTGTTTGAATCAAAGTTCTTTTAAGAACCGATTTGATTGTGTCAACAGCGTTGTCGGGAATATCCTGCTTGTAGTCAAACTGCTTAATAAGCTTTTCGCCCTCTGCCTTAACATCAATGTCCATTGTTGACTCAAATGAAGATTACATTAAACTGAGTTGTGTTTGGAATTATTCAGATTCAATGTAGTTTTGAAGTTTCTGTTCGGGGGTGTCGCCGCATGCTGTAAAACAAAAAATTGAAGTTACCGCAGGAACGACTGCAATAATTGCAAGTGCTATTTTTTTAATTATTCTACTCTCCTTATAATTTATAGCAGTTAAGATTATACTTAATTAGGTTTATTTTGTTAAGAAAAAGTTATTTTTTTACTTTTTTATGTATTTTTATGTTTTATTCATTATTTTACTGCAAACGTGTGAATTCTTTTGTTTCGCTGTTGCGGACAACAGAACTTTGGTGCGACTCAAGCACATTTGTTATCGCATAAAGATTTATCCATATTTCGTTATTGCTCTCTTTTTGGCTTTCGTCAAACACAAGCTCAAGCCCCAAATGCAGGTGGGTAGTTTCGATTCCGTTGGTGTTTTCGGTTGCGCTGTAGCCGGTTCTGCCGACGTAGCCGATAACATCTCCCGCTTCTACTTCGTCCCCCTCGTGCAAGCCCTCAGCAAAAGGTCTGTTTTGTCTAAGATGGGCATAGTACCAGTACCGCTTTGTATCATACGAACGGATGCCGATTCGCCAGCCGCCGTATTGATTCCAGCCCATACACTCAACCTTTCCCGATTCGACCGCAATAACCGGAGTTCCGACTGCCGCCATAATATCGTGACCGAGGTGCGGACGCTTGTAGCCGTAGGTCCTCTCCGCTCCGAAATCATCATAGCTTGAACAGGGGAAGCTCTTTGCGATAGGCGAAAACCAACGGATACCGTATTTTTCTTCCGAAACAGTGTTGCCGCTGTCATCGGAATGTTCCTCGGTGTATTCGCCCACCATTCCGTCAAGCGCGGCAGTGTAGGCGTCTTTGTAATATTCAAAAAGCTTCATATCCTTTGTCAGCTTATCAACGCTTTCGCCGTCTTTGAGTTTTTCGGCAAATTCGGTCATATCGGCGTATTTATATTTTGTAAAATCTCCACCGTATTTTGCCCCGAGATATGCAAGCAGGGTTATGTAATCAAGCTTTGTGTCTTCATCACGGCTGTTTATATCAAGCTCTGTCGCCTGTCTTAAAGCCTCGCTTGTAACATTAAACTCCACATATTTTATATAGCTGTTTTTCGTTTCCTTGCCGGCGAACTGGGTCATTGCTCCGACTGCCGCAAGCAACACAACGACAAATGCACAAAGCATACGTTTCATATATTACCACCGATAATTTATATGAAACGGCAAAAATGATTATTACACGGAATCCTGTACCTGTTGCGTTTTATTCGGTTGTACGCTGAAAAACTTTGTAGATTTAATAAAATCAAACGCAAAAACACCGCTTCACAACGAAGCGGTGTCAGTCGGTATGTATCAGATCAATATAAATTATTTATTGAAAATTGACATAATATCATAAAACGTATCGTCCTCATCCTCGGTTTTATCCTTGGTTGAAGTAGTATCGTCCTTGTTTTCAATAATAACAGAATCATTTGCATCGGATTTTTTGGCTTCTTTATTCGGCTGACCGTCAGCGTTAAAGCCCGTTGCAATAACGGTAACGCTCATTTCGTCATCCATTTTCTCATCAATAACAGCACCCCAGATAATGTTTGCATCTTCGGATACCTTGTCCTTTATCATTGTTGAAGCTGTATCAATATCGTCAAGACTTACATCTGACGATGCGGTAATGTTAATGATAAGACCCTTTGCTCCGTCAATAGAGGTTTCGAGCAACGGACTTGAAATTGCCATATCGGCAGCAACTGTTGCCTTATCCTTGCCCGATGCACTGCCCATACCCATATGAGCATAGCCTGCGTCCTTCATAACCGAAGTTACGTCGGCAAAGTCAAGGTTTACAAGACCAGGAAGTAAGATAAGATCAGAGATACTCTGAACACCCTGTCTTAATACATCGTCGGCTATCGCAAATGCGTTTTGCAGAGTGATGCTCTGGTCGGAAACATATTTTAATCTTTCGTTAGGCACTATGATAAGTGAGTCAACACAAGCAGAAAGCTCGGCAATGCCCTGTTCAGCCTGAGTCATTCTTCTTTTTCCCTCAAAGGCAAACGGCTTTGTAACTACGCCGACTGTAAGAATTCCCATATCTTTTGCAATTTTTGCAACTACGGGAGCAGCTCCTGTACCTGTGCCGCCGCCCATACCTGCGGTAACAAATACCATATCCGTGTCTTTAAGCAAGCCTGCTATTTCATCCTTGCTTTCTTCGGCGGCGCTCTGTCCGATTCCGGGCATTGAACCTGCGCCCTTACCCTTTGTAAGCTTTTCGCCGATCTGCACCTTTTGAGAAGCCTTTGAAAGTCTTAATACATGTTCGTCTGTATTAACTGCAATAAACTCAACGTTCTTAACTTCCATAGCTACCATACGGTTTACGGCGTTTCCGCCGCCTCCGCCGACACCGATTACTTTAATTTTAGGCATATACTCGTTTTCCAGTTCCAATTCAAAAGCCATTTTTGCACGTCCTCCTTATGTTATACGGAACAAATCTCCGATAAAATCGCATAATAACTTATAATACAGTTTTATAGAATATATACTAACATACTTTTGCAGAAATATCAATGCTTTTAATCATTTTTCTTTAAATTTATTACAAATTTATTACATTTGTTTCCATCAAAGAAAAATCATTCCTGTAAACTTCCCGATTACTCTGCCGCGCCGCCGTTACCATAATAGTTGTTGTCATTGCCGTAATAACCGCCGTCGGCATAATAATCACCGTTACTATAGGAATTGTTATCTCCGTAATAGCCGTTGTTGTATGAGTTATCATAACCGTAATAATTGTTGTTATATGAGTTAGTATCGCCGTAATAACCGTTATTATCAGAATAATCGCCGTAATTATTTGAATAATCATTTGCGGTGTTTCCGTCCCAATAATAATTATTATCACTGTATGATTCTGCGGCTGTCGTTGCGGCAGAGGTCGGCTCTGTTGTTGCGGGAGCAGTCGTCGGCGACGGCTTGTAATGGGACATTTTATTGGTGTTACAGGTTGAAACATCAAGAGTTCCCGAAATTGTGCCGGTATTATTCGGGTCAAGTTTTTCGTTGATTATGGTCATTGCAGTCCTGATTTTATAATCAATATCCTCGGGCAATCCGATGTTTATCTTTATTCTTCCGTCATAATCAAGCGTTATGTTTGCGGTATCCGTAACATCAAAACCGGTTATCTTTTCGACGTCATTATTTTTCAGGCTTTCGGCAACCTCCTGAAGAATATCGGGAACGTTATCGTCGCTGAAGCTGACATAATCACCGACTTCCTTTGACTTTAGCTCACCGCAGGTAAGCTCCGGAAGATTATCGCTGTTCTCTGTAAGAGTATCAAGGATTCGACCCTTTGAGCTTATCAGCAGGTAATTGTTGCCGTCCTTGATAACATATGACGGAACTGCGTCTGTTATTTTTATTGTAACAGTATCGGGAATCGCAAACCCGATCTCCGCTTTTTCAACATAAGGTAAATTTTCAACTATTTTATCGGGAGTTCCGCCAAAAGCGGATATAAAAATATTCTGCTGTAAATTCACATTGCTGAACGCTATTATCTGATCATCATAATAGTATTCATCGCCCTCAACATCAATTTTCTCGGTTTTAAACAACACGGTAAGGCTCAAAATTGCTCCGATTACAAGCACGGCAAGAATTATTCCGACCGAAATCAAAATGCGCTTGCGTCTGATTTGCTTGCGGGTAAGCGGCTTTTTGTTTCTGCGGATAACCTCGTTTTCCTGCTTGCGTATCTCTTTTGCCCTGCGTTCCTGCTTTTTTCTTGCGCCGTATTCATCTATGTAATAGCCGTCCTCAAAATCGTGAGGGCGGAGGTTTCTTATTCTTTCCTCGCTCTCTCGCCTGTATTTTTCTTCACGGCTGATATTTTCATATGCATTTCTGTTTGGATTCGAATTTACCGCCTTTTCTATTTTTCCCGACGGTTTCTTCTTTTTAGGTGCGGAGGATCTTTCTGCTTTCTTCTTTTGCTTTTTATGGAATTCCTGAGCTTGCCTTGCGGAGTCCTTGCGTTGCTTTGCAAGCTGTTTTCTCTCTTTTGAACTTAAAGATTTATTTCCCGACATAACAGATCCCCCCTTTTATTATTCCTTGTTTTCAAATATAATCAATGCTTTCCGTTAATATATCAATTTTCATACTTTTTTTATATCTGCGCCAAGCGACGAAAGCGTAAGTTCAAAATTTTCGTAGCCCCGCTCAAGATATTTTATTCCGCTTATCTCGGTGTCCGACTCCGCACAAAGACCTGCCGCAACAAGTGCCGCCGCACCTCGCAGCTCGGTAGCCTCCACCGAAGCACCGTAAAGCCCCTGAACACCCTCAACGACTGCGACTCTTCCCTCGGTTTTTATATTTGCGCCCATACGCACAAGCTCGCTTGTATGGCGGTAGCGATTTTCAAAAATGTTTTCAATAAAAACAGATGTTCCGTCCGCTATGCAGGCACAGGCAAGCAAGGGTGCCTGGGCGTCGGTCGGGAAGCCCGGATAAGGCATAGTACGTACAAGGCGCATTGCTTTCAGGCGTTTTGGCGAAACAAAGTTCATTTCGCCGTCTTTAATTTTTACGGTACAGCCCGCCTCCTCAAAAACCGGAATAACCGATTCAAGGTGACTGCCTATAACGCCTTTCAGGTTAATCTGCGAGCCTGTTACCGCCGCACACGACATAAGCGTTGCCGCAACAATTCGGTCGGGGATTATCGTATGACTTGCCCCTTCAAGCGAGGTCACACCGTCAATAACGATCACACCCTCGCCTGCACCGTAGATTCTTGCACCGCATTTATTGAGATAATCGGCAAGATCAACAATTTCAGGTTCTCTTGCCGCATTTGTTATTGTAGTTGTGCCGCTTGCAAGACAGGCGGCAATCATTGTATCTTCCGTTGCTCCCACGCTCGGAAACGACAGAGATATTTTTGCGCCCTTCAGTCCATACGGTGCAGAGCAATCAAGACAGCCCCGCTTTTCTTTTATAACCGCTCCCAATTCTCTGAGTGCTTTCAGGTGCATATCTATCGGGCGAAGTCCTATTTCACAGCCGCCGGGGAAAGTAAGCTTTGCACGTCCGGTGCGTGCAAGCACCGCACCCAAAAATACTATGGAACTTCTCGTTCTGCGCATAAGCTCATCGGGAATATCGGATCTGTTCACCGAATCCGTCTTGACAATCAAGGTATGGCCGCTGCGCTCCGCTCTGCATCCGAGATAACGCAAAATTCCGACGGACGCCTCAATATCCGAAAGATTGGGACAGTTAAATATTACGCTTTCGCCCTTTGTAAGAATTGAAGCCGCAAGAATCGGCAATGAGCTGTTTTTTGCCCCTTGGACGTATGCGTCGCCGCTGAGCTTTTGCCGTCCTTTAACAAGCAGTTTAGACACCGTAACACCCTCTTAAAAAGAATACCCTTATATTCTATGTGAGAATGTATTTGTCGTGACTGTCAGGCAAGCTTAAGTATCTTTTTGATTACGGAATATATGCGTTCGTTTGCGTCCGTAATAGCCATTTTGCGTGAATTTTCACCGATTTTACGCAGCTTTTCGGGGCTTTGGAGCATCGAATCCGCCTTATGCATAAGAAGGTCGCCCGTAAGCTCGCTTTCCTCAATTATCTCGGCGGCTCCTGCATTTACAAGAGCCATTGCGTTGTGGAACTGATGATTCTCCGCAACATTCGGCGATGGGATAAGAATTGCAGGCTTGCCCATTGCCTGAATCTCACTTAATGTAATTGCGCCTGCACGGCAGATAACCAAATCGGCAGCCGCCATACATTCGGGCATATTGTCAATATACGGTCTTATGTCAAGGTTATCGCACTTTGAAATGTCGGTACCCTTGTCCATAACAAGCTGCGGAAACCAATCGCCGTAGCTGCCGTATGCGTGGATATGCTGATACTTTTGATCCTTGCCGCTGCGTGCAACAAGATCCGCAACGGCTTCATTTATTTTTCTTGCGCCGAGACTTCCGCCGAACGAAAGCACAACCGGGCGTGCGTCAAGTCCGAGAGCCTTGCGTGAGCTGTCCTTGTCGGCAGTCAATATCTCACTGCGGACAGGGTTGCCCGTTATTACAACGCTTGAACTGTCAAAGTATTTTTTTGCCGCCTCAACGGCAAGCATTACTTTTTTTACTCTTTTCGCAAGCATTTTATTGGTAACGCCGGGATAGGCGTTTTGTTCGTGTATTACGCACGGTATTCCCATTTTTGCCGCTGTTCTGATAACAGGGCCTGAAACATATCCGCCCGTGCCGATACAAATATCAGGCTTAAATTCTGCGATTATTTTTTTTGACTGTGATGATGACGAAAACGTCCTTCCTACGGTCTTAATGTTTTCGGCAATGCTTTTCGGAGAAAAGCTGCGCTTAAAGCCGCTTATCGTTATGGACTTTATTTCAAAGCCTGCCTGAGCAACAAGCCTTTGTTCCATTCCGTCCTTGTTACCGATAAAAAGAAACTCCGTATCGGGACGCTTTTCTCTTATATACCCCGCAATGGCAAGCGCAGGATTGATATGACCTGCGGTTCCGCCGCCTGCAAGCAATACTTTCATATATACCCCTCCGTTACTGTCGTTCAATGTTTGCCGTTCGTGAAATCGAAAGCACAATTCCCATTTGTGCAAGTAGCATAATCAGCGAACTGCCGCCGTAGCTGAAAAACGGCAGGCTGATACCGGTGTTAGGCAGCCAGTCGGTGATAACAAGGATATTAAGCACAACCTGAATACCGATTTGGGATGTCAGACCTATGCCCAAGAGCTTTCCGAATTTATCTTTTGCACGAAGCGAAAGTGTTATTCCCCTCCAGACAAGAAGCGCAAAAATCAACAAAATTATTGCCGCTCCGATAAGTCCGAGCTCCTCTACAACGATAGCAAAAATAAAGTCGTTCTGAGGCTCCGGCAAATAGAGATATTTTTGTCTTGACTGACCGAGACCAAGTCCCCAAAGTCCGCCCGAACCTATAGCATAGAGCGAGTTACGCGTTTGCCACGTCGTCTGCCACATATCCTCGTCCGTATATATAAGCGACTGTCCCCAGCCGTCCATTCTGCTCATAGCGTATGAAAGTCCGCCTGTAATTGCAAGCACTCCGACTATCAGCAAAACGCCGACAAAACCAATCAAAAGATATTTTGTTTTCATTCCGCCGATGTACAGCATCAGCACCGTAAGCAAAGCTATGATAACTATTCCGGAATAATGCGGTTCAAGATACAAAAGAAGCGCCATAGTTCCGAAAACAATCAGACCGGGCAACACGCTGTAACGTGCAAACTGCATTTTGTTGTAATACTTACTTGCCCAATGTGCAAAGAAAAGTATTATTGCAAATTTTGCAAGCTCCGAAGGCTGAATGTTGAACATTCCCATAGGAATCCAACGCTTTACGTTGCCTTCGCCTGCCGGAAGAATCAGCACAATCAAAAGCGAAAAATACGCAACTCCCAGGATTATCGGAGCAATCTTGTGAAATTTGTTGTAGTTAAAAAACGAAAACGCAATCATTCCCGCAAGCCCAATCCCAATAAAGATGAGCTGACGAATAAGATAATAATAGCTGTCGCCCTGAGTGTAGTAAGAATAAGCGTAGCTTGCAGAAAACATCATTATCGTTCCGATAGTTAAAAGCACAAGTATAATGATGCAAAACGGCAGGTCAATACCCATTCCGATTTCAAACCACTTTGCTTTTTTCATTTTGCGCTGACGAGAAGGGCGAATAAAAAATTTCTCATTCTTAGCGCTTTGCTCTCGCCGATATTCGTCATCATATATTTTGTTGACATCAGCCTTGAGCATCATTTTTTTATATGGAGCCATAAATTTTCCCCTTTTAATATCCGATAAACTGATTTACGTTCAGGTGCCGAAAAATACAAGTGCAAATGAAATCGCACCGAAAATTGCCGTAACTATACTGAATACTGTAACAATCTTTACTTCGCTCCAGCCGCACATCTCAAAGTGGTGATGAATAGGGCTCATTTTGAAAAGGCGCTTGCCGTGAGTAAGCTTGAAGTAGGTTACCTGGAGAATAACCGAGAACATCTCCGCAAGATAAATAATTCCGAGCGGTAAAAGCAAAATCGGCATATCTATCGCAAAGGCAAGCGCACAAACGATACCGCCGAGGAAAAGCGAGCCGGTGTCACCCATAAACACCTTTGCCGGGTGGAAATTCCATACTAAAAAGCCGAGGCACGCACCCGCGCAGGCTGCGCTCATTGCAGTGATTCCAAGGCTGTTAAGGACAACGGAAATAAGCATAAACGCAACACATACAAAGAATGTCACCGAGCCTACAAGACCGTCAACACCGTCGGTAAGGTTTACCGCATTGATAACGCCTACAATAACTATTGCGGAAATAATATAATAGAAAAATCCGAGATCTACCTTTCCGACAAACGGTATTGTAGTTGTTGTGCCGTAGCCCAAAAGTCCCAAAACCAGCAAAAACAGCGCCGCAGCCGCAAACTGCAAAACGAGCTTCTGAATTGCGGTCAGACCGAGATTGCGTTTTTTGACTACCTTTGTATAGTCGTCGATAAATCCGATAAATCCGTTTGCAACCGCAAGTCCCAAGCCTGCAAAAATGAACACCGCTTCACGGGGAATATCCGCAAAATAGATATTGATAAGCTTATCTCCAAAAAAGATATACAGTACCGTGCTTATGACGGTAACGACGAGGATGGAAATTATAAACATAATTCCGCCCATAGTCGGCGTGCCCTGCTTACCCATATGCCATTTCGGACCGATCTCAAGTATCGTTTGACCAAAATGCAGTTTGCGTAGGTAAGGAATCAAAAATTTTCCGATTGCAGCCGACAGCACAAATGCAAACGCCACCGTTAAAAATGTCCATATTCCGTAAATCATATAATTTCGTTCCTTTCGTACTCAGCGGCAATTCTTTAACTGCCTTAAGTATCAATATTTATCCGATATTTTAAATCAGAGCAACGCTGCGCTTTGCTTGCAATAGGCAGAGCTTGCGGCAGATTGCAAGCAGTGCAAAGAAGCTCAGCTCCTATGTTATTGTTAATCTCTGACAGTTGTATCCGATGATGCAAACGATACGGTAATAACCGTTCCCGGACTTATCGAAGTGCCCTCGGCAATATCCTGCGACGAGCTTATTCCGTTTGAGCTTGCCGCTCCCGAAAAGCTTACGTTAAGCCCGTAAGTGCTTGCAACGCTGTTGACCTCGCTTGCGGAATAGCCTATAAGATTCGGTACTGTTACCGTTTCCTGCTGGCTTGTGCTGTCGGTATAAAGCACAATATTTCCGCCCTTTGATATTTTGGACGATACGGGAGGAATTTGCGAAATAACCGTTTCTCCGCTTCCCTTTACCGTGTAGGTAAATCCGTCCTTTTCAACCGCCGTTTGAGCCTCGCTGACCGAAATTCCCGTATAATCGCCTGCCGAAACATCAACATATTCAAGCTCTTCTTCTGTATAATCGGTTTTTATCTGAAGATACGGAAGCACCTCAGACATAATATTTATAAATACCGGAGAAGATACCTGTGAACCGTAATATGCCTTGCCCGACGGAGTATCAAAAAATACGAGCATTGCTATCTGAGGGTCGTCAGCCGGCGCATATCCGCAGAATGAAGCAATATAGTCCTCTCCGAAAGAGCTTTCGGATTTTGAGCCGATTTTCTCCGAAGTACCGGTTTTTCCTGCAACCTTATAACCCGTTACATAGCCTGAGGTCGCTCCCGCTGTCTGCGTATTGTAACCGAGCATCTCATTCATCTTATCAGATGTTTCTTTAGAAATAACCTGACGTTTAACTTTCTTCTCCATATTCTTGACTACGTTGCCGTCAGAATCGGTTATTTTTGAAACAACGTAGGGCTGAAGCACATAACCGCCGTTTGCAACCGCCGCACAGGCAGTTATCATCTGGATTGGTGTAATCGCAAAGTTCTGTCCGAAAGAAGCAACGGCAAGATCGACCTCGCCCATAGTACCTTCGGCCCAGAATGTATCTTCGGCTTCACCGGGAAGGTCTATGCCTGTTTTTTCGGAAAATCCGAATCCCTCATAGTATTCACGGAATTTATTCATTCCGATAAGCTGACCTATCTGCACAAACGCAGGGTTGCAGGAATTGCACAACGCCTCCAAAAAGTTTTGCGTTCCGTGACCGCTTGTGTTTGAACAGTGAAGCACCTTGTCACCGACCTTGATTGCACCCGTACAGGTAAAGGTGCTGTCGTCGCTGACCTTATCTTCCTCTATAGCCATTGAAGCCACGCACATTTTAAATACAGAACCCGGCATATAGGTATCGCTTACAGCTTTGTTTCGCCACATTGCCGAAAGCGCCTCGCCCTGAGCCTTGGACTGTTCGTCTTCGGGAAGAGCGTCTATTTTTTTCTGCTGATCCTCCGGCAGCTCGTATGGGTCGTTAAGATTATAACCGTCTGTAGTTACCATTGCAAGTATTGCACCCGTGTTTACGTCCATTGCAATACACACGCCCTTATTAAGTACGTTGTTGTCGGCAACTCCCTGCTGCATATATTTTTCGCAGATAGACTGGATATTTTCATCAATAGTAAGATAAATATTCTTTCCGTCCTCTGCTTCTATGTTTTGTTCATACTGAAACGGCATATTTGTGCCAACTGCGTTTTTGGCGGTTACTATTCTTCCCGGCGTTCCCGACAGATAACTGTCGTATTCATATTCAACGCCCTCAAGACCCTGTTCGTCGCTTCCGGCAAAACCGATTACCGAAGCGGCAAGACTGTCGTGGGGATAATAGCGTTTGTAATCGTCAAGCAGTTCGATAACGTTGCCGCATTTGTAATCCTTGTCAAGCTCGTCAATAAACTCAATGATTTTATCTCTGGTTTCGACCTCGATCTTGCGTTTTACGACAACATAATAGCTTTGCTGCTGAGTCTTTTTATAAACGTTGTCATAGTCAAGCTCCAATATCTCGGAAAGTCCCTTTGCAACCGCCTGTCGCTGTTCGTCGTTTTCAAGATATATCGGCGCAAGCACGACCTGCCATACCGAAGCGCTTTCGGCAAGCACCTTACCGTTTGTATCATAAATTATACCGCGCTTTGCCGGCAAGGTAGTGTCCTTCAGCTGCTGCTCTACGGCGTCTTCCTGCAAAGTTCGTCCCTGAACAAGCGTCAAAAACGAAAGTCTGACGAGTGCCGCACCAAAGCCGAGCACAAGAATAATTATTATCAGTATACCCGTGCGCTGCCTGAGCCTTTGGTTGGGACCTTTCGGCGCACGTTTTTTAGTTCTTTTAACCGAATTGTTGTTTTCTTCCACGAAATAGCTCCTTTATAAGCCTCTGTTAAGGAAAAAGCCACATTCCTTAAAATACCGAAAAAAGAGTCAAGACGCAGTCTTAACTCTCATTCTTTCATTACATATTTATTAAATTTCAATGAATGTTATGACCAGAGATTTGTTATGGATTCGATAAACTTTGTAAATATGTTTTCATCCTTTTGTGCAGATACCTCTGCTTTGTCTCCTCCGGAAAGAGACACAAACTCCTTTTGTGCATTAGAGGCTTTGGTCATACCAAGCACATCTGTTGCATATTTTTCTATCTCTTCATTTGAAAGCTTCGATTCAACCTTCATTTCATTTTGAGTATATATACTCTGGGCATCCTCGAGCGTCTGCTGTGCCGTGATTATCTGCTGGTTAAGCTCCGTAAGCTGTACCTGACCGACGATTATTGCGCCGACGATAAGCGTAACCGCAACCGCACCTATTGAACTGACGGCGATTTTTATAGGATTATGTTTGCGGCGTCTTATCTTATGTAATTCCTCTTCGGGAAGCTTAACTACCTTATTTTTTTTGTTTTGTTTTTTTCTGCCGTCTTTTTTAGGAGCCTCCTGCTCGCTTCTTCTCGGAGCGGTCGAACCTCCGTTGTAAGAATTTTCATCATCAAACAAGCTTAAATCATAAGCGGCGTTTTGATTTTTGTACGTCATTTGCTTTGCACCTTGTGCCTTTCTGTATCGAAATTTTCATAAAACACACTGTTTTTGCTTTATAATTCCATAAAGTAAAAAAGTTTCAAAATCTTAACAATTATTTTGATTTATACACACACAATTAGTTGTAATTTGATAACAAATTACGGAATATACCGAATATGTTGTAATTAATCACAAGCTAAACACAATTTATTGTAGTTGTAACACTCTTTACAACTTTGTTATATTTTACTACAAATAAGTCGTTTTGTCTATAGCCTGACAAAAATTTTTTATATTTTCTCACATATTCTCAACTTTGCACTTCTCGCCCTTGGGTTTTCCGCCAATTCTGTTTCATTTGCACAAACAGGTTTTTTATTGACAAGTTTTGCCTTAGGCTTGTTTCCGCACACGCATACCGGAAAGTCCTTTGGGCATGTACAGCCCTGGCACCACGACGCCATTTTTTGCTTTACTATCCTGTCCTCAAGGGAATGAAAAGTTATAACCGCCAGCCTGCCGCCGCTTGCAAGTACCTCAAAGGCTCCGTCAAGCCCCTTTTTGAGGGCGCCGAGCTCGTCGTTTACGGCAATTCGCAGCGCCTGAAAAGTCTTGCGTGCCGGATGTCCGTCGCGCCGCACTTTTTGCGGAACATTTGATTTGATTATCTCGGCAAGCTCAAGCGTGGTTTTTATCGGCGACTGCTCCCTTGCGCTTACAATGCCCTTTGCAATAGACGAAGCAAATTTTTCTTCGCCGTATTCGCTTATAATCCGCCTGAGTTCATCAAGCGGCAGTGTATTAACAAGCTCCTCGGCAGTCGTTCCGCTTTGGCTCATACGCATATCAAGAGGTGCGTCCTCGTGAAACGAAAATCCTCTTGACGCGGTGTCAAGCTGATGTGACGATACGCCGATATCAAGCAAAACGCCGTCCACCGCACCGATCCCCCTGAGCATCAAAAGCTCCTTTATATCGGCAAAATTACCCTTGATTATGATTGAATTTTCATTGCGCTTGAACCTTTGAGTGAGTGCGGCAATGGCGTCCGGATCACGGTCAACAGAAATCAGCTTGCCGCCTTTAAGGCGTTTAAGTATCTCGTTGCTGTGACCCCCTCCGCCTGCCGTTCCGTCAACATAAATACCGTTTTCCTTTACGGCAAGACCGTCAACCGCTTCGTTCAAAAGAACCGAAATATGAGAGAATTCCATAAAATCCTCCTACAGTTTGAGCATCGACAGCGCCTCGGCTATTGTATCTTGCCGTGAGCTGAGATATTCGTCGAATCTTGCCTTGCTCCAAATTTCTATCCTTCTTATCATTCCCATTACAAGAGCGTCGTTTTCAATTTCTGCAAATTCTCTCAGCGACTGCGGAATTAACACCCTGCCCTGAGCGTTTGGAGAAACCTCAACTGCGGTTGCGGTAAAGGTATATTGCAGTGCCATTGCCTTATCGGCGGGTAATTCAAGTATTTTTGATGAAATTGAGTTAAACTCTTCAACGGACATCGCCTGAATACAGCGATTGCCGAAGCCCTTGGCAAGATAAAAGGTTTCGCCGAGCTCTTCTCTGAATTTCACGGGCAAAACGATTCTGCCCTTTGAGTCAACTGAATGATCAGACATTCCCGAGAACATTTTGCCCACCTCCGATAAAATTAGTACAAAAGCCTCCGATAAATCGGATTTTTAGTCACTGATTGACACAATATGACACCTGTTGCCTTTATTATAACCTATGACTATGAAAAAATCAAGACAAAAGTTACGACTTTATTAATAAAAATAACAAATTTTTCGATTTTTTTACTTTTTTCAATTTATTTTTCGTTGGCAGAATAATACAGCTAAAAATATCAATTGAAATCCGCAAAGATTTGCTTAAAAAATTACAAATAATTACAAACATATGTTTGATAGTCTGAGCAAAAAAAGAGCCCGACGCTTTTGCATCAGACTCTTGTAGTGTTTGCTGAAACGTAAAAATGTATTCAACACCGACAAATCGGTCTTATTTTGCTTTTTGTGAATTTGCAAGGTTCGATCTCGTCTTTCTTACCTCACTAAGCTGAGTTGAAAGGCACTCCTCGGTGCGTTTGATAATGCTTTCAACATAAACATTTGCCGCCCTGCGAATTTCAGCAGACTTATGCTTTGCGTCATCAACAATCTCTTTTGCCTTTGCCTGAGCCTCACGGGTGATCTCGCTTTGATTAAGCATAGCTTTTTTGCGTTCCTCGGCGGCACGGATGATGTTCTCGGATTCACGGTTTGCCTCGGCAAGAATCTGCTTTCTGTCGGCAACGATATTCTTTGCCTGTCTTACTTCGGCAGGCATAGCGTCCTGGATCTGATCAATAATGTCATATATTTCATCACTGCTGACCATTACCTTTCCGCCTGAAAACGGCATTGACTTTGCGTCGTTAATTACATCCTGAAGCTGTAAAATCAAATCATCAACTTTCATTTTTTCCACTCCTTAAATATCCTTTGGTTTATTATTAAAATGTTCTGAAATTCTGTCGCAGATACAGGCAGGAACAAAATTGCTTATGTCGCCGCCCATTGAGGCAACCTCACGCACCATACTTGAACTCAAATACATGGAATCGGCATCAGCCGTCAAAAACACGGTTTCAAGATGCGGATTAAGCTTTTTGTTGGTAAGAGCCATCTGAAATTCATATTCAAAATCTGTAACCGCACGCAGTCCCCTTACGACTGCATCGGCTTTTCGCTGTTTGCAGTAATTTGCAAGAAGCCCCTCAAAGCTCGATACCTCTACATTTTCGATTTCGCCGACCGCTTTTTCGAGAAGCTCAATACGCTCCTCAGTCGAAAAGCACGGCTTTTTTGCAGAATTAACAAGCACTGCCACGATCACATGGTCAAACATCTTTGCGGCACGTCTTATAATCTCAACATGGCCGCGGGTCACCGGGTCAAAACTGCCCGGACAAATTACAATTTTATTCATTGTACAAAATCCTTATGTCTGAATGTACTTATTTTTATTTTACCATAGCGATACTGTCTGTCAAGTACAAAATTTTCGTAATTCGACAAAATTTCTTCATTCAACGGATTTTCCGCTATAATAATCCCGGTGTCGTTCATATGCTCAGGCACGATTTCAAGGGCATTTTGCAGAATTCCTTTACCGTACGGCGGATCAAGAAACGCTATGTCAAAGCTTTGGGAATTCATCGCAAGAAAGCTGTGATAATCCATTGCAAAGGTCTTTGCGCCAAGCTCAAGTCCCGTAGTTTTCAGGTTGCGCTTTACGGTATCAAGCGATTTTTTGGAATTGTCTACAAAAAACGCAAGCTTTGCGCCTCGGCTCAAAGCCTCTATTCCCATTTGTCCCGAACCCGCAAAAAGGTCAAGAAACACTCTTCCTTCGGTTTCAAACTGAATTATTGAAAATATAGCTTCTTTAATCCTGTCGGCAGTCGGTCTTACGTCGTCTCCCTCAAGGGTTTCAAGGCGTCTGCCTCTCGCCGAACCGGTTATTACACGCATAACATCTTCCTTTGGCAGCGTTTTAACTGCATTTGTCTTTATTATGTCAGTATATCACATAAGCGCTGAATTTACAATAAAATTTATAAAAATTATCATCATTTGTCCTGCTCATCCGTATGGAAATATCTGTAAACCGCAAGTGCGGTATCATTTGTCATTTTAGGCGCATTTTTAAGCTCGGTCAAATCCGCCTTTGAAATATTCTCTATCGTACGGAAGTATTTGAGAAGATTTTTTGCCCTTACCGCTCCTACTCCGTCAATCTCGGTAAGTGAGCTTTTAAATGTGCTTTTTTTGCGGCGTGCATGATGATAGCCGACAGCAAAGCGGTGAACCTCGTCCTGCATCTTGCTCAGGAATGTAAAAAGCGCACGGTTTGCACTTATTGCAATTTCTCCGCCGTCGCCCGTTACGGCTCGCGTGCGGTGCTTGTCGTCCTTTACAAGTCCGAAAAGCGGTACGTCAATTTGCATACTTTTCAAAACCTGCTTAACTGTATTTACCTGACCTTTTCCTCCGTCAAGCAGTATCAGGTCCGGCAGCTTGCCAAAGCCCTCGTCGCTGCCGTCTGAATTATAATATTCATCAAACCGCCGTGAAAGAACCTCAGCCATAGACGCATAGTCGTCCTGTCCCTCAAAGCCTTTGATCTTAAATTTTTTGTACGCCGATTTATAGGGCTTGCCGTTCTTATATACAATCATTCCGGCAACATTTTCTGTTCCGGCAAGATTTGAAATATCGTAGCACTCTATATATTCGGGCAGCTTTGAAAGTCCAAGCAGCTTTTGCAAATCTTCAAGAACGCTGAATTCACGCACGGTAGCGCCTTTTTTCTGGGCAAGCGTCTCGGCGGCATTTGAGCGGCACATTGCAACAAGACGAGCCTGCTCGCCACGCTGAGGAACGGTTATGTTCACCTTGTTCCCCCTCTTTTGCGAAAGCCATTCGGCAACGCTTTCAATCCCGTCAAAGGCGGCGTCGAGCGCAATATTTTTCGGCACGTCGTTTCTGAGCGTATAGTATCTGAGAATAAACTCCTCCGATTCGGTATCGCTGTCGCCGCTGTCAAAAATAAAGCTCTCACGGTCAAACAACCTGCCGCCCTCAAAACGAAACACCTGAAAGCAGGTCTTGCCGTCGTTTGAAAAGCTCGCAATAATGTCCTGATCAAGAACTTTGTTTGACACGACCTTTTGTTTGTCGGACATTTTTTTAACTGCGCTTATCTTATCCCTTATTCTTGCCGCACGTTCAAATTCAAGATTTTCAGCCGCCTGTTCCATTTCTTCGGTAAGCTGCTTTATGGAGTTTGAAGAACCACCTTTTAAGAAATCAAGCGCCTGCTGCACGCTTTCACGATAATCTTTGAGTTTTACTCTGCCGGTACAGGGAGCCATACACTGCTTTATGTGATAGTTAAGGCAAGGTCTGCCTTTGCGAAAGTCCTGCGGAAAACGCCGTGAGCATGTCGGGAGCATAAATATTTTGTTAGCCGCCTCTACTGCGCTTTTTACATAATAACTGCTTTTGTAAGGTCCGATATACGTTGCGCCGTCGTCCTTTTTTTGCAAAACATATGAGATCTTGCTCCAATCGCCCTCGCTCACTCTTATATAACTGTAGCCCTTGTCATCCTTAAGAAGAATGTTGTATTTCGGCGTGTGCTGTTTAATAAGACTGCATTCAAGGATAAGCGCTTCAAATTCGCTGTCGGTTATGATGTACTCAAAATCATCCACGTTGTCAACCATTCGACGCACCTTTTCGGCGTGATTGTTTTGAGAGCCGAAATACTGGCTGACACGGTTTTTAAGTGCTTTTGCCTTGCCGATATAGATTATCTCGCCGTTTTTGTTATGCATAATATATACCCCCGGTAAAAGCGGCAAAGCCATTGCTTTTTTGCGAAGAACCGACATTTTTGGATTCATATTCTCACCTCCGTTTCAAAAACATAAAATTGTGAGTAATGAGTAAAATAAAAAGGGCGGAAAACCGCCCTGATAATCAAATATATGATAGAAAATGCAAGATGATTTTATTCGGTAAATCCTGACTCAACAAGAGCAACAAGACCTTCGACTGCCTCGGTTTCATCCGAGCCGTCAGCGATGATTTTGATAGTTGTGCCGCCGATAATACCGAGTGAAAGTACACCAAGAAGGCTTTTTGCGTTTACACGGCGCTCTTCCTTTTCAACCCAGATAGTTGATTTGAACTCGTTAGCTTTCTGGATAAAGAAAGTTGCGGGACGTGCGTGCAAGCCTGCTTTGTTCTGAACTAAAACTTCCTTAACATACATAATAAAACCCTCTCTGCAATAATAAATATTATCTGTTAAACCTAATTGGCTTAATTAATAATTATTATAATCTTTTTTTTGGGCAAGGTCAATAATTTTAAATAATTTCGTATTAATAATCACTTGATGTCAAATTTTCTCCCCGTTTATTGTGCATATTTACAAAATATGCAATGTTCCCTCAGCATTTTCAATAATGATTTGGCAGAGTTTTCGGCAGAAAGTTAAATTTATTCCTGCTTTAAGTCTTTAAGCAAATCCGGGCGCTTTATTTTTGTTACTTCAAGGCTTTTTTCACGGCGCCACTTTTCAACATTTGCATGATGTCCGCTCATTAACACCTCGGGGACTTCTCTTCCCCGCCATACCGCAGGCTTGGTGTACTGCGGATACTCAAGCAAGCCGTTAAAGTGGCTTTCCTCGGTAAAACATTCGTTGTTTGTAAGCACACCGGGAACCATTCGGCACAATGCGTCGGCAAACACCATAGCAGGTATTTCGCCGCCCGTAAGAACATAGTCGCCGATCGATATTTCTTCATCAATAAATTCATCAAGCAAACGCTGATCGACGCCCTCATAGTGACCGCAGAGAATACAGATATTGTTAAACTCGGCAAGCTCCCTGAGCCGCTTTTGTTCAAGTGTTTTTCCCTGGGGCGACATATATACAAAGTGCGGTCTGCTTCCAACCTGTTTGCATATATCCTCAAAGCAAAGGGCAATAGGCTCTGCCTTCATAAGCATACCCATTCCGCCGCCGTAAGGGGTATCGTCAACACGTCTGTGCTTGTCAAACGCAAATTCACGAAGCTGATGACACACAATCTCTATAGCTCCGCTTTTTTGCGCCCTGCCGATAATGCTTTCGTTAAGCACAGGCTCAAACATTTCGGGAAACAGAGTTATTATATCAATTCTCATCGTCAAATATTCCTTTCAGAGGACGGATAAGCACAAATCCCGAATCAACGTCTATTTTTTTTACAACATCGTCAATAACGGGGGCAAGATATTTTTTGCCGTTGTTTGTTATTTCGTAAACATCGTTTGCGCCCGTATAGAGCACATCGGAGATTTTGCCGTAAGCCTCATTTGTATCAACGTCGCGCACCTCAAGCCCGATAAGATCCTGAACAAAGTTTGCGCCTTCCTCAAGGCTTATGTCATTGCGGTCGATATATATGACTTTTCCGCGCAGGCGTTCGGCGTCCTCGACAGTTTCAACACCCTTTATTTTACAGAGTACGATGTTTTTGTGCGGACGTGACTTTACATCAATAAAATCCCTGCCGTTCTCATCAAGATACAGCCTTTTAAAATCACACAAAAATTCAGGACTGTCGCACCAAGGATCAATACGCACCTCGCCTTTGATTCCGTGAGTACCCACGATTTTTCCCGTATCAAGAAATTGTTTTTTCATATTCTGCTACCTCAATTATTTCAACTCTACTATTGTCACGCCGTCCTCACCTTCGCCAAAGACACCGAGACGATGGGATTTGACCGATTTGTTTGACTTGAGATATTGGTTTATCTCACGGCGAAGAACACCGGTACCCTTGCCGTGTATTATCGTGAGCTTTCCGATTCCGGACAATACTGCGTTATCAATCGCCTTATCGACTATATTTACTGCGTCAAACGCAGTTTCTCCTCGCACGTCAATTTCCGTTTCGGGACGCACGTCCATACGGCCGGGCACGCTCCTTGTTGACGAAAACCGACTTGCAGCAGGCTTTATCTGAGATTTTAGCAGACGAAGGTTCTTTATGTCAACCCTTGTTTTGATTATTCCCGCCTGAACAAGAACCTGTCCGTCCTTTGACGGCGGCGCAAGTACGGTAGCGTTTTTATCAATATCATATATTAAAACCGTATCGCCAGCCTTTAGCGGACGAGGCAGTTTGTATTCCTCATCGGGAGTGTTTTTCAGTTTTATCGAGTCGGCATGCGCCTCCATTTTAGCAATGTTCTTTTTTAGCTTTGAGCGTGCATCGGCACTGAGTTCCTTTTCCTTGCGCGCCTTGTTGATTTCTTCAACAAGTTTATCTGCCTCAGCCCTTGTGCGTGAAATTATCCTTTGTGCCTCTTGCTTTGCACGTTCAACCTCACGCTCTGCATTCTCTTTGGCTTTTCGCATTTCGTTTTCCGCTTTTTGCTTTTCGGTGTTTGCCTTTGCGGTAAGACGATTGGCGTTTTCAAGCTGTTTTTCAAGACTTTGACGACGTTTTTCAAGCTTTTCGACAACGTCCTCAAACTGTCTGCTTTCGCTTGATACAAGCTCATTTGCACGGTCTACAATATCGCTGTCCATTCCGAGCCGCCTTGAAATTGCAAAAGCGTTTGATTTGCCGGGTACGCCGATTAAAAGCCTGTAGGTAGGCTTTAGTGTAACAACATCAAATTCGCAGCAGCCGTTTTCTACGCCCTCGGTGCGAAGCGCAAATTCTTTAAGCTCCGCATAGTGCGTAGTAGATGCGATTTTTGCGTGACGGGTTCTCAGCTTTTCAAGTATAGCTATTGCAAGCGCCGCACCCTCAACAGGGTCGGTGCCTGCGCCAAGCTCGTCGATTAGGCAAAGTGAGCCTGCGTTTGCAAGCTTCAGTATCTGGATAATATTCGTCATATGTGCGGAAAATGTTGAAAGCGACTGTTCAATGCTCTGCTCGTCACCAATGTCCACAAGCACACGTCGGAACACCGACAATTCGCTGTTATCGCCGCACGGCACAAGAAGTCCGCACATTGCCATAAGCGTAAAAAGTCCGAGAGTTTTAAGGGTAACGGTTTTGCCGCCCGTATTAGGACCTGTTATTACAAGCGTATCAAAGCTCTTGCCAAGCACTATATCAACGGGAACGACTTTGTCCTTGCTGATGAGAGGATGCCGTGCCTGCTTTATGTCAACAACACACCTATCATTCATAACGGGCATTGTTGCTTTCATTGAGTAGGCAAGCTCCGCCTTTGCAAAAATAAGATTGAGATTTGCAAGATTTTCATAGCTGTGAATAATGCTGTCGGCAAATTCACCTGCGTTTGCCGACAGTTCAAAGAGGATACGCTCAATCTCCTCTTCTTCTTTTGCTCTTAGCATTTTAATGTCATTGTTTGCCTGAACAACACCCATAGGCTCAATAAACACGGTTGCTCCGCTTGACGAGGTGTCGTGTACAAGTCCGGGAACATTGTTTCTGCACTCACTGCGGACGGGAACAACATAACGTCCGTCACGCTGAGTAATGATAGCCTCCTGCAAATACTTTATGTAGGAGGAACTGTGGATTATCTTATCAAGCGACTCCCTCGCCTTTGACGAAGCGGTGCGTATTTTGCGCCTAATATCCGAAAGTGCGGAGCTTGCTTTGTCGGAAATTTCATCATCACTGATGATTGCCGAGGTTATGCGTTCCTCAAGGTATTTGTTGGAAACAAGCCCCGAAAAATAGGTATCAAGCGTGGTTTCAACCGAGGCAAAACGGGAGTGCCATTCCTTTACGGTTCGTATAATGCGAAGCGTATCGGCTATTGCGATAAGCTCCGTGGTTGTAAGACAACCTCCTGCCTGAGCACGTCTGAGGTTGCCCGAACAGTTTGTTGCCGAACCAAACGACGGTGCGCCGTATTTACTGCTCAGCACAACAGCGTCGTCGGTTTGCTTTAAAAGGAGTTGCACCTTTTTTAAATCAAACTGCGGTTCAAGTCTAAGCGCCATTTCGCGGGCATCGTCAAGCGACGTTTGCCCTGCAAGGCGTTCAAGAATTTTATCAAGTTCAAGTGTTCTGTAATGTCTGTTCATAAAAGCCTCTGTTTAGTCTGCGATATAATAACAATCCTCCATCCAACTAAGAGGGTTGTTTTCTATATACTTTAATATTTGCAAATAAGATTTTTCATTGCGTATTATATGGTCGTGAAATGATTTTTGCCATACAGTAAATCCTACTTCATTTGACACACCGGATTTAAATAATCCAATTACGTTTGATAATGTAGGGAACGGTCTTGACCGTTCCGTATTTTCAAAGTATGATATTACCACAATCATGTGCAAATGATTTGGCATTATAACATATTTATCAATTCTTACATTGCTATAATGACTTTCTATGTTTTTTATATTGCTCTCTAAAATGTCACCGACCCAAGATTTTTTAATAGCGCCATCAGAATTAATATGGCAAAATATGCTTTTCTTATTATTAGAACATATTGTAACAAAATAATATCCCGGAGTAGAATAATCGTAACCGTTTAAACGCAGTTTTTTTCTATTAGGCAAATTCATTATTTCATCATCACCTTTATCGGAACGGCCAAGACCGTTCCCTACAATTCTATTTCATCTCCATAACAACATGGGGTTGTTCTACCATTTGAACGGTATCAAATTTTTCATACGTTTAATAAAATGAAAAAATCACGAAATCGCCTTATAAAAATTCAGTGTTTTAAAATCCTTTTCAAATTTATATTTAAGATAGCTTTCACTGCAAATATTCAGTAATTCAAGCCCCTCCTGCGACAGTGAAAACGAAAACAGCTTATCATCGTCGGCATAAATAGTATGCCTTAAAGCCGTTAAAGCGGACGGAGAAAGCGCAATTCCTCCCGACATTCTTTCGTGGCAGGAGGCACATTCAAGCATACCGATTTCGGGCAAAAAATACATTGTGTCTGCGGAATATTCGCCGCAATTTCTGCACATTGTAAGGTCGGGCATATAGCCCGCAAGGGATACAAGCCGCATTTCAAGGCAGGGCTTAATCAACTCTGCACTGCGCTTGCCCTCCGACAAAAGGTAAAGCGAATTTAAAACCAGTTTCAAAAAAGGCTCGGAATTCTGCTCACGGGGGCATACAGTGAGCGCAAGCTCGCAAAAATACTGTGCAAGGCACATTTTTTTAACGTCATATCTCAGCTTTGAAAAAATTTTAATTGATTGCGCCTCGCCTATTATGTAGCTTTCCCGACCCTTGTATATCGTAAGTCGGGAATAAGAGAGCAAAGAGGTTGCGGCGCATTTTTGATTTTTTATGTTTTTTGCACCCTTGACAAATGCCCTGATAACGCCGTTTGACTTTGTCAGAGCAAAAACAAGCCTGTCGTTTTCACCGATATTCTGTTCCTTTATTATCAATCCATCGGTTCGGAATTTCATCGGTTTCCTCCCTGTTTATCGTGTCTGCACCTGTATCCTTGGCGTCCTGAATACTTTTGTAGCGTATATAATCCAGCACACTGCCGGTAGTAATGAAAGTTTCCCACATAGACCATTCGTCCATAAAAACACCTCCAAATTAATTGGCTTTTATTAGTGTTTTTACTTTTGGGCGAATTATAAACGGTAAATTTTTCTCCTGTTGTCAGAGATTGTATTGCATAAAGTTACCGTTCTTTTTAAAGCCAAAATCAGTATACAGCAATACTCCCATATCCGAAGCCGTGATCTGTACAACCGAACAGCCGAAATTTTTAGCTTCGTCTATGACTTTTGCAAGAAGATGCTTTGCAATACCTTTTCTGCGGTAATCATCCGCAGTAAACATACTTGACAGTAATGCAATCTTACCGCTCGGACATGAAAAGTACGGCGGTTTTTCAACAAACGATATTCCGCTTGTGCCGACTGTTTTTTCACCGTCTAATGCAATCCATGACACAAATGTTCCGTCAGCAAGGTGACGGTTATAATAATCCTTTAGGTTTGGTCTTAAATCAATGTCTTCGGTTGCACCCTCGGCACGCAGTTGATTTATACGCATATCAATAAACATATCTATGTCTTCAGTTGTAAGCTTTCTATATACAATGTTCATATTCTCTCATCCTTTATTTGCCGAGATTAGTTCTGCGCTCATATTCTTTTATCAAAAACGGCTGAATTTGCGGATATGTCCAATTATCTGCTAAGGTATCGGACAAAACTACCCTTTCGATTTCACTGTGCAGTTCGTTTTCAAATTCAAAAATCTCTGCATAATATAACATTCCAAAGGTTTCCTTATTGTTAAAATTATCCTTTTCAATTACAGAATACACACATATCGGGTAAATATCAAATTTAAGCGCACCTGTTTCCTCATATAATTCTCTTTTTGCCGTACCTTCAATTTTTTCTCCCGGTTCCCGATGCCCGCCGGGAATTTCGAGCGTATCTCTTTTCTTGTGTTTGCAAAACACCCATTTGCCGTTCGTCTTTGAAATAATCACCGCAAATTTAAGCAATCTGTCATCAACACTGTCATAAAATTTAACCATTAATCAAACTTCCTTTTTGAAAAACGCAATTGTCATATTACTGTGCAATTTTTCCTCTCTTCCCGTCCGTATATATCCGAGTTTTTCATAAAAATCGCACAATTCACTCTCCTGCTTAATAGTATCCAGTAACCAAATATGAGTTTGAGGAAACATACGTTCCAAATTAGTCATAGCTCTGCCAGCATAGCCTTTGTTTTGATATTCAGGCAAAATACATATTGGAGAAATACGTTTGGTATTGTTATCAACACTGACAATTCTTACAATACCTACTGTGCTTTTTCCAACCTTTATCAAATAATATTCAGTAAACGTCTGACGGAATTTCTCTTGTATTTTATCCAAATCTTCGCAAGCCGGATTTGTGTCATAATCCTTATATTTTTCGAGTAATTTTGAAAAAGAAATTTTCTGAATTTTTGCTATAATTGGACAGTCAAGATATTTTGCTTTTATCAATATTACATTCATATTAATCAAAATTCTTCTCATCAAAGCCAAAGTTCTGCAAAAGCTGAGCTCGGTTGCGCCAATCCTCTTTTACCTTTATCCAGGTCTGTAAAAACACCTTGCAGTCAAAAAACCGCTCTATGTCCTGACGGGCAAAACTGCTTATTTTTTTGAGCATTGCACCGTTTTTGCCAATCAGTATTCGTTTATGGGTTTCTTTTTCGCAGAATATTGTTGCGTCAATATCCAAAATTCCGTTTTCCCGTGTTTTCATCTTTTCGATAACAACAGCTGTGCCGTGCGGTATTTCCTTATCGCAAAGACGAAGTATTTTTTCTCTGATTATTTCGGCAACGATTACTCTTTCGGGCTGGTCGGTGAGTGTGTCGTCATCAAAGAAATGTCCGCCCTCGCTTGACTGCTTTTTCAATTCGTCAAGGAGTTCGTTCAGTCCGCTTCCGTCCTGTGCGCTGACAGGCACAACCGCATCAAAATCATACAGCTTGCTGTACTCAAGGATTTGCTTCATCAGCTCGTCCTTTTCTTTCAGAGTATCTATTTTGTTTATGGCAAGAATCGCAGGCATATCAAGCGACTTGAATTTTTCAATCAGAGAGATTTCGGTTTGTCCCGGTTCTTTGCCCGCTTCAACAACAAGCATACAGCAGTCAACGCCGCCCACCGATTCGTTTACGCTTCGCACCATATATTTACCGAGCGAATTTTTTGGCTTGTGCATACCGGGAGTATCAAAGAAAACAAGCTGATACTCGCCCTCGGTAAGCACTCCCGTAATTCGGTTGCGTGTGGTCTGCGGCTTGCTTGATACAATAGCTATCTTCTGTCCTAAAAGTCGGTTTAAGATTGAGCTTTTTCCCACGTTTGGTCTGCCGACTATCGCCACAAAGGCGGATTTATCATTTGTGTTCATTCTTTACCCCTTAATTTTTCCTATTAAAAATTGCGGGCGAACAATGTTCGCCCTATGCAAATACTATTATGCAGTTTTAATGCGATTCTATATATTATTTTCAGCGGATTTATCCTTGCTTTTGCGCTTGTGCAAAATAAATTTTTCCTTTATCCCCGTCGGTCCGAGTACAACAAAAATTATTGAAGCCGATACCGACAGCACAAGTAAAACAAGCAACAATATATTGTCCGCAAAAAAGCCGAAGATGCATTGAATTACGGATAAATTCCAAAAGAAAATCACTCCCACTGCAGCAGCAGCCAACGAGGTGACAAGCACCGCTCCTGCGGCTGCGTCCTTTGCAAACCGCACAAGCGGTTCGTATCTGTCGGCACAAAGATTTGAAAGCTCCTCAATGCAGGTGTTCAGTGTTTCAAACGCTATTACAAGCGCAATAAGCACAACAAGCAACGCAATCTGAACAGGCGAAAAATCATAAAACAGCGAAAACAGTAAAACATACAGCCCCGCAACTATGTGAAACCGCATATGACTTTCGCTTTTTATTGCCTTCCAAACGCCTCTGAACGCAAATTTAAAGCTCAAAATCTGTTTTTTCATTTTTTATATCAAACCTTGTCAACTATGTAGCTTGACGAGGCGGGAAGTCCCAGCTCATCCATTACAAGCTCTTCCTTTTCTCTCATTCTTACCTTGTCGAGCTTTTCCATATGGTCGTATCCGAGCAGGTGAAGAACGCTGTGGGCTGTAAGGTAGCCGACCTCTCTTTGCAGGCTGTGTCCGAAAAGCGCCGCCTGATCTCTTGCTTTTTCCATAGAAATTACCACGTCGCCCAAAATTTTGGCGCCGGTTTCCATATCCGTATCATAAACACCGTTTTCGCCCATCGGGAACGATAAAACATCGGTCTCAATGTCCTTGTCACGGTACTGCTTATTAAGCTCCTTTATGCCTTTATTATCCGTAAATGTAACGCTGATTTCGGCAGGTCCTTCAAATTTTTCAAGCTGAAGCACCGCATTGCAGCAGCGGCGCACAAGCATCCTTATGCCCGTCGGAATTTTTACCGTCTTTTGTTTGTTGGTGATTATTACCTTGATTTTGTCTGCCATTGTAAACATTCCTTTCAGTATTTATTTAAATTCAATCTTTCTGTATGCCAATTTAGTTTTTTCCGTTTTCATATTTTGCATATGCCTTAATAATATCCTGAACAAGGCGATGACGAACAACGTCTTTTTCATCAAAGGTACAGCTTCCGATACCCTCGATGTTCCTGAGTATCTTTATGCAGTCCTTGAGTCCGCTCCTTGCCCCTCCGGGCAAGTCAATCTGAGTGATGTCGCCTGTAATAACCATTTTTGAGTTAAAACCGAGACGAGTTAAAAACATCTTCATCTGAGCGCTTGTGGTGTTCTGCGCCTCATCAAGGATTATAAAGCTGTCGTCAAGCGTTCTGCCTCGCATATAAGCAAGCGGCGCAACCTCAATATTGCCCCGTTCAACGTATTTTTGATAGGTTTCTGCGCCCAGCATATCAAAAAGTGCGTCATACAGCGGTCTCAGATACGGATCGACCTTGCTCTGAAGATCTCCGGGCAAAAAGCCGAGCTTTTCACCTGCCTCAACCGCAGGACGTGTAAGAATAATACGGTTGATCTGCTTGCTGCGAAACGCAGTTACCGCCATTGCTACGGCAAGATAGGTTTTGCCCGTGCCGGCAGGACCGACGCCTATTGTAACCGTGTTTTTTGCAATCATATTGCAATATCGCTTCTGACCGATGGTCTTTGGCTTTATCGGCTTGCCCTTTGATGTAATGCAGATGCAATCTCCCGCAAGCTGTTCGATTTTGTCTTCGCTGCCCTCGTTTACAAGCGAAATGCAATAGCGGATATTCTGCTCCGAAAGTGCCTCGCCCCTGTTGATAAACTGCAAAAGACTTTCAATTACCTTGCCTGCCTTCGACGCATTTTCGGCGTCGCCCTCAATTTTCAACTCGCTGTCACGGCAGGTTATTTTTACGCCGAATTCACGCTCAATGAGCTTGATATTTTCATCAAAGCTGCCAAAAAGCGCAACGGCGTTTTCCATTCTGTCGATATTAATTATGTGTTCCGTAATCAAAACTCCCGTATAACTTAAGTGCAGATGTCCCCCGCCGCTCAGGCGGCAGACGCCATTTCAGAAATTCAGCGTGAGTCACGATCTCTCACTGAAGCCCTGAGGAGCTGATGCTCTCGGCACTGTTTGTAATCTGTTGCAAGCTTTGTTTCTTGAGAGCAAAGCAAAGCGTTGCTATGATTTGAATAGCTTAATATTTAATTAAATTATACCACAAATTAATCAAAAGTAGCAAGAAAAAATAGACTCTTTAACTAAAAATTTATTTTTTGTAGGTTGTGACAAAAACGCAGCCAAATTTTAACGCTCATTTGTAACATTTATAACTAAAAGCAAATATTATGCGGTTCAAACTGCTAAACTGCAATTTAAACCGCATTTCTTACCCCTTTTTAATCATACTCCGTAAACATTTAGCAAAATGTTTTTTATTTCATATAATTTCTTTGAAAGGTCAACATAATAGGTGTGTGGATTTTCAAATCTTTTGACCTCATCCCACAAAAGATGAATCTGATTTTTACAATATTCGGCTATCTCGTTTATTGACGGACTATTATAAACGCACTCGCCGTTTTTGAATATCGGCACAAGCAGTTCCTTTGCGGTAAAGTTTTCAAGCGTTTTTGTTTTCCACGTTGCGTTCTGATCAAATATTGTGTGAGGTTTTGAGCTGTCAACCGTTTCATCATAAACGCAAAGCTCGTCCGCAAGTGCCTTGCCGCTCTCGTTGTCATAAAAACGATATACCTTTTTAAAATGCGGATTTGTAATTTTTGCGGTATTTTCGCTGACCTTTATCTTTGGCACGATTTCACCGCCCTCGTTTTCAACGGCAACAAGCTTGTACACTCCGCCGAAAACAGGCGAGCTTGATGAAGTTATCAGCCTTTCGCCCACGCCGAAGCTGTCAATTTTAGCCCCCTGCATCATAAGGTCGCGAATAAGGTATTCGTCAAGCGAATTTGAAGCTGTAATTTTACATTCCGTCAGTCCGGCTTCGTCAAGCATTTTGCGTGCTTTTTTTGAAAGATAAGAAATATCTCCCGAATCAAGCCTTATTGCACACTCTGTTCTGCCCTGAGGCAAAAGCACTTCCTTAAACACCTTTATGGCGTTTGGAACACCGCTTTTGAGCGTATTGTAGGTATCGACAAGCAACGTTGGATTTTCGGGATAAAGCTCGCAATATGTTTTGAAAGCGTCATATTCGCTGTCAAACATCTGCACCCATGAATGAGCCATAGTTCCGCCGGCAGGAACCCCGTAAAGTTCGTCGGTAAGCGTGCAGGCTGTTCCCTTACAGCCGCCGATAAACGCCGCTCTTGCACCGTCAACCGCTCCGCTTGCACCTTGGGCACGGCGCGAACCGAACTCAAGAACAGTTCGACCCTGAGATGCACGCACGATCCTGTTGGATTTTGTCGCAATAAGCGACTGGTGATTAAGCGTAAGCAAAACAAAGGTTTCAATAAGCTGAGCCTCTATTGCGGGCGCACGCACGGTAAGAATAGGCTCGTTCGGGAAAACGGGCGTTCCCTCCGGCACGGCATAGATGTCGCCGCTGAATTTAAAATTTCTCAGATAATCAAGAAATTTCTCGTCAAATATATTCTTGCTCTTTAGATATTCAATATCATTTTCATCAAAATGAAGTTCCTTAATATATTCAATGACCTGTTCAAGCCCTGCGGTTATGGCAAAGCCGCCGTTATCGGGCACTTTCCGGAAAAAAACGTCAAAATAAACATTGCGTTTATAAAAGCCGTTCAAAAAATAACCGTTTGACATTGTAAGCTCATAAAAATCGCATAGCATAGAGTAGTTTTCCTGTTTCATTTTAAGCCCTCCTAATCATCTGTTTCTTAGTTTATATCTTTTTGTACTGTTTGTAAAGTGTTTTTTACCAAACAATGTTTGCACATATAAATGATTTGTAGTACAATATTATTAATACATATAAATGACCGGAGGATATATATGAAGGCTGAGGAATTAAAACTTTGTCCGTTTTGCGAAAGTCCAATGATAATTTTTGAGGACGACACAAACGGCGGCAAACCATATCTTGAATGTTCTACCTGCGGACTCAGGTTTCAGCTTGAGGGCTTTGATGAAAAGCCCGTCGAAATCAAAGCTGAATAGAACAATGGAAATAACGGCTGTATCAGATATGATACAGCCGTTAAATATTGTATTCTTTTAAATTATGCCCACGGATCCTGTTCAACAGGTATGCGAATATCGGGCAAAAGATGTTGTTCCCACAAAAACCATTGTCCGGTACTCGGCTTTGTCCTCATTTTTATCGGGCGGGGAGCGTCAGCTCCCGAAGTGCGTATAAAAAGCTTTATGTAATTTTCCTCCTGACGTGCATACGGATCTTCAAGAACCGTAACGGAATACGGTACTGACGGAGTATATCCGTTTTCTGGAGAGGTTCCGCCTAAAAATGAAATTGGCTTATAAGGCTTGCCTTTGAGCCTGTCACGCAGGAACTGAACATCATATGGTGTGAGCGGACGAGGACCGCGAAGATAGTTGAGCATATCAATGCTGTCCTGAGGGCTGTCACAGTAACGACACAAAACCGCAACCGTAAGTGCGGCGACCTCAAACGGGCATATCAATGCTGCTTCCTTTAGAGTCTTCAGCTCGTTCAGATTTTTTGGGAGCGAGTTGAGTGTAACGGTTTTGGAAGATACTATGTTCATTTTGACCTCTTTTGATTAACAAAGCGTTTTTACTGCTGGAGCAATGTGCTTGCTTTGCTGACATTCTTTTTCTTCGGCTTTTCAGGCTTTACGGTCTTGTCTTTATACTTGCGTGCGGCGTTTGCGGTCTTTGCGAATTCGGCGTCAAAGTATTCCGAAAGCGTCTTGAATTCAGCCTCATCAAGAGAATTTAGAATAACTATTGTGATTATTGAACGGGTATCAACATCACCGTTGCCGTATTGCGTGTTGAACACGCCAGCCAATTTTTCAAGCTCGTTTTTGTTTGCACGTTTGATATATTGGGCTATCTTTGGCGCAATGTGTTCCTTTGCAAAGGTTGCGCCTCTGAAAGGATAATAGCAATCCTCTTCGTCCTTGATCTCAGCCTTTAGCTCAGGGAAAAATGTTACAAAACGCTTTGCAAGGAATTTTGGATCGGCGTTGCCGTCATCGGACTTTTTCTTTTTCTGTTTTACCTGCTTTGCACGTTTTATCGCTATACTGCCCGAAACGCCCTCAACAAAGTCGTTTGCAATACTTTCGGCATCCTTTTGAGTAGATACCGTTTCGTCATAAAGCCATGTTGCAAGGGTTTTCCACTCGTTGTCCGGACCATCCTCCGTCATAGTGCAGGAGCGCAAAACCATTTGCTCCCTGTCTTTGATATATGCTACCGAATATGCAATGGTATTGCTCGTAAAAAGAGCTACAAGCTCACTGCTGTCATCTGATGACACCTTTTGTCTTATGTAGCCGCTCTTTGTAAGCTCCTCCTCCACTTTGCTTACTATAAAATCAAAAGCCTTTTTATATTCCAAGTTGATCTTCCTTTCGGATATAGGTTAATATCAATATTATTATACAATTAACCCTTAGTCTGTGTCAAGCAAAAGCAGCTATTTAATTGAGGGGTAACATCTGCACTTAGGTTGTACAGATAAAATGCACCCCTAAACACAGCGGTCATCTCTTTTGTCAATACTTTGCTTGATCTTCTCAAAGGTAATGCCGTATTTTTCGGCAATATTGCGGGCATAGCTTACACCCTGGGGCGGAGCTATGCAAACCTTAAACGAGCACTGATCATTGACGTTCCCCGTTATCATACTCTCAACGACGCTGTCACCGTCTATGCTTTTGTTAAGCTCATCAAGGTTTCTTGCAAGGTCGTGCATATGCGTGTTAAAAATGCATCTTACGCCAAGATAGCGCATTGATTTAACTACATCACGGGCAAGATAAAGTCCCTCGGCAACATTAGTGGTTGCAAGACTCTCGTTGAGAAGCAACAGGCTCTTGTTTGTTGCGGTTTCAAAAATCGTCGCAAGCCGTTTGCTTTCCTCTCCGAGTCTGCCAAGGTCTACAGTATCGTTTTCATCGGCAGGAAAATGTGTGTAGATATTGTCGCACGGGCTAAACTTAAATGACGCTGCAGGCGCATATATTCCGTTTTGCGCCAGCAAAAACGCAAGTCCTACAGCCTGGGTAACAGTGGTTTTACCGCCTCGGTTGGGTCCTGTCAGGATATATATTCGTGCGTCCCCGTCAAATTTGAAGTCATTTGTAACTATATCTATGGCCTCGCCGTTTGCCTTTTTAATGCCGAGCTTAATGTTATATATGTCCTTTGCATAACATTCACGCCGATTTAGCGGCATAACCTCAGCTTTGCAAAGCGGAACTCCTTTTGAGCCGACCTTTTCGCAAAATTCAGCAAATCGGATATAAAAAACTATTTCAGGCATAAGCGAAACAAATGAATAACCGTTTATGTTTACATATTTATTAAGCATAGACTTGATTTCATTTACGGTGCGGCGCAGAATATCGGACACTACCTTTTTTAAGGCGTCGGAAAGCGGATCTGCACCGGTAAGATTTGTTCCGTAAATCTGATTTACGTCCTGCTGTGCACCGACAACGACCTTTCCCAATCCAAAATTTGAAGTTGTCGGGTTTGCGGGATGAAAACTCACAAAGCCTGTAACATCATTTCCGTGATGAAGCTCGCTGTCGTTGTTTGCAAATTTCATAAACCGCTTTAATATTCCGCTGTCGGTAAATTCTTTGTCATTAAGTGCAACTACTCCGACCGTCTTAGGGCGCAAAAGCGAATCAAGATTGACTCCGAGAGTTATGCTTTTCAGCTTTTGAGCCTTTGCAAGCGTATCGCTTATGTCACGCTTGAGCACGTCAAAACCGCTTTCTTTGTAAATTGACTGCACGTTCTGCCTTAATGTACGCAGTCCCTCCGAATGAATTTCAAGCGTTTCAAGGGTCGACTTTATCTGAGTTATGCAGTCAACGTAACCGTCCATTTCCCTCAGGCGGTTTATTAACTGCCAAAGCGACGACGCTTCGGAATCCTTTTGAAAGCGTTCTATTTCACGCAGATCCGCAAGCTTTTCAAGCATTGCGGAAAGCTCCTCCCTCAGCTTTGGGAACCTCAGAAAATCGTCAAAAACATCACATCTGTATGCAATAACGTCCTCTTCATCGGTTATTGAAGTCAGAATCTGTTTTATACTGTTGCGTTCGTAGCCGTCATCGGTCAGAGCATTACACAAAAAATCTATTGAAAGATCGTTTTGGGCTTCTTTTGATAAAACAGTGTATTTTGCATTGCTGTTTTGCGGATACAATAAGCTGAACTGTTCCATTTTCAGCGACAGACCTCCATTATTCGGCTGACTTCAATATTACCGTTGAATGAGGCGGAAGCGACAGCTTGCCGTCCTTCAACTCAATATGAGAGTCGGAATCCGTAGTTACAAGATCGGCGCGGACAACTGCGCTTTTAATCATATCGTCGGTTATCTCAAGCTCCTTGCTTTGTTTGCCGTTGAAATTATGGATTATCATAAGCTTTGAACCTTCGTATTCGGTATAGAACGCACCTACCTGAGTGTCGTCAAAGTTCTGCACGCCTGTAATAGTTCCTCTTGCAATTTCAGGATTTTGATTTTTTATCTTAATAATTCTGCGATAAAAGTTAAGCAATGAATAACTGTCTTCAAGCTGCTGCTTAACTCCGCCGCCTGTCGGAGCAACTGTTTCTTCGCCTATCATATTAACATATATATCCGGCAGGTTTTCGCTGTCAAAAACCATTGCCGTTCTGTAATAAGCGTCGCTGTCAGTGCTCTCCGCCTTAGTACCGATCTCCTCGCCGTAATATATAAACGGATTACCCGGGAACAACATATAAACCGAAGCGGCAAATTTTTCGGTATCAAGTCCCTTTGATTCAAGCGCATTTGCTATACGCACCTGATCGTGGTTTGACAGGAACATCGCATTGATTTCGCTTTTATTATTGTCACGCATTTTATTATCGTAGTTCATAACCTTTTTGACAAGTCCGATTCCCGTCTGAGTGTAGATATTTTCTACAATCAAGCCTGAAGCTTGTGCAAATTTAAACGCAAACTGACTGTCAATTCCCGACTTGTAAAGCTCGCTTATATCGGAATCGTCGGACCATGTTTCACCCACCATATATACATCGGGGTTGATACTTTGGCAGGCTTCATAGAACCATTTTAAAAATTCTGTTCCGTCAGTACTTTTGTTGGTATAATACTTGCAGGCGTCAAGTCGAAAACCGTCAACGCCCCTGTCAAGCCAAAACTTAGCTATATTAGTAAATTCTTCTCTGGTCTTTTCGGAATTGAGGTTCCATTCCGGCATATCGGGCGAAAAATTCGCTTCACAGGCATAACCGTTTGACAGCGTGTTTACCTGAGTATCACTGCTGAAATATGAGCTTTCGTGAATCTCAAAATATTCGGCGTATCCATCAAGCTTATTTTCCGCAACCTCTTCAACTGCCTTTGTATAAAGCGGATTTTTTGATGAAGCATGATTTAATACAAGATCAATAATCAGATTGATGCCTCTTTTGTGGCACTCACTTACAAGCTTGTCAAAATCCTCAAGCGTACCGAAATCGGGATCAATGTCGTAATAATCCTCAACGTCATATTTGTGATAAGATTTAGACGGCATAATGGGAGTAAGCCATATTCCGTCAATACCGAGATCATCGCCCGAATTTGGATCCCCGTCGTTCAGATAGTCAAGCTTAGAAATAATCCCCTGCAAATCTCCGGTTTGATCGCCGTTTGAATCGCAAAACGAATTTACAAAAATCAGATAATAGTTGCGGTATTTATCTGTTGACGACGAAGCACTGACCCCCTCTATAGGATCAGCAACATCGTTACCCGAATTATTGTCAGATACAGGTGCTGAGCTGTCGGAAGAAGTATTGTCACCACAGCCGGCAAGCACACAGCCGGAAGCTATCAAAATGCAAAGTATGATAGAAATAAACCTTTTCATAATATCATTCCTTTAAAATTCTTGTTGAAAAAAGGGCAGCAGTTATTGGCTGCTGCCCTGTATTGCATAAATTTTAACCCTTTACGCCGCCGGCTGTTACGCCTTCAACATAATACTTCTGCATCTTGAGGAAGAGAAGCGTGATAGGCACAGCAACCACAACAGAACCTGCAAGGAACTGCTTGTAATAGGAATTGATAAAGTCGGTGGCAATCATCTTTTGAAGTCCGATTGCAACAGTGTAGTTATCGAGCTTATCACCCATAATAATTCTTGCAAGGATAAAGTCTGTCCATGGTCCGATAAATGAGGTAAGCACCGTATATACTACAATAGGCTTAGACATCGGAAGAATTATCTTCCAGAATATCTGATTTTTAGTAGCGCCGTCAATAGTTGCCGCTTCGTCAAGAGCCCTTGGTATCGTATCAAAGAAGCCCTTTGAAATCTGGAATCCAAGACCTGCGCCGCAGCTGTAGCAAATTACAAGAGCAACGAGTGTCTGAGTGAGTCCCATAGCCTTTAAGAGATAGTAAATCGCAATCATTGTCATAAATCCCGGGAACATACCGAGAATCATACCAACGTTCATAAACTTTTTACGGGATTTAAATCTCAGGCGGCTGAATGCATAGCTTACTGCGAGAACGGAAATCGTAGAGATAACGCAGCTGAAGCAAGCTACAACAAATGTGTTAAGGAACCACCTTGGGAAGTTGATCGAAGCCTGACCGCCTGCGCCGGTGAACAGGTCGATATAGTTTTGGAAGGTCCATTCATGAGGAATAAGGTAAGGAACGCTGATAAGTCCTTCTGCACGGAATGAATGCATAAGAAGATATGCGAAAGGAGATACCCAAATTATTCCCATTACCGCAAGGATAATATAGATAATTGCGTTCGCAAGATGTCGCCTGAATTTATAACTTTTTATCATGAGAACGCCTCCTCATCCTTCATAGACTTGGAATTATTGTAAATCAAAAGCGAAAGCGTTGCACATACAATAAATACCAAAATACCGATTGCAGCCGCAAGACCGTAGTCCTGAGAATCCATTGTCAGCTTAAACAACCACGTTACAAGAATATCAGTGTAACCGGCCTGATAGAATTTTTCTGTTGACGGGTTACCGCCTGTCAAAAGGTAGATAACGTTGAAGTTGTTAATATTACCTACAAATTGGGTAATAAGCTGCGGAGTAGTTACAAAGATCATATAGGGAAGTGTGATCTTTGTAAATGTCTTAACGGGGCTTGCACCGTCAATACGAGCAGATTCGTACAGATCCTCAGGGATATTCATAAGAATACCCGACATAGAAAGGATGGTGTACGGAATACCAACCCAGCAGTTAATTACAATTACCGTCATTCGTGCCATAAGCGGCGTATTGTTCAGCCATTGTATTTCAACATGACTTCCGGTTATCTCCGAAAGCAAGATGTTGACAGCTCCGTCTGATGCGAGCATCTGGCTCATAAGAAGAAGCGATACGAACTGAGGAACAGCAATTGTGATTACAAAAAGTGTTCTCCAGAGTGCTTTGAGTTTGATGCCCTTTTTGTTGATCATAAGAGCTACGATCATACCGAGTATGTAGTTGGAGAATGTAGCGGCTACAGCCCACAAAAGCGTCCACTTTGTAAGTTCAAGGAACGTAGTGGCTTTCTTTGAATTGTTTACGAGATCAAAGAGCGAGCCGAAATTGTCAAAACCTACCCAGGTAAACAATGTTCCCGGCGGCAGGTGAGTTTTGTCATAGTTTGTAAATGCTATCAAAATCATAAATATGAGAGGCAAAACATTGAATATGCCTATCATAAGTACAGGGAATGAAAGCAGTGTAATGTGGTATTTGCCGTCAAGGAATTCTTTTACATCTGCTTTTAAAGATGTTGGCTTTTCACCGTTTTTCCTCATAAGCTCATGACGGTAAGCGTCTTTGATGTTTGAAATATAAATTGCAAATACAACAACTGTTATTACGATAGTCAATACCGAATAAAGTAATATAAGCATTGAGTTATCGCCGTAAACCTTACGCGGAATAATCTGACCCGGGTCAAGAACTTCGCCGGTTTTTACCGTACCCAATGTGTCAAATTTGCTGATGTAACCCCAGCCAAAGAATACCATATAAAGCACATAAAGTACTTCTGTAAGAAAGAATAAAATTCCTTTATAATATTTGCCTTTATGAATGTCGCCGACACCAAAGATCAAATATGAAAGTTTTGTTGCCCAGTCACCCTTTGCAAAGGTAACTCCGTAATTTTTGAAGCCTTTGCCGATACCCTTAAAGAACTTAACTATCGCCCTACCGATCGCCTTAAAAAAGTTTACGATGCCACGGGGAATACTGATGAGAAATTTTTTAAAGTTGTGAGCAAATCTCTGAAACGGATTGAGCTGTTTATATTCAACATATGTCATATAAGCTCTCCTTAATTGAGTTTGAAAATCTCTCCGATCATTTGCGCTAAACTAAATGATATTTAAAAAACATTTAAAAGCTTTTAAATCACCGTTTGTTTGATGTAATATAATATATTTGATTTTTCGGGGTACTCCGAAACCAAAGTACCCCGTGAAAACCGATAAATTATGTTTGAGCCGATAATACGTTAATTACGATCAGCCCTCATCACGAACATTCTTAATAGTTTCATTAAGGAGATCTTTTGTTGCTTCCCTGTCTTCTGCATCCCAGTCGTCTGAAGAGAGCTTGTTACCGAGGGTAGCCATCGGACTCCATAATGTTGAAGAAAGGTTAACCGATACACAAGCGTTTTCTGACTGCTCTTTTATTGCCTTGAGAGCTGCACTGCCTGTAACTATATCAGACTGCTGAACTTCCTTGTTTGAAGGACCCCAGCCGAGCTGTTCTGCTCTCTGCTCCTGGCACTCTTTGCCTGAAAGGTAGTAAGCAAGAATCTGAGATGTTGCAGGATACTTTGAAGAACCGTTTACGCCAATATACTTATAGCCAAACGCTGAGATAAGCTGCTTGTCTGTGCCGTTTACGTTGATTGTCGGGAGCTTTGCAGCGCCGAAGTTGTCGCCGAGAGCAGTTTTGTTAACTTCTGTATCCCAAGAACCGTCAACACCTGCTGCACATGTGCCTGATGAGAAGCCTGATGCAACCTGTTTAACGTTGAGCGACTGGAATGTGCCCTTATAATCCTTGATGAGTTTAGCAAATGCCATAAGTGTGTCAACTGCTTCGTCCTCATCAAAATCAACGAACTTCTGAATTTCATCGCCTTCTTCGTTTACTTCAAGACCGTCAATCTTTGCACCTGCCGTAAATGCGAATGTGCAAGCATAGAAGCCTTCACCGCAGTCCATAATGAACTTCTTGCCGGCTTTCTGGCAGGCCTCAAGTGTACCCTCAAGAGTTTTTGCATCTTCGTCTGTTACCAAAGACTTATCATAAACAAGATAGTATCCGTTATCGTTTGTTTCAGGATAAGCATAGAGAGTGTCGTTTATCTTACCTGCTTCGATTGTTTCGGGTGAGTTCTGCTCTGTAGCAGCGTCAACAAAAGCAACCTTGGCAATTACGTCAGCGGCAACAAGCCTGTTGAGCTGATCGCTTGGGAGAGAGAAAACATCTGCTGCTGTTGAAGCATCGTTGAGGATCTGAGTAGCAGCGTCGCCTTCGCCCTGAGCTACAACTTCAATGTCAAAAGTCTTATCGGGATAAGCTTTCTTAAAATCTTCAACCTGCTGTTTAACAAGGGTTACTGCCTTATCAGGTGCCCATACCTTGAGCTTAGCATTGTCTTCATCGCCAAAATAAGAAGTATCAACGATTGATCCGTTTACTTGGAGGTCAGTTGTTGAAGCACCTGACGCATTGTCGGAAGCCTGTGATGATTCTCCGCCGCCGCAGCCTGCAAATGCAGTTGCTGTCATCATAGCGGCAAGAAGAACCGCAAAAATTTTTTTCATTGGAATATCCTTCTTTCAAAAATATTTTTTATTCCTTAACGGATTTATGGAACAGGTGCATTTTGCACGCTTTATCCACTAAATAAATAATATCAAAAAAACAATCAAATTTCAACCTCTTTTGTACTTTTTATCTAAACTGATAATTTTAAACTTAAGATTTGTGCACTTTGTATTTGAAAATTCAATTTTTTCGCTTTTTTGAACAAATATATTCTTTTCGTTTTGTGTATTATGCTCAAATATCAGTTGTGCAACTTGACCAACTCTTTTTTACATAATTGAGGTAAAACACCCATATATAAGTTTTTATTAATAAATTTTCCTCATTTGCGGCACTTTTTTCCGTTTCTTTGTAAATAATCACTAAACATAAAGCTTGTTCTCAAAACAGTATATGCACGTCCTTTGGATTTTAGGATAAAATGTTTCAATAAACGGCTGAACGATGACATATTGCATTTATTAATTTTTTATTCTGCTTTTGTTGTAATATTTCAAAAGTATTGGTATAATTAATATATACTAATTATACAACAGTTTTCGGAGGAACGGTATGAAGCTAAAAGACTTACTTGCAAATGTTGAATATAATATGATAAACGATCTTAATCCGGAAATATCGGATGTAATCTATGATTCACGCAAGGTAAAGGACAGCACGGTGTTTGTCTGCCTCAAGGGCTATACGTCCGACGGTCACAAATACGCCGAGTCTGCCGTTGAAAGCGGCGCCTGTGCGCTTGTAATAAGCGATGAGCTTAATTTTGAGGTACCTGAAAATGTCGCCGTCGTAAAGGTGAACGACACACGGCTTGCGCTTGCGCTAATGAGTGCGGAGTTTTTCGGACATCCCTGTGAGGAGCTTAAAACAGTTGCCATAACAGGCACAAAAGGCAAAACCACCACCACTGCTATGGTTGCTGAAATTTTTGAACAGGCAGGCATAAAAACAGGCACGATAGGTACGCTCGGAATCATTTATGACGGAAAGACCGTAAAAACCGACAACACCACGCCCGAATCATATGAAATACAAAAATCTATGCGTAATATGATAAATGCAGGCTGTAAGGCTATGGTTATTGAGGCATCGTCAATCGGACTTAAACACAACAGGCTTGCGGGTATGATGTTTGATGTCGCAATATTTACAAACTTTTCCGACGACCATATCGGCGGAGTTGAGCACAAGGATATGGCTGAATATCTGTATTGCAAGAGTCTTTTGTTCAGGCAATGCCGAAAAGCCGCCGCTAATATTGACGACAAAAGCTGGAGGGATATTACAAAGGACTTTAACGGAAAGATTCTCACCTACGGATTTTCCGAAAATGCAGACCTGTGCGCATTTAACGAACATCTTTTATCCGACAACGGATTTATCGGAGTTCATTTTGAAACCGAAGGACTTAAAACGCTGTCTCTTGATGTCGGTATTCCCGGCAAATTCAATGTTTATAATGCGCTTGCGGCAATTTGCGCTGTTTCTTTCTTTGATATTCCCGACGAAGCTGTTATAAAAGGTCTTAGAGCCGCAAAGGTCAAAGGCAGAGTCGAGCCTGTAAAGGTAAACGGAAATTACACACTGCTTATCGACTATGCCCACAATGCGCTTTCGATGGAAAATGTGCTTACAACATTAAGAAAATATAACCCCCATCGCCTTATAACTATGTTCGGCGCAGGAGGAAACCGTCCCAAGGTACGTCGTTATGAAATGGGCGAAACGTCGGGCAGACTGTCGGATCTTTCTGTTATAACCGAGGATAACTCCCGATATGAAGACGTTATGGATATAATTGAGGACATAAAGGTCGGAATAAACAAGACAGACGGCAAATATGTGGTTGTACCAAACCGCAAGAATGCAATAAGATATTGTATGCAGCACGCAGAGGACGGAGATATAATTGTGCTTGCGGGAAAAGGTCACGAAGATTACCAAGAGATTAAGGGCGTAAAATATCATATGGACGAACGTGAGCTGATTGCCGATATTCTCAAAGAAATGAATGATAAAAAATAATTCCTGCAAAATGAACAAATACGTCAGTTAGTTTGCCTATTAAAATATTTTTTGTGCCAAACCTTAAAAAATATAAAAAACGCTTGACAATAAGTATAAAGGGCGTTATAATTCGAGACAGTAAAGAAACTATCCGGAACATTTCTTACATATCTTTAAAAAACAAATATTTACGGACAACGAAGTTCACTTTGGCTTTTGACCAAATTTGCAATTTGAAATTATTTTCTTGCATTTTTCGTCAAAGCGAAGTGAACTTTGTTTTTTGTCTGTAATGCTTTATGTGGAGGTTTTTAAAATGGATGCAGGAAGTATCGGCTTTATACTTATATGTGCAGCTCTAGTGTTTATAATGACTCCGGGGCTTGCGATGTTTTACGGCGGACTTGTTCGCAAAAAGAATGTAGTAAACACGATGATGACATCTGTATTCATCATCGGCACAGGTATTGTAATGTGGGTGCTGTTTGGATATTCACTTTCGTTTGCACCAAGTTCAAACGGAATAATCGGAGATTTAAGCTGGCTCGGTCTTGAGGGCGTTTCTATTACCGAGGGCTATACAGACGGCGCCGCAATTCCGAATATTGTTTTCTGTGCGTTTCAGATGATGTTTGCGGTTATCACCCCTGCACTTATCACAGGTGCTGTTGCAGGCAGAATGAAATTTAAGTCACTGTTCGTATTTATAATTTTCTGGTCGCTTATCGTTTATTATCCGTTGGCTCATATGGTTTGGAGTCAAGGCGGTTTGCTCGGTGCAGACGGTATCGGTGCACTTGACTTTGCAGGCGGCGACGTTGTTCACATCAGTTCGGGCGTATCGGCACTTGTCCTTTGCATACTGCTCGGCAAACGTCACGACTACGCAAGAGCAAACTACAAAATCCACAATATCCCGACTGTTGTTCTCGGCGCTTCGCTTCTAATGTTCGGTTGGTTTGGTTTCAACGCAGGCTCTGCTCTTGAGGCTAACGGACTTGCAGCACATGCATTTATGACAACCGCCGTAGCCGCAGCCGCAGCAATTCTTTCCTGGATGCTCTGCGATGTCATCAAAAACAAAAAGCCTACTCTTATCGGTGCAAGCACAGGTATGGTAGCAGGTCTTGTAGGAATTACGCCGGGCGCAGGTTTTGTTCCGATTTGGGCAGCTGTAATAATCGGTTTGACAACAAGCCCAGTTTGCTATTTGATGATTTCTGTCGGCAAAAAGAAATTGGGCTTTGACGACGCTCTTGACGCATTCAGCTGTCACGGCACAGGCGGTATTTGGGGCGGACTCCTGACAGGTGTGTTCTCCTGCACAGCTATTAACTCAGGTGCAGGTAACGGACTTGTTTACGGTGAATTTGCTCAGTTTGGCGCACAGGCAGCAGGCATCGGCATCACGATCGTCATAGCCGTTGTAGGAACACTCATCTGCTACGGTATTACAAGACTGCTCACGGGCAAGATCAGAGTAAGCCTTAAAGACGAAATGGTCGGTCTTGACATTACGCAGCACGGTGAAGTTGCTTATCCGTCATTTAACGGTCTTGATAACTGATAACGGAGGATTTATATTATGGAAAAAAATAACGGTGAAGTTCAACTCATTAAAATTGAAGCTGTTGTTCGTGAAGAAATGTTTATTGATGTAAAGAAAGCTCTTACAGACATCGGAGTGAACGGTATCACAGCCTATCAGGTGGTCGGATGCGGTGTTCAAAGAGGTATGTCGGAATATGTAAGAGGTCAAAAGGTAGATGTTCAGGTACTACCTAAAATCAAATTTGAAATTGTTGTTTCCTCCGAGGAATGGGAGAAAAAGACGATTGAAGCAATCAAAAAGACCGCCTACACGGGTAATCCCGGCGACGGCAAGATATTTACCTATTACCTCAAGCAAGCTGTAAAGATTCGCACAGGTGAAACAGGATACGATGCAATACAGACGCCAAACTTTGACGATTGATAATTGCTTTGATCGGTCAGCAAAACAGCTTTCAAATAAGCCAATCAAAAGTTAAACACTTAAATTTTAACGCACAGTTAAAACCGCAGCGGGTACGAATCTGCTGCGGTTTTGTTTTTCAGTCGGCGTTTATTGTGGCAAACAGAGAGCTAAAAGAAAAGCCGTCATCGCTTCTCCGGTCAAATTCTCCGGAGGAATGCAAAATTGCAGGCAACCAAATTTATTGAGCTTGATGGTGCAAAAGGCGCAATACAAAACACAGCGCTTACAAACCAAATTGACACCATTGTACATTCGCTGAATAAAATTATGCAAATATTGATTATTGTTTCTATGCTGCTTACGATAATCGGAATTCTTGTTGGCTTTGTTTTTGGCTATGCACTGCATCGTTATATTCTTGCAATTGTGCCGCCTGATGACTTAATGTTTAATACTGTGCCGAGAGCTGAGGCATTTGTTATTCCGATAATCGTAATAGCATTCATTACATTAGTCTTGGGACTGATGATGACTCTCAGACTTAAAAATGTGGATATGCTTGAAGTGCTAAAATCAGTGGAATAACAACAGATTATCGCACCGCACGGCTAAAGCCTGTGGTGCGATACGTCGCTTTTATGTTCAAGGCGATCAAAATAATTGTATAGCCTAATATAATTGCATATGTTGCAATGCTCTGCTTTTGGCAAGCAAAGCTGAGCGTTGCTACGATTAAAACACTTTTGGGCGCCCTCCTTGCGAAAGGCACCCAAAATGAATTTTATATGTTTTGATTTGCTTTATTATTCCCAGGTATCTACAGTATATGCCTTGCCGGAGCCGCCCGAAATATAATATTTTGCACTGCCTGTTATCTTAATGTCAACCGTCTGATTTGAACCGCCGTCATTAAATATAATATGATCGGCTGTGTTGGGAATTTCAATCGTGTAGATTTTTTCACCATAATCACTTGTGGTTGAATATGTCATTCCTTCACCCGGCCATGTTGAAAGCGTTGTGTCGTTTGTTCCCCAATAATAGCAATTCACCTTGCTCCAATTTTTGTTATTGGTAAAGGTTATTGTGTATGTATCCGATACCGGATCGGTTGTAGTAGTATCCTGTGTTGTCGGTTCGGTTGTTTCGTCAACAAATTCACCGTCAGATACATAAGAAAGTGTAAGTGTGCCGTCGCTGTTTTCGGCAAGCGTAAATGTTGCCGTTCCGGCAGGTACCATAAGCTTGTCTGCGTCTTCTCCGAGTGAAGATGTGTTATAAAGAGTTACGGAATTAACCTTGCCCTCAAAGCCGTCTGTCATAAACCAGCTCTTGTTGTCGGCTGTTTTTACCGCTACATAGCTTACCTGATCAAAGGTTGCCGTTACCTGACCGTTTACAAAGTGGTAGTCGCCGAGAGTCTGATAATCTTCCTCGCAGCCGTAGTTTACACCGTTAATGTAACCGAACAGATAGTAGTCGCCGTTAAGTTCAATCGGATCAGTCTGAGCCTGAGTTGTTGTAGGTGTTTCAGCCGTTGTGGGCTGAGTTGTTTCAGGCTGAGTTGTTGTCGGAATCTCAGCTGTTGTGGGCTGTGTCGTTTCAGGCTGACCCGAATAATAAGGCTGACCTGTACGTCCGCAGTTGATGAATTTTGCAACATATCTTTGGATCAATGTTGCATCTTTAACATTTACTTTTTCGTCCTGAGAAACATCAGCTAAAATAAGCTGTAACTCGCTTAAAGTAACAGATTGAGCGATATATTTCTGAATGATCGTAGAATCTGCAATATTAATTGAGCCGTTAAGGTCTACATCGCCGTAATTATACTTTTCAGGAGCTGTAGTTACAGGAACAGTTGTTGTAGGCTCTGTTGTAGTTACAGGAACAGTTGTTGTAGGCTCTGTTGTAGTTACAGGAACGGTTGTTGTAGGTTCTGTTGTAGTTACAGGAACGGTTGTTGTAGGTTCTGTTGTAGGAGCTGCCGTACCTTTTGTTACATCTGTTGCCTCAACTGTAGTAGAAGCAGGTTTGAGCGTTGTGGTTGTGAATGATTTTGCACTTGTTCCCGCAAACAGCTTTGATGATCCGCCGAGGGCAAGCTTTGTTGAAGAACCGTCGCCCGGATACTGCTGGTTTTTACCTGAAGCGTTGATAATTACATATGTTTTTGGTGAAGTTGCAAGATTAAACGAAGTTGAAGGCAATACGTTGCCGCTCTTATCCGTTGCAATGCAGGTCTTTGGAACTTCAACATAGTAGTAGCCAGAAGCTGAGTCATACTTCATTGTCTGTCCCGGCCATGATGCATTCTTATATGTAATTGTTGATGAGCTGTCCTCATCATAGATATATACATTGTACGGTGCAGTCCATGACGATCTGTTCTTTGCGTTAAAGAACACATAGACACCCGAACCGTCGTCTTCATTCTTCAGATAATGATAGGTTGTGGTTTCGGTATCCGAACCGTTGGTTGCCGTAAGTGTAAGATTGATAGTTTCGCCGTACTTATAGTCAGAACCTATGCGGATAGTTGTTTTACCTGTGTATGTAACAGGTGTGGAATCATCAAGGCAATATGTGCCTGATGTTGCGTTATCAAGTCCGAGCTCAACTGTCATTGTTTCGCCCTTAAAGGAGCCGCTTTCAACTGAGCAGGTGTTTCTCGGAGTTACGGAAGCCTTGTAAACAACTGCAATACCGGTTGAACCGATTTTGCCGCTTACCGTTCCGCCTGAAACCGTAAACTGGTTGCCCGAAACCGTGTCGGTATATGTTCCGTTTGCAAGACCTGTGCCTGAAATGCTGACGTTCTTGGTTGTGCCTGAGCAGTTTGCAAGAACGATACCGCCGTTACCTCTTGCTACATAAGCAACACCGTCCGATGAGCCTAATTTTTCAGACTGACCTACAAATGTGTTGTGGAATTTGTTTACTTCTGCAACCGCTGTGCTCTTGTAGGTTGTATCTGTTGAAACCTCACCCATAAGTGCCGAACCCGGACGGGCAAAGAACAAAGAGGTTGCGTCCTTTCTTGCGGCAACGATAGCCCATGCTTTGGAAACATTTTCGTTTGATACCTTTGCGGTGTTTTGGTAGCCCGATGCCGAACCCGAATCACCCTCATATGTATCATGAGATTCTGCCCAAAGTACCAGCTTTGACGCACTCTGTCCGGACTGGTAAGAAGAGCTTGCGGCACCCGAAGCGTTACTCTTGTCTACGTTTGCAAGAACAGCGTCACCTGTTTTGTTATCGGTTACATTAATATACTTCGTGTATGAACCGTAGCTTCTTCCGCTTCCGCAGGTGTTAAGTATCTCACCGTAGATAAAGAGATCCTTGCCTGTTTTTTGCTTATAATATGACTTTGCGCTTGAAGAAACATTTGACCAATAATTTGAAGCATATGAACCGTCGTCCGGTGTTTCAATATGCTTTGCAGCATCAAAACGGAAACCGTCAACACCGCAGTCTATACAATCCTTCAAAAGGCTTATAACAGCATCTTGAACATTTGAATTGCTTGTGTTAAGGTCGGGAGCATTTGAAACGTGACCCTGAACAACAGCCTGTACACTGCTGTCATTGACACTGCCCGAATAGCTATGGAAATAACTCGATTTGTTGTTATAGAAATCGGGTTGATAAGTTTTTATCTGCAGACTTAGAGAAGACGGATCGGTCTCCTTATCGTTACCCATATGGTTTGATACGATGTCGCAGATAATTTTTATGCCGTACTTGTCAGCCTCGGCACAAAGAGAAGTAAGTTCAGCCTTTGTTCCAAGCCATGACTGCTGTGCTATCTGCATACTTACAGGCTGGTAGAGCTTCCACCACTGACCCGATACATCGGCAGATACGGTATAATCCTTTGGTTGCTGTACAGGAGAAGTCTGTACGGTTGAATATCCTGCTGCTGCGATTGCAGGCAGGTTCTCTTTAATAGCGTTGTAAGACCAGTTAAATGCGTGCAATATTACGCCGTCCTGCACGTCGCTCTGCAAATTTGCGTTAGCGGACTGTGAGCTTGAATCATCAATTTCCGCCGCACTTGCAGGAATGGTAAATGCAAGTGAAGATGTAATCATCGTGAGCGAGATAACCAGACTTGCCAGTTTTTTGAAGGCTTTCATCAACAAACTTCCTTTCATTAAATATCATCTTGATTATAGCAAAAACCAAGATTAAAGTATATGGATTAAGCTACAAATTTTTAGCAGCTTTTTTATACACTTTTACAAATTGCGAACGTTTTTGCAATTTATTGCTGCAAGCAAGAAGCTCCCGACAAGCGGGAGCTTCTGTGTTTTTTGATTATTGACCGGGAGCTATTCCCAGGTATCTACAGTACACGCCTTGTCGGAACCGCCCGAAATATAATATTTTGCACTGCCTGTTATCGTAATGTCAACCGTCTGATTTGAGCCGCCGTCATTAAAGATCATATACTCGGCGGTACTCGGAATATCAAGAGTGTAAATTTTCTCTCCGTAATCATTAGTTGCTGAGTGCACCATTGCCTCTCCCGGCCATGTTGACAGGCTTATATCATCCGTTGCCCAATAGTAGCAATTTACGGATTCCCAATACTTATTATTTGTGAATGTAATCGAATAAGTATCGGGGACGGTTGTTTCGTCAACAAATTCACCGTCAGATACATAAGAAAGTGTAAGTGTGCCGTCGCTGTTTTCGGCAAGCGTAAATGTTGCCGTTCCGGCAGGTACCATAAGCTTGTCTGCGTCTTCTCCGAGTGAAGATGTGTTATAAAGAGTTACGGAATTAACCTTGCCCTCAAAGCCGTCTGTCATAAACCAGCTCTTGTTGTCGGCTGTTTTTACCGCTACATAGCTTACCTGATCAAAGGTTGCCGTTACCTGACCGTTTACAAAGTGGTAGTCGCCGAGAGTCTGATAATCTTCCTCGCAGCCGTAGTTTACACCGTTAATGTAACCGAACAGATAGTAGTCGCCGTTAAGTTCAATCGGATCAGTCTGAGCCTGAGTTGTTGTAGGTATTTCAGCCGTTGTAGGCTGAGTTGTTTCAGGCTGAGTTGTTGTCGGCGCAACGGTTGTTTCAATTACTTCATAATAAGGAGTGCCCGTTCGTCCTGCATCATTAAACAAAGCAATGTATTTTTGAATAGTTGTGGCATCCTTGATATTCACATAGCCGTCGTCGTTTACATCTGCAAGAATAAGCTGTAATTCAGAGAACGAAACTGACTGTGCAGAATATTTCTGAAGTATAGTTGCGTCGGTAACGGTTATCTTTTTGTCCAAGTTAAGGTCACCGTAAAAATATTTTGCTTCAGTTGAGCTTGACGGTTCCGTACTCGGTTGAGTAGTTGTAGGTGCTTCTGTTGTTGTCGGCTGAGTTGTAGTCGGAACAACTGTTGTAGTTGGCTCGGTTGTCGGTCCTGTAGTAGGATCGGTGGTTATCTGAGAACCGTTGTAAAGATATACAACGTTAATAATTCCTGCCTGATAGCTGCCTGTTGCATTGGCGGGAGTAATAAAATCTGTTCTGCCGTCAACAGGAGATGTTCTGTATGACGATGAGCTTGTTACCTTTTCTTTTGTATCAACAACATCCTGAGCAATCTTTTTGCCCGTCTTTATGTCGATATGGCTTGTGATAACAGTACTGTTAAAGGTAACGGTTTTGTTCTGTATCCATGCTTCGCCAGATACCGGATAACCCTGCTCGCCCTGTCCCGGTTCCTGACTGCTGCTGTAATAAAAGATTACATATGCGCTTGAAGCAGGCACTGTATTAACATACCAGTTGTTTCCCTCGCTCGTCATAGCGGGAGCTCTGTTCCAGGTACCGTTAGGTTCTGCGCCGTCGTCCGTATATGCATAGCAGCGAACCTTTGACCAACCGTTAGAATTGTAGTAATGTACCTTTGTAGTTGTATAACCGAGCGATTTGTATGTAAACGTAATCGTTGTATCACTGCCGGTGAAAGTACCCTTTGAGTTTGCAGGGAACTTCTCCGTATCAAGCTGATAGCCCTGAATATTAGAAACAGCGGCATCATAGGCTTCGCCTGCTCTCAGGTGATAGGTAACGTCGTCTTTTAGGCTCTTGCCGTTGCTGTCAACATACTTGACAGTCAAATATCCCGACTCTACTCCCTGTGAGCTGTATGTGAATGTAACATTGTAGTTTTTGCCTCCGGTAACAGTACCTGTTGTTGTACCTTCAGTGCTGATAAGGTTGTGGTCGAACATAATCGTGCTGTCGGGAAGTGCACGGTAAGTTGAGCCGTCTCTGTATTTTGCGCTTGTGGTCTTGAGCACATTGCCCTTGTCGTCAACGTGCTTAACCGTAAGCGTACCGAAATCATCTGTGGTTGCATTAAGTCTTGAGAATGTTGAGCTTTGAACAAGCACTGCCGCACTGTGTGCCGGAATGCTGTAGGAGCTGCCCGAAACCGTGCCGAGGCTCTTGAGTCCGGCAGAGCTTTGGTTTGCAACAACCGTCCAGCCGCTTGCTCCGAGGCTGATTGAATATGCCTGAGTACCGCTGTTTACAAGTACGCAAACATTGCCCCACTCGTCGGATTTGTTGTTGGAATATGTATATGCAACAACATAACCGTAGCTTGACTGGAACGACGGAGTGACGAATGTCTTGCTTCTCATAGGAGTATAGTTTTCCCTTATTGCAAGAAGGCCCTTGTAATAAGAAGCTACATCTGAATAGGTCTTAACTCTTGACCAATCGATTGCATTTATAGAGTCGCTGGACTTGTAGCTGTTGTGATCACCCTGCTTTGTACGGCAGAATTCAGAACCTGCGGTCATAAACGGAATGCCCTGAGAAGAAAGCAGAAGTGCCATTACACCATTTGCCTGTCCTTTTAACGCTGCATCCGTAGAGTCCCAGTTTGTGCTTCCGTTGCTCTTTACAAGCTTATCCCAAAGAATGAGGTTATCGTGAGCATCGGCATAAGCTATTGTCTGTGACGGAGCCTTTGCTCCAAAACATTTACCCTTAACACCGTTTACAACATCGCCTGTTTTATCATTATTGCCCTGAATAAAACCTTTGGACGCATCATTTGTACCGCCCTTTATGCCGTCGCGATAAGTGTCACAGAACATACCTACTCTTTCATTAAGAGAAGAAGCTCTGCCCTGTGAACAGCCGTTTGTAATCGGAGTTGAACCACCCGTCCAAGGCTCTCCGTACATAAGAATCTTCTGACCTGAGCCGTCTGAATACATACCGTCAAGAGCTGTACGGATAGTGTTCATTGTAGTGGTATCATGCAAGCCCATAAGGTCGAAACGGAAGCCGTCTATATGGTATTCTTCTGCCCAGTATTTAACTGATTCCGTCATATATTTTCTATACATCAGCTTGTCTGACGCAGTTTCGTTTCCGCAGCCGGAGCCGTTGGAAAAGCTGCTCGCACTCGTCATTCTGTAATAATAGCCCGGAACGGTCTTTTCAAAGCACGAGCCGGTGCTGAATGTATGGTTATATACAACGTCCATTACAACAGATATTCCTCTGTCGTGCAAGGCCTGAATCATCTGCTTGAATTCTGTAATTCTTGTGTTGCCGTCATAAGCGTTTGACGAATATGAGCCGTCGGGAACATCATAGTTTTTCGGATCATAACCCCAGTTGCGGTTTGACGACGAGGAAGCTCTTGTTTCGTCAACGGATTCAAAGTCATATACAGGCATAAGCTGCACACAGTTGATGCCCTGCTCTACAAGGTAGTCAATACCTGTAGAAACGGCGTCAGAGCTTGTGTCTGAGTTAAGCTTAGTGCCGCCTTCGGTAAATGCAAGATATTTACCGCGGTTTTCTTCACCTACACCCGATGTTGCCGAAGCGGAAAAGTCGCGGACATGCACTTCCCAAACTACAGCCTGAGATGCGTTGTCAAAAAGAACGTGCTTGTCGGTGTTCCAGCCGTCAGGGTCGGTAGAATCAAGATCAACGACCATTGAACGGTGACCGTTTACACCCGTAGCCTTTGAATAAATGTCCTGAGTTTCGTTTGTTGAACCCTTTACATTTACGATATAGGTATAATACTTGTTTTTAAAATCGCCCTGAAGTGTGGTTGACCATACACCTGTGTTGCTGTCCTTTGTCATTGCATATTCGCCGACAACTCCTGCGCCCGATTCATTGTCCGAACCGGTGTTGTACAGCTTTACTTTGACAGAGGTTGCCTCAGGCGACCATGTTTTCCACGTTGTGGAATCAGCACTGTAGGTGCTTCCGAGGTTTACTTCGTTGTATGCTTTGCTTGCATATGTTTCAAGGTAGCTTTGGTTGTAATAAGAGGCTGATACACCTTCATCATCCGTATTTGCTGCGTTTACAGCAAATGTTGCCGCCCCCATAAGCATTGCAGCAGTGAGCAATAACGAAATCGGTTTTCTTAGTTTCATTTCTTTCACTCCTGTTTAAATTGCCTTTTACGACAACTAATTTTATTTCGATTATATTCTATCAAATCGCAAATTGCATATATTTCCGATACAGAAATATAGAACCGCCTGCAAACCAAAGTTTGCAAGCGGTTTTTGTACAATATGCTTCGTGTTATGTCATATTATAACAAACTAAAACAAGAATTAACTTCCTGCACTTTCGTAGGCTCTTATCCCTCTGTTCCAAATCAATATTCCTATAGTCATAAGTATTATCGAAATCAGAACCGTCATTCCTATATTATAAAGCGGATTTTCACCCGTAAGTATATAGTAGGCAGGGAAATATGACGTAAACGCAAACGGTATAACATATGTAATTATCCATTTTACAACATTATTGTATATGGTAACAGGGTATTTGGCAAAATCGTTTACCATATAAAACATATAAATAACGTTACCGCTTCGCTTTGTCCAAAAGGCTACTGCGGCGGTAGCGGTTTTTATACCCGTATAAATTAATGTTGCAAACGGCATAACAGCTATTGCAAGCACAACCTTGAGTACAGACCACTCTATTGAAAGCGTGGGCAATGTAACGCAAACAAGCGCAATTCCCATTATCAACTCGCCCAAAGCGTCTATTTGCACCTTTTCAACCATAACGTGAAACAGCGTGTTTATAGGGCGTGTAAGGTACTTGTCAAAATCGCCCTTTCTTACGGTAAAATGTCCGATAGACCAAAGATTGTCAAAGAAAAGGTGATCTATTCCCTTTGGTATCAGCGAAAAGCCGTAGATAAACACTATCTCGTTTACCGTCCAGCCCATAAGGTCCGGAATTTGACTGAAAATTATCCAAAGGAAAAGCAGGTTTGAGCACTGTACCATCAAAAAGCCTATTATTCCGACAATGAAGTCACCCTTATACTCCATCATACGTTTAAATTCCTGTGCGATGAATATTCTGTGCATCCGCAACATTCTTCCTAATTGCTTCATACTCAACCTCCCTGCACCGAAAGGCGCTTAACGCAAATGCTCCACAAAAGCTTTGACAGTCCCCAGAATGCCAACACCCAAAAAATTTGCAGGCAAATATAATATAGCAATTCATATCCGCTGTACATACCCATATAAATCATTACGGGCGTATAATTGAGCGATGCAAACGGTAAAAACAAAAATACCTGTTCAAGCGGTCCGGGCAAAAACGCAAGCGGGATTATAGACCCCGATAAAAACCCGACTATGCAGTTTTTCATCAGATTTGCACCCCAGAGGTACTTGATGACAAACGCCAAAAAGCCAAAGCAGATGTTAAAGAAAAAGTTGATGAGATAAGCAAAAACACAGCTTAACAGGTAAAGCAAAAATTTCAGAATATCAAACTGTATTGAGCCCATAAGGACGGCTCTTACAATCTCCACGCCGATAACCAGCGGAGCAATAAGCAGACATATCGTCATCAGCTTGTTGCCAAGTTCCTGAAACAAAAATGTACCGTTATAGCTTACAGGTTTTATCAGCCGCATAGCAATCGAGCCGTCACGGATTTCCTCGCCTATCGTATAGGCGGAATCACTGTAAACCATCGTACTCGTAAGATACATAAGGAATATATATACAATCATCTGCGGCATTGTAAAACCGTTCATTGCGCTTTCGCCGCTTGACGCATATACAGCTTTCCATATGAAGTATGAAACGAAGCACGCAAGCACATTGCCGAGCATATAGAATATCCAGTTTACACGGTAGACTGCGGTTTCCTGTATGCCTGCGTTTATAAAAGGGGTGTAAATTTTAAGCTTCCGTTTCATCCTGCACCCCCTGCTTGTAAAGCCTTCGGATAATCTCCTCGATGTCGGCATCCTTCACGCTGATGTCGTCAATGTTTATTTTGCCGAGCGTATATGACAGCATATCCGAAACGGGTACCTTTGCGCTGTTAAACCTTACCTTGACTAATTTTCCGTCAATTTCCAGCATAACGTCGTCTTCGTCAAAACCAAAATGCTCTCTGTAACCGAGAGTTTTTTCAACGTCATCGGTATCGGTTTCAAAGTGAAGCTCCCTTATCTGTCCGTATTTGCTTTTAAGCTCGGCGATTGTACCGTCAAACACATTTTGACCTTTGTCGATCATAACGATACGTTTTGATAGCATCTCAATATCTGCAAGATCGTGGGTCGTCAAAATAACAGTGGTTTTTTCCGACTTGTTTATGTAATCAATAGCGTTGCGGATATTGTCCTTTACCACAACGTCAAGTCCTATGGTAGGCTCGTCAAGAAACAAAACCTTAGGGCTGTGCAAAAGCGACGCCGCAATGTCGGCGCGCATACGCTGACCGAGCGACAGCGTTCTTACCGGGCTTGTGATAAAGCTCTCAAGGTCAAGCACTTCGTTAAGAAATGCCATTCGCTTGTGATACTTGTCATCAGGCACCTCGTAGATTTCTTTGAGCACGCCGTAGGTTTCTCTGAGCGGCAGATCCCACCAAAGCTGTGTGCGCTGACCGAATACTACCCCTATCTCCTTAACATAGCTTTTACGATTTTCTGTCGGATTTTTGCCGTTTATCGTACATTTGCCCGATGTCGGCGTAAGTATACCCGTCAGCATTTTGATAACGGTGCTTTTGCCCGCACCGTTCGGACCTATAAAGCCCAGAATTTCACCCTCCGGCACCTCAAAACTAATATCATTAACCGCAATGATTTTTTCGCTCTTCGGACGAAAAATTGATTTGAAGCTGCCCAAAACTCCCGGTTCTTTAACGGTCTTTTTGAATTCCTTTCTCAGGTTTTCAACATAAATCATAATTTCCTCCTGTGTCTACACTCACTGCATTTAACAGACACGAAATTAAAGAACAGTTTGTGTGTATTTGGGTTGCTTTCAACGTAAAAGCAATACGCACATTATTATATTCTTATTGAAGGATTAAGTCAATAATTATTAAATTCTTGACTAAAAAACAACTGATATGGTTTTATGTGCAAATATCCCCCCGCCTTTCAGGCGGCGTGTGCCGCTTTTTGCACTGTTTGTAATCTTTCGCAGGCTTACTCCTTACAAACGCAGCAGATCGTTGCTCCTAATTAAAGCATAGTGCTTCCGTTTTAAAAGCTCTGACTCATAAGTTATTATACACACACTGTATAGTTTTTGAACCAAAATTATCGCTAAATCACAAAGGTTATGATATTAATAAACAAAAACAACGTTGCGAACAAAAATTTGACAAATTTCTATTGACTTTACAAATCAAAAGTGTTATTATTGGTGTAAAATTATCACACCGAGTGGGAAAAATGGTAGAATACAAAGTAACCAAAACAAATAACTGCGGTCATTACGGGTACGGTATAGATGTTTTCATTGATAATAATGCGGTATTGTCGGTAGAAAACATATCGGATAACCTTTCTGATATTGCAAAGCTTGCACAACTCTGCAATGAGCTTGACATTGAGCCGTGCCACTTCGATTATTTGATCGAAGATTATCTGACAGATTTTCAAATTTGATCATCGGTCTTTTAAAACTGAATAATTTGTGTTATAATCAAATGTGCAAATGACATCCGACTCTTAGGCGGCGGGTGTCGGTTCGGAATTTCAGCGGAATTATGTTCTTCCACTGAAACTCTGAGGAGCTGACGCTCCTTTGCACTGCTTGCAATCTGTCGCAAGCTTTGCTCCTTGCAGGCAAAGCAGAGCGTTGCTACGATTTAAATCAAGTTGGTGATTATAATGATTTGTAATTTATGTCCGAGAAAATGTAATGCCCAAAGAACCGAGCATACAGGCAGCGGCTTTTGTCAGATGGGCACCTTGCCGGTTGTTGCAAGAGTTGCTCCCCATTTTGGCGAAGAACCCTGTATAAGCGGTAAAAACGGCAGCGGCGCAGTGTTTTTTTCAGGTTGCACCATGAGATGCGTCTATTGCCAAAACTATGAGATTTCCGCTAAGAAAAAGGGTATGACAATAACTCCCTCCCAGCTTGCCGACTGCTACAAAATGCTTGAGGAAAGCGGCGTACATAACATTAATCTTGTGACTGCGGATCACTTTGTGCCTGCTGTAGTTGAAAGCTTTAATATTTACAAACCGAATCTTCCCATAGTTTATAATTGCAGCGGATATACCTCTCCGAAAACACTGAGTATGCTTGACGGAATTGTTGACATATATCTTCCCGATTTCAAATACAGTTACAACGAGCTTGCAGTCAAGCTGTCGGCAACGCCGAACTATGTTGAAACGGCAACTGCGGCAATAAAAGAAATGGCTTTTCAGGTTGGCAAGCCTCAATTTGACGAAAACGATATGATGAAAAAAGGCGTAATCGTCAGACATCTTATTTTGCCGTCGCACACAAAAAACAGCATAGATGTTATTCACATTTTAAAAGAGCATTTTGACAAGGATATTTTGGTAAGCCTTATGTGCCAGTATGTGCCTATGGGCAGAGCAAAAGATTTTCACCGAATAAACCGCAAGCTGACCGCCCGTGAATACGATAAGGTCAAGCAGGAGCTGTTTTTGAGCGGTATGGACGGCTTTACTCAGGATCTTTCCTCTGCCGATACAAAATATGTTCCCTCATGGGATCTGTAAACGATTCAGAATAACAAGCGTAGTTTTCTGCGCTTGTTTTTTTTTCGTTTATTTTGCGTTTAAGTGGAACCGTGTACAGTCTCGGCAAAAAATTATTCCTCCGCTTTTGATTCATATGTGTTTGAATTTTAACTCATTTTTGAGTTCTGCTTGTCACGCCAACATTTATTATAAGGTAATGACATATAATTTAATGTGCAAATACATTAAAACAGGAGGTGCCGATGTGCATAAAGCTTTAAAATCATTATATATCCTTATTTTTGCGCTTGTATTTTTGTTTTGCGGTTGTCAAAACGGTGGTCAAAGCAAATCAAAATCGCTCGGAACCGATTTTTCGGCTGACTTTTGTGCAGAATATCACGGGCTGGAGGTCGGCGGCAGTGTAACCGCAAACAGACAGGGAGTTATAGGGATTAACATATCAAGCCCGCAAACCATCGAGGGAATCAGCGTAAGCTATAAAAACGGAGATGTCGAGCTGAGGCGCGACAGTATTATATGCAGTGCCGACGAAGCATATCTTCCTGACACGAGTTTCCCAAGCCTGCTCAAGGATATTCTTGACGGAATATCGGACGGCAGGGCGGTGCTTACTACGGAGAATTCAGACTGTGATTGCTATAATCTAAAAATCGAAAATGAGCCATGCATAATAACCGCCGACAAAAACGGCAGAATAATCAATGCTAAAATCACCAACAATGACCTTTACATAGAGTTTTCAGACTTTTCGCCGCTTGCCGACTAAAACTTTTGACAACATATGTTATTCACAAATTTTGCGCTCAAAAATATTATGTAATAGCTGTATAAATTTTCTTGGAAAGGCAAAAATATCAGTAGATTAATTATTTGGAGCGTGAAAGCCTTGAATATACACCGTGGTGACATTTACTATGCGGATTTAAGTCCTGTTGTCGGCTCGGAACAGGGCGGCGTAAGACCCGTTCTGATTGTACAAAACGATGTCGGCAATCGTTTCAGCCCAACCGTTATTGCAGCGGCAATTACAAGTCAACAGTCAAAAGCAAAGCTCCCTACGCATATTCCGCTTACGGCTGATACCTCGGGGCTGTCAAAAGACAGCGTAGTACTGCTTGAACAGGTCAGGACTATTGACAAAAAGCGACTGAAAGAAAAGATGGGATCGGTTGACGAAAATGCTATGAATCAAATCGACAATGCAATTTCAATTTCGTTCGGACTCAACGCATAATTTGTACTACATAAGTACAAATTTATAATCTAAGTGCAATGACCCACCCCACTTAGGCGGCGGATACCGGTTCAGAATTTCAGTGTGGGTTTTAAGCTAACACCGAAACCCTGATGAGCAAAATCAAAAATAAAAAGCTATAATTCACAACCGACAAATAAGTTTATGATGTGAATTATAGCTTTTGCTTTTTATTGGATTATTCAGATGTTTTTTAATTTTTCGGCAAGCTTGTCAACCGTGGTTTCTATGGTTTGGCTTTTGCCCAAAACATCTACGGTAACGTCCGCATACTTTTCATAAAGCGGCTTTCGGTTTTTATAAACACTTTCAAGCGTTTCGTTTTTGTGAAATGCAATTCCCCTCGTCCTGATGTTTTTGACTCTGCGATTTATTTCGGCAAAAGGAACATTGATATACACAACCACACCGTTCTTTTTAAGATGCTGCATCGCCGTGTCGCTGAGCACCATAGAACCGCCCGTTGCAATAACGGTTTTGTCACATTCAAGCTCGCTACCTACCTGCTGTTCAAGCTCAAGGAAACTGTCAAGTCCGTCTGTGTCAAGAATATTCTGCAAGGTTTTTTCCGCCTTGCGGCTGATTATCAGATCCGTATCCACAAACGAATATCCAAGCGCCTTTGCAAGCAAAACACCGAGCGTGCTTTTGCCCGATCCGGGCATTCCGATTAAAACAATATTATTCATATTACAAAATTCTTATATTAAGCGAATCCGTGCTTGAAGTCGGAATGGTTCTGTTTGACGAAAGAACAACTACGGTATCGCCTTTCTTTACCAGACCTGTTGCAAGCGCCTTTTCCATTGCCTGACGTGTGATAGCGTCCGATGTACGTTTTTCTTCGCCGATAACTGCCGTAACGCCCCAGTTAAGACATAGCTTTTTGCACACAAGCTGAGATGTAACAACGGCAATTACGGGAACTTCGGGGCGGAAATGCACCATAGCCCTTGCTACTCTGCCCGTTGCGCTCTCAACAATGATAGCCTTTGCCCCTACCGCAACCGAAATATCCTTTGCCGCTCTGCAAATACTGCTTCTTATAAGATTGTCATCATTCTGATAATGGGATTCTATATAACAGTGGAGCGCCGTAAATTCGCCGTTGTTTTCGGCCTCGGTACAAATATCGGCAAGAGCCTTTACGCTTTCTACGGGGTACTTGCCTGCCGCCGATTCGCCCGAAAGCATAACTGCGCTTGTTCCGTCATAAACGGCGTTTGCAACGTCGCTGATCTCAGCACGGGTAGGTCGCGGAGACGTCGTCATACTCTCAAGCATCTGTGTTGCGGTTATTACATATTTGCCCTTTGCAACACACTTTCTGATAAGTGTCTTTTGAATTTCAGGCAGTTTTATAAACGGAATTTCTACACCCATATCGCCTCTTGCAACCATAACTCCGTCCGCATAGTCGATAATAGCGTCCATATCGTCAACACCGCTCTGATTTTCAATCTTTGCGATTATCTCAACATATTCAAAGCCTATGCTGTCTATATAGTCGCGCAGGGTGCGGACATCCTCATGATTGCGTACAAATGATGCAGCAACGACATTTGCTCCGTGAGAAAGTCCGAATTCTATATCACGTCTGTCCTGAGCGCTTACATAAGGCATATTAATATGGTAGCCCGGAATATTTATGCTTTTGCGGCTTTTGAGAACGCCGCCTTTGTTTACGGTACATACTATCTTTTCGCTGTCAACTTTCTTGACAATAAGTGATATAAGCCCGTCGTCAAGCAATATTTCTCTTCCTACGGCAGAAGCTCCGTCGGCATAAAATAAGTCTATAAGCTTTGGGAAGGATATACTTACACCGTTTTCGTTGCCCTCGTCACAGCCTTTGTAAAGTGAAAACTCCTTACCCTCAACAAGAGTTACGGAGCCGTCCTTAAAGGTAGTTACTCTGACTTCCGGTCCCTTTGTATCAAGCAGAATTTCAATATTCTTTCCGCTCTCCTCTATTGCCTCTTTAAGAGTGGCAAACAGCACTTCAAGCTCGTCATATACTCCGTGCGACATATTTATTCTTGCAACGTTCATTCCTGCGTCAATCATTTTAAGCAAAGTTTCCTTTGTGTTGCAGGCAGGACCGAGGGTGCAAACGATTTTGGTCTTTCTCATAGGTATATACATTCCTTTCACAACATATAGCAGCCGTCAAAATTTTAAAATCACCGAATTGCACGCACAATTATTTTACCCAACATCGAATAGATTAATAGTGCCTTTCAGGTAAAACTGCTTCGGCAGTTATCAGGTGGGTTGACTGCATTGTCACACAACAAAATAAATATAATTGCGTTTTTGTTCATTTTCAGTACATATTATAAAACAAAAGGGCTGCATTAGCAACCCTTTTAATGTAAAAAATAAAGTTATTTAACTCCTGCAATAATCTTTTGAATTTCTGTTGCGTCTGCAATGTCAATTTTGCCGTCGCCGTTTACGTCGGAAACGCCAAGCTGAATTTCGTTGAAATCAGCAAGCTTTGTAGCATATTTCTGCAACAGCGTTGCATCTGCAACTGTAAGACTGCCGTCAAGATTTACATCGCCGAGCTCGTAAGACGGCGTATAATCCGAGATCATCTGAGATGAAAGCCATGCTGCACGGCTTGTAAGCCAATCGGCGCAGTAATTGTACATTCCGTCAAAGCTTTGATCATACGACGTGTAATTGCTTTCAACCGTATATGTTTTAGTCGAATAATCAAATGTAGCTTTTTTAAGCTTTGAATGATCGCTTATCCAACTGCCGGTGTCAAGAAGCCAGCCGCTCTTATAGTTCATTTCTGCGCTGCCTTTGAGCAAATTGCGGTACTCCGAGGCAGTGTACAGCTCCTTGTCAATCTCGGCGCTGTATTTTTCGCCCGAAAAATGCTTGATAGCAGGCATAAACTCCTCAAACCAAATTTTAGGTGCGGCGTCGGTAATGTTCTTGTTTCTTGCAAGGTTGTTTAAAACGTTTGTGCTTGTCTTGCGGTTTTTATCCTTGTCCTTAAACTTGCACCACCAGCCTGTATATTCGGTATAATCGTAAACGCCGATATGACTAAGCTCATAACTGACACCGTTGGCGTTGCCGAGTGAGTTGTCATAATCCCATACAGGGGAACCGTAGAATTTGTAGTTACCGTTTTCGTCCTGCTTGTAGGTCATAAAGAAGCTCGAAACGCCTGCGTCCCAGTTTTTGCCAAGTTCATTTATAAGATAAAGCTTAGTCAACGATTCAACATCGGCATACTGCGACAAATCAACGCTCGGCTTCGTTGCGGCATTGAAAAATTCGGTAAATTTTTCCTTTACATACGCCTTAACCTCTTCATAACCGGGATCGCCCTCGTTAAGCTCGGGGGATTTGATGGTTATTTTGTTTCCGCTTGCGCTTACATAATAATCATCGCCGTCTTTTGCGCCTGCGTCAACCTCGCACAAGAACGGGAAGTCAGCTTTAACTGTTCCGTCCTCATTAAGATAAGAGTCGGTATCAATATCATTTATCAAACTTGACTTGCCCACATCTACCTTTTGAGTCATCTGATATGAACCCCAGTAGAAACCGTCCACATAAAAATCAACATATCTTGAATCGGAAGCATAAGGCATACCTACTGCGTCGGAAAGGTCATACAAAAATCTGTTTCTCGAAAGCGAGTCGTCCTGATAGTTTGCAAGAATAGAATACTTTTTGCCCTTTTCCATTCCCGCAATCGAAACCTTTGAATCATATGTGATGTTGTAGGCTTTTTTCGGCTTGTCCCATGTTGTGTTGCCTCTGCCCTTAATTTTTTTGACGGTTGTATTGTCAATAGAGCCGTCCTTATCAACGATAGCACCTGTAGCGGAAGCATAAAGGCTCTTATCCTGATTCAGGTATTTTATAAGCTCGGTTCCGTTACCGTCAGCGTCGGTATTATTAATGTAAATTGCCGCCTCGGCCGATGACTTCATAAATCTGAGCGTGTATGTATTTCCGTTTGCGGAAACCTTGTATTCCTTGTCAAGGTCATAGCTGACGGTTTTGGATTTGCCCGTGGGAATATCCGTTCCGTTTACGCTCACGCTCTGCGGATATGAATTATATATTTCCAACTCGGAAACGTTTGCGGACGACGGCAAAAAGAAGTATTTAACATCGGGATTAACCTCGTTGAAATCCTCATCGTGTTCGCTTTGCCAAGCCTGCCACGCATCGGCGTCGTTTGCACCTGCAACCGCATGAGCGTAGAGCGCAGGTTCGGTTTTAAATGAGATTGCGGAAACTGTGGTTTCGTCTGCCGCTCCTGCGGAAACAACAGGTACCGAACAGAGCAAAAGCAGCACCGCAAGCACTGCTGAAAGAACTTTTTTCATAGTATCAACTCCTGTAAAATAGTGCAAGGTAAACAAAACTTCCAAAAAATCCTTACAAATTAATTTTATCATCTGATATATTAAAAGTCAAACAACTTTTGACGGCTATTTTACTGATTATTTGAATTATATGTGAAAAAATTATGATTTTTTTGTGATGTTCTTTATTTTTAATAAATTAGTTGGTATAATAATAAAAAGTTTATTCGGCATACATAACAAATACCACGCAAATTAACATATTTGCGAACATAAGGAAGTGGAGAAATGAGCGAAAAAAACAGTAAATCAAAAACAGCGCTTATCACAATTCTTGCCTCTTTGGTGGTGCTTTCGACTGCAACCGCAAGCCTGATGACCGGATGCGGAGATAACAGCGAAGCTACCGAGGATGAAGTTGTGGTAGGAACAAGCGTCGTTTCAAAAACGATTGAGGGAACTTATTACGTTATTGACGACGAGGGCAGTACCATTGTTGTAGAAAACGGAACGGACGCAGAGGGCAATATCATTGTTCAAAACGGAACAGACCCGAGCGGTAAAAAAATTAAGGTTGAAAACGGAACCGATCCCAGCGGCAACAAGGTAATCGAGATAGGCAAAAAGTCAAGTGACTCAAAGTCCCAAAAATCCGAGCCGAGTGAAGTCAAAGAGGACGGCAAAGGCGATTCCGACAACAATCAAAGTTCTAAAAGCGAGCAAAAAGACGAAAGTTCCCAAGGCAAGTCCGATAAAGATAACGACAATAACGATCCGTTAAAAATTGACGGCAAAAGTTTTGACGTAGGCGATACGGTGACCTGCGTTTATGAATTGTCGTCTCCCGAAAAGCTTGAAAACTTCCAGGCAAAGGTAGTTTATGACGGCGACTATCTCAGCGTTGAGGACGCATATCTTGAGGGGCAGGCCGAAATGGGAAGTATTTTGAATTATGATCTTAAAGATGAGATCAGATTTAACGGCTCATATATCAACGGCTATAATTTCGGAAAATATCACGGCTTTTTGACCGTAAAATACAAAGTTAAGTCGGGCGGCAGCTATACTCCCAAGTTTGTTTGGGAAGTTGCCACAGGAGTTTCCGGCAAAGCCTATGTTGCCGATGACGAGGCAACGGGCGGTCTTGATTTAACCTGCGATTATTCATAATCTGCTGTTAAATTAACATCATTAATAAAATATGCGGGCGGAGAATATCCGCCTGTTATTTTGCTTTGCAAACTGTACCTATAATAATTATTAAAACTGTCTATTTTTTAGCGTACAGTTATATGCTAAAATTCAACTGTACTTAAAAATCTTGGCAAATACCCTGATTTTTAAGAACACACTTTATTCCATGGAGTAGAATATGATAAAAAAAGTAGCTGTTATAAACGATCTGTCGGGTTTCGGCAAATGTTCGCTTACCGCGTCTATTGCAATTCTTTCCGCAATGGGCGTTCAGCCCTGCCCTGTACCCACCGCAGTGCTTACAAATCAAACAGGCTTTAAAAATTACCGCTGTGTGTATTTGACCGACAGTCTTAATACATACATTGATATGTGGCAAAAAAACGGCGAAGTATTTGACGGCATATATTCGGGATATGTTGCAAGCGAAAGGCAGATTGATATTATCTCGGATTTTATCGACGCTTTCGGAAGACCGCACAATGTCGTGCTGGTTGATCCCGTTATGGGCGATAACGGCAGGATATATTCCGCATATAACAAAATCACCTGTGACAAAATGAGGGCGCTAGCCAAAAAAGCCGATCTTGTAACGCCAAACCTCACCGAGCTGTGCATTTTGTCGGACGTTGATTACAACGACCTTGTTTCAAAGCAGAATGACAGGTATTATGCCGAGGCTGTTTTCGACACGGCTAAAAAAGCCTTTGCACACGACGGTCAAAAAATCGTTGTTACCGGCATAAGGTCGGGCGAGCATATATATAACGGTGTTTTTTCAAAAACCGACAGCTACTTTGTCAAAACAAAGATGTACGGCGAAAGTTTTTCGGGCACGGGAGATATTTTTGCGTCGATACTGTGCGCCTCTGTTGTAAACGGCGAAAAGCTTGAAAAAGCGGCGGAAAAAGCCGCAAAATTCATCGAAAAGGTCACTGCCGACACAATAAAAACGCCCTATGACCCGAATTACGGCGTTAATTTTGAAAAATTTATCTGTGAGCTTTCCGACAGGAGGAATTAATATGAACATTCAAAATTCAAAAACCAAACAAAAATCCACCGCAAGCGTAAAAATGATTGCGGTAACCGCAATGTTTGCCGCGCTTGTTACTGTGACTACGGCATTTATTAAAATTCCAACGCCGCTTGGATATTCACACGCCGGCGATTCCATGATATATCTCGGCGCAAGCGTGCTTCCCGGACCTTTCGGAATAATTGCCGCATCTATCGGCGGAGCTCTTGCCGACCTTCTGTCGGGATACGCACAATGGGCACTTCCTACGGCAATTATCAAAGCATTTAACGCACTGCCGTTTGTTATCTGCGGAATAATTCTTAAAAAGCACGGTAAAAACGGCAAAATAATAAATTTGCCCAATCTTATTATGATAATTCCCACAACAATGGTAACGGTCGGCGGATATTTTCTTGCAAACGGTCTTATGTACGGATGGGCAGCCGCTGTCGGCGAGCTTGCACTATGGTGGCTTCAGCCTACGGTCGGAGCGGTTTTGTACATCGCTCTCGGACTCGGACTTGACGCAATAAAATTCAAGCAAAGGATTCTTCCCGAAACACTGAGGTGAAAATATGTCTGAATATGAGGAGATCATATATACATACAACAACAATGTGTATCTGAACATCACAAACAAATGTCCCTGCGCCTGCACATTCTGCATACGAAGCAAAACAAAGGCTATCGGCGAGGCTTCAAACCTGTGGCTTGACCATAATCCAAGCTTTGACGAAGTAAAAAAGGCTATTGACGGTTTCGATTTTTCAAAACGTGCTGAGGTCGTTTTCTGCGGCTACGGCGAACCGACAAATTCGTTTGATGTGCTTATCAAATCCGCCGGGTATTTAAGAAGTCTCGGACTTAAAACAAGGGTAAATACAAACGGACTCGGTTCTCTTATTAACGGACGTGATATTTCAAAAGAGCTATGTGAAAACATCGACGCCGTTTCGATCAGCTTAAACTGTTCAAACAAGGAGGATTACCTTAATACCGTAAGACCCGTGTTTGGAATAAAGTCGTATGACGCAATGCTTGACTTTGCAAAAAAATGCAGGTCATATACTCAAAATGTAGCTTTTTCAGTAGTTGACGTTATCGGGGCGGATGAGGTTGAAAAATGTCAAAAAATCGCAGATGATCTTAAAATTCCTCTGCGTGTGAGAAAATATTCAGGTTAATATTAATCGGGGCGGAGCAATCCGCCCCTTTTTTATGCAAAAAATCTTGTAAAACTCCTACAAAGTATGCTATAATCAAAATAGTTTTATTTATTAAAGGAACGGGTGTATTTATGGAAAAGGAACGCACCGTTATCAAGGTAGGCACATCTACGCTGACATATGACAACGGAAAAATAAATTACAGAAGAATCGAAAAGCTCTGCAAGGTACTTTCGGATTTGCAGAACAGCGGTGAAGAAATAATACTTGTTTCTTCGGGCGCAATCGGCGTAGGAATGGGCAAAGCAGGACTTGAAAAACGACCTGCCGAAAACAAAAAGAAGCAGGCGCTTGCCGCAATCGGACAATGCGAGCTTATGTATATGTACGATAAGCTGTTCGGTGAATACAACCACTCGGTGGCTCAGATACTTTTGACACGCTACGCAGTAGAAACCGACCAAAAGCGTCAGAACGTTATAAACACAATCAATGAGCTTCTCAATATGAACATAATACCAATTATAAACGAAAACGATACCGTCGCCATTGATGAGCTTGACGGCAACAACTTCGGCGATAACGATATGCTGTCGGCAATCGTTGCAAGGCTGGTTTGTGCGGACAGGCTTATAATTTTAACCGACATAGACGGACTTTACGACTCGAATCCGCGCACAAACCCCGACGCAAAAAAGATAGATGTTGTTGAAAGCATTGACAAAAAAATTCTTGATATGGCGGCAGGATCGGGTTCAAACCGCGGTACGGGCGGAATGATAACAAAGCTTCAGGCCGCCGACTATGCCACAAAGCGTGGGATAGATGTTTATGTAATAAACGGCTCAACACCTGAAAATATTTATAAGATTTTAGACGGAATAAACACGGGAACAATGTTTACCGCAAAAAAGTAACAGGAGGAAATTAATATGACTCAGCTTGAAATTATGGGTGCAAAAGCAAAAGAAGCCTCACGCTTCCTTATAACCGCAGGCTCGAAAAAGGACGATGCCTTATATGCCATTGCATCGGCACTGAGAGCAAATGCTCAGGCTATAATAAACGCAAATAAAATTGACCTTGAAAACGGAAAGGCCTCAGGGCTTAAAGCTTCGCTGCTTGACCGTCTCAGCCTTGACGAAAGCCGTATTAACGGAATGGCGGACGGCGTGGAACAGGTTGCCGCTTTCCCGGATCCTGTCGGCAGGGTGCTTGACGGAAGAACTCTTAAAAACGGCTTGCAGATTGAAAAAATCGCCGTACCTATGGGAGTTATCGGCATAATTTTTGAGGCTCGCCCAAATGTAACCTCAGATGCGGCGGCTCTTTGCCTTAAGGCAGGAAGCGCAGTAATTTTGAGAGGCGGCAAAGAGGCAATTAATTCAAACACAGCTATTTCAAATATTATGTGCGACGCAATCGAAAAGGTCGGCTTGCCCCGTGACTGTATCTCGCTTGTTACCGACACGTCACGTCAAAGCGCAACCGAGCTTATGCAGCTTTCGGATTATCTTGACGTTCTTATTCCGAGAGGCGGCGCAGGACTTATCAAAAGCGTTGTGGAAAACGCAAAGGTTCCCGTTATTGAAACAGGCGTAGGCAACTGCCACGTTTATGTTGACAAGAGCGCCGACATTGATATGGCGGCAAATATCATATACAATGCAAAAACCTCACGTCCTTCGGTCTGCAACGCAATAGAAACAGTGCTTGTACACAAGGACATTGCAGAAAAAGCCCTGCCAAAGATAAAGGCAGAGCTTGATAAAAAGAATGTTGAGATTCGCGGCTGTGAAAAAACAAGGGCTATTCTCGGCGACTGCGTTGTTCCTGCAACGGAAAACGATTATGCCGTTGAGTTCCTTGATTACATTCTCGCAGTCAAGGTAGTTGACAGCCTTGACGACGCACTTAATCATATTGCAAAGTACAGCACAGGGCACAGCGAATGTATTGTCACAAGCGACTATGCAAGCGCAAACAAGTTCACTGCAGCGGTTGATTCTGCGGCTGTTTATGTAAATTCATCAACACGCTTTACGGACGGCGGAGAATTCGGGCTCGGCGCAGAAATCGGTATTTCCACACAAAAACTGCACGCAAGAGGTCCTTTGGGGCTTAATGAGCTTACAAGCAACAAATTTATAATCAGGGGCAACGGTCAGATAAGGTAATCAAAGCAAAATGTACATAAGCGACAAAAGCAAGGTCGGATCGGGCTTTTCGTCCATAAGAAGCACCAACAGAATCATTATAAGGCTGCGCTCTTTATCCTGAAACAGGTTATCCAATGTCGTTGATTTTTCGCCGATATCAGGCGATTGACTCTTATGTTTTTCCGACTTAGGCTCTTCCCTGTTTTCTTCTTTTCTTGTTTGGCTGCCCGCTTGATTATAAGTTCGGGCTGCCCCTCTTTGAGGCGAAGACGAGCCTGCATTACCCGATTGAGAACGTCGGTGCATCTGCTGTGCTCTTGCAAACGCTTCTTCTTCAAAACTCGGCACGGTCTGACCCCCTTAAAAGAATAACCCGTTTTCTTTAAGAAACGGAATTATTTTTATGAATTTCATAAGCTTTTCGGCGTTATCAAGCTTTTTTTGCTTTTCGGCGCTCAAAAACGGGCGCAGTGCATACAAAAGCCTTGTTGTGTCGTCGTCGCTTTTCATTTTTTGCATTAACGGTGCAAGACGTGTTACCGCCGTAAGCATATCATCGCTCATCATATCGCTTTTCGGCATCATTGACGGCATACTCGGTATCGGCGGTGCAGGAGCAGGCTCCTTTGGCTCTGCTCCCGAAAGCCCCAGCTGTCTGCCGAGGCTCTGCACCTGCTTTAATGCTTCGGGATTGCTCAGTATCTGACTGATTTTGTCTTCTATTTCGGACATTTATTTCATCCTTTCTTTTGGCGTTATTCGGGAGTTTCTCCGAGCATTTTCATCAGCGCCTGAGCCTGAGGAGAGGAGAGTATCTCTTTTGTCTTTTGCGGGTCTTTCAGTATCTCGCTTATTTTATCGGCGTCACTGCTGTCGGAATTTTTTAATATATCGTCAACATTTCCTTTTTCGGCGGCGTTTCTTATTTTGTCGGACGAAACGCCAAGCCGCTTTGACAGCTCGCCTATCATCTTGTTCATATTTTTTTCATCGGACATAAAACCACCTCACAATATACTATGCCGAATTTATTATTTTAGAACGGAGTTTTTTATGCGGATTTTGGTTATTTCCGACACTCACGGAGATCTCAGAAGCCTTTTGAGTGCCGTAAAATCTCAGCCTGACGCCGAAGTTATAATCCATTGCGGCGACGGCGACGAGCAGGTTCAATACCTTAAAAACAATTATAAAGACAAGATGATCGTAGGTGTGCGCGGAAACTGCGATTTCGGCAGCACGTTATTATCAAAAGAAATTCTGCGTATCTGCGGCAAAACAATTTTTGTAACGCACGGGCATCTTTATAACGCAAAGTTTACTACATATAACCTTGTCTGCGCCGCAAGAGAAGAAAAGGCGGACATTCTGCTGTTTGGTCACACGCATAATCGAATGACCGAATATGACGACGGACTGTACATTATGAATCCCGGCGCCTGCAGCGGATATAACGCAAGCTACGGCTACATTGACATAACCGACAAGGGCGACATCGTTACAAATGTTGTTAATGTAAAGTAGCTATGGAAACAAAGGTCGGTTTGTGATATAATTTAAGTGCAAATGTCTCTCGCCTATTGGGCTGAGGGGTCGCTTCGGAATTTCGGCGGGAGGTATAACCTCCGATTTGAATCAGAGGAGGAATTGCGTTGAATTTTAACGGTTTTGACTTTAATGCCGCTGAAAAAACGGCTTTGGCGTCGCTTGAAAGCAATGAAAAAATTCCGCACGCCGTCATAATTGAATGTGACAACAGCGAAAAACTGCTTGAATACGCAAAATTCCTTTCAATGTATCTTGTCTGCATATCATCTGACAGGCCCTGCGGAAAATGCAATCAATGCAAAAAAGCATTTGACAAAGCTCACGCTGATATTAGTTATCCAAAGCCGGTAAACAAATCAAACACCTATTCCATAGATCAGATAAAGAGTATTATAAAGGATTCATATATAATTCCCAACGAAGCAAACGCAAAGGTATATGTTTTTGAAAACGCAGACAACGGGCTGTCGGTCGTTGCTCAGAATGCACTGCTCAAAACGCTTGAAGAACCGCCTAAAAACGTATATTTTATTTTGCTTTGCAGCAGCGCACAAAAGCTGTTGACAACTATCCGCTCACGCTGCAGTTCAATAAGAATAGACAGTGAAAGAGCCGTTGATGAAAATATGCTTGAAAACGCAAGGAGCATTGTCGGCGGAATCATTTCGTCAAGGGAATATGACCTGCTCAAAGCGTTAAATACGCTTGAAAACAAGGATTTTTCGGATGAAATATTGTCCTGCGTCACACTTATTTTGCGTGACGGGCTGAAAACGCTTGTTTACTCAAAACCCGAAACAGACTCGGAGCTTGCAAAAAATACAGCCGCAAGGCTTACAAAGGGACAAATAATCGAACTGATTGAAATTACAAATCAGGCTCGGATAAAAATAAAACAGAACATTAGCATACATCTTCTCACAACTTGGTTGTGCGGAGAATACAGGAGGATTTCATGGCAGAGGTAATCGGAGTAAGATTTAAAGAAGTCGGAAAAGTGTACTACTTTGATCCGCTTGATAATAAACTTAACAGGGGCGATATGGTAATCGTTGAAACAGCAAGGGGACTTGAATGCGGCGAGGTCGCAACCCCCAACAAAACCATCGACGAAGCCGAGCTTGCGCATCCGCTCAAGCCGCTTATCAGAATAGCAACGGAAAAGGACTTGGATCACGTTGCCGAAAACAAACTAAAGGAAAAGCAGGCTTTCGGCATTTGCGAGCAAAAAATTGCCCAGCACGGTTTGAAAATGAAGCTGGTCAATGTTGAATACACGTTTGACAACAGCAAGATAATTTTTTATTTTACAGCCGACGGAAGAGTTGACTTTCGCGCACTTGTAAAAGACCTTGCGTTCGTATTCAGGACAAGAATTGAGCTAAGACAAATCGGCGTAAGAGATGAAGCCAAAATGCTCGGCGGTCTCGGCGTTTGCGGAAGACCGTTTTGCTGTTGCGGATTTATGGGCGAGTTTCAGCCTGTTTCCATTAAAATGGCAAAGGAACAGGGACTTTCGCTTTCCCCCGTCAAAATTTCAGGTACCTGCGGCAGACTTATGTGCTGCCTTAAATACGAACAGGCGGCTTATACCGACCTGCTCAAACGCACGCCAAAGGTCGGCGCTATCGTAAACACCCCCGAGGGCAAAGGACTTGTGGTTGAAAACAACCTTATTGCAAGAACGCTTAAGGTAAAGCTCAACAACGCACCCGACGATGTTGCGCCAAAAACCTTTAACGTAAAGCAGTGCAAGCTGATAAAAGACGGATATATCAAGATTGACAAAAAAGAAATGGAAGAATTTGACGGATTGGAATAGGACTATATTAACAGTTGAGTTGTCGTATTTTTGTGGAAATTATATGAATATCGACAAAACCATTGCAATTTGTGAAATTTGTGCTACAATAAAGGTGAAATCTTTGAAGGAGGTGTACTCCCAATGGCATATGTAATTAGTGATGAATGCATCCAGTGCGGTGCTTGTGCTGACGCTTGTCCTTGTTCAGCTATTTCAGAGGGCGATGGCAAATATGTTATCGACGCTGATGTTTGTGCAGACTGCGGCTCTTGTGCTGAAGTTTGTCCTGTAGGAGCTCCTCAGGAGGGCTAAGCTTATTCAGTAAAGATTTGACGGCAGGGTTATCCCTGCCGTTTTTCTTTCTCTGCTCTTGCCGTAAGCAGGGTAAAGTAGTATAATCTAAGTGCATATGTCGCAAACCTTGCTTTTGTAAGCAAGGCGTTGCTAAAATTTAGATTCTAAAGGAATTTTACTATGAAAGACATTCACCTCGAACCCTTGGGAGGAGAGCTTGAAATATATGTGTCGCAAAGCTATTGCTTTTCGACCGACACAATTTTGCTTGCCGACTTTTCAAAGCCAAAGGGCAGCAAAAAATGCGCCGAGCTGGGTACGGGCTGCGGAACGATACCCATTTTGTGGTGCAAGGACAACAAAAGCCTTGAAATTGATGCAGTTGAAATACAATCCGACGCCTGCACACTTGCGCAAAAAAGCGTTGAACACAACGGCCTTGAAAAAAACATCAGAATACTGAACGCCGATCTTAAGGAGCTTAGGGGTAAGCTCAGATTCGGTTACTACGACACGGTAGCCTGCAATCCCCCTTACAAGCTGAGCGGAAGCGGTGTTAAAAATCCGCAGAATTCAAAGCTGATTGCACGGCATGAAACGGAATGTACGCTTGACGATATTTGCGAGAGTGCGTCAAAGCTTTTGCAGTTTGGCGGAAAATTCTGCATTTGCCAGCGCCCCGAAAGGCTTGCCGACGTTATGGAAAGTATGCGTAAATTTGACATTGAGCCAAAAGTGCTCAGGCTCGTTCAGCAGCGAATGTCAAAACCGCCTAAGCTCTTTTTGCTTGAGGGACGAAAGGGCGGAAACAGAGGCTTTCTCAATGTTATGCCGACGCTGTTTATTGAAGACAAAAACGGCGGATTTTCCGAAGAAATGATGAATATATACGGCAATTACAAAAGCGAAAGGAAGTAAAATGAGCGGAATTTTATATGTTACAGGAACGCCTATAGGCAATCTCTCCGACCTGTCGCCAAGGGCGGTGCAAACGCTTGAAAGCGTTGATTTTATCGCCGCAGAGGACACAAGGGTTACGCTGAAGCTGTTGAATCACTTTGGCATAAAAAAACCTATGGTAAGCTATTTTGAACACAACAAGCGAGAACGGGGAGAAATCATCTGCAAAAGAATTGAGCAGGGAGAAAACTGCGCTGTTGTAACAGATGCCGGTATGCCCTGTATCTCCGATCCGGGCGAGGACTTAATAAAGCTGTGTGAAGAAAAAGGAATAAAAACCGTTGTCATTCCCGGTCCGAGCGCCGTTATATCTGCGCTTGCGCTTTCCGGACTTGAAACAGGGCGGTTTACCTTTGAGGGCTTTCTCAGCGTAAACAAAAAAAGCCGAAACGATCACCTGCAAAGCCTTGTGAATGAACACCGTACTATGATATTTTACGAAGCGCCGCACAAACTGCCCTCTACCCTGCGTGACCTTTATGCAAGCTTTGGAGACAGAAAGCTTTCCATCGTGCGTGAACTGACCAAAATTCACGAGGAGGTTATCCGCACTACGACCAAGTTTGCCGCCGAAAATTACGCCGACGGCAGTATTAAGGGCGAAATAGTGCTTGTGCTTGAGGGTGCAAAAAACGATGATACAGACAAAAATTATACGCTTGAACAGGCGGCAGAGATAGCCAGAAAGCTGATTGAGGACGGCGAAAAAACGTCGGAAGCGGCAAAACAGGCGGCTGCTGTTACGGGCTTTAAGAAAAACGAAATTTACAGGGAGCTTTTGTGATGACCTACGAACAGGCAATATCAAAAATACATTCACTTCTGACCTTCGGTTCGCGTCCCGGACTTGACCGAATGAGAATTTTGCTCAAAAGAATGGGCGACCCCCAAGATAAGCTGAAATATATTCACGTCGCAGGCACAAACGGAAAAGGCTCGGTATGCGCTATGCTGTCGGCTGTATTGACTGCGGCAGGATACAAAACGGGGCTTTTTATCTCTCCGTACATTACAGACTTTCGTGAGCGCATACAGATAAACAACATTATGATTGGAAAAGACGTTTTGGCAACTGCGGTTGAGCGCACGTTTCCGCTTGTTGAACAACTCAGCCGCGAGGGAATTGTCATAACGGAGTTTGAGTATGTGAATGCGCTCGAATTTTATATTCACGCAAACGAAAACTGCGACATCGTTGTGCTCGAAACAGGAATGGGAGGTTTGCTTGACTGCACAAATGTGATAAAACAGCCGCTCTGCTCTGTTATCACAACAATAGGTCTTGACCATACCGCTGTTTTGGGCAACACTGTTGAAAAGATTGCCGCTCAAAAATGCGGCATTATAAAACAAAATTCCATAGCAATCACCTCAAAACAAGATAAAAGGGCTATGGATATTATAGAAATCACGGCAAAAAATCTCGGTGTGCCGCTTGTTAAAAGCGAAAGCGTTACAATAGACGTTCTGAGCGAAACACTGAGCGGCAGTATTTTCAGGTACAAGGGGCTTGAGCTTTCTCTGCGACTTGCAGGGGATCATCAGCTTGAAAACGCAAAAACCGCACTTGCGGCGCTTTACACACTCAGACAACAAAATCTGCTAAAGCTCAATGACACCGACATACAAAAAGGATTTGCAAACGCCGTAAATCCCGCACGGCTTGAGCTGTTGTGCAATGCTCCTGTTGTTTTGCTTGACGGCGCTCACAATCCAAACGGTATCGAGGCACTTAAAAATGCGATAAAAAAGTTTTTGCCAAACGAAAAAATCACCTGCATTATGGGTATGCTTGCCGACAAGGACATCGACAATTCAATTTCTCTGCTTGACGGAATTTTTGACAGGGTGTTTACCGTACCCGTTAAAAATCCGAGGGCTTTATCCTCGGAAAAGTTAGCCGAAAAATTTAAAAGCCGCTATAAAAACGTGTTTTGCTTTGACAGCGCAGAAAAAGCCTTTGACGTTGCTTTCAATGACGCAAGACAGGACAGCGGAGCAATAGTAGTTTGCGGCTCGCTTTACCTTGCCGGAGAGATACGCCCGTATATAATTGACAGCGTTAAATAAATTTTCAAAAACAACAGAATAAAACAAATTTTTCACTCCATACTATATATGATAGTTATGGAGTTATTTTTTTGCAAAGGAATGTTGAAATGCTGAAAACAGAATTTAAAAACAATGTTCTCACCGCCTACATAGACGGCGAAATCGACCACGACTCGGCCGCAAAAATCCGCACACGCATAGACGGGGCGGCCCAGTCGCTTAAGCCAAAACAGCTTTGCCTTGATTTTTCAAACGTATCGTTTATGGACTCGTCGGGCGTAGGGTTGGTTATGGGAAGATACAGGCAAATGAAACTGATAGGCGGAAGCCTTAGAGTTACAAACGTATCGGACAGCAACTACAGAATATTTGCGCTTGCGGGACTTGAAGGACTGGGGGTGTTGAGATGATAATAAACAATGAAATGAGCCTGAATTTCCCCTCAAAAAGCTGTAATGAAGCGTTTGCCCGAAGCGTTGTTGCGGCGTTTGTTATAAGCCTTGACCCAACGATAAACGAACTCAGCGACCTTAAAACCGCCGTATCGGAGGCTGTAACAAACTGCATTGTTCACGGATACAGACGGCAAAGCGGCACGATATACATAAAGGGAAAAATTAAAAACGGAAATATCGTTGTAATTAATATCCGTGACCGAGGCTGTGGTATTGAGGACGTGCAAAAAGCTATGGAGCCGCTGTTTACCACCGCTCCCGAAGAAGAAAGAGCGGGGCTTGGTTTTGCCGTAATGCAGAGCTTTTGCGACAAGGTTAAGGTTAAATCCGAACCGGGCAAAGGCACGACGGTCACGCTTGAAAAGAAAATCGGTGAAAATGAAAGATGATAAAAACAAATTTGCCGAAAGTCATCTTGGTCTTGTTCACTCCTGCTGCAAGCGATTTTCGGGCAAAGGCATAGAATACGACGAGCTTTTTTCGGCAGGCTGTCTGGGACTTACAAAGGCAATAAACAATTTTGACGAAAGCCTGAATTTTCAATTTTCAACCTACGCATTTCCCGTGATAATGGGAGAGATAAAACGACTGTTTCGTGACAACGGAACGGTCAAGGTGAGCCGTTCGCTAAAAGAGCTTGCACAAAAAATTTGCAGACTTAACAACAAAAACAAGCTTGAAAACGGATACGATCTGACGGTTTCTCAGCTTTCAAAGTTGCTTGATGAACCGCAGGAAAAAATTGTTGACGCACTCAACAGCATACGCTCTCCCCTGTCGCTCACGGCAGAATACGACGAAGAGGGCAATCCCCAGATAGACATTCCCGTTGACGACATACAGTACGATATATCCGAAAAGCTGAGTCTCCGACAAGCTGTCGGCACCCTTGAAGAAAACGACAAAAAGATAATAACCCTGCGCTATTACAAAAACAAAACGCAGTCGCAAACGGCAAAAATACTAAATATGACTCAGGTACAAATAAGCAGGCGTGAAAAAAAGATTCTTGCAATTATCCGTAAAAAAATGTCGGGGTGATCGCCTTTGTGTAAATAAAGCAAAATATTTAAAAGTTAAACGATCCAAACAGGCGACAGTAAATTATGCTGTCGCTTTTTCGTTTTGATTACTCATATGCTTGCAACTCATAATTTTTCCAAAAAATACTATGACAAATCCTGAAATTCAACATCGGTTGGCGGTATAAAAAATTTTCTAATTCACACAATATTAAGGCAACATTTGCATAATAAAACGAAACAAGGGAGATTTTAGATATGAAAGCAACAGGAATTGTAAGAAGGATCGACGACTTGGGCAGGGTGGTCATTCCAAAGGAGATACGCCGCACACTGCGTATCCGTGAAGGCGACCCGCTGGAAATATACACTGCCACCGACGGCGAGGTAATCTTTAAAAAATATTCGCCCGTAGGCGAGCTTTCGGCGTTTGCGGGACAATACGCAGACGTAATTGCGAGAATAAGCTCACTGCCTACGCTTATTTGCGACAACGACCACGTTATTGCCGCCGCAGGAGTTTCCAAGCGTGAATTTCTTGAACGCAGAATAAGCACTATACTTGAAAATTATATGGAAAACCGTAAAAGTTATGCCGCAACGGAACAAACACTTGATGACGTTCAGCCGATTGAGGGCGTTGAAAATAATGCCGCCGTAATATACCCGATTATTTCATCGGGTGATGTAATGGGCGCCGTCGTTATGCTGACGGGTGAAAGCATTAAAATACCCACAAGCACGGAAATAAAGCTTGCACAGTCTGCCGCCGCATTTCTCGGCAAACAAATGGAAGAATGAACAAATCAAAAGTCTCCCGACCTTGAAAATCGGGAGACTATATTTTTTATGCTTTGCTTGCAAAAATCAGGCAACAAACCGCCTATATGCTTTCCTTTGGCGTAACATAAATCGTTTTGTTGTTGATATATATCACCATACCGGGCTTTGAGCCGTTGGGCTTGCTTACATAGCGCACAAGCGTATAATCGACGGGGACCTTATCACTGTGCCTTGCCTTGCTGTTGTATGCCGCAAGCCGAGCGGCTTCAAATACAGCCGTATCGCTTATGTCACGTCCCCCCGATTCGATAATGACGTGGGAGCCGTGAATATCCTTTGTGTGAAGCCACATATCATTTTTTGCGGCTGTTTTTAAGGTAAGCTTGTCGTTTTGGCGGTTGTTTCTGCCGACAAATATCTTAAAGCCGTCGCTTGACATAAATTCAAGCGGAGCGAGCTTTTCCTGACGGCGTTGTTTCCCTTTTTGCGGCTTTAAATATCCCTGGTCGGTCAATTCATCCCGTATCTGCGAAAGTTCCCGTTCAGTTTCGGCACGGTCAACGGTATCAAGCACCGATTCAATGTATTCAAGCTCCTCCCTGCCGTTTTTTATCTGCTCGGCAAGGGCAATTTCGGCATTCTTTGCCTTTTGATAGTCCTTGTAATATTTCTGGGCATTTGCGGCAGGTGAAATTGACGGATCAAGCTTTATTCTGAGAGTTCTGCCCTGTTCGTCATAAAAATTTTCAACGTCGGCAAACTCCGCTCCGCGTTCAATGCGATACAAATTTGCCTGTAACAGATCGCCGCATATTCTGAGCTGTTCACGCTCACCGCACCTTGCAAGCTCAAGCTGCTGCTTTGAAATCTTGCGAGCAAGGCGTTCACGAATATTGTGCAAAAGCTTTGTAAGCCCCTGCGACTTCATTCTCATACGTTCACGGGAATCCCGTGTTTCATAAAATTCGTCAAGCGCCTTTGAAAATCCGTCAACACTTTTTATCTCGGCAAAATTCCCGTATTGTTCTATCGGCATAAACGCCGTGTCAAGTGGTCTGCCGTCCTCACGATATACAATGCACGGCTTGCCCGAACAGTCCTCGGTCAGGTCTTTGAGGTTTGCAAGCTCCACGTTAAGTTTATCTTCGAGTACTCCCTCAACCCGATTGGAGACGCCCTCGCAAACCCTGTATTCAAGCTCACGGCATATTATCGGCGACACGCCCTGAATAACCCTGAGCAACGCCTTATTAAGCGGCATTTCACATTCAAGTGATTTTATTTTTTCCGTTATTTCTTGTGGAGATGAGTCAAGAATATTCAGCTTGTCCTGGGGCGCAGGAAGCTCGTATTTTAAATTCGGCAGTACAAGGCGCTGACTGCTCATAGTCAGGTCAACACGCTTTAGAGAATCTATTATTACGCCGCTTTTATTATCCGCAACGATTATGTTGCTGTACATTCCCATTATTTCGCATATCACGGTCAAAATCTCGGTATCGCCAAGCTCGTTTATACACTCAAAGTCGAGAAAAAGTATTCTGTCACAGCCTGCCTGGCGCACCGAAACCAGCTTTCCGCCTCCGATACGCTTCCTCAAAAGCATACAAAACATAGGCGGCTGAGCAGGATTTTCGGGCGTTTTTTCGCAAAAATTCACACGGGGTGAATTTGCTCTTGACGACAGCAAAAGCTTTTTGCTTCCGCCGAATGTATGCAACACAAATACCAGCTCGTCGCGGTTCGGCTGGTAGATTTGAGATACCCTTGCAAGCAATGCCTGCTGTTCTATTTCGTTTTTTATATGGCGCAAAAAAATTCCGTCAAGTGCCATTGCTTACTCCTTGTTGTCTGCATAACCCAAACGCATATATCTCCGTTTGGGCGGCGGTTGTCATTTATGATATTTTCCGTTTGATAAAATTTCAAACGCACGGTATATCTGCTCGGACAGTATCATTCTTGCCATTTGGTGAGGAAAGGTCATTTTGCTCATTGACAGGCGCAGATCCGCCCTTTTTTTCACCTCGTCGCTCAATCCGTAGCTTCCGCCGATGATAAAATCCACCGTGCTCTTTCCGCCGAGTGATACGGCTTCAAGCGTTTTTGCAAGCTCCTCGCTTGACAGCATTTTGCCTTCAATACACATTGCCGCAACAAAATCCGATGGGCTGACTTTTTGCAAAATCCGCTTGCCCTCCGCCTGCAAAACCTCGTTTATCTGCGAAATGTTCGGCGTGTTGCTTTTTATGCGTTCCTCTGCCAACTCGATCACGCTGAATTTACAGAACGCCGAAAGCCGCTTTGCATACTCGTTTATGGCGTCGGTAAAATATTTTTCTTTGATTTTGCCTATACAAATAATGTTTATTTTTAACATAATACACTAAAAAATTACTGATGTAAGATTTGTTTCCGTCGGCGCAATATTCAGCGTAAAGTCGGTATTGCATTTCATTCCCGCATTTTCAAGCGCCGAAATTGCAGTAGCTTTTGCAATTTGCGGAGTATTGTTTTGCTCACTCAGATGTCCGAGCATAAGCCTGAGAGTGCCGCTCTTTACAAGCTCGGCAAGCTCGTTTGAACACGCGTCGTTGGAAAGATGTCCTTTGCTTGACAGTATTCTAAGTTTTAACGGATAAGGATAACCTCCGTTTTTAAGCATATCAATATCGTGATTCGATTCCAGTACAACAAAGTCGCTCTGATGCGCCGCACTGCGTACCTCGGGGAGCATTACCCCCATATCGGTAGCTATCAAAGCCGACTTTCCGTCGGACGACGTTACTCTGTAGCAGCAGCTTTCGGCTGCGTCGTGTGGAGTGTCTATGCGCTGTACAAGCATATTTCCAATCGCAACTTCATCGCTGATGATGTCAGTTTTGGTACTCGGGTCTATCCTGTTGGTGCGTTCAAGCTCTCTGAGCGTTCCTGCACTTGCATAAACCTCAAATCCGTATTTTTTTGCAAGCACCCTAAGCGCACTGCAATGATCGGTATGCTCGTGAGTTACAAATACTGCGCCTATACTGCTCATACTCAGCCCGTTTATCTCCATTGCTTTTTCGATTTGGCGGCACGACCTGCCTGCGTCAATCAAAACACCCTCGGTCAAACTGCCTATGTAATAGCTGTTGCCTTTACTGCCGCTGAAAAGCGGAACTGCTCTTGCCACAAAATCATTCCCTGTCATTTAGCTTTATAACCTAAGTACAGAACCCCTGAGGAGCTAATGCTCCCTTGCACTGTTCCAATCCGCCGCAAGCTCTGCTTATTGTCGGCAAAGCGTTGCTCCGGCTTAAATCCGCAAGTATTATAGCATATCTCAGAATATTTTACAACGCATATCTTTTGTCAACATCATAAAAAGACCGTCTCAAAACGAAACGGCCTTTTATATATGAAAACTTCAAGAAATTATCAAACCTTATGCTCCAAGCTCCTGATCGTTGTCACCGGTGAAATAAACCTTTTTAATATCAGCGCCAATAGCTCTGAACTTTTCGACAACGTCCTCGTAGCCTCTCTCAATATACTGAATACATGAGATCTCTGTTGTGCCCTTTACCTGAAGCGCCGCAATTATCATAGCTGCGCCCGCTCTCAGGTCTGTTGCCTTTACGGGAGCGGCTGTAAGCGGCGTTCCGCCTTCGATAATCGCAAGCCTGCCCTCAACAGAAATATGAGCGCCCATACGAATAAGCTCGCTGATATACTGATAACGATTATCCCATACATTCTCATTTACAATGCTCGTACCCGGAATTCCGGTAAGCAATGCTGTAAACTGCGGCTGACAATCAGTCGGGAAACCCGGATGAGGCATTGTTTTTATGTTACAGCGTTTTAGATTTCCGCCTGTTGCGTCCACCTTTATCGCCTCGTCATATTCGGTAATCTTTACACCCATCTCACGGAATTTTGCGGTAATGGACTCAAGATGCTTTGGAGTAATGTTCTTGATAGTCACGCAACCTCTTGTTGCAACCGCCGCACACATATAAGTTCCCGCTTCAATTTGGTCGGGAATAATAGAATATGTTACACCGTGCAGATATGATACGCCGCGTACTTTGATAACATCCGTACCTGCGCCCCTTATATCTGCTCCCATAGAATTAAGGAAGTTTGCAAGATCAACAATGTGCGGTTCTTTTGCGGCATTTTCAATAATTGTCAGACCGTTTGCCCTGCAGGCCGCAAGCATAATGTTCATTGTTGCGCCGACCGAAACAACATCAAGATAGATATGAGTACCCTCAAGACCGTTTTTACATTCTGCTTCAATAATTGCACCGTCAACAAGACGGGTTTCTGCTCCGAGAGCTTCAAAGCCCTTGAGGTGCTGATCTATGGGACGGATTCCGAAATTACAACCGCCCGGAAGCGCTACCTTAGCCTTGCCGTATTTACCGAGCAATGCACCAAGAAGGTAATATGACGCACGCATACCGCGCACCATATCGGTGACCGCATTGCAGGTTGCAATATGAGTAGGGTCGATATATAAAGTTGATTTATTAATTCTTCTGACCTTTGCGCCCATCTGCTGAAGAATTCTGCTGATAAGAGCAACGTCGCTTATGTTAGGTATATTTTCTATCTGACACGGCTCGTCGCAAAGAATAACAGCAGGAATTATTGCAACAGCCGCATTTTTTGCGCCGCTGATATTAACACCGCCGAAAAGCGGTTTGCCGCCCGTGACAACAAATTTTTCCACTTATAAATACACTCCGATACAGTATTGTTTGGGTTGATCAATAAAGATATAGGTGTAATAGTACAAAAACAAATATATGGTGTGTCCACAACCAAAAAACACAATATATATTACATATAAATTAAAACGCACTACAATTTGTGGTTACGCATATGTAACGTAACAATTCTTCTAAAGAAAATGATACTACAAAATTGTAGTAAAGTCAACGGAATATAAAAACTGTAACCCTTTTTTGGCTAACTTGTACTCAAAATGTTATTAATATGTTACTTTTATTTTAATAATTAACAAGCCGCATTTCGATTTGTTATATTTTCTGATAAAGAAATAAAAAATATGTATATTTCACACAAAGAAATAACAAAAGCTTTACATTGCTCCAAAACCTGATATTAAAAGCATCATTTTCGCTTATAATATCATATAAATATTATTTGCAGGCAAAGAAGTAAAATGTCAGGCAATTTATGAATGAATATTCATACAACATTTTCATTTTTGTAAATTTTATTTAAATAATTTGCCGAACGAATTATACAGTACCGTCATCAGCAGGCTGATTATAAAAGACCCTACAAACATTGCCGCAACGCTCAGCGCCCACATCCCGTTGTAATTAAATCCGTAAAAATCCGGCCATATTTCTGCTATTACAACAAAGTAAAAATAGAGTACCCCATAAATAATATTAGGCAAAACGCCGCTCAGCCCCTGCCAAAAGCTGATTTTTGCACCGCTTTCACAAAGCAGGAGCGAAAACAGGCAAAGCACCGGACAAATAAGGTGCATATACAAATTATTTCCCGTGAACATAAGGTCAAAGCCCTGCATTGGACCAAGAAAACATATAACGGTCAGGAATGTAACGGTAATTGCCGTTGTGCCGATATATTTAAATACTACAGCCCACTTTGGCAGCTTATATTTACCTGTTGCAAGGGATTTTAGGTTGAACGGAAGTATTGCCAAGCAGCTTAATGCAGCCAAAATATTTGAATCGACCGTAAAATAGCGAAACGCCGTAACTCCATGTCCGCTCATATTGCCCTCGCCTGTATAAAGTATAAAGCCCAATACCGAAATTGTTGATAATATGACCGTAATCAGATTACAAATAACCGCAAAAAAACTGCGGGGACGTATTAATTTCATATTCATATCTCCCGTTTTTGCACACGCAATATATTCTAAAACAAATGCGGTATGCTGTTTATCGGTGTAAATTGCCGATTGCCTAACGTAATTTTATCACATAAGCGTTATTTTGTCGATAATTAATTAAGTAAACACTGATTAAATCTCAGCAGGACATTACATATATATTATAAATCGGGGTAAAATAAGGATAAATAATTTTTACCGTCAAAGAGGGATTTTTATGATTTCACCCAAAGAATACGACAAAATAGTCAAGAAAAACTCACCCAAAAGCACTATCTTTAAAAACTGCATAGTTGCATTTTTTGTAGGCGGGCTTATATGTACGATCGGTCAGGTGCTTTTTGAGCTTTATCAAATGTGGGGGCTTGAAGAAAATCCAAGCAAAACGCTTACCTCGGTAACGCTTATTTTTCTCGGCATTTTGCTGACCGCAATCGGCGTTTATGACAAAATAGCAAAGCACGCAGGTGCAGGTACTCTTGTACCGATAACAGGCTTTGCAAATGCTGTATCCTCTCCTGCAATAGAATTTAAGTCCGAGGGATACATTGCCGGACTGGGCGCAAAGCTGTTTATTATTGCAGGTCCCGTTATTGTTTACGGCGTTTCGGCATCTATAATATACGGCGCTATACTTTGGATATTGCATATGTGCGGAATAACGCTGTTTTAACTGCATCAAAACATATCGGCAGTCAAGATGACTGCCTGAATACATACCAAAAACGACAGCTCACGATAATTGAGCTGTCGTTATTTATTTATTGATCTGTATTGTTTTATCATATTGAGAAAATACAATTTTTCATCCTCATTTAGTGCAGAAAGATTTTGGACTATCTGAGCTGATATTACATCGTCATTCACTTCTACCGCATCGCTTAAAAGGCAGTCAACGGTAACGCCCAAAGAATTTGCAATCTTTACAAGCGTTTCAACACTCATATTCCTGCCATTTTCAATAAGACTCATAAAATTAACGGAAATATCCACCATCTCCGCAAGTTGCTCTTGTGTTATATTTCTGTCCTGCCGCAATTTTCTGATACGGCTTCCAAGTCCGTTTAAACTCATATTATCTACCTCAACTACTATTATAGTTGTATTTTTTAACAATATAACATACAATATTTGTATTTTTATATTGACAATATTGGTAGTATAGCTTATAATATTGTCAATGAAAAAATTTTGGGGAGGAATGTCGAATGATTTCATATGATTTTTAGTTAATCATTTAATGACATAAAAAATACAGGAGGGATTATTTATGTACACAAGACCATCAATTTATAAAACATATTCAATTATTGTATTTATTTTTTCTACACTCTCATTTATATGCAGTATAGCAGCACTGTTCATTCCTTTTGAAAGCCTGCCCGGTTTGGGAAACCTCACTTCAATTATTAATACAGCAACCGTAATTATAAAAATAGGTTTGCTAACTTCAGCCCTGCTCTCACTTTTCTTTGCATACACAGAATTTTCCGCTATGTTTTGCTTTGCCGATATGATAAATTATGAAAAAAGCAACTCTGTTTATCCGTTTGAGAAGAAAGGTTTTATTATGCCGTCAAATGTATATAGAAAGTTCGGAGCAGTTATTTTTTATTTAAATATGGTTATTTCATTAATCTCAACAATAGCCTGCATTATTTCATATTCAATAATTAAACAGGCTTTTATTGCACTGCCGATTTTTCCAATACTGATGATAACATTCAGCACCGTTTTAATATACATACGATACTATTGCAAATATAATGCATTTGCCGATTTGCTTGATATTGTTTCTGTAAAAGAGCCGACAAACCTTATGTTAGACAGGCTCAAAGCAAATAAGCCCAATACTCTGAGGGGCTTTTGCGTGTTTCTCTATATCATTGCAATTATTTTTTCAATAGCAGTAATCATAGTTCTGTTTTTATTAGGCGGACAAATTTTTTCGCTTGATATATATATCGGTATATTCTCGTTAATCACCATAATTATATGTGCGTCATTAATTGTACTTTCTTTAAGTGTAACAGGGTGCTATTACGATAATCTTGCTAAAATGCTTGAACATTATATGATCAAATATAAGATGATTTGAGGACAGCTAAATATTAAAAAATAAAGCGGTTGCAGAGAAGTAAAAGCACAATAAAAGGTTCATTTAAAGGGGAGATTTAGATGCAATTAATGGACAAGTCAGGTTTTTTAAAAAAATATCGTTCTGAACATTCTGAGATTTGGATTTATCTGGTATTTGAGCTTATTTTTGATATTGCCGGAACAATTATTATAATAGTAAATACAAAAGGGTTAATTGAAAACCATTCACGGCACGATGAGCCTAAATTAGTATTTCTTGTTTTCCTGGGCATATTTTTTTGGATTATGGGATTAGTATTTCTCTGTCTTATTAAAAATGCAGAAGCAAAAGGAAATAAAGAATATGAAAAATATCTAAGAGATCAAGCCACCATTGCAACCAATCCTAACAGTCAAGCGATTTCTCAAGCAGCAAATGATGAATGGGTATGCAAAAACTGCGGAAAGGTTAATAAGAACTATGTTGGTTCTTGCGGGTGCGGAGAGGTAAAACCAAAATGAAAAACGAAAAAACTTTCACCAACCCCAAATTGCACAGAATGATTGTGACAGCTATGATGCTGGTATTTACAATGGGCACAACCGTGTTTGCAGATCCATCACCAACAAGTGATACGGCACTGGTTCAAAGAACCTATGAGCTGAATAAGGCAACAACCGTTGAAAGCAGCGGTTATAATGCAAACAATGAGCTTATCACGGTTTCTTTCAAGGATGTGGACAAAGATGTTTACCGCGAGGGAAACCGTCAGGCAAATGCTGTGGCAAGTGCACAGAATGGAAGTGCAACCGTCATGGCCATGTCTGATATCAGTGTTCCGTCTGCAACGAATACATCCAAAGGAATCAAAGTAACGATTTGTGCAAGTGGAATTAAGGCTGGAGACAATGTTTATGTATTACATAAATTAAAAAGCGGAAGCTGGCAGACGGTAAAGCCGGACAGCGTTTCCAATGGCAAAGTTACGGTTACATTGTATTCATTTTCACCGGTTATAGTTGTAAGGTACAGTTCAAATGTGAACCCTGCC
>UQQD01000003.1 GCA_900543095.1 uncultured Ruminococcus sp. | reverse complement strand
GCTACACCTCATCCGACGGCTTCGCCGCCACCTTCTCCTCAAGGAGAAGGCTTTTAAGGTTTAGGTTGCTAAAGCTTACCATAAAGCCCACGGGTTTTTGGTTTCTTCTTCTTCAACCTTAAACAACATTCTCATACGAATGTGACCGTTGCGAATGTCGTCGATACATTCGGGGTCGTTGCCCTCGATCCAAATTACGATTGTGTATTTATCAACGTCGTCAACCTTAAAATTCTCGGTGCGGGTGGTCATTACGGTTTTGTCGTCCGTAAACATCGTGCAGTCGGTTTCGGCGGTGTTGCGGTCATTGTAGCTCGCCTTGCCGAATATCTGAGGTTCGCCGTTTTTGTAAATCATAACTCTTGCGGCTTCATCGGCAGATTTTGCAACACCGATTATTTCAAGCTGAGCGTCATAGTTAAGCTCTTCCTGCCCTTCGTTTTTGCAATAGAACGTGTATGCTACATAGTTATCACCGTTGTGAGCGCCGTCCTCGCTTGTATCAAGGTCAACAGGCAACCAACTGTATGTAATATTCGTTACGTTTTCAACCTGCTTTGCCGAAAGCGAAGCCGATTTGGTTTTGAAATCCGAGGTTTCGCTGAGGACGATTCCGCGCTTTACGGCAGGTGAATCAACGCTGATGATAAGGTCGCCCCACTGGGTTACAAGCATTGAAACAAGAAAAAGTATCAGCAAGATTATAAGACAAACAGAAAGAATTATGCTAAGAACCTTTCTGCGTTTTTTGTACTTGACGATGGCAACGGAATCGGTTTTTGCATGAAACCGCTGTACCTCGGGTCTTGCCGTTTCCTTGTCATTGAACTTGCTTAACTCCTCCGGAGTAACAGGCTGTTCAATTTTTGTTTTCTTTTTTCCGAACAATTTAATCACTCCGTTGAGTTATATATTTGCATATTAGTAGATGTTTTAGAAAAAACGGCGATCCAAGGCTTCCCCTTGAGGGGAAGCTGTCACCGAAGGTGACTGATGAGGTGGAAATCATCTGATTTATGTAGTAAAATCATTTTAACGCCGCTTGGCGGCTACACCTCATCCGACGGCTTCGCCGCCACCTTCTCCTCAAGGAGAAGGCTTTTTAATTGTTATCGAATAAAAGGTCTTAAACGTCTGTCTATATCACAACAAACAGCTTTGAAATTTTCATTTATATCCCTGTTGGAATATCTTAAGACTGATATGCTCAGACTATTTAAAAAATCATCTCTGATTTTATCCTTTTCTTTTCTGCTTTTATCGTAATGCTGAGAACCGTCTAACTCAATTACGATCTTAGCCTTTGCACAATAAAAATCAACAATATAATTACCGATAACTTTTTGTCAGTTTATTGTAAGCGGATAATTTCTGAGGAAATCATACCAAATATGACGTTCCTGAGAAGTCATATTTTTCTTAACGTCTTTTCGTTTTTAATCAGTCTTGAGTTGTAAGTTTTATTCACTTACGAAATCGGGACGTTGTTGTCGTCACAGCCTACAAAGCTTAGCTGAACAGAAAGCTGAGCGTTCTGAACATCATCGTCACATTCGGGATCTTCGCCGTCAATCCAAATGCGAACCGTAACCTTTGTCGGGGTAAGCTCATCAAGATGAAACAGCCTTGTATTGTCGCTGTAAACCATAGTGCCGGACGGAAGATCAAAGGTGTTTTGTCCGTTTACGGGAGTTCCCCTGTTCGGCTCATAAATTGCCGTACCGTTTTTGTCGGATGAAAAATCAACTCTTGTACAGTTTACAACATCCGCCTGAGGCCATGTTGAGGCAGTTGTTACCTTGGTGCCGTCGTCGTTGTTGACGTCCGTACCCTCGGTTGTAAGATGAACCCACATTTCCTCTGTTGCTATAAAATAGCACTCAAATTCAAGATATGAACGGTCATTCGGCTTTCTCTCGCCGCCACGCCTATTAACAAATCTTGTTCCGTCAGAGGTTGTAACAGGATCCAACAAGGTATCCGCAAGACTTGTGCCCTGCTTCTTCAGGTAATCGTCAACCATTTCATTGGTAATCACTTTAACATACTGTGAAAGGTCTTTTCCGTGGTCTTCCATTGAAACCTTTAGCTGAGCGCTTACGCTGATGTTAAGATCAAGTTTGTCAACGCCCGCAAAGGTATTGACAGTAAACCAAGCAACAGTAGCGGAGGTCATTGAAAGGATAGTGATTATTGCAATAAATACTATCAGTCTTTTACGCTTTTTGTATGATTTTTTTTCACTGACCATTTTATTGACCGATTCTTTTATCAATCCCAATGCAAACACCTCCCCGATATTATTACCAATGTAATATATTCCAATAATATATCTTTATTAACAAAAAGTCAATTAATATCTCTTTTGTTTAATCAATTTCGTTTATTTCACCAATATTACACAACATTTATTGTACAATATGATTGGTAAATTTTGCATAGGTTATTTCTATATGTTACATATCACTAATTGTACATAATTGCACAAAAAGGAGCAGACACAACGTCTGCTCCTAATACTATGTGCTTTATTTTATTTTACACGGTGAATACCGCTTAAATCTGACAACATAATGCAGCCTGTTGTACACTCGCGCGCACAGGCGCCGAAATCCGTACATTCGGGACATTTTGCATAATCAATGACCGCAACATTGTCAATCACCTTTATTGCGCCTGTTGAGCATACCTTTTCACACTTTCTGCATCCGATACAGCCGTTTGTGCAAGCCTTGCGAGTAAGTGCTCCCTTGTCCTTGTTGCTGCACGTTACAACAACTTTTTCAACGTCTGCAACAATAGATATAATGTTTTGAGGACAGGTGCGTGTACAAATTCCGCATCCTGTACAGAGCCGTGTGTTTATATGTGCAATTCCGTTTTCAAGGCATATTGCGCCGTTCGGACAGACATTCATACAATCGCCCAAGCCGATACAGCCGTATGTACAGCTTCCCTTTCCTCCGTAGCTGAGCTTGACTGCGGCACAGCTTTCAATTCCGTGGTAGTCAACCTTGTCGGAGGTACAGTTGCAGTCACCTGCACAATGAACGACAGCTACCTTTTCCACAACGTCCTCAAATTCAACGCCGAGCAGGTCACTGAGCTTGTGAGCAACGTCATCGGCACCGGGAACGCAAAGATTTGTAGGCGTGCCTTGTTTTTCGGCAAGAGCCTTAGCATATCCGTCACAGCCGGCAAAGCCGCACGCACCGCAGTTTGCGCCGGGAAGGCACTCACGGATAGCAGGGAACTTTTCGTCCTCCTTGACAGCCATAAGCTTTGAAGCAACCACCAAAACGGCGGCACAGATAATACCGATTATAACGACGGGGATAACCGCCATAAGTATTTGTTCCATAAGTCCGCACCTCCGTCAAGCAAACAGATTTTCTATGATACCGCCAAAGCCCAAAAACGACAGCGAAGTTATTGACGCCGCAACAAGGGTTATCGGCAGGCCCTGAAAAGCCTTTGGAATATCTGCGCCCTCAAGCTTTGAGCGAACACCCGAAAACATAACCATTGCAAGGAAAAATCCTAGTCCGCTTCCAAGCGAATTCACCATAGATTCGGCAAAGGTGTAGCCCTCGTCTATGTTGAGTATCGTAACACCCAAAACGGCGCAGTTTGTTGTAATCAGCGGAAGATACACACCCAAAGCCTTGTGAAGCGCAGGCATATACCTTTTGAGGATAATTTCAACAAGCTGAACGAGTGCGGCTATAACAAGGATAAAAACTATAGTCTGAAGATACTCAAGACCGTTAGGTTCAAGCAGTAATTTTTGGATAGGATATGTCACGGCAGTGGAGATAAGCATTACAAAAATTACCGCAATGCTCATACCCGTTGCCTGATTCAGCTTTTTTGAAACGCCCAAAAACGGACATATTCCCAAAAATCTTGAAAGCACATAGTTGTTTATAAATACGGCAGAAAGCAGGATAATAATAAATTTTGTCATTTTTCTGCCTCCCCGCCGCATTGCGCTTTATGACAAAGCTCGGCAGACGGACAGCCTGCACAGCCGAAATTCTCTTTAGACGGCTTTTTCTTTGACAGCTTAATGACAAGCGCCATAAGACAGCCGAATACAAAAAATCCGCCGGGAGCCATTGTCAGAATTGATATATGGTTTTCGGCAAGCACGGGAATTTCCATTCCGAGAAATGTTCCGTTGCCGAATATTTCACGAACAGTTGCCATCATACTCAGCGCAAGTGTAAAACCGCAGCCCATTCCGAGGGCGTCTATCGCCGAGTCGAAAACATTGTTTTTGTTTGCAAACATCTCGGCTCTACCGAGAATTATGCAGTTTACAACAATAAGCGGAAGATAAATTCCGAGCGACTGATCAAGCGCAGGAGCAAACGCCTTTACAAGCATCTGCACCATAGTTACAAAGCCTGCGATAAGAACAATATAGCAGGGAATACGCACCTTGTCGGGGATAATCTTGCGAAGTGCCGAGATTACCATATTTGAACAGAGCAAAACCACCGTTGCCGCCGCTCCCATACCCAATGCGCTCGACACGCTTGTTGAGGTGGCAAGCGTCGGACAGGTTCCGAGGACAAGCACAAGAACAGGATTTTCTTTGATAAGTCCTTTTGAAAAATTTTGCAGGGTATTCATCACTTCGCCTCCTTTACTAAGGCATATGCTTCAAACGCATTTTTTATTGCCTTTTGATATGCGTTTGAAGAAATAGTTGCGCCCGTTATTGCGTCTACCTGAGTATATGTGTCGTCAGTTTTGCCGTTATACTGCGTCCTGTACGGATCTTCGGCAGTCTTTGAGCCGAGTCCACTCGTTTCATTGTGAGAAAGCGTTTTGCACTGCTCGATTGAGCCGTCGGATTTTATTCCGCAGATCAGCTTCATATCGCCGCCGTAGCCCTTTGTTGTAAGCATAAACACATACCCTTCGCCGTTTGTTGCTTTGTAGGCTTCGGTTACGCCCTCGGGAAGCTCCGTATCAAGCTGCTCAAAATCGTCAGCTTCGCTCAGCACCTCTGTCCGTGCCTGAGCCGCAGATTTTTTTTCCGATTCACTGATTATCGGGGCGGTTACAAGATTTACATACGCCAACAGCGCCGTTACAACAAGACAAATGCAGGTGAGCACCGCAATAGGCTTTATGATTTCATTTGCCGTACCTGATTTTTTCATTTACCGACACCCCCTGTCAAAGGCTTTTGCCTTGTCAGCTTTGAGATATACGGGGTGAGAATATTCATAAGCAATATTGAGAACGATACGCCTTCGGGAAAGTTACCCCAAAATCTGATAAGCACGGTTATAAGTCCGCATCCAACGCCGAAAATTATCTTGCCCCATTTTGTGGCAGGTGTTGTGGCATAGTCGGTAGCCATAAAGAAAGCACCGAGGACAAGGCCGCCGCCCATAAGCTGATACAGCACGTCATAGCCGCACAAAAGCGACATTACAGCTACCGTACCGATAAACGCAACGGGCGTATGCCAGCTTATTACACGTCTGAACAACAGATAAATACCGCCCAAAAGCAGAGCAAGAATACAGGTTTCTCCCAAACAGCCGCCGTGACGTCCCAAAAACATATCAATGTAGGACGGCAAGGAACCAAGCTCGCCCTTTGAGATGAGCGCAAGCGGAGTTGCTCCCGTAACCGCATCGGGAAATGTCCAGGTTGTCATACTTCCGGAAAACGCCGTAAGCATTACGATTCTTGCGGCTATTGCAGGGTTTGCAAAGTTCTGACCTATTCCACCGAAAAGCTGTTTTACAATTACTATTGCAACAAGACAGCCTACAACCGCCTGCCAAAGCGGTATTGATACGGGAAGATTAAACGCAAGCAATATTCCCGTTACCACTGCCGACAAGTCCGATATTGTGCTTTCTTTTTTGCATATCTTTTCAAAAATCCATTCGGACAAAACACATACCGCAACACATACGCCAATAACCAGCAGGCTTCTTAAACCGAAATTGATTACCGAGGCTATTACGGCAGGAAAAAGGGCTATTATTACGTCAAGCATAATTCTCTGAGTGGTCGTCTTTGAGAAAAAATGCGGCGATACCGTCATAATGAGTTTTTTCATTTTTCGCCCTCCTCTTCTGCCTTTTTTGCATTCAGATATTCACGCAGTTTTGCTTTTGCAAGCTTGTTGGTTTGCACAAGCGGTCTTTTTGCCGGACAGACATAAGCACAGCAGCCGCACTCCATACAGATGTCAACACAAAGTACTTTAAGATCCTCAGCCGAGTCACGTTTATAAGCCCTTGCAATCTCTCTGGGGTCAAGCCTCAGCGGACAATGCATTATACAGCTTCCGCAGTTTATGCAAGGGGTTGTTTTTGGAGGCTTTGCCTCGTTTGCGTCCATAGCGATAACTGCGTTTGTGTTTTTCAGTACAGGTTCGTCAAGCGACGGAACGGCTATGCCCATCATCGGTCCGCCATAAAGCACCTTTGCAGGTTCGGATTTAAAGCCCGAACAAAATTCAAGCAGTGCCGAAAGCGGAGTTCCTATAGGGGCAATAACGTTTTTCGGCTCTTTTACCGCAGAGCCGTCAACGGTTACGCACTTTTCAACAAGCGGCATACCTGTTTCAAGGTACTTTGCTATTTCCGAAAGCGTGGTGCAGTTTATTACGATAACGCCCACATCAAGCGGAAGTCCGCCCTGAGGAACGATTTTTTTGGTAGTGTTGTACACCAACACCTTTTCGCCGCCCTGCGGATAAACAGACGGCAGGACGCACACCTCAACGCCTGTTTTTTCTGCGGCAAGTTTTTGCATCTTTTCGGTACATTCCTTTTTGTTGTTTTCAATACCGATAATAATTCGCTTTGCCTGCATATATTTTTGCAGTGCGTCAATGCCTTTTGAAATATACTCCGTTTTTTCAAGCATAGTCCTTGTATCGGAAGTTATGTAGGGCTCGCACTCAGCTGAATTGATAACTATTTCGTCTACCTTTGAAAGCTCCTTTACGCCCAGCTTTACAAACGTCGGAAAGCCTGCGCCGCCGAGTCCGACGATTCCGCTTTTCTTTACCGCACTTATAAAGCTGTCAAAGTCATTAACCTCGGGCTTTTTGACCTCCTCGCTGATTTCCTGAAGTCCGTCGGTTTCCACAACAACAGCGGTTATTTTTGAGCCGTCCGACGCTGTTCTTTCGTCAATTTTTTTCACTGTACCCGACACGCTCGAATGAACGGGAGCAGATATAAATCCGTCCGCCTCGCCGATAAGCTGACCGACCTTTACGCTGTCGCCCCGTTTTACCAAAACCGAAGCAGGGCGTCCGATGTGCATAGCCATCGGAATCGTTACCGTTTCGGGAACAGGCAGGCGCACCGACACGCACTCAGCCGTGTTCTTTTTGTGCGGCACTTTGATACCATGCAGTCTCATAATTTCCCTCCAACCAAATTTGAAGCTGTATTTAAATTGAAGCAACGCCCTGCTTTGTTTACAAGGAGTATAACGCCGTTTCTTCAATATTTTATACATATTAATTTATTATACTACATTTTGAGAATATAACCAATATGGCATTATATTAAATAAAACAGTGTCGTTTTTGTGAAATTCGACTATATTTCGCCAAATTCATCAAATTGCAGAATTTGTACTAAATAAAAATGATGACAACAAAACTGTTGCATTTGCAAAAAACAGTGTTATAATAGTTTACGCTAACATAATCTTCGGACAAGAGGAACATAATGAGAAAGTTTTTTAACGAATTTGACGACAGACACAGCAGCATACTTCAAAACAATATATTGTTATCGGGACTGAGCGAAGAAGAAATCTTTATGTTTATTCAGTTTGCCAAACCGATACATATGACGCTTACCGAGGGACAAACCTACCGTATCACGGGCAATATACAGCATATGATTTGCCTATCTCTCACCGGCAGGCTTTGTATATACAGTATTGACTACGGCGGAAACCGCACGGTGCTTAAATATCTGCAAAGCGGAGAAACGGGCGGAACCATCTATACAATGTTTGACTACTACAATTCGGTCATTGAGATATATGCCAAATCAGATGCCGAAGCAATGCTGATAAACCCCGAAAAGCTTTTTATAACCGACGAAAGACTTGCTGTGATTCAACATAAAATTCTTGTAAATATGCTCGCCGCAGAAAGGCAGATATTCATTGACATATCCGAACACATCGCCTGCCTTTCACAGCGAACAATCAAGGACAAAATTCTCAGCTTTTTGAGAATATCCTGCGAAAAGGAACATTCATATGACCTAATTCTCCCGTTTTCAAGAGAAGAGCTTGCAAACTATCTTGCTGTGGACCGCGCCTCGCTTTCACGGTCGCTAAGCGAGTTGAAACAGGAAAAAATCATCGACTTCAACAAAAATCATTTTAAAATTCTGAATACAAAGAGCTTTAAATATTAGAGGAACAGTTATGACAAAACGGACTTTTAAAAAAGCGTTCAAAGACAGCCTGCCCATAATGGCAGGTTATCTTGCGCTCGGAATAGGATTTGGCGTTCTGCTGCAAAGCAAAGGCTACAGCTTTTGGTGGGCAATACTTATGAGCATTACTATCTATGCGGGCGCAGGTCAGTATGCGGCGGTAGATTTGCTCAGCGGCGGCGCATCACTTCTGACAACGGCGTTTATGACGCTCATAATCAACGCACGCCACTTTTTTTACGGATTTTCACTTCTTGACAAATACAAAAACACAGGCAAAATTAAGCCGTACCTAATATTCGGGCTTACGGACGAAACATATTCAATCGTATGCTCGGCACAGCTTGACGAAACAATAAATTCGGGCAAATATTATTTCTTTCTCACCCTGCTCGACCAGATATACTGGATAATCGGCTGTACCGTGGGTGCAATAGCGGGAATGGTAATACCGTTTGACAGTACGGGAATCGACTTTGCAATGACTGCGCTGTTCATAGTTATTTTTGTTGAACAATGGCTCGACCAAAAACAGCACCTGCCCGCAATATTGGGAATAGTCACAACTGCCGTATGTCTTTTTGTTTTCGGTTCGCAGTATTTTATCATTCCGTCAATGGTGCTTATTGCCGTTGAGCTTGTGATATTCAGAAAACGCCTTGAAAAAACCGACAGCAAAACTCAGGGCCCCGACAGTGCCGCAGAAACAGAGGTGACGGATAATGATTGATAACATACATTCCCTGCTCATCGTGCTTGTTATGGCGGTTGTCACTGCGTTTTTGAGATTTTCACCGTTCATTTTATTTCCCGAGGGCCGCAAAAGACCCAAAGTAGTAACATATTTAGGTACGGTTCTGCCATATGCATTAATCGGAATGTTAGTCGTCTATTGTTTCAAGGGAGTCAATGTGTTTGCCGCTCCTTACGGTATTCCGGAGCTTATTGCGGCAGCTTTTTCGGTCGGAATCCACGTTTGGCGGCGAAACACACTGCTGAGCGTTTTCGGCGGAGTAATATTATATATGCTGCTTGTTCAGTTTGTTTTTGTATAACGGTTTAATCAGGAGGAGCTTATGAACATATTAGAACTTTTTATAATTGCGGTCGGACTTTCTATGGACGCCTTTGCGGTATCAATCTGCAAAGGTCTTTCGGTGCAAAAGCTAAAGCCAAAGCATATGCTGCTTGTGGGGGTATACTTCGGCGGTTTTCAGGCGCTTATGCCGCTTTTGGGCTATCTTTTGGGCAAGCAGTTTGAATGGCTCATAACAAGCGTTGACCACTGGATAGCCTTTGGTCTGCTTGTGCTTATCGGCGCAAATATGATAAAGGAATCCTTTGATAAATCCGATGAAGTAAACGATTCGTTTTCGGTCAAATCCATGCTGCTTCTTGCCGTGGCAACAAGCATCGACGCACTTGCGGTCGGCGTTACATTTGCGTTTTTGGACGTTCAGATAGTTCCCGCAATCGCAATCATCGGTACAACAACATTTGTTCTTTCGGTAATCGGAATTAAGGTTGGCAACGTTTTCGGTGCAAAATTCAAATCCAAGGCTGAGCTTGCAGGCGGAATTGTACTTGTTCTGATGGGTATAAAAATACTGCTTGAACATCTCGGCGTTATCAACTTCTGACAATAAAACACGTCAATAAAAATGGGCTGCCGCAATCACTGCGACAGCCCTAATAATATACATAAAATTCTTTATCTGACTTCAAATGTAAGTTTGTTTTCCTTGCAGTACCTTTCTGCGGCGGAACCCTTTTCTCCTGTCATTACAAAGTTTTTCACGGTAATCTCGTCGATCATATCATCAGAATCATAACAGATGCCGAGTCCGCAGTCATCCATTTCGGTTACAGAAGCGGGAACATAAACTTTCATAAGATTTTTGTTGTCAAAAAATGCATTTTCGCCGATTTCTTCCACGCCGTCCTCAATAATAACCTCGTTTAATTTTGAGGAAAACGCAAAAGAATAATCGTCTATTCTCTCAACTGTGCCGGGAATCGTAACGGTAACATATGTATCGTAGTGGTCCGGAATATAAAAATACATTTCTGCAATTCTAACAACGTCTGTTCCGTCAATTTGTTCCGGAATGTTAATATTGACTCTTTCCTTTACTGCCGAAGCTGTGTAATCGTATTCATATTCATAACCCTCAATCACAATTCCGTCAGCGGTTCTTTTGTAATATAATCCCGAGGCAGCGTCAAATTCATCTTGGTCTGAATAGAATATGCTTGAATAATCATTAATATAACTTCTGAAATCGTCCTTGAATATGCTTTCATATTTATCAATGCTGCTTCCAAGGGCTGAAACGGCTCTGTTAACAGTGTCATTCTGTTTCAATTTATTGCAGGCGGCCGAAAAGATAACTATAAACAAAATAGCAAGCAGAACCAACACTCCGCCGACTATGCCGAAAACAAGTCCCAGTACTTTGCCTGTGCTCATAGGCTTTTTGCCGTTTGGTGCAACACCGTTTGTCGGTTGATTTGTAAATTGCTGACCGTTATAGCCTTGGTTTGGTTGATTTGTAAATTGCTGACCCGTGTATCCGGGGTTTGGCTGATTTGTAAATTGTTGGTTTTGATAACCTTGGTTTGGCTGACCGGCAACCTGTTGTTCGCAGTTATTCTGATATGGCTGTCCTGCATATTGTTCGGACTGGAACGGCTGCTCTGTCTGAATCGGTTGTTCCGGCTGAGCCAACGGTTCCTGTTGAACAGGCTGTGCCGATGGTTCAGGTTGGGCAGGCTGCTCCTGTTGTGTCGGTTGGGCGGATGCCGGTGTTCCGCAGTTAGGACAGAATTTGCCTTCAAAATCCTCTCCGCAATTATAACATTTCATTATGTATCCTCCTTTTGCTTACGCCCCTTGTCACAGGGAGGTATTTTTTTGTTAAATCAGCTGAGTATTTTTTCAATTTCTTCGGCTGCCTCGTCAAGGTAACCGCCCTCAAATGCCTCTGCCTTGCCGTTATCAACATTTTTGGCAAGATCGGGATCTATCGGAAGCCTTGCAAGCACCCTTGTGTTGTAGCGTTCGGCAATTTTGTCTATGTGACTTTCGCCGAACACAGAAAGCTTCTTTCCGCAGTCGGGACAGACAAAATAGCTCATATTTTCAACAAGCCCCAAGACGGGAACCTTCATCATTTCTGCCATTCTCACAGCCTTTTCAACGATCATTGAAACAAGCTCCTGAGGCGAAGCAACGACGATTATTCCGTCAAGCGGCAGACTTTGGAATACCGTAAGCGGAACGTCACCCGTTCCGGGAGGCATATCAACGAACATATAGTCAACGTCCTCCCATACCACATCGGTCCAAAACTGCTTTACCGTACCTGTTATCATAGGCGAACGCCATACAACGGGGTCGGTTTCGTTTTTCAGCAAAAGGTTTATCGACATCAGCTTTATTCCCGTTTCGGTAACCGCAGGAAGAATTCCGAGTTCGCTGCCCATACAGCGCTGATATATACCGAACGCCTTTGGGATAGACGGACCTGTAATGTCGGCGTCAAGCACTGCAACGCTTTTGCCCATTCTGTTAAATGTAACCGCAAGCATTGAAGTAACAAGACTTTTGCCTACGCCGCCTTTGCCGGATACAACGCCGATTACCTTTTTTACGGAGCTGTATTGATTCAATTTTTCGTGCATATCTTCCGGGGTTCTGTCTTTGCAGTCTGAACTGCAATTTGAACAATCGTGGTCACAACCCATTTCTGTCAATTCCTCTTTTCAATACTTTAATTATTCGACAACCGTCGTTTCGGGAGTTTCCTCTGTAGCAGCCTCTGTCTGCGGCTGCTGAGTGGGAGCCTGAGTAGGCGGCTCGGTCGGAGCGTCCGTTACGACCTGTTCGGTGGCTGGCTGAGTAGGCGGATCGGTCGGCCTCTCTGTGGGAGCCTGAGTCGGAGCTTCCGTCTGTTTGGGCGGAGTTGTCTGAACGGTTGTTGTAACTGCCGTACTCGCCTTTGTCGATGCCGACGTTGTTGCCTTGTTGCCGTCCGATGTACCTGTACACTGAGTAAGCACAAGTACAACCGCAATTATTATACATACGACCGCAAGAGAAACAAATGATATTGCGGCAATTTTGTTTTTGTTGCTTTTTTTCTTTTTGGAGTTTTTATTTTTTGAATTCCCCTTTGATGAATAAGCATTATGACCCGAACCCTTCTTTGTATCCGAATAGCCGCCATATTCGTCATAGTCCATATCATAGTAATCATCATTTTGATCGGCGTTATTGTTTTCTCCCGTCTGAGAATCAAAATCATCTCCGTAATCGTCAGACTCACTGTCTGCATCATTATTTATGTCCGAGTGATTCATAAAGTATTCGTCCCTGCCTGATTCACCGTCAACGTCAAAATTATCAATATCATAATCCTTTTTACCGCTGATGCTGTCAAGGTCATCATTCTGAAAGTCTTTATTCCTATCCATAGCAAAATTCCTTTCATAATACTAATATTCCGCAGTTCACAGTAAAATACATAAACGCCTGATTAACTGCCGAATAATAATCCAAGTGCAGATGTCTCCCGCCTTTTAAGCAGGTGCCGTTTCAGGATTTCATCGGGAATTATAATCTCCCGCTGAACCTCTGAGAGCAAGTAAAACTTTTTTGCACTGTTTGCAGTCTGTCGCAAGCCTTGCTCAGATTTATATATCAATACGAACACATATCCTTAATGAAATAATAAAACAGCAAACGTTTTTTGTCAAGACTGAAAGCAATAAAAAAGCCGACCTGTATGTACAGATCGGCTTAGATTTTCAGTTATCGAAATCAGTTATCGTCCGAGGGCTGTTCAACATTTTCTGCAGTAGTATCCGAAGCTTCAGCCCCGTCCTGCGATTCTGTCTGTTCCTCTGTCTCGGAAAGCAAATCTGCTTCAATTCCGCCGTCGAACGGTTTTGGGTCATCAATCATAACCTCAACCTCCTCGGCGGTTTCATATCCGCTGAGAAAGGTATACGGAACGCCGTAGCCGAATGCGACCGCCGCAAGAATTGCAATGGCACTCAATCCGCCTGTTGAATCCGCAAAAACGTCGTGCAGCGGCATTCCGGACGCAACGGCTGCAACAATTATGTATAATGTCGGAATAACAAGCACTATGAGTGTAACAGGCGAAAAACGCTTTACTGCTTTTCCGTCTCCGACTCTTGTAGCGTAAAAAAGCAAAAGTCCGAACACTGCGTAGATAACTACCGATACTATTGAGCCGATAACAGTCGGAAGAGTTTTTGCAAAGTCGTTAAAGAAATGTGCGCACACTATGAATGCAATAATCAGAAATGCAGAGAAAAACAAGTTTAGCATTTCCTTTTTATCCGGTTTTTTCAATTACAAAACCTCCAAACAATTTTTATTTAATAATACAATAACACAAAAGCTTTAAAATATCAAGACTTGATTTTTGCTGCAAGGCAAACCCAACCGCCGTCACGGTGTTCTTCAATTATGTCAAAATACTTGCCGACCGAATTCTTTACTTCCTCGCCTCTTGTATCAATTATACCGCTCATTATATAAACGGCGTCGTCCTTCATAAAGTCCTTTACGCCCTTTGACAAAAACATAATTGCGTCTGCAACGATATTTGCAAGCACTATGTCGTATTTGCCCTGCACCTTATCGGTAAAGCTGCCGCAAATCGCCGTAAAGCGGTCGCCTACACCGTTAAGCTCGGCGTTTTCTCCTGCGGTGCGTACGGCGGTTTCGTCAATATCAACACCGACTGCCTTTTTTGCTCCGAGCAAAAGCGCAGCAATTCCCAAAATTCCGCTTCCGCAGCCCACGTCAAGCACGCTGTCGTCTTGTTTCATATACTTTTCGCACATTTCCAGGCACAGCTTTGTGGTTTCGTGACCACCCGTGCCGAAAGCAAGGCCGGGATCAATGTTCAAAACCACCCTGTTCCCTGCGTCGTAATCTTGATACCAGCTTGGACGAATGAGCAGGTTTTTGCCGACGGGGATAGGCTTAAAATACTTTTTCCAGTTGTTGCGCCAATCCTCCTCGGCGCAGTCGAGAAGTTCAATGTTATGTTTGATATTCTCGGCATTGTAGCGTTCGGAAAGGAACGCCACAGCCTCGGACGGAGAAACGTCGGGTTCAAGATATATATGCACAAACGCCTTTGACCTGTCTTTTTTCAGCAGGTCTTCGTCAATAAGGTCAATATGCGCTATATCCTCAACCTCTTGTTCAAGGCTTGAATAATCCTCAATATATATGCCGTAGGGTACAACAACATTTGCAATGTCGCCCGCCCTGTCAACGTCCTTTGAGTTTACGGAAATTTTTATTTCAGTCCAATGATTCATAATCTGTACCTGTATTAATCGTTAAATAATCTTTTCAGCTTTTCAAAAAACGTCTTGCGGCGCGCATAGTTTTTGTCCGTAGTTGTACTGTCAAACTGACGGATAAGCTCCTTTTGCTTTGAACTCAGATTTTTTGGAATTTCTACCGTCATTCTGACATACTGGTCGCCTCTGCCGCGTCCGCCGAGATGCTGAATACCCTTGCCCTTGAGCTTAAAAATATCTCCGGGCTGAGTGCCCTCGTGTACCGAATATGTTACCTTACCGTCAAGCGTGGGAACTACAACGTCCGCTCCCAAGGAAGCCTGAGCAAAGGTTATCGGAAGGTCGCACCAAACGTCGTCGCCTCTGCGTTCAAAAACATCATGACTGCGTACGTTTACATAAACGTGCAAATCACCCGGCTGACCGTTGTTGTAGCCTGCGTTGCCGTGACCGCTCACGTTGAGGATCTGTTTATCCTTGATACCTGCGGGAATGGAAACGTCAACCGTTCTGTTTTTTCTCTGTCTGCCCGAACCGCCGCATTTACGGCAGGGATTATCAATTATCTTTCCCTTTCCGTGACAGGCGTCGCAGGTACGCTGCGTCTGCACAACGCCAAACGGCGTACGCTGATTTATCGTCACCCTGCCCGAGCCGCCGCACGCCGAGCAGGTCTTTGGGTGAGAGCCTGCCTGAGCACCTGTTCCGTGACAGTCGCCGCAGGTCACTACCGCATTGTAGCTTACGGTCTTTTTACAGCCCTTTGCCGCCTCCTCAAACGATATGGATATGCTTGCTTCAACGTCACTGCCCCGCATAGGAGCGTTCGGATTGTTTGAACGCCTTCCGCCAAAGCCGCCGAAAAAGCTCGAAAATATATCGTCAAGGTCAATTCCCTGTCCAAACGGACTTCCGCCGCCTGCGCCTGCTCCGAAGTTAGGATCAACACCTGCGTGACCGAATTGGTCATAGCGTGCCTTTTTATCCTTATCGGAAAGCACCTCATAGGCCTCGTTTACTTCCTTGAACTTTTCCTCACAGCTCTTATCTCCCGGATGAAGGTCGGGGTGATATTTTTTTGCCTGAGTTCTGTATGCTTTTTTTATCTCATCGTCACTTGCGCCCTTCTGAACGCCAAGCACCTCGTAATAATCTCTTTTATCTGCCATAGTCACACTCTCTCTTTGCAATGTGTTGCAGTATGTTTATGTGTTTAAATATGTTCAAAATTCCAAACAGCAGGAAAAGGAGCCGCCTGAACGGCTCCTTAAAATGCCTTTGATGTTATTTGTTATTATCGTCAACGTCCTTAAAATCTGCGTCATACACATTAGGATCGCCGCTGTTGTTTGGCTGTGCGCCTCCCATATCGGGTGCGCCCGGCTGAGGATTGCCCTGCGGAGCTGCCTGCTGATAAAGTTTTGCGGAAATATCATACAATGATTTCTGCAAATCGTCCTTTGCGGTCTTCATAAGCTCTGCATCATTCTTGGAAATTGCCTCTTTGAGTGCAGAAACCTTGGTGTTAATTGTGTTTTTATCATCGTCTGCAAGCTTGTCGCCGCTGTCGCTTACAAGCTTTTCTGCCTGATAAACAAGGTTTTCTGCCTCGTTCTTTGCGTCAACCTCTTCACGGCGTTTCTTATCCTCTGCAGCATACTGTTCTGCGTCCTTAACAGCCTTGTCGATGTCCTCTTTGCTCATATTTGTTGAAGAAGAAATTGTAATCTTCTGCTCTTTGCCTGTACCCAAATCCTTTGCGGATACGTTTACGATACCGTTTGCGTCAATATCAAATGTTACTTCAATCTGCGGAACTCCGCGCATTGCAGGAGCAATTCCCGTAAGTGCAAACAAACCGAGCTGTTTATTGTCGCGGGCGAATTCACGCTCACCCTGAAGTACGTTGATTTCAACCTGAGTTTGGTTATCCGCAGCAGTTGAGAAGATCTGGCTCTTCTTTGTAGGAATTGTTGTGTTTCTGTCAATAATCTTTGTCATTACGCCGCCCATTGTTTCAACACCAAGTGAAAGCGGAGTAACGTCAAGAAGAAGAAGTCCGTCAACTTCGCCGCCGAGTACGCCTGCCTGAATTGCCGCACCTATTGCAACACATTCATCTGGGTTGATACCCTTGAAAGGTTCTTTGCCGATGAGTTTTTTAACTGCGTCCTGAACAGCGGGAATTCTTGAAGAACCGCCGACCATAAGAACCTTGTCAATCTGGCTTATCTGAAGTCCCGAATCCGAAAGTGCGGAACGAACAGGTCCCATTGTTGCTTCTACAAGGTCAGAGGTAAGCTCGTCAAACTTTGCTCTTGTAAGAGTTAAGTCAAGGTGCTTAGGTCCTGTCTGGTCTGCTGTAATAAACGGCAGATTGATTGAAGAAGTTGTAACGCCCGAAAGCTCGATCTTAGCTTTTTCGGCAGCTTCCTTTAATCTCTGCATTGCCATTTTATCTGATGAAAGGTCAATGCCTGTTTCTGTTTTAAATGAAGAAACCATCCAATCAATGATTCTCTTATCAAAGTCGTCGCCGCCCAGTCTGTTGTTACCTGCTGTTGCAAGAACCTCCTGAACGCCGTCGCCCATTTCGATGATAGATACATCGAACGTACCGCCGCCAAGGTCATAAACCATAACCTTTTGGTCGTTTTCTTTATCAACGCCGTATGAAAGAGCTGCTGCGGTCGGCTCGTTGATGATTCTCTTTACATCAAGTCCCGCAATCTTTCCTGCGTCCTTTGTTGCCTGACGCTGAGCGTCAGTAAAGTAAGCGGGAACGGTGATAACAGCCTGAGTTACGGTTTCGCCGAGGTAAGCCTCAGCGTCTGCCTTTAACTTTTGCAGAATCATTGCCGAGATTTCCTGAGGTGTGTAGCTCTTGCCGTCTATTGTTACCTTGTGAGAAGTACCCATTTCTCTTTTGATAGAAGAAACCGTTCTTTCGGGGTTTGTGATAGCCTGGCGTTTTGCAACCTGACCTACCATTCTTTCGCCGTCCTTTGAAAATGCAACAACGGACGGAGTTGTTCTTGCACCCTCGGCGTTTGCGATAACGACGGGTTCGCCGCCCTCAATAACTGCTACGCAGGAGTTTGTTGTACCTAAATCTATACCTATTGTTTTAGCCATAATGAATTCCTCCAATGAAATGTTTTATATTTATTTTGTATTACAAGCGTTTTTATGAGGGACGTATTGATTTAATATTTAATCAGTCCCGATTTAAGCAATGTTTGCCGTGCGTTTATCAGTCGCAGTTGGCAACCTGCACCATAGCGTGGCGCACAATCTTGTCGCCGATTTTATAGCCTGTTTGGAACACCTGTGAAACGGTGTTTTTATCAAGCTCGTCATTGTCAATCTTTGAAATAGCGTTGTGAATATTCGGGTCAAAGCTGTCGCCTATCCTGCCGTAGCTTTCTATTTTCAGCTTTTCAAAAGACTTTTCAAGCTGATTTGAAATAAGCTCAACGCCCTTGATTATTTCGGGGTCTGCATCCTTTAGATTTTCAAGCGCCATTCTTACGCTGTCGGCAACCGGTAAAAGCTCCGTAACCGCCTTTGCGGTTGCGTCATCATACAATGAAAGCTTTTCGTTTGCCGTGCGCTTGCGGTAGTTGTCATATTCTGCGGCAAGCCTCATATATTTATCCTTTTGAGATTTAAGCTCTTCCTCAAGGGAAGTTATCTTTTCGTCTTTTTTATCAGTCTTGCTTTCCGCCTTTTCTTCGTTATTATCCTTCGGCTCGGCTTCTGTTTCCTTGATTTCCGGTTCCTGTTCAGCCGCCTTTGCCTTTTCCTTATTTTTCTTTGGCATCTTTATCCTCCTTTGATCATATTTCAACAAGCTCACCGATAAGCGTTTCCACGTTTTCGGTAATACATTCAAGAATTGCCGTCACCCTGCCGTAATTCATCGCAACAGGTCCGATAACCGCCAAAACTCCCGACTGGTCCGAGCCTGCAAAGTATCTTGACGAAACAACGGAGCTTGAGCTGAGCTCAACCCTGCTGTTTTCCCTGCCGATAGTGACTGCTGTTGCCGGAGGCAAAGCCTCAAGCATATTTGCAAGGTCGTGTTCGTTGTTCAAGAATTCTGTTATCCTGCGCACCGCAATAAAATTTTCGTCAGGCACAAGCATCAGCTTGTTATAACCGCTGTGATAAACGCTTACGTCCTTGGCAAGCCTTGCAGCCTCCATTATCGCCGTAAGCACATTTGGCATAAACAGCGACAGTTCGCCGAATCTTGCCGCAACCGTCTGAATGAACGGCTTGTTTATTGACGAAAGCTTTATTCCCGCAAAGGTTTCGTTGAGCGCCTTATCAAACACTCCGAGGATTTCCGGCGTTATCATAAATTCACACCTGAACAGCCGTGTTTTTATGAGTCCGTTTGACGCCATAACCACCGCCATTGCGGCGTGTGCACCGGTCTGCACAAAGCTTATTCTGCGTATCCTGCTGTCCTCGCCGTCGGGAGTTGTCGCAAACGCCACAAAATCTGTCAGATTTGTCAGCAAATCGGCGGCAGATTGAAGTATGCTTTCGGGCGACTCGGCACTTTTGCCGAGCGTTTCGCCGATATAGTTTCGTCCGCTCTGCGATACAGGCGTAATCTTCATCAGATGATCCACATAATACCTGTAACCCTGCTGAGTAGGCACACGCCCTGCCGAGGTATGAGGCTGAACAAGATAACCCTTGCTTTCAAGATCGGCCATCTCATTTCGGACAGTTGCCGAAGAAACATTCAATCCTGCCTGGGATATCAGATTTTTTGAACCGACAGGCTCACCCGTGGTGACATAGCTTTGAACGATTGCCGACAGGATATTTTCTTTTCTCGCAGTCAGCTCCAAACCGCTCACCTCTGTTTTCGAGTCGGATTTTGATGTAATTAGCACTCTCAATGTTAGAGTGCTAATTACTTTACCCTTAATATAATACCAAAGTCAGTAAAAGTCAAGACATTTTTGAAAAAAATTCCGTTTTTGCAAAAGTTTCACATTTTGTTCACTTTTGCTTGACAACAAAAGGTGTTAAACTTTATAATCTAAGTGCAGATGCAGTTACACCCGAAAGGAATGATGTTATGAACGAATACTTACAGTATGCTTATGTGTTCGTCTGGGGAATACTTGCCGTACTGACGTTTATTATAGGCACAAGACAGGGCGTATATGCTTTTGTGCTGTCGGCGTTTTTTGTCTTTATGACCGTGTGGTACGCGCTCAACTCATTCGGCGGAATTCCGATGTTTGAGGGCACCCTCGGAATAGTTTTCAAGTGCATTTCTTTAGCCTTTCTTGCTATAGTTGTGTTTATGTTTTACCTCAGCAAAAAGAAAAGACGCAAACAGTCCGATGCCGAAGCTGCCGAAAGCAATGAAACCGATGAAGATTAAATCTGCATATAGACATAACATCTGCGCCCCATACAACATATGGAAACCAAAAGTTTAATTTGATAAAAATCGTGCGCTTCTGCATATTTTTTTCAAAAAGACTTGATTTTCAGGGCGTTTTGTGTTAATATATTATTCATATGACCGACATTTTAAGGAGGTGGGACAATGCCAAACATTAAATCTGCAAAAAAGCGTGTTAAGGTTATTGCTACAAAGACAGCTCGCAACAAGGCTACAAAGTCAGCTTTAAAGACTGCCATCAAGAAAGCTTACTACGCAGTTGACACAAATGCTGACAACAAAACAGAGGCAGTTCGTCTTGCTATCAAGAAAATTGACCAGGCAGCAGCAAAGGGTATTATGCACAAGAATACAGCCGCAAGAAGCAAGTCTTCTCTTGCAAAAAGACTCAACGCTTCCGCATAATCTCGGAAAGCCTAACATAAGTTTAATTAAGCTTAACCTTAAAAGCAGAGAATTTCTCTGCTTTTTTTGTTTTGGTGTTGACTTTTTTATAAAAAATGTTAGAATATAAATATATATAGCATATAACAAATTAATTCTAACACTTGGAGGTCATTTTATGAAAAATAAAAATTTAGCGTTTCTCATCGGCATAATTACGATCGTGGCAACACTTTCAGCTGCACTTACGGCTTTCTTTATTGTAAAAGATAAGCAGAAAAAAGACGACGAAGAACTTATGGAGTATTTGGACAACTCCATTGAATAATTTTTTTAGTGTTACAACGGCTGTTTCATTACGATGAAACAGCCTTTTGTATTAATAGGTATCATTTGAAAGGGAAGTGATAAAATGAAAAACACACTCAAATCAAAAATCAAACAACTAAAAAAGATCAAAATTTCTACTATGCTTTGGCTTCTTGTTGCCGGAAGTATAAATGCAGTTGCCGCAACTATGTTTCTTTCCCCGGTAAACCTGTATGACAGCGGAATTTCGGGACTTTCAATGCTGCTGTGGCAGATAACTCCGGATCAGTTTTCATTTTCACTGTTCCTTATCGTACTGAATTTGCCGTTGTTCCTGTTCGGACTTAAAAAGCAGGGCTTGCTGTTTACCTTTTATTCGGGCTGGACGGTATTGATTTTTTCGGCGGCGTCTTATATAATAACTTATGTACTGCCGGTTGATGTTACAACTGCGTCTCCCATAGCACACAGCGACCTTCTTTTGTGCGCTATATTCGGCGGACTTATTTCCGGTATCGGAAGCGGTCTTACTATACGATTCGGCGCAGTGCTTGACGGTATTGAAGTGCTTGCGGTAGTATTTGCAAAAAAGCTCGGTATTTCCGTAGGTACGTTTATTATGATTTTTAACGTAGCTCTGTATATCGTGATAGGCTGCATTTTCCAAAGCTGGGAGCTGCCGCTCTATTCAATCATTGCATATGCGGTTGCGCTTAAAACCATCGACTTCATTGTTGAGGGCTTTGACAAAGAAAAATCGGTAATGATAATCACCGACAAAAGCGATGAAATATGCAGTAAGGTTTCCGAGGAATTCGGTCACGGAATAACCCAGTTTGATGTAAAAGGCTATTATTCTCAGGAAAGCAAATCCGCAATTTACTTTGTCATAAACCGATTTCAGGTTTCAAAGCTCAAGGACATTGTTCTGCAAATCGACTCAAAGGCGTTTATCACAATTTCAGATATATCGGACGTTTTGGGAACAAGCGTAAAAAAGAGGTAGTATTATGAACGGCACGACAGAACAGGAGCTTGACAGGCTCCTGCACGACGCAAAATCTGACGGGCAGCTTAAAGCCGCTCTTATTCAAACCAAGCAAAACAGTAACCCTTTAGAAAATTTTTGCGAGTTTTGTCAGAAAAACGGCTATAATATCACGCTCGGCGAGCTTTTTGCCGTAGGGCAGAACGCAAGCGACGCCAAGCTCAGAAGTGTGAACGGCGGCGGGGTTAATCAGATAGACGGCTGGGACGACGCATATGAGCAATTTTTTCTGACATTGGAATGGACATAATAAAATGAAACACATTTATCCTAAATACTACAAAGACTTTAAGTGCATAGCCAACAAATGCCCCGACAGCTGCTGCAAGGACTGGGACGTTGAGCTTGACGACAACGCTGAAAAGTTTTACAACACCGTAAAAGGAGAATTCGGCGATAAGATAAGAAGCCTTACCGTTGACGGCGATGACGACAACCGAATTTTCATATCACGGAAGGACGGCAGGTGTCCGTTTTGGAACGATGATATGCTTTGTGACATCTACATAAATCTCGGCGAAGAACATCTTTGCGAAACCTGCAAAAATTTTCCGAGAATAACGCAGGACTATATCACGTTTACCGAACATATGCTCTCGTTCGCCTGTCCAGTTGCTTCAAAGCTGATACTGAATTTTGAGGGCGACCCGTACGAAGATTTTTATACCGAAGATTTTGACAAAACAAATGTTGAATACAGCACGGAATATATGGAATTTTTGCTGAAAGCAAGAGCGCAAAGCGTTCGGATACTGTCCGACAAATCAAAGCCGTTTGCAGACAGACTAAAAAGATGTATTCTGTTTAACAGCGAAGTTCAGGATCTTATCGACAGCGACAACTATTCATTTGAGGATATACCCGAAGTAAAAACGGATAGCAATACCGAAAAAGCCGACCGTAAATTTATTTTTGAACTTCACGAGCGGCTTGAAATCGTCAGCGACAGATGGCGAAATCTGTTAGACGATGCCGCAAATAACTGCAATGACTGCAAGGTATCCGAGGAATACGATGAAGATTATGAAAAGCTTGCGCTTTACTATATCTACGTCTATTACCTTAAGGCAATAGACACCTATGACGTTATGCTTCCGTTTCAAAGACTTGTGTGCGCCTATATTATCATATTGGGAATAGAAGCACAGCTCAGGAACGGCGGAGCATATGACAAAGAACGTCTTTCAAGGATTATGCAAAAATACTCAAAGGAAGTTGAACATTCCTATGAAAACTCCGATATTCTTGAATTTGAATTTGAAACAAAGCTTGACTATTGGGCGGAAAATTTAATTTTATTGATATGACAAAAACCTCTCCAAAAAAGGAGAGGTCAAATTTTTATTTAAATAAGTTACCGTTAGCATAATATTGCAACTATTTTACTGTATCACCTTATCAAGCTCTGCTACCATATCGCAGACAATGTCATATGAGTTGCCCTTTGTGACCGAAGCAAGCAAAGCATTTATGTTTTCTTCAAAATTTTCGGGCAAAATTTTACAATTTTTTTTGCAAAGTGAAACAAGTTTTTTCTCACCCGGGTGAGTTAATCTGTTGAGCGCAAAAATAATGTCAAAATAGCTTGCAAGGAATTCGGTTATCCTGTGGTGTACGCTTACAAGGTCGTTTCTTTGCGCCGCCTTTTTGATTTGTTTGTCGTACGACGGAAGAACTCCGCTGAGTAGCTTGCGATTTTTGGAAATGATATTTTCCCTCAGCTTTTCCGGATAGTCTATGGTGTATTTTTTCTGTAATTCGGTGAATTTTCCCGATTTATCAAACAAAACCTTACTGTTGATTATATTATGCCAAAAGCAGGTGGTATAACCGTTAAACGATACTCCCTCGTCCACAACAAATTTAAGGTAGCCCTCGAATTTATCAATGCTTCTATAAATGACATCAAGTGATATTCCGTTGCTCAGCACACAATTATCCTCAAGCTCCCAATAATGGTTTCCTATCTCGGTCATACTGCAAAACGGTTTCAGCACACTTGCCTTTTGTTCAAGCGACAAATCGCCCGAGCAATAAACGTATATGTCATAGTCCGACTTTGCGTCACACTCGCCCGTTGAGCGTGAACCGCCGAGCACAACCGAGTCAACCTCGTCAAGCTTTTCAAAAGCGTTGATAACCGAAGTAAAATATTCGTCATTAAAATGCATTTTACCACTCCTTTAATTAAAACAAAAAGCCGAAACACCGTTGAATATACAGCGGAGCTTCGGCTTTAATTGCAAAAAATTATTTAAGTGCTTCGTAAACTGCAACCGCACAAGCAACTGTTGCGCCTACCATTGGGTTGTTACCCATACCGATAAGACCCATCATCTCAACGTGAGCAGGAACCGAAGATGAACCTGCAAACTGAGCGTCGCCGTGCATTCTGCCCATTGAGTCTGTAAGACCGTAAGAAGCAGGACCTGCACCCATATTGTCAGGGTGAAGGGTACGACCTGTACCGCCGCCGGAAGCAACGGAGAAATATTTAACGCCGTTTTCAATAGCCCATTTCTTGTATGTACCTGCAACAAGGTGCTGGAAACGAGTCGGGTTGGTTGAGTTACCTGTAATGGAAACACCAACGTTTTCGTGCTGCATAATTGCTACGCCCTCGCGAACATCGTCTGCGCCGTAGCAGCGAACTGCTGCTCTTTCGCCGTCTGAGAAAGCTCTCTCTTCAACGATTTTAAGTTCTGAGGTAAAGTAATCAAACTGAGTCTTTACATATGTAAAGCCGTTGATTCTTGAAATGATATAAGCGGCATCTTTGCCAAGACCGTTAAGAATAACTCTGAGCGGTTCTTTTCTTGCCTTGTTTGCGTTACGGGCAATACCGATAGCGCCCTCTGCCGCAGCAAAGCTTTCGTGACCTGCAAGAAATGCAAAGCATTTTGTTTCATCTCTTAAAAGCATTGCGCCGAGGTTGCCGTGGCCTCTGCCTACACTTCTCTGCTCTGCAACAGAGCCGGGAATACAGAAAGCCTCAAGACCGATACCGATAGCTTCAGAAGCCTCAGCCGCAGTCTTTACACCCTTTTTAACTGCTACCGCACAACCGAGGGTATAAGCCCAGCCTGCGTTTTCAAAAGCGATAGGCTGAACGCCCTTTACGATGTCGTAGGGGTCAAAGCCCAAGTCGTTACAAATTTTTCTTGCCTCTTCAAGATCTGCAATACCGTATTCGGCAAGGCACTTCTCAATTTTAGGCATTCTTCTTTCCATACTTTCAAACTGTACTGCCATTATTGCGTCCTCCTTACCGAATTATTCTTCACGGGGGTCAATATACTTGGCTGCTCCGTCAAAGCGACCGTACTGACCGATGTTATTTTTGTATGCTTCATTTGGCTCAACGCCGTGGCGGATATCTTCAAGCATCTTGCCGAGCTTTACGAACTGATAGCCGATAACCTCGTCGTTTTCGTCAAGAGCGGTTTTGAGAACATAGCCCTCTGCCATTTCCATAAAACGAACGCCCTTTGCGTTTGTGCTGTACATTGTACCAACCTGTGAACGAAGTCCCTTTCCGAGATCCTCCATACCTGCGCCGATAGGAAGTCCGCCCTCCGAGAAAGCTGTCTGGCTTCTGCCGTAAACGAGCTGTTCAAAGATGTTCTTCATAGCGGTGTTGATTGCGTCACAGACAAGGTCGGTGTTAAGGCACTCAAGGAGAGTTTTGTTCGGAAGAATTTCAGCGGCCATAGCAGCCGAGTGAGTCATACCCGAACAGCCGATCGTTTCAACCAAAGCCTCCTGAACAACGCCGTCCTTTACGTTAAGTGTGAGCTTGCAGGCACCCTGCTGAGGTGCACACCAGCCTACACCGTGTGAAAGACCGGAAATGTCTTTGATCTCATAAGCTTTTACCCACTTGCCCTCTTCGGGAATAGGTGCGGGACCGTGCTTTGGTCCTTTTGCAACAGTACACATATTTTCTACTTCTTTTGAATAAATCATATGTACTTCTCCTTTCAAATATAGTTGAGCCAAAATATTACTCAGTTATTGATATTATACGATATTATCCCCTATTTTTCAAGTATTTTTTTACAAGCTAATATGCAATGCAAAAAATCTCAGAGAATTTGCAGCGCTAATGTATCCGACACAAAAAGGCAGGGCAAAAGCCCTGCCGAAATATTACTCTGTGATAGACTTGATAAGTCCGCCTTTTTTGATGATATTCTGGATAAACTCGGGAAACGGCTCTGCCTTATATGTCTTGCCGGTGGTTTCGTCGGTTATAACGCCCGTGTCAAAGTTTACGCTTACGGTATCGCCGTCCTTTATCTCCTTTGCCGCCTCGTCACATTCGAGTATCGGAAGTCCGATGTTGATTGAGTTGCGGTAGAAAATTCTTGCAAAGGTCGAGGCGATCACGCAGGAAATTCCGCTTGTTTTGATAGCTATGGGAGCGTGTTCACGGGACGAGCCGCAGCCAAAATTCTTTTCGGCTACCATAATATCGCCCTCTTTGACCTTGTTTACAAAATCCTTGTCAATATCCTCCATACAATGAGCGGCAAGCTCCTTGTGTGAAGCCGTGTTAAGATAACGGGCAGGGATTATTACGTCCGTATCGACATTGTCGCCGAATTTATGTACTGTTCCTCTTGCATTCATACTGCATACCTAACCTTTCTTAAAGCTTTTCGGGATTTGTAATATAGCCCGTAACGGCACTTGCGGCGGCAACAGCCGGACTTGCAAGATAAACCTCACTGTCAACGTGTCCCATTCTGCCTACAAAGTTACGGTTTGTTGTTGAAATCGCCTTTTCGCCTGCGGCGAGTATGCCCATATGTCCTCCGAGGCAAGGTCCGCAGGTCGGAGTGGACACAACCGCTCCTGCGTTTACAAATATGTCAAACAAGCCCTCGTGCATTGCGTCAAGCCATATCTGTTGAGTTCCGGGAATAATTATACATCTTACGCCCTTTGCCACCTTTTTGCCCTTAAGTATCTCTGCGGCGGCTCTTAGGTCGGTTATTCTGCCGTTTGTACAGGAGCCGATAACGCACTGGTCAATCTTAACTTCCTTTTCGCCGATCTCATCGACTGTTTTTGTGTTTTCTGGGAGGTGCGGGAATGATACCGTCGGGCGAAGCGCTGAAAGGTCAATCGTGTATTCCTCGTCATATACCGCGTCCTCGTCGGCTGTGTATTCAACGGGAGTTCCCTTGTATCTGCCGTTGCAGTATTCGCGGGTGATGTCGTCAACCGGGAAAATACCGTTTTTGGCGCCTGCTTCAATAGCCATATTGGCAATCGTCAGTCTGTCGTCAATTCCGAGATATTTAAGTCCCTCGCCGACAAATTCCATTGACTTGTAAAGTGCGCCGTCAACGCCGATTTTACCGATTATATGAAGAATAACGTCCTTGCCGCTCACATACTTCTGCGGTTTTCCGATAAGGTTGAATTTTATTGCGGACGGAACCTTGAACCACGCCTTGCCGCTTATCATTCCTGCCGCCATATCGGTAGAGCCTACTCCCGTTGAAAAAGCCCCCAGCGCACCGTATGTGCAGGTATGAGAGTCTGCACCGATGCACAAACAACCCGGACCTACAAGTCCTTTTTCGGGCAGAAGAGCGTGCTCAATTCCCATTTCGCCCACGTCCATATAATTTTTAATATCATATTTTCGGGCAAAGGTTCTTGTCTGCTTTACCTGTGTTGCCGCTTTGATATCCTTGTTGGGTGTAAAGTGGTCCATTATCATAGCAATCTTCGTGTTATCAAATACATCGGTGGCACCGTTTTCTTCAAATACATTGATTGCAACAGGCGAAGTAACATCATTGCCAAGTACCATATCAAGCTTTGCCTCGATTAGCTGTCCTGCCTTTACCTCGTCCAGTCCTGCGTGAGCCGCAAGTATTTTTTGGGACATTGTCATACCCATAATATCACTCCTCAATGATTAGTCTGCTTTTTTTATAAGTTCCTCCACGTCTGCCGAAAGTCTGTTGACGGCGGACTGATGAACGTGACCGATAATCGTACCGTTCAGCTCGGCGGCATAGCGATCGCCGCTTGTCTTGTAGTATTTTACGGTATCGGAAGAATCGTCGGATTCATAAGTATATGTTATTGAAACTATCGGATCGCCGCTTGTACTGTCACTTTTAGCGTCTGCAAGCTCAATCAGCGCAACAGCGTCATAAAAGGTCGAGAATTTTTCCGAAGCGATTTCTCTTCCGTCATATTCAATAACGGTTTCAACCGATGAGGTTTCGTTTCCATTGCCGTCGGTGGTGTTTGAGGTCTTTGAGGAAAGCTCAAAGTCATATGTTTCTCCGCCCAATTCTATTGATAAACCGGAAAGTGCGGTAAGCTTTGGATAAAGCACATACTCACTTATCAGCTTTTCATAGCTCGTTGTTACCCAGGGTACTTTTGAAGAATCCATTACATAGACCACATTTCCGCCGCTGAGCATAACATAAACCTTACCGTCGGAGTCGGGTTCTGAGCTGATAATATCAACCGTAGTGTCGGAATATACCGCCCTTACCTCGGCATACGGCTCTGCAAGTCCGAGGTCTGCAAGCTGAGAATCGGACGGCGCAACCATTTTTACGCTTTCGGCATACAAGCCCCGTATTCCGCCCTCAATCTTACTGCTTTCACTCTCGTTTGCATGTCCCTGTACCGGCTCCTTAATGATATACGAAGCCGAGGTTTTGCCGCCGTCGTTAGGCTCAAGCACTATATCGTCGGAAAATGCCGAACCTGAAATCGTGATAGAGCTTGCCTGAGATTTGTCCGAATCCGAGGCGGAATCGTTGATCGTCAGGCTCATAAGATCGGTAAGTCCGTAGTCAAACGGAGAAACGGTATCGGTATCAACAAGATATATTGCGTCGCCCGTACCGAACCTTATATATGTTCCCGCCGACTGGGGAGCGTCGTTGCCCACGGTAATGATAGCCTTGGTGTTGTCATTATATGTAACGGTAACGGTGCTTCGCGGGCTGTCAAAGCCGTATTCTCCCGCCCTGCTCTTATCAAGGGTTGCAACCTTTTTGAATTCTATGGAGGCGGCGGAATTTGCAATTTCATCGGGCATTCCCGACTGCGTAGCATAATCCTCAAAGCCCACTATCGTATATTTTGTGGTCTCGGTCTTGCCGTCGCTGTCAACCGGAGTTTCGGAAGTTATATCCATCGTTCCCTTGTCGTTTTCAAGATGTATTTCCGAAATATCGGCAGGCACATATTCCATAAGCGTGCCGTAGCTGTTGTTTTCAATGTTGCCGTTCTCGTCGGTGTCGATCGTTACCTGATGAACGCCGTTTTCGTCAACCGAGGTTTCCATTTTGATACCCTCGTCATATGTTGCGGTGTCATCGGAGCCCCCCTTTGGCAGGAAGATGAGCAAAAGCATCAACCCTACAAGAAGTACTGCGGCTATGCCGACGATAATCAGTGCTTTTTTGTTCTTTTTCATTATCTGTTCCTCCTGCGAAGCCATACTACAATTCCCGTGATAAGTATGCCGATAGGAACAACAAATACAAATATCACAAGAATGATATTTCCGGGCGTTACATCGGTTATGCCAAGCTCTCCGCTGTCAAGTGATTTGCTCTCAATAGTAATAGCCGCGTCGGATTTGTCAACCACGGTATTTACGATGTTCATAAGATAAGCCGAGTTGTTGAAGCTGTTTATCGACATTACGCTTTCGGTAAACATCATATATGAACCGAAAACAATCATATTTGATTTTGCGTCATTGTCGCCCGTTTTAACGCCCTCTGCCGCAATATTGAGCGCAGTACCTTTTATGGCGTCCTGATAGTTCCAGTCGTCGTCTGCGTCATAGGGGCATACTCCTGCGCTTGTCGAGGTTGTTAAAAGCGCATGAGCGGCTGATTCGTCCTTGATTATAATATCGTGTGCGTTTGATGTAAGAACAGGAATTTTGGCATTTTTAAGATTTTCCTGATAATAATCTGTATAATCCGTGATAAACGCATACGGACTTGTGTTGCTTACAAGATACTTTGGATTTGTTTCAAAAACATAACCGTCGTCTACCTGCATCCCCCAATCTGACATAAGATCGTCAAGATTAGGCGTATCTGTTTTTTCGGGGCTGGGAACATATATCATAGTCTTTCCGTATTTGCCGCCGTTGTCAAGCCAGGTTGAAAGCTTCTCCGACGCACTGTCGTCAAGGTCAACAGACGGTGCAAACAGGAACACGATGTCTGCGTCGTCATCAATGCCGCTTGTGGCAAGCGATACCTCGTTCACCTGATAAGCGTTCTTTTCAAGCAGGCTCTTTATTGCGCTGTAGTCCTGCTCGCCGTTGCCCGTTATCATATCGACAACTATCTTGTCTTTGGTAGTTACGTTGAGAATTGCCGTAACTACAGCCTGCTCAACCTTTGTTCCGGTAAACTGATACGATCCTGAATAGCTGTAGTATTGTGAATCGTAATCAAAGCAGTCCTCAAGCGTAAGCGCTCTGTATTGATCGCCGCTTACAACAAGTATAATATTTTTGGCGTCCCCGTCCCAGTTTATGTCGGGATATTTGTTTGCAAAATTCGGGTCTGTTGCAACATCTTCAAAATCCAGCGTTATTTTGCCGTTTGATTCGCTCTCCATTTTGTCAAGAAGATTTGACGCCTGGACAAAATATGTACCGTTATTTTCAAATGACGACCTTGCCGAAAGAACGTGGATTTCAACATCATCGTCAAGGTTCTGCACATAATCAACGGTATCGCTCTGCAATTCAAACGCTCCGTTTGACGTAAGGTCAAGCTTGAGATTCGGGAAACGGTCAACGAGCAATCCGCAGACTATGTTTAAAACTATGGTAACGGCAATTACGACCGCAATAATAACAACGGCAATTGAGCCGTGCTTTGCTTTGCGTGACTTCATAAAAGCCTTAAAGCCGCCGCTCTTTTTCGGTTTGCCGGCTTTCGGAGATTTTTTCGATTTATTATCGGCAGCCGAAGCTGCAGTTTCCTGAGTTTCGGGAGCGGTTGTGTTCAAATTTCTGTTTTCTTGGCTCATTTTCATTACCTCCCTCAGCTCCAGCGCCTTTTTTCAAGAGCACGCACCGTGAAAAACAAAAACAGTGCGGTAACGCTCAGGAAAAACACTACGTCAACAATGCTTAAAATTCCGTAAGTAAAGTTAGTGTAATACTCCATAAAGCTTACAGACTTCAATACGCTTGAAATCCAGCTTATCGAAACCATACTTGCAAGGCTGCTGAGCATACTTATCAAAAGACCTACGGCCATACCGAAAACTGCCGCAATTATCATACTTTCGGTCAAAACCGAGATAAACACATTAATGGCAATGAGTGCGGCTCCCAAAAGTATAACGCCTAAAAATGTGCAGAGAATTACCGACCATTCGGGTGTGGTAAAGAAAGAAATGATAACCGCATAAACAAGGTAAATGCAGCTGCAAATAGCATAAAGAATAAATGCTCCCAAAAACTTGCCCAAAACGATTTCGGTAAGGCTTGTCGGAGCAGTCAAAAGTGCCTGATCGGTCTTTTGACGCTTTTCTTCGGCAAAGGTTTTCATTGTGATTATCGGGATTATGAACATAATTATATAGAACATATTTCCGTAAACTCCCGCAAGACTTGCCGAATTGTAGCCAAAGCAGTAGAGATAGAAAAACAGTCCCGAAAAGAAAAAGTAAACCGCCATTACAACATATGCCGTAGCAGAGTTAAAATAGGAGGAAAGTTCTCTTTTTAATATTGCACCCATCAGTTTTTACCTCCGTTATCAATAAATTTGCTCTGTTCTTGAGCTGTAAGCTCAAGGAATATGTCTTCAAGCGTTTCGTTACCCGACTGCATATCAAGTATCACTGCGCCTATCCTTACCATTGCGTTAAACACATCCCTGCGGATATCGGTACCGTTTTCATAACGGACAATATATTTTGCGCTGTTCTCGGACATATCACGATCCTTTGAAGCACGCACAACGGCAGGTATCTTTTTGACAGCCGAAATCACATCGGAGCTGTTGCCCTCAACAACAAGCGAAAGTCTTTGTTCGCCCGAAACAGCCGTAGAAAGCTCATTTGTTTTTGCGTCGGCAACAATCTTGCCCTCTGAAATCACAATGATTCTGTCGCAAGTGGCAGAGATTTCCGAAAGAACGTGAGATGAAAAAATAACAGTGTGTTTCTTTCCCAAACTCTTTATCAGCTTGCGTATCTCAATTATCTGATTCGGATCAAGACCTACGGTAGGCTCGTCAAGTATCAGCACCGGCGGGTTGCCCAAAAGTGCCTGTGCAAAACCCACACGCTGGCGATAACCCTTTGACAGGTTTTTGATAATGCGTTCCGATTTGTCGGAAATCTTGACAAGTCGCATTACCTCGTCGATGTGCTCCTTTTTTGGCAGCTTGACCTTTTTCAGGTCAAACATAAACTCAAGATACTTTCTGACGGGCATATCAAGGTACAGCGGCGGAATCTCCGGCAAATAGCCTATCTTCTGCTTTGCCTGCTTAGGGTCCTCAAGAATATCAAAGCCGTCGATTTTAACCGTTCCGGCTGTTGATGAAATATAGCCCGTAAGCATATTCATAGTTGTGGATTTTCCGGCGCCGTTCGGTCCGAGAAAGCCCAGCACCTCACCTTGTTCGACGGTGAAGCTGATGTTATCGACAGCCTTGATACTGCCGTAACATTTCGTAAGGTTTGTAACCTCAACCATCCTGATTTCACTCCTTAAAATTACAATGTTTTCTACCTCTGTATCCATTCGGGTAGAAATCAACATTATAAATTATACTACAAAAATGCGAATTTGTGTAGAGATATATTAAAAAAATCAGTGTTAGAACATAAATTTTCAATCTTTCATCACATTAATTTTTTTGCATTTGGAATTATTGAACAAGTTTTGAAAACAATATTTATTGATAATTACTAAAAACTTTGAAAGAAGTGTTTTTATGCAATATTTAAATGCGTTCTGGGTAGGCGGTCTGATATGCGTCATCGGTCAGATACTTATTGATAAAACCAAGCTCACACCCGCAAGAATACTGACAGGATTTGTAGTTGCAGGCATAATTTTAGGTGCCGTGGGTGTGTACAAGCCTCTTGTTGAATTTGCGGGAGAAGGTGCGGCTGTTCCTATCAGCGGATTCGGCTACCTTATGAGCGAGGGCGTTAAAAGAGCGCTCAACTCGGACGGAGCGCTGGGAATTTTAACAGGCGGACTGACAAGCGCCGCGGCAGGTATTGCGGCGGCAATATTCTTTGGGCTGCTTGCAGCTCTCATCACCCGTTCCGGCGATAAATAACAGAAATAAAGCTTCAAACAATAATGATGTAAACCGGTTCAAAGGAACGTTAACTCCTCGTGGTTTCGGTGTAAGAATATTACTCACTCTGAAATTTTGAACCGACATCTCCCGCCTAAGAGACGAGGGATATTCCCACTAAGGTTATAGTTCAATTAAAATCAAAAGCTATAGTCCACATCACACACTTGGTTGCTGATTGCGGATTATAGCTTTATACTTTTTCGTTTCGTTCCTAATTTGTAATTAAAATGCTTTACTCAAGGCTAATAAACATAATGCTCTTTTCTTACTTACAGCTTTTCTGCACACTCGCTATCTGCGCTTTGAATTCATCAACGGCGTTTTTCGGTGACAAAATACGCATTTTACCGCCAAAGCCAAACACCCAGGCATAAAACTGAGGGCTTAGCATAACATTGACCGATATACAAAATGTTGCGTCGCTCTCTTTGGTGATAAACACGTTCTTGCCGAATCTGTCCGCAATAACTCCCACAAGGTCATTGTCCGCCGACAGCATTACTTCGGTTTCGTTTCCGCCGAACATTGAAAACACGCTTTTTGAATAGCTTGCTATGTCAAAGCTTTTAAACTTATCATCGCCCTCGCGCGGGCTGTCGATTATCTCTATGTCTTCCATTTTATCTACTCGATAGTGCTTTATCAAATCGACGTCCTCGTCATAACCGATGAGGTAATAATTTTCATCGTCCCAGCACAACGCCCAAGGCGAAACCACATACGGTGCGCCGTTCTTGCGTACAGCCTTTACTATCTTTTCTTCCGTTCCGAAGTTCACCTTAAGTTTGAAATATTTAAAGCGAATTTTTTTATTCTCGGAAATAGCATTGTGTATATTATCTACGTTATAATATATTCTTTCATTGACCGTCTTTATACGGTTTGCTACATAGACCTGCCTTTGGAGCTGTTTTCCGTCATTTTCGCTTACAAGTCCCTCAAGCTTTTTGATAAGCGTCAGGCTTTTTTTGTGCGTTATGAATTTTGAGCTTTGTATAGCGTCAACAAGCAGTTTAAGCTCGGGAATTTCAAAATTCCTGTTTCCGACATAGTACCTTGTGGACTTTGAACGTATTTTGCAGATGTCAATACCGAACTTTTCCAGAATTTCAAGGTCGTCATAAAGGCTTTTTCTTTCGGCGGCAATACCGTATGCGGCAAGCTGCTCTTTTAGCTCGGCTAAAGTAAGCGCATGATGTTCATCGGTTTTTTCAAGCAGAATTTTTTGCAAATACAGCAGTTTCTGCTTTTGCATAGAGCTTCGCGGCATAATAATCTCCCTTATCCTGAAATCGTCTGGGCAAGCGCAGTAACAAGCGGCATTGTCACCAATGAAATAACAGTTGTTGAGGCAACGACGCCTACCGACAGTTCCACGTCACGGTCGTACTTTGCTGAAAACATTGTGGTTGTTGCGGCAGTCGGTGCAGAACCGGCAATGGTGAATGCAACTATTATAGTGCTGTCTATCCTGAACAACAGCATCAATCCCAATGCTATAAGCGGAATCAATACCATTCTCACGCCCATAGCGATATATATTCCGGCGTCAGTAAACGCCGCCTTGAAGTTAGCCTTTGAAAGATAGTAACCGATAATCAGCATCGGCAAAGGCGTATTGAGCGCCGTAAGATAATCTACGGGCAGGCTGAGTATTTCGGGAAGATTTATCCTGCACAAAAACAGTATCAGAGCAACCGCAACACCGACAATCCCCGGATTAAAAACAAGCTTTTTTACTGAAAGCTGTCTGCGGTCGCCGCTCATTGAAACAAGTCCGTATGTCCACAAAAAAATATTGAATACAGCAACGAAAATTGAGCCGTAAAACCAGCCCTCGTCGCCCAAAATTGCCTTTTGGAGCGGGAGCGACACAAAGCCGCAGTTTGAAAATATTACCGAAAACCTCAGTACCTTTTTTCTGCTTTCATTCTTGTCGCGGAAAATCAGCTTTGCCAAAAGTATTGAGCCTGCATGGATAAGCGCCGCACAAACGGCGGCTATTATTATTTTGCCGACAAGTTCAACCGAAAATTCACGCTGGAAAGCCGAAATCATTACGCACGGAGTAACGACATAGAGCACAATGTCGGTCAGCTTTTTTGATGCAACATCATCTATCAGCCCTTTTTTTCCGCATAAAAATCCCACAGCAACCAAAATGAAAAGTACGAGCACCTGCTGAGATATAATTAAAAAGTTTTCAACCAAAAAAGTCACCTTGATTTCTTTGCAAAGTCCGTAAAGTTAATTTTAACATATTATGCCGATCTTTTCAATTTCACAATTCACAAATGACAAATACGCCTCGCAATGGTATTTTCGACAAAATCACATTAAATATATTGTTAATATTAACTAACGGTTTTTTTGAATTTCTGTAAATATGTATTAATTGCTGAAAATAATTTGTATTTATTGACAAATATTTTCCTTAAATGTATAATAAATACGCTGGCAAAGAAAATTATAATTAATTTATATTAAATTGAAAGAGGGATTTGTTATGGCAACAAAGAAAACTGAAACAACAACGAAAAAAACCGCCGCTAAGGCTGTTGAAAAAGAAACAGTTAAGCCTGTTGCTAAGGCTACTGAAAATGAAACAGCCAAAGTTGCACCTGCTAAGGCTGCTGAAAATGAAACAGCCAAAGTTGCACCTGCTAAGGCTGCTGAGAAAAAGGCTCCTGCAAAGAAAGCCCCTGCTAAAAAGGCTCCTGTTAAAAAAGCTCCTGCTAAAAAGGCTGTAGAAAATAAACCTGCTGAAGCTAAAGTTAACTTCTTCGTAGAATTCGGCGGCGTTCAGGTTGCTGTTGACGAAGTTATCAAAAATGTTAAAGCAACATACGGCAAAGACGCTAAAGAAATCAGTGTTTATCTTAAACCCGAAGAAAGCAAGGCTTACTTCGTAGCTGACGGCGTTGAAAAAGAAATGGACGTTTTCTTCTGCTAATTTAATGCTAATTTAAAAAGCTGATTTTTAGGCTGACCGTTTGGTCGGCCTTTTTGCTTTTTAACAGATTTTATGTATGAAAAAACGGATGTCGCATAATGAGGATTGCTTGCGACAGATTGAAAGCAATGCACAGAAGTATTAGCTCCTCAGGGGTTCGGCGGAAGACTATAACTCCCGCTAAAACTCACAAGTGTCCCCCGTCTACTAAAAGGCGGGGGACACTTGCGTTTAGATTATATCATTATCCTGTTATTCTTCTTTTTTCAGCTTTGCAGAATCGTCTGCATTAAACTTGTAATCCTTGCCGGGGAAAACCGCATTAAGGACTATACCTGCGATTGAAGCAACTGCAAGCGGTGAAAGCGTGATTTGAGCACTTCCGATTGCAAAGCTTACCGTATCGCTTGAAAGTCCGAGTGAACATACAAGGATTACTGCGGCAACAATAAGGTTGCGGCTCTTGGTAAAGTCAACGTGATTTTCAACTACGTTTCTTACACCTATAGCAGAGATCATACCGTAAAGCACAAATGAAATTCCGCCGATTATGCAGCTCGGTATTGAACCGATGATTGCCGAAACGCAGGGAAAGAATGAAATGCAAACTGCAAAAATAGCCGCAATTCTGATTACCTTTGGATCATAAACCCTTGTGAGCGCAAGCACACCTGTGTTTTCGCCGTAAGTTGTGTTTGCAGGACCGCCAAACAAGGACGCCATTGTTGTTGCAAGTCCGTCGCCTGTAAGTGTGCGGTGAAGTCCGGGATCTCTGATATAGTTTTTGCCGACAGTTGAACTTATAGCAGCGATGTCTCCGATATGCTCCATCATAGTAGCAAGCGAAATCGGAACAATGGCTATGATTGCAGAAGCGATTAGCGAACCGTTGGTATAGTCGATTCCTCCGAATACTGTCTGATCCCAATGAATCGGAATTCCGATAAGTCCCTCAGTGCCAAAGATATGGCCGCTTGCTATATTTGAAAATATTGTGTTAAGCTCGGAGAAGTCAAATATCTTAACAAACTCGCCCGCTTCATTCGTACCTCCCGAAAAGAGCCACGGTACATCGGTTATAAGCTGAGGATTAGCCTCAGCAATAAAATACAGAATAAGTCCTACACCGTAGGAAATGAGAAGTCCGAGAATTATCGGAATGATTTTTGCCATTCCCTTGCCCCAAATATTGAAAATTACAATAACGGCAAGTGCAACTATTGCAAGAAACCAGTTTGTTGTACAGTTGGTTACAGCAGACGGAGCAAGTCCCAAACCGATAGCAATTATGATTGGGCCTGTTACAACAGGCGGGAAAAAGCGCATTACCTTTTCAATTCCGATGCACTTAATGATAGCGGCAAGGACAAGATAAACAAGTCCCGCAACCGCAACGCCGAGACAGGCATACGGAAGCATTAAATTAGGGTCGGTTTCTTCGGGAGCAAGAGCCTTTACAGCGGCATAACCGCCGAGAAACGCAAACGAAGAACCCAAGAAAGCAGGCACCTTGAATTTTGTAATTATGTGGAACAAAAGTGTTCCGAGTCCTGCCATAAGCAATGTTGTTGAAATATCAAGTCCTGTAATGATCGGAACAAGTATGGTTGCGCCGAACATTGCGAACATATGCTGGATACCCAAAATTATCATTTTGGGCTTACCGAGCGTTCTGGCGTCATAGATTGCGCCGTTATTTTTATCCATAGTAATATTCCCTTTCCTTTGTACTAACCTCAATATGTAATTTTCATATTAATATCAAAACTCTTAATTATTAAGTAAACACTGTTTTAATCGTTCGTGCATATCGAACCGTCAGATTTTTGGTCAAGCTGACAAAAAACACTAATTTCCTCTAAAAAAGGCTGCCTTGCAACGCAAAACAGCCTTTGATTTAGAAATAAAATTATTCGTTAATAGCGATAACTGCGCCTGAACCTACTGTTCTGCCGCCTTCACGAATAGCGAAACGAAGACCAACTTCGATAGCGATAGGAGTAATAAGTTCAACGTCCATTTCAACGTTATCACCGGGCATGCACATCTCTACGCCTTCGGGAAGTGAGATTGTACCTGTAACGTCTGTTGTTCTGAAATAGAACTGCGGGCGATAGTTGTTAAAGAACGGTGTGTGACGACCGCCTTCGTCCTTAGTCAGTACATAAACCTGACCGCGGAACTTTGTGTGTGGGTGAATTGTACCGGGCTTTGCAAGAACCTGACCTCTCTGGATCTCAGTTCTCTGAACACCACGGAGAAGAACACCTACGTTGTCGCCTGCCTCTGCATAGTCAAGAGTCTTTCTGAACATTTCAAGACCTGTAACAACAACTTTTCTCTTTTCGTCTGTAAGACCAACGATTTCAACTTCTTCACCAGTCTTAATCTGACCTCTTTCAACTCTACCAGTTGCAACAGTACCACGACCTGTGATTGTGAATACATCCTCAACAGGCATAAGGAATGGCTGGTCAGCCTTACGGTCAGGAGTTGGAATATACTCGTCAACAGCGTCCATAAGCTCGTGGATGCACTTGTACTCAGGAGCGTTAGGATCCTTAGATGTGCTTGTAAGAGCAAGATAAGCTGAACCCTTGATGATTGGTGTATCATCGCCCGGGAACTCATACTCGTTGAGGAGGTCACGGATCTCCATCTCTACGAGCTCAAGAAGCTCAGGATCGTCAACCTGGTCAGTCTTGTTCATGAATACTACGATGTAAGGTACACCTACCTGACGAGAAAGAAGGATATGCTCTCTTGTCTGTGGCATAGGACCATCAGCAGCTGATACAACGAGGATAGCGCCGTCCATCTGAGCAGCACCAGTGATCATGTTCTTTACATAGTCAGCATGGCCTGGGCAGTCAACGTGTGCATAGTGACGCTTGTCTGTTTCATACTCAACGTGAGCTGTGTTAATTGTGATACCACGCTCTCTCTCTTCAGGAGCCTTATCGATGTTAGCGTAATCAACGAAATCAGCGTCGCCTTCGAGGTTGAGAACCTTTGTGATAGCAGCAGTAAGTGTTGTTTTACCATGGTCAACGTGGCCGATTGTACCAATGTTAACATGGGGCTTATTTCTTTCAAATTTTTCTCTTGCCATTGGAAATTTCCTCCTTATTGTTGTAAAAAGAATTTACAATAGATTTAAACATATTGTATCAATTTTTTTTAGAAAAATCAATACATTTTTGAAAAAAGTGCATTAAAAGGAACGATTAGTCCTTCTTAGCTCTTTCACTCATAATCTTTTCAGCAATGTTCTTTGGAACTTCTGCATATGTGTCAGGTTCCATAACATACTGACCACGACCCTGAGTCTTAGAACGCATATCTGTTGCGTAACCAAACATCTCTGAAAGCGGAACATGAGCAATAACTCTCTGAACACCGTTGTCAGCTTCCATGCTCTGGATCATACCACGGCGTGAGTTAAGGTCGCCGATTACATCGCCGAGGTATTCCTCAGGAGTGATAACAGTAACCTTCATGATCGGTTCGAGAAGTACAGGATCTGCCTTCTTCATAGCATTCTTGAATGCCATTGAACCGGCAATCTTAAATGCCATTTCTGATGAGTCGACTTCATGATAAGAACCATCATAAAGCTCAACCTTAACATCAACTACATTGTAGCCTGCAACAACACCGCTGAGCATTGCGCCCTGAATACCCTGGTCAACAGCCGGAATGTATTCCTTAGGAATAGCACCGCCGACAATGTTGTTAACGAATTCGTAGCCCTTGTCCTTGTTAGGATAGATATTAATCTTTACATGACCGTACTGACCCTTACCACCTGACTGACGAGCATACTTTTCATCAACAGAAGCTTCCTTGCGGATAGTTTCCTTGTATGCAACCTGTGGAGCACCGATGTTTGCTTCTACCTTAAATTCACGGAGAAGACGGTCAACAATGATTTCAAGGTGAAGCTCACCCATACCTGCGATGATTGTCTGACCTGTTTCTTCGTCTGTATAAGCCTTGAAAGTAGGATCTTCTTCTGCAAGCTTTGCAAGAGCGATACCCATCTTTTCCTGACCTGCTTTTGTTTTCGGCTCAATAGCAACACGAATTACAGGATCAGGGAATTCCATAGACTCAAGGATAACAGGAGCCTTCTCATCACAGAGAGTATCACCTGTTGTTGTATTTTTAAGACCAACGGCAGCAGCGATGTCACCTGCATATACGCAGTCGATATCTTTTCTGTCGTTAGCGTGCATCTGCAAGATACGACCGAGACGCTCGTTGTTGTCTTTAACTGAGTTGTAAACAGTTGTGCCGGCAGAAACTGTACCGGAATAAACTCTGAAGAAGCAGAGCTTACCAACAAACGGGTCAGTAGCAATCTTGAATGCGAGAGCTGCGAATGGCTCTTTATCTGATGATGGTCTTTCAACCTCATCGCCTGTTTCAGGGTCAACACCCTTGATAGCAGGTACATCTGTCGGAGCAGGCATATAATCAACGATAGCATCAAGGAGCATCTGAACACCCTTGTTACGGTAAGAAGAACCGCAGGTTACAGGTACCATTGTGTTGTCAATAGTAGCCTTTCTGATTGTGCTCTTGATTTCGTCGATTGTAAGCTCTTCGCCGCCGAAGTATTTCTCCATAAGATCCTCATCGAGTTCAGCAACTGATTCGATAAGTTTCTCATGATACTCGTTAGCGAGATCCTGCATCTCTTCCGGAATTTCCTCTTCACTGTAGTCTGTGCCGTCTTCGTTGTGATAGATTTCGGCTTTCATAGTAACGAGGTCAACGATGCCTCTGAAATCGCTCTCAGCACCGATCGGAAGCTGAATCGGAACAGCATTACATTTAAGTCTGTCCTTCATCATCTGAACAACATGGTAGAAGTTAGCGCCCATGATGTCCATCTTGTTTACATAAACCATTCTCGGAACGCCGTAGTTATCAGCCTGACGCCATACTGTTTCAGACTGAGGCTCAACGCCGCCTTTTGCGCAGAGGACTGTTACAGAACCGTCAAGAACACGAAGTGAACGCTCAACTTCAACAGTGAAGTCAACGTGACCGGGGGTGTCGATGATGTTGATTCTGTGCTTGTCATACTGATGCTTGCTGCCGAACCAGAATGCAGTTGTAGCAGCAGAGGTGATTGTGATACCACGCTCTTTTTCCTGAACCATCCAGTCCATTGTGGAAGCACCGTCGTGTGTCTCACCGATTTTATGGTTTACGCCGGTATAATACAGGATACGCTCTGTTGTTGTGGTTTTACCGGCATCAATGTGAGCCATGATACCGATGTTTCTTGTTTTTTCAAGTGAAACCTGTCTTGGCATAAAATCCTCCTAATAAACGCTGATGATAAAATTACCATCTGTAATGAGCGAAAGCCTTGTTAGCTTCAGCCATCTTATGAGTGTCTTCACGCTTCTTGAAAGCACCGCCGGCACTGTTTGTGGCATCAAGGATTTCTCCTGCAAGTCTTTCCTTCATTGTCTTTTCGCTGCGAGCTCTTGAATAAGTAGAAATCCAGCGGAGACCGAGTGTCTGGCGTCTTTCAGGACGAACCTCCATAGGTACCTGATAAGTAGCACCGCCGACACGACGAGCCTTTACTTCGAGAACGGGCATTACATTTTCCATAGCCTGTTCAAAAACCTCAAGCGGGTTGTTACCTGTCTTTTCAGCAATAATGTCGAATGCACCGTAAACAATCTTCTGAGCAACGCCCTTTTTACCGTCGTACATAATGTTGTTGATAAGACGAGTTACGAGTTTTGAATTATAAAGCGGATCTGGTAATACATCACGCTTCGCAATAGAACCTCTTCTTGGCACTTTGCTTCCCTCCTTCACAATAATTGAGATATCATAGGTACTCGAAAGCGACAAACTCCCGTATGCCAACAAGACATTCTACCATAACATATATATAGTAAAATTCCTGCCGCATAGCAGAACTTAAATAATTTAAGTCAAGAGAGTTTTGTCAATTCCTTATTTACCTTTCTTCGGACGCTTAGCACCGTACTTTGAACGGCTCTGCATACGGCCCGAAACACCCTGAGCATCGAGTGTACCACGAACGATGTGGTAACGAACACCAGGCAAGTCCTTAACACGGCCACCACGGATAAGAACAACGCTGTGTTCCTGAAGGTTGTGACCTACACCGGGAATATAGGAACTGACTTCAATACCGTTAGAAAGTCTTACTCTGGCAATCTTTCTGAGCGCTGAGTTAGGCTTTTTAGGTGTAGCGGTCTTTACTGCAGTACAAACACCTCTCTTCTGTGGGGAGCTCTGGTCAATAGCAACACGCTTTTTTGAGTTCCAGCCCTTCAAAAGTGCAGGTGCCTTTGCTTTCTTTTCAGATACCTCTCTGCCCTTGCGTACCAACTGGTTAAATGTAGGCATAATTTTCCTCCTTTCAAAATTTTTGGAATTACAAAACTGCTTTTTTCAAAGCATAGTGACACATTCTTTTTTGTTCCCTGAAAAGGGCGCAATTATAGAATGTCCCACGTTTAACCATTATAAACCACAAACGCACTGTTTGTCAAGCATTTTATTTTTGGGTTTTGCACTGTTTTACGCATTTTTAACTGAAAAGGGACTGCGCCGAAACACAGTCCCTTAAAATGATTGGATTTTTGTTGCAGATTAAACTGCTTCGCTGTTGTTTCCGTAGTAAGCATTGAGGTACATCTGCTTGATCTCGCTGAACAGCGGGTATCTTGGGTTTGCACCGGTGCACTGGTCGTCGAATGCCTGCTCGGTCATATCGTCAAGACGGTTGAGGAAGTCCTCTTCGTCCGGAACGTAATCTCTGATTGTTTCCTTGATGCCGACTCTCTTTTTGAGGTCGTTTACAGCCTTAATGAGGTTTTCAACGCTTTCAGCGTCATTTTTGCCGCCAAGACCGAGGAAACGTGCAACCTCTGCATAACGAGCCTGTGTATGCGGATGGTCATACTGTGGGAATGTACCCATCTTTGCAGGAACCTCGGCAGAGTTAAATCTGATTACCTGCTCAAGCATAAGCGCATTTGCAATACCGTGCGGAACATGGTGGAAAGCACCGAGCTTGTGAGCCATTGAGTGACAAACACCGAGGAATGCGTTTGCAAACGCCATACCTGCCATTGTAGCCGCATGAGCAACCTTTTCACGGGCAACCGGCTCGTTCTGACCGTTGTCGTAGCAAGCAGGGAGATATTTGAAGATAAGCTCAAGAGCACGGAGTGCAAGACCGTCTGTAAAATCGGTTGCCATCATTGAAGCGTAAGCCTCAAGTGCGTGAGATACAGCGTCGATACCCGATGCAGAAGTAAGTCCCTTAGGACCGCTCATCATATTGTTAGCGTCAACAATAGCCATATTAGGCAAAAGCTCATAATCGGCAAGAGGATACTTGATACCTGTTTCCTGATCTGTGATTACAGCAAACGGCGTAACCTCCGAACCTGTACCCGATGAAGTAGGAATAGCAATGAAGTATGCTTTCTCACCCATCTTCGGGAAGGTGTAAACTCTCTTACGAATATCGCAGAAACGCATAGCCATATCCATAAAGTCTGCTTCCGGATGCTCATAAAGCACCCACATAATTTTACCTGCGTCCATTGCAGAACCGCCGCCGAGAGCGATAATGCAGTCAGGTTCAAACTTACGCATAACCTCTGCGCCCTTTTGAGCCGAGAGAAGCGAAGGATCAGGCTCAACATCTGCAAATGTTGTATAAACAATGCCCATTTCATCGAGCTTGTCTGTAATCGGCTTTGTGTAACCGTTCTTATAGAGGAATGAGTCTGTTACGATAAAGGCTCTCTTCTTGCCCATAACGTCTTTAAGCTCCTGGAGAGCTACCGGCATACATCCTCTCTTGATATAAACCTTTTCGGGTGCTCTGAACCAAAGCATATTCTCTCTCCTTTCGGCAACCGTCTTGATATTGATAAGGTGCTTACAACCAACGTTTTCTGATACAGAGTTGCCGCCCCATGAGCCGCAGCCGAGTGTGAGTGAAGGTGTGAGCTTAAAGTTATAAAGGTCACCGATGCCGCCCTGAGATGACGGAGTGTTTACGAGAATACGGCAGGTCTTCATACGAGAAGCAAATTCATCAATTTTTGCTCTTTCGTTTACAGCGTCAACATAAAGCGAAGATGTATGACCGTAACCGCCGTCGGCAACAAGATGTTCAGCCTTTGCGATTGCGTCCTCAAAATTATCAGCCTTGTACATTGCAAGTACGGGACTGAGCTTTTCGTGAGCAAACTCCTCGCTGATGTCAACCGATTCAACCTCGCCGATAAGGATCTTGGTTTCTTCGGGAACTGTTACGCCTGCAAGAGCTGCAATAGTAACAGGCTTCTGACCAACGATTTTTGCATTAAGCGCACCGTTAATGATGATTGTCTTTCTTACCTTTTCGATTTCTTCATCGTTAAGGAAGTAACAACCGCGTGCCTTAAATTCTTTCTTTACCTTTGCATATACTTTCTTTTCAACGATAACCGACTGCTCCGAAGCGCAGATCATACCGTTATCAAAAGTTTTTGAATGAATGATTGAATTGACTGCAAGAAGAATATCTGCTGTTTCGTCAATAATTGCAGGTGTGTTACCTGCACCGACGCCGAGTGCGGGCTTGCCTGACGAATAAGCAGCTTTGACCATTCCGGGACCGCCTGTTGCGAGGATGCAGTCAGCTTCCTGCATAAGCATATTTGTGAGTTCAAGCGACGGAATATCAATCCAGCTTATAATGCCTTCCGGAGCGCCTGCTTCAACGGCAGCCTCCAAAACAACCTTTGCAGCCTCAATAGTGCTTTTCTTTGCACGGGGGTGCGGGCTGATAATAATACCGTTGCGTGTCTTAAGACAGATAAGCGTTTTAAAAATGGCGGTCGAGGTCGGGTTAGTCGTAGGAATAACGGCCGCAATAACGCCGATAGGCTCGGCAATCTTCTTGATGCCGAACGACTTGTCCTCTTCGATAACTCCGCAGGTCTTTACATTTCTGTAAGCGTTATAGATATACTCCGAAGCAAAGTGGTTCTTAATTACCTTATCCTCGGCAACGCCCATTCCTGTTTCCTCAACGGCAAGCTTTGCAAGCGGGATACGCATTTTGTTTGCTGCGGTTGCTGCTGCAAGAAAAATCTTGTCAACCTGTTCCTGTGTGTAAGTTGAGAAAATCTTCTGTGCCTCTCTTACTTTTGCAAGAGCTGCTTCAAAAGATTCTGTGTTGTCCACAATCGGATACTCTTTGTTGCTCATATGTTTACCTCTTATCTAACATTATTTTAAAAATTTACGGCTGTTTAATTATCAGACAATATCATACTTGAAGTCGTTTTTCTTTGCATACTCCAAACCGTATGAATTATCGGGAACCTTAAACACTATCGGATTCGGACAATCCGAAAAAGCATTGTCGGGAATATTGGTTACTGTTTTCGGAAGTGTAACTTCGGTAAGCTCCTGACACTGATAAAACATATACTGTCCTATATCTGTGAATGTTTTGCTTTCGGGGATTGTTACGGTTTTAAGTCCGGCAGCCGCAAAAGAATAAGCTCCTATATTTTTCAACGATTCGGGAAGCTCGATTGATTCAAGGCTTCTGCAATTAAAAAATACATTTGTTCCGAGCGTTTCAAGCTTGTTTGAGAGCTTTACCGATTTAAGATTTTTATTTGACGCAAATGCGTAATCCTGAATTTCGGTGATGGTGTCGGGCATTTCAACGCTTGTTATGTCTTTGTTGTTAAAAAGCGATTTTCCGAGAGTTGTTACTGTATAATCTTCGAATGTTTCGGGAATAACAATATCTTTGCTTGAGCCGAGATATGTTGTTATCATAAGCTCGGATTTGTTGATTATGAAAAATCCGAAATCATCGCTTTTCAAATCAGGCTGAGTCGTCGGTACAACATAACCGGGTTTGTTTGAATTGTCATTGCAGCCGCAGCCTGAAAAACCTACGGCAGCAGTTGCGAGCATTGAACACGCAAGCAAGGCGCATAAAAGCTTTTTCATTTTAAAGACCCTTTCTTTCTAACTTAATATATTAAGAGATTTTTGCTTCAATATTAACATTTTATCATCATCGTTAAATATTTGTCAATGTGTTTTTTGATTTTTTTCTACTTTTATCGGGTTATATAATATTAGCCGATCCATTGCGTATATATTGAGTAAAAACTACTAAAATATTATTTTTCTCCGTTATGCTTAAAAAGCACTTCGCAATATAAATCGCAGCAATGCTTTCACAGCAAGGAAAAGAGTTTGCAAAATGTTGCGTGCGATACCCGCACTAAGTTATAATGCCCAAAAAAATTTGCTATATCCCACACTCGACAAACCTATCCTGTAATAACACGCCGACAAAGATATATAAAAATATTTTAACAGCTTGATGCTGATAGAATTTATATTATATTTAAATCGGAGCAACCCTCTGATTTGCTTGCAAGGAGCAGAGCCTGCAACAGATTGCAAACAATGCAACAGGGTTTCAGCAGAAATTTATAACTTTCACTGAAATTCCGGACCGACACCCGCTGCCTAAAAGGCGGGATACATCCGCACTTAGATTATTTTTCAGAAGCTTTTTGCTGTTCGGCAATCTGCTTTTTGAGATTCTCTTTGCCTACGGCAAGCATCAGCTTAATACGGTTTTCCTGGTTTACCTTAGGTGCACCCGGATCGTAATCAATGGTAACGATGTTTGCGTTGGGTTTTATCTCACGAATTTTGCGTATTGCGCCCTTGCCGTTTATATGATTCGGCAGACAGCCGAACGGCTGAGTGCAGACGATATTTTCATAGCCTGTTTCGGCAAGCTCCAGCATTTCCGCAGTAAGTAGCCAACCCTCGCCCATTTTGCTGCCGTAGCCGATAACGCCCTTTACAAGTTCCTTTGTATGAGCATACTTGTGCGGAGGAACAAATCCGTACTTTTCGGCGGCTTCAATCATAAGCCCCTCAAGCTTTGTAACATAGTTCAAAAGCATTTTACAAAATCTGTATTTAAGCCGGTTGCCGCCAAACAGCTTGTAGTCCTCAATACGGTTATCCACCTTAAACGCCGCAAATCCCATCAGTCCGGGTATGCATACCTCGCAGTCCTGAGAGGCAAGAAAATCCTCCAGACCGTTGTTTGCCATTTTTGAATACTTTACATAAATTTCACCGACAATGCCGACCTTTACCTTTGGCACCTTGTTAAGCTCAATCTTTGAAAAATCTCTCGTTATTTTATCGAGGTTTTCGTCGATTTCTTCAAGCGTGTAACCCTTTCCGTCAATAAGCATCTGCGAAATTTTGTGACTCCATTCGTCAACAAGCGCCATACTCTCGCCCTTGTTCACCTCATACGGCTTGGTCTGGTTTGAGAGCAGCAAAAGCTGGTCGCCGTAAACAAGTCCGCCCACAAAACGCCTTATAAGCGGAAGCGTCAGCGAAAATCCGCTGTTTTTCTCCATTCCGAACGAAAGCGAAATTACCGGCACAAACTCAAGTCCTGCCTTTTTAAGAGCCTTTCTCAGCAGGAAAATGTAATTTGACGCACGACAGCCGCCGCCTGTCTGGGTTATCATAAGCGCAGTTTTGTGAACATCATATTTTCCGCTCTGCAAAGCGTGGATAAACTGTCCGATAACAAGAAGCGCAGGATAGCAGGTATCGTTATGAACATATTTCAGTCCTGTCTGAGCGATTTCCGGACCTGTTGTTTCAAGAAGCTCGGATTTGTAACCGTAGTGAGTGAATACATCACGCAACATTCTGAAATGTATCGGCGACATATTCGGCATAAGAATTGTATATTCCTTTTTCATCTGCTTTGTAAAAAGCAAACGGCCTGTTTTTTTATCATATTTAAGTTCAGCCATAATACAATCCTTTCAATTATATTATCAATTCCGACTGCTTTATCAGTCGTTCTCGATTGCGGCAAGCAAACTTCTTATACGAATTTTTACCGCACCGAGATTGGTTATTTCATCAATCTTTATCTGAGTGTAGATTTTGTTTTCACGTTCAAGTATTTCCCTGACTTCATCGGTTGTTATCGCATCAACACCGCAGCCGAACGATACAAGCTGTACAAGCTCCATATCACTGCGCTGAGAAACATATTTTGCCGCAGCATAAAGGCGTGAATGATAAGTCCACTGATTAAGAACGTGGGTGTTGAATTTTTCCACCCTTGCCGCAACAACGTCTTCGCTGACAATCGCAACGTCAAAGCCTGCGATAAGCTTGTCGATTCCGTGGTTGATCTCAGGGTCTATATGATACGGTCTGCCTGCAAGCACAAATATTTTTTTGCCGTCCTTTTCGGCTTTTGCGATAATTGCGTCGCCCTTGGCAATGACCTTCTTTTTATAATTTTCCTGTTCCTCATAGGCTTTCTTTGCCGCCGCTCTAACCTCGTTAAGCGTAAGGTCGGGGAAATGGAACGAAAGCTTTTCATACGCCTTGTTGGGGAAATCCTTTGGGCGGTGAATTCCGAAGTAGTCCTTTATGAAATGCACCTTGTTGATGTCTTTCATATTGTTTTTGATAACTTCGGGATAATATGCAACAACAGGACAGTTATAATGGTTATCACCGAGATGCTCGTCAAAATTATATGTCAGACAGGGATAGAATATGGTTTCCGCACCTTGGTCTATCAGCGTCTGAACGTGACCGTGCATAAGCTTTGCCGGGAAGCAGACGGTATCGCTCGGAATGGTCTGCTGACCTCTCTGATAGAGCTTTCTGCTTGAACGGGGCGATTTAAACACCTCAAATTTAAGCTCGGTAAAGAACCTGTACCAAAACGGATAAAGCTCAAACATATTAAGCCCCATAGGTATTCCCAGCTTGCCCCTCAGCCCCTCAACCGGCTTATAGGTTTCAAGCAGGCTCAGCTTGTAGCTGTACATATTCATATCATTTGACGGCACACGCTTTGTTATCGGGCGTTCGCACCTGTTGCCTGCAATGAATTTTCTTCCGCCGCCGAATGAGTTTATCGTAAGTCTGCAATTATTGTTGCACAATCCGCAGTTTGTAACCTTTATTTCGTGAACAAAGTTCTTGAGCGCTTCGGCAGAAGCAAGCTTGCTCTTGCCCTCGCCCTTTGATTTTTTCTTTGCATAAAGCGCAGCTCCGTATGCGCCCATTAGCCCCGCAATATTCGGTCTTACAACCTCAACGCCCATTTCCTGCTCAAACGCACGCAAAACTGCGTCGTTTAGGAAAGTTCCGCCCTGAACAACTATCCTTTTGCCAAGCTCGTCGGGGCTTGAAGCACGGATAACCTTATATAATGCGTTTTTGACAACGCTCAGCGACAGTCCTGCCGAGATATCCTCGATAGTTGCACCGTCCTTTTGCGCCTGTTTTACGCTCGAATTCATAAACACGGTACAGCGTGAACCAAGGTCAACGGGACGTTTTGCAAACAAACCGAGCTTTGAGAAATCGGCTATTTGATACCCAAGTGCATTCGCAAAGGTCTGCAAAAAGCTTCCGCAGCCCGAAGAACAAGCCTCGTTAAGAAATATATTATCAATAGCGCCGTTGTGTATCTTAAAGCACTTTATATCCTGACCGCCGATATCAATAATGAACTCAACGTCAGGCATAAAATATTTTGCCGCCGTAAAGTGGGCGATGGTTTCAACAACGCCGTAATCAACGTCAAAAGCGTTCTTGATAATGTCCTCACCGTAACCCGTGACCGCCGACGAAACAACGTTCAGTTCGGGATTTATGCTGTATATTTCTTCAAGAAATTCTTTGATGATTTCAACGGGATTGCCCTTTGACTGAACATATTTTGAGTGGAGCAGTTCGCCGTTTTCGTTAAGTACAACGCCCTTTACCGTGGTTGAACCTGCGTCCATTCCGATATAAGCCTTGCCCTTATAGCCCTTGAGTTCCTTTTCTTTTACGTCCGCCTTTGCGTGACGCTCTGTGAATTTTCGGTATTCCTCCTCGTTTTCAAAAAGCGGAGGATTAAACGCAAAGTTGCCCGATCCTCTGTAATGCTTTACCTGTTCTATAACAGTATCAAAGTCTATTGCTCTTTCGGCGCACAATGCTGCACCGCAGGCAACATAGTAAAGCGAATTTTCCGGGCAGATTCCCTTTGTGTTCAAAGTTTCGTCAAAACATCTGCGAAGCTCGCTCATAAATGTAAGAGGACCGCCGAGATAAACTATCTGTCCTTCAATCTCTCTGCCCTGAGCAAGACCCGCAACCGTCTGACTGACTACGGCGTGAAAAATACTTTCGGCAATATCCGCCTTGCGTGCTCCTTGGTTTAAAAGAGGCTGAATATCGGTTTTTGCAAAAACACCGCAGCGTGAAGCTATTGTATATGTCCTTTCGTGCTGTTTTGCAAGCTCGTCAAGCTCTTCCAGCGGTACATTAAGCAGGGTTGCCATCTGGTCGATAAACGCGCCCGTGCCTCCGGCACAGGTTCCGTTCATACGCACCTCAAGACCGTTTGTAAGAAAAAGTATCTTTGCGTCCTCTCCGCCAAGCTCTATAACGACATCGGTTCCGGGAATGAAAGTATTTGCGGCTATTCTGGTGGCGTAAACCTCCTGAATAAAATCAATTCCGCAGTCCTGAGCAACGCCCATACCGGCAGAACCGGACATCGCAACAAAGGCGTTTTCAACACCGTCGATCTTTGAACGAACAGCGTCAAGTATTTCGCCTATCTTTTCCGTGATCTGAGAGTAATGGCGTTCATATGTGCTGTATATCAGCTTGTTATCATCGTCAAGCACAACGCATTTTATTGTAGTTGAACCTATATCAAGACCTAACTTCAAGGCACTACCTCCGAAAATTTCTTACTTATATACAACCTACTGTCGTAAGTTCTGCTCCTGTTTAAATGTACATACCAATTTATTATAATATTTAATGGGATTTTTTTAATTCTGAATTAGAATTATTTTAACTTTGATTAATTTTACCACTAATTTATTGAAAAAACAATGTACACTTATCGGATTGTGTTAATATATACGCAGATATTTGCAACTAAATACCATAATATCCAAGTGCAAATATCCCTCTGAAATTCTGAGAAACTAACGCTCCTTTGCGCTGTTTGCAATCTGCCGCAAGCTTTGCTTCGATTTAAAAATAAGCAGCGACAAACCCAAAAGCAGCCACTCGTCTGAGTGGCTGCTCCTGGATTTAGAAGTTTTGAAATTAACGTAAGAAAACGTGGATGTCAATTAATTGAATTTATCAAAATCTTTTCTATATACCTTTTTTAAGCTTTCATCAGCCTACTTTAGCGTTTCCTGTTTCACCAAAGAAGTTGAATCTGAAAAGCTTGCTTTCATCCTGCTTGTTTTCGCAGATAATGCTTGCCTCAGCGATCTTGCCGCCTTCGATAAGCTTTGTCAAACCTACAAGCTGTGAAAGTTTACTGCGCAGATTAAGTCTGTCGCCTTCGTTTGTAACTAAATATACGTTGCCTTCGCAGGTATCCAGCACGGCGAGGAACGCAGTTACATCAATGTTGTGTAAGCTAAGAATTGGTGTCATAAAGTTTCCTCCTTCAATTCTTTATAATATAAAGTTTTCGTGCGCCATTTACCATTTGGCAAATCATGATTTATTCATCGGCTTTTTGGATATTCAAATGTAACCCGGGTGTGCTGACTTGATATCAGCCGACAGTCAAGCGGACTTTTTACTTGACACTTATTATTATATCCAAAAATTTGAAAAAGTCAACAATTTTGCCGCTTTGATTTTGTGTGATATTACTTTTTGCTGTCAACAATAACCAATTTGTAAGTACGGAATATGTGCAATTTGCCCTATAATTCTAATTTAGAATTTACATTCATTCTTTTTTTGTCGTTAGTTTTCGTCACACTGCACAACTTAATTCCTTTTTAGCATTAAACAAAGTACCGATTTAACAAAGTTAAAATTTTAATATATTGAGATTTTTAAGTATATGCGGTATAATCTAAGTGCAGATATGCCCAGAGAGGAAAGGACGGTAAAATATGCTGAACGATTTTTATAAACAATTTAAAAGCGGAACGGACATCAGAGGCGTTGCAAGCGAAGGCGTTGAGGGCGAAGCGGTGAACCTAAGCGACAAGGTGCTTGCCGATATGACAGACGGGTTCGTGCTTTGGCTTTCAAAAAAGGTAGGCAAGGCTCCCGAATCGCTCAAAATCTCGGTCGGACGTGACAGCCGAATTTCGGGACCTCATATTATGGAGATTGCCGTAGCTCAATTTACGGCGTGCGGAGCAGAGGTGCTGCGCTGCGGACTTGCTTCAACCCCGTCAATGTTTATGACTACGGTTGATTTGGGATGCGACGGAGCGTTGCAGATTACCGCAAGTCATCATCCGTTTAACCGCAACGGTCTGAAATTCTTCACCCGTGAGGGCGGACTTGAAGGAAGCGACATCGAAAAAATTCTGACCTACGCCCAAAGCGGCGAACACCCTACCGCAAAAGACGGCGGCACGGTGCGTGACGTTGACTATATGACCGACTACGCAAAGGGACTTTGCGACAAGATAAAGCGTGAGGTAAATGCGGACGATTACGAACACCCGCTCAAAGGTTTCAGGATAGTTGTTGATGCAGGCAACGGCGCAGGCGGATTTTATGCGGACAAGGTTCTGAAGGTCCTCGGCGCAGATACAAACGGAAGCAGATTTCTTGACCCCGACGGAATGTTCCCCAACCATGTTCCCAACCCGGAAAACCCCGAAGCTATGGAGTCGATATGCGAAGCCGTAAAAGAAAGCAACGCCGACCTCGGCGTTATATTCGATACGGACGTTGACCGAGGGGGAGCCGTTGACTCGAAGGGTAACGAGATAAACCGCAACAGACTTGTAGCCGTTGCCGCCGCTATTGCGCTTGAGGGCAACAACGGCGGTACGATTGTTACGGACTCGATAACGTCAAGCGGTCTTAAAGAATTTATTGAAAACGAACTCGGCGGAAAACACTACCGTTACCGCAGAGGATATAAAAATGTCATCGACAAGGCTTTGGAGCTTAACACAAAGGGTGTAAACTGTCCGCTTGCCATTGAAACGTCGGGACACGCCGCAATGCGTGAAAATTATTTTCTTGACGACGGCGCATATCTCTGCACAAAAATAATCATAAAGGCGGCTCAGCTCAGGGCGCAGGGCAAGGAGCTTGACGAGCTGACGGCAAGCCTTAAAGAGCCGCTTGAAAGCCGTGAAATTCGCTACAAAATAACCGAAAAGGACTTTAAGTCCTGCGGTGAGCGCATAATTGCTGAGCTTACCGATTATGCCGAAAGGCAGGACGGTTGGAATGTTGCCGACGATAACCGTGAGGGAATACGGGTTTCGTTTGACAAGGATAATGGCGACGGTTGGTTTTTGCTCAGGCTCTCGGTACACGACCCGATTATGCCGCTGAATGTTGAAAGCGACAGCAAAGGCGGAGTTGACGTGATACTTGATAAGCTGTACGGATTTTTAAAAACCGCAAAAGGTCTTGAAATTTAAAACAACCGTCTAAAACGAAGCAACAAACTGCCGCATTCAGTGCAGAGCAAAACAAAAATAAAAGGCTGTAATCTGAGATGACGAAGCATATGCGCTCAGGTTACAGCCTTTACATTTTATCCGATTAAAAATATTTGCTCTTTAAACGGCAATCAATCATTACAGGGAACGACCGATGCCCGAGAGGCGGGAACATTTTCTCTTAGGTTATAAATTTCAAGTGCGGTTTTGCCGTTATCTATTATAGTATTTTTGAGCATATCAAGCGACTCAAACTTTTTTTCTTCCCTGATAAAGTCAAGCAGGCGAACGTCTGCGCTTTGACCGTAAATTTCACCGCCCGAATATTCGGGCATCCATGTTTCGCAAAGCGGAACAGGACTTCCTACGGTAGGCTTTATGCCGATGTTTGTAACGCCGCAGTAGCTCCTGCCGTTTTCAAGTCTTACCCGTGAGCAGTAAACGCCGAATTTCGGCACAACAAGCTCCGAACAAAGCGGTTGGTTTAGGGTAGGAGTGCCAAGCTCTCTGCCAAGACGGCGCCCGTGTTCAATAGGTGCGGAAAATCCGAAGTCGGAACAAAGCATCTTGTTTGCCTTTGCAATCTCTCCGCTCTTTATAAGGCTTCTTATCAGCGTTGAAGAAACTATTTGTCCGTCAATTTTTGTCGGAGGAACAACACAAAGTTCAAGTCCGTATTTGTCGCAAAGCTCCTTCAAAAGTTCTGCGTTTCCCTCGCCGCTTTTGCCGAAACGGTAGTTAAAACCGCAAAAGAGCTTTTTTGCCCTCAGCTTTTTTACAAGTATATCCTGAAAAAAATCCGTTGCCGACATATTCATTATACTTTTAAAATCCGCCAAAACGGTTTTCTTGATTCCGAGTGAGTTAAGCACTTTGAGCTTGTCGAATTTTGTCATAAGCTCTCCGCCGTTTTTGCCGCTTAAAATACTTTTGGGACTTTCGGAAAATGTAAAACAAACGGGAATAAATCCCTTTTGCTTTTCGGCTGCGGCAGGCAAAAGCACATTACGGTGTCCCTGATGAACACCGTCAAAATATCCCAAAGCAACGGCTGTTACGCTGTTTTCGGGTAATATCTCATAAAAATTTTGCATAAAATATTGTACCTCAAATCTTATGACTTTGGAGAAGTAAAGCTGTTTTAAGAACCGCAATTTGGGTTTTTGCGTCGGGTATCATATTATTGAGCACCATTTCAACGGCTTTGTCAAGCGGGATTTTTTCAACATTCAAAAATTCGCCGTCATCGGGTTTGCTTTCTCCCTCGCTTTTTACCCTGCACGCATACAGATGAATTATCTCTGCGGTATAGCCGGGAGAGGGATATACCTGACCCAGAGAAATATATGAATATCCCTCTGCACCTGTTTCTTCAAGCAGTTCTCGCTTGCCGTTTTCAAGCGGAGTTGAACCCTTTTCAAGCTTTCCTGCCGGAAGCTCAAGCACAATCTCCTTATACGGGTAGCGAAATTGCCGCACAAAAAGCAGATTATTATCGCCGTCAAGTGCCGCAACAGCAACACCTCCGGGGTGGTTGACCACCTCACGCTTGGATTTTTTGCCGTTCGGCAGTTCAACCTCATCAAGCGTTATGTGAAGAATTCTGCCGTCAAACACACTTTTGCTTGACAGCGTTTTTTCAGTCAGATCCATATTTACCTCCAAAGAAAGGATATTTTATGATTAATTACAACGTTTTGCCCGACTATGCGGCAAGGAAGGTAATTATTGATGAAATCTGCAAAAAACACGGCTTTGTCAGCCATTATTTTGCAGGAGAAAGTCTTTGTAAAAGAGAGATAGACGTGCTCCGAATAGGCTGCAATAAAAGAGCAGTGCTGTTTTGCGGAGGCTTTCACGGAACAGAATACCTCACCGTGCTTACACTGCTGAAATTTGCAGAGGATTGTGCAAACGCAGTTTTGTCGGACAGCGGAAGACTTGCCGAAGCGCTGAAAATGCGTGGTGCGGTAATTGTTCCGTGCGTAAATCCCGACGGCACCGAAATTGCCATAAACGGCAGTTCGGCGGCGCTCGGCTACAAAGGGCTTGTAGAAAGCGTCTGCAATGATACGTCAATCTGGCAGGCAAACGCAAGAGGCGTTGACATAAATCATAACTTTGACGCAGATTGGTGCAGACTGAGAGAAAAGGAAATCAGCCTTGGCATCAACGGGGCGTCGCCCACAAGATTCGGCGGAAAAATGCCGCACAGCGAGCCTGAAACAAAAGCGCTGGTACGCCTTTGCAAAAGTATTGAGTTTGAGCGTGCGGTTGCTCTGCACAGTCAGGGGCGTGAGATATACTACGACTTTGGCACTCACACACCGCCGCTTTGCGCCGTGCTTGCACAACGGTTTGCAGAGGTCAGCGGATACACGGTTACCCAACCCGAAAGCATAGCAACGGGCGGGGGCTTTAAGGACTGGATTATCGACAAGCTCGAAAAGCCTGCGCTGACCGTAGAAATGGGACTTGGCAAAAACCCTCTGCCGATTTCGGATTTTTTGCCCGAATACGAAACCGTGCAAAAAATTCTGACAGAGGGAACGGTGTTTTAAATTTTAAGTCAGCCCTGTTAGGTGCTTTCTTCGTCTTCATCTCCGAAAAAGCTGATGGAATTCACAATATCGTCAACGGCTTCATCAGAAATTACGTTCGGTTCATCAAGGTACTTTGAGCGTTTTTCTATGTCGTCAATAGCCATCTGAACCTGCTCCTGAGGGGTTGCAGGTTTTTTTGGTGCATCATATATCTCATTATCCTCGGGATTTGAAATGTTTATATACTCTTCTTTTTTAGGTTCTTCAACTGTCTTTTCCGGCTCGAACTCGTCTTCTGCAATAGCAGGCTCGCTGCCGTCGTCCTCCGACACAAATTCAGCGTCAACAACCCCGCCGTTTTGATATGGGCTTTCTTCCCTGCCAAAAGCAGGTGCCTCATAGCTTTCGTCGGCAGCCTGAGCGGCGGCCATAATAACCTCGCCCGGAGCGTCAATCTGCTTTTCACGTCTTGCCTCGGCAACTGCTTTAAGCTCGTCCAGGTGGTTTACGGGTTTTTCTACCTTGTTTGAATCATCATCAAAATAGATGTCGTACCAAACCAAGAACACATAAATAGTCCAAACCCTGCGGCTGTTATCCTCTTTGCCGCTGAAGTGTTCGTCAAGCCATTCAACAAGAGCGTCTGTATTAAAGAATTTTTCCGCAGTTTTGCCTTTAAACTTTTTCTTGACAACATTATAATATTTTTCGTCCCTGAGCCATACTCTTGTCGGCACGGGGAAGCCCAATTTTTCTTTTTCCGCGGTAGCCTCGGGCATATGACGGACTGCCGCTTTTCGCATTGCATATTTAGTATTGTGCTTATTGCAGCGCAGACTTGTCGGCAGCGACGAAGCTACCTTAAACACCTCTTTGTCAAGGAACGGAACTCGCAGCTCGAGCGAATTTGCCATACTCATTCTGTCCGCTTTCAACAGAATATCGCCCACCATCCACATATTGATGTCAAGATACTGCATCTTGGTAACGTCGTCATATTTGCGGCAGCGATAGTAGTATTTGCGTGTGTAATTCTGCGGCGGCGTTGCAATGGACGGGTCTTTGAGCAGTTTTTGCTTTTGCTTGTAATCATACATAAACGCATTGCCGATATATCTTTCCTCAAGCGGATCGCAGGCACGGATAAGGTAATCTCTGCCCTTGATGTCGGGGAGCTTTCTGCAAATCGCACGGATAGCCTTGCGTATGCAATGCGGAACAATCGTCTGATAAACCTTAAAAACTCTCGGATCGTTGTAGCAGGTATAGCCGCCGAACAGCTCGTCTGCACCCTCGCCCGAAAGCACTACCTTTACATACTGACTTGCAAGGCGCGATACAAAATACAGCGCAATACAGGACGGATCGGCAAGCGGCTGATCCATATGATACTGAACGGTCGGAACAGCGTCCCAGAACTCTTCGCTTGAAATAAGGTGTGTGTGATGCTCAACGCCGATCTTCTCGCTGAGTGATTTTGCCCAGCTTATCTCGTTGTATTTTTCACCGAAATCAAAACCTACGGTAAATGTTTTTTGGTCTGCAAAATATGTTGAAACATAGCTTGAATCAACGCCGCTCGACAAAAAGCAGCCGACCTCAACATCGGCAATCTTATGTGCGTTTACCGAGTTTTCAAATATTTTTTCAATTTCATCTACGGCCTCTTTCTCTGTCATTTCTTCGTTTGGAGTAAATCGAGGCTCAAAATATCTTGTGGTTTCGATCTCGCCGTTACGATACCAAAGGTAATGTCCCGGCATAAGACAGTAAACGCCCTCAAAAAATGTTTCGGGAGGCACTGCATATTGGAACGAAAGATAAGTATCAAGAGCTTTTGTGTTAAACTTTTTAACAAATTTGGGGTGTTCGAGAATACTCTTTATCTCGCTTGCATACACAAATTCGTTTTCTATCATTGTGTAGTGCATAGGCTTGATTCCGAAAAAGTCACGGGCGATAAAAATAGATTTATCAACCGTGTTATATATTGCAAAGCCGAACATACCCCTGAGCTTCGGCAGCAGGTCCTCCTGCCATTCCTCAAAGCCGTGGACAAGCACCTCGCTGTCGGTATCGGTATAGAATTTATGTCCTTTTTTGATAAGAGCCGCTCTCAGCTCCTTGTAGTTATAAATCTCGCCGTTAAAGGTAAGAACCAAAGTCTTGTCCTCGTTATAGATAGGCTGATGACCTGCGTCAAGGTCAATAATTGAAAGTCTGCGAAAGCCCATTGCGATATTATCGTCGGTAAAAAATCCGTCCGAATCCGGACCGCGGTGAGTAATGACCTCGGCCATATTTTTGATTACATTGTCACGGTCAACTATTTTTCCGGTAAATCCGCAAATTCCACACATAATATTACCCCTTTCAAAGGCACTATATTTTAAAAAATTCCCATATCAAGCTATTAATATTCCATTTTATTTTACCATATTATGTTTACAAATTCAACAATTCAAAATAAATTATTTAATCATCGGAATCTGTTGAATGTTTTTATCAAATAATATATAATCTAAGTGCAAATGTCCCGCTCCTTTTCAACGCTTACAGTATGTTGCGGACTTTGCTTGGATTTAACGTCAAAAACTGTTTCAAACAAAGGAGAAATAGCTATGATAAAAAAATTTACATTAGGAAATCCCATTGATACCGAAGCAACGGTAATACAGCTCGACGCTATGCCGATTGAAAGCTTTCCGCTTGAACACAAAATCGAAAACGGAAAATTCAGCTTTGAATTCGATATGGAAGAAAACGACATTGTTTACGGTCTGGGCGAAGCTCCGAGAGGAATAAACAAACGAGGCTGGGTGTATGAAAGCTTTTGTGCCGATGACCCCTTTCACACAGAAACAAAGTCATCTCTTTACGGCGCACACAATTTTATTATGTTGTCGGGCAAAAGGCATTTCGGAATTTTTGTTGATTTTCCCGCAAAAATACGCTGGGACATCGGCTATTCAAAAATAAACAAAACCGTTGTCACGCTTGACGGAACGGATTTTGACATATATCTCATCGACGGCGAAAAGCCCCTTGACATCGTGCGTGAATTCAGAAAAGCGATAGGCAAAAGCTACGTTCCTCCGTTTTGGGCTTTCGGTTATCAGCAAAGCCGCTGGAGCTACGCCACAAAAAAAGATGTTGACAGCGTAATCGAAAATTACGACAAGGTCAAAATACCGCTTGACTGCGTATATCTCGATATTGACTATATGGAACGCTATAAGGACTTTACCGTTGACGGTGAAAAATTTCCGAATTTTGAGGAATATGTCGGCGAAAAGAAACAGCAGGGAATTCACCTTATACCGATTATTGACGCAGGCATAAAAAAGGAAAGCGGCTACTCCGTATATGAGGAGGGCATTAAAAACGGATATTTCTGCAAAACCGAGGACGGACAGGTATTTGAGGGCGGCGTATGGCCGGGAATTGTCGGATTTCCCGATTTTATGCAGAAAAATGTAAGAGATTGGTTCGGCTCAAAATACAAATATCTTACCGACATGGGAATTGACGGATTCTGGAACGATATGAACGAGCCTGCAATATTCTACACACAAAAGGGGCTTGACAAAGCTCTTGAAAAAGCGGAAGGCGCGAAGGGGAAAAGCCTTGACCTGTGGGACTTTTTCAGTCTGAAGGACGCATTTACAGGGCTTTCAAATAACGGCGACGACTACTCAAGCATCTATCACAATATAGACGGCAAACAGGTCTGCCACGACAGAGTGCATAACATCTACGGCGCAAATATGACCAAATCGGCAGGAGAATATTTTGAACGTGAATTCGGCAAAAGCAAAATTCTTATGTTTTCCCGTGCGTCATATATCGGCGCACACCGCACAAGCGGCATCTGGTTCGGCGATAACCACAGCTGGTGGTCGCATATCCTGCTCGACCTCAAAATGCTTCCCTCGGCAAATATGTGCGGATTTCTCTATTGCGGTGCAGACCTTGGCGGTTTTAACGAAAATTGCACCCGTGATCTCGTTCTGCGGTTCTTGGCTCTCGGCGTATTTACTCCGCTTATGCGAAACCACGCCGCCTGCGGCACAAGAAATCAGGAATGTTATCAATTTGAGAAAATCTCCGACTTTAAAGATGTTGTTGAAGTACGCTACAGGCTTATTCCCTATCTATACAAAACCTTTTGCCGTGCAAGCGATACCGATGATATGATATTCCGCCCGCTTTCTTTTGACTATCCCGATGACAAAATTGCCCGTGAATGTGAGGATCAGCTTATGCTCGGCGACGAATGTATGATATGCCCCGTTTATGAGCAGAACGCAAGCGGACGATATGTGTATCTGCCCGAAGATATGACATTTGTAAAGCTCAGCGGCGAAACAGTAACAGAAAAACCGCTTGAAAAAGGCGTTCATTACATTGAGGTCGCCTTAAACGAAGTTCCGCTCTTTATCAAAAAGGGCAAAAAAATTCCGCTCTGCAAGCCTGCAATGCGTACAGGTCTGCTCGACACGGAAAAGCTTGAATATATAGGATAAACATGAAAACGCCGGACACAATGCCCGGCGTCTTCTGTTCTTTAAAAAATGAGGGGTACAAATATGAACCTCTAAGCCGGTTCATATCGAGGAGGGTAGAACAATATACTCAGACGGTTGCGGTTCCGTCTTTTGAGTACGGTTATATTAAACAATACTAATATGAAAACTGTGTGAAAAAATTCTGAAATTAACTTGAATTTAGCCTGAAATCAAATTGATTTTTAAATCCGCAAAAAATTAAAACAAATGTTTGATTTTTCCGCAAGCATATGTTATACTTTAGGATAGGAAACTGAAAGGTGTGATACTATGAAACCGTTAAGCAAAAGCCAGCAAAAGATACTTGATTATCTAAAGGAGTGTTCTGCCGACGGAAGAGTACCGTCTGTGCGTGAAATATGCGAAAAAACAGGGCTGAGCTCAACCTCAACGGTACATCATCACCTTAAGTCCCTTGAGGAAAGGGGATTGATCGAACGTGAACACGGCGTAAACCGCTGTATCCGCATCACCGGCGAGGAAAAATCTGCTACCGTACCTGTTTTGGGACGTGTTGCCGCAGGAATTCCTATCCTTGCGGTGGAGGATATTGAGTGCTATGTTCCCGTTCCCGAACACCTAAAGCGAGGCAGAGAGCTTTTTGCACTGCGTGTTCAGGGTGAAAGTATGATTAATGCAGGAATTTTTGATAATGATATAGTTATAGTCAACCGCACCCCGGTTGCCGAAAACGGAGAAATAGTAGTAGCTCTTATGGGTGACGAAGCAACGGTAAAGCGTTTTTATAAAGAAAACGGACATTTCAGGCTTCAACCCGAAAACGACAGCTTTGAGCCTATTATAGTTAACGAAGTCGTGCTGCTCGGAAAAGTTATTTCACTTATCAGATATTATTGATAATTAAATTGCAAAATCAAGCATAATATATGGTTGAGATTATTAAATAAAAGAGGTCTTTTATGTATGGAAATATGTGTATTCGGTTCGTCAAGTGAAAAAATCAACAAAGAGTTCCTTGATTCGGCAGAGCACTTAGGCCGGGCTATTGCCAAACGCAACTGCGGCGTTATTTTCGGCGCAGGAAAATACGGCATTATGGGAGCAACGGCAAGGGGAGTTGCAAAAGAAAACGGAAAGTTAATCGGCGTAAGCCCAAGGTTCTTTGTTGAAATGGGTGTTTTGTATGACAACTGTACAGAACTTGTACTCACAGATACTATGCGTGAACGCAAGGGAATTATGGAGGACAGAGCAGACGCGTTTATAATATGTGCGGGAGGTATCGGTACTTTTGAAGAATTTTTTGAGGTGCTGACGCTCAAACAGCTTAACCGACACACAAAGCCGATCATTGTTTATAATGTAAGAGGATACTATGATTCGCTGCTTGCAATGATGGACAATGCAATAAAAGAAGAGTTTATAACCGACAGCTGCAACAAGCTGTTTACCGTTGCAACCACCGAGGCTGAAGTTTTTGAACAGCTTGACAGCTACAAGCCGTTTTCCTACAATAAATACGGAGAATAGCGGAGGAAGTATGGATAACTGCGAAATGTGCGCTCATTATGTGACTGACGAGGAATTTGGCGATTATTGCAGCATTGACCTTGACGAGGACGAAATGGAAAAATTTCTCACGCAAAATATGTCGCAATGCCACTACTTTGAGCTGTACGATGAATATAAAATTGTAAGGAAGCAAAATTAAAGGGAGGATCGGTATGGATTATACATACAAAACAAACGGAGTATGTTCAATGGAAATTAGTTTTCACATTGACGGAAATGTCATAACAAATATTAAATTTACTGGTGGCTGTAACGGCAACCTGAAAGCTATCTCAAAGCTTGTTGACGGCTGGACGGTTGAGCAGATTGAGGAAAAGCTTCTCGGCAACACCTGCGGATTTCGTCAAACCTCCTGTGCCGACCAGCTTGCAAAGGCTGTAAGGCAGGCATACGACGAAGAGCTTGCAGGATAATGCCTGTAAATTACCCCATATATAATCCAAGCGCATAGCCCCCGCCTCTTAGAGGGCACTGGCTTTGCAGAATTTCAATGAGAGTTATAACCTTCCGCTGAAATTTTGAGGGGACTAACGCTATTTTGCAAAGCTTGCAACAGATTGCAAGCTTTGCCCAAATTAAAAACATTAAAAAACGCTGTCGGAAAATACCGGCAGCGTTTTGCTTTTAATCACTTATCAGAGCTTTGAAAAGCCGTAGCTGTTTACAATAGCTTCAATCTTTTCACCGCGTTCGCATATCGGGCAATGGTGAGCGCCGTAGCTCTCGTAATCTCCTAAGTCGTTAGGGTCAAAAATTGAGGTAACGGGATAACCGTCGCAGGTCTTGACGGTAGCAAAAATTGCCGAAAGTCCGACTACTATGCCGCCGTAATATTTAACCGCCTCAATCGCCGCTTGAGCACTTTTGCCCGTTGTTACCGACGCCGCAAGCACCAAAACGTGTTTGCCTGCAATCATAGGAGCAAGATTGTCACGGAAAATCAGCTGTCCGCCGCCGATATATTCGGGCGACACAACGTAAATCGTCTGGTGAGCGTTCATATTAATGTAATCCTCTTTTGTCAGCTCTTCGGCGATACACGCACCGATAACCTCTGTTCCGTCAAGGCAAAGTATGGTATCTATAATTGTATTAGCCCTGTACGTTGATACAAGTTCCTTTGCAACTGCCTTTGCTTCCGATAATCTCGTTTTTTGAGTAGTAACGTCGATATAATAGTTTGTATGGCTGTGCATAGTTGCAAAATGTCCCTTTGCAACACGCAGAAATACATTTTTATTTTTGGTTCTTATTTTATACATTTTTGCCATAATGAGCCTCCGATTTGTAATTTCACCTAAAAATATTTTTCAACTATATATATTTTACACTATATCGCCAAAAAAATCAACTGTTGTTTTCAAAGACCCATTATTTTCCGTCTACTGCTTTTTGGACTGTCTTAAAAAGGCAACAATAGCCAAAGCAGTGAGGACCGCAGTGTAGCCGAGCACCCACCACAGGTGTGGGAAAATGTCTGAATAGTTGCCTGCAACAACTGCCTTTTCCATATCGACCGCATGAACAAACGGCAAACAATACGCAATCTTTTTAAACGCACCGCCGACAAGGTCAAGGTCAAACCATACTCCCGAAAGCCATGCGGTAAGGTTGGTAAGCAGTGCGCCGCAAAAACCGCCGACCTGCTTTGAATTCATAATGCTTCCGAACAAAAGTCCGAGCGCAATATTAAACAAAGCCACGGGAATTGACATCAGTATAGCAAAAACTATGTTAATTGACATTTCAAGTCCGAAGAAAAATGCTGCAATATAACATATAATGCACTGGGCAAGTGATATAGGAATTATCGGCAAAGCATATCCGAGGATAAAGTCCAACGCCGTGAGCGGAGTTGTGTAGAGTCTTTGCAAAAGTGCGCTTTCTCTGTCCTTGGCAATAAGCGTAGCCGAAAACAGCGTCATAAACGACAGTCCGAAAACCGATATTCCCGGAGTCAGCTTGTCTATCTCAAAAAGATCGACCGGAATATTTGATTGTATAACACTTAAAAGCAGAAGCAGTACAAGCGGAAATCCGAGTCCGAATAACAACGTAAGAGGATCACGGACAATATCTTTCATTGTACGGTTAGAAAATGTAATAAGTTTCATTGTTACTCCCCCTTAACAAGCTTTACAAACACCTTTTCGATTGTGTCCTCACCGGTCTGCTCCTTGAGTTCGTCGGCTGTTCCCAAGCCTATCAGTTTGCCTGCTTTCATTACTCCTATACGGTCGGACAGCTCCTCGGCCTCCTCCATATAGTGTGTGGTTAAAATTATTGTTATTTTGCTTTTTAATTCCCTTATCGTATCCCAAAGCTCGCTGCGTGCAATAACATCAAGTCCGAGCGTAGGCTCGTCAAGGAACAAAACCTTAGGCTCTCCTATCAGCGCCATTGCAATGCTGAGCTTTCTTTGCCAACCGCCCGAAAGCTTGCCTGCGCGCTTTTTCAGTATCGGCTGTAAATTAAATATTTCTGTTTGCTCCCTTAGCTTTTCTTGGGATTTTTGGCGTGAAAACCCGTGAATTCCGCACATCAGTTTAAGGTTTTCCAAAACGCTCAGGTTAGGAGCAACCGCCGTTTCCTGCGGCGAAAGCCCTATTAATTCCTTTACCTTGCGGGGGCTTTTGCGAATACTGTTTCCGCAAATAAGGGCATCGCCATCCGTCGGCTCTGTCAAAGTAGAAAGCATTTTTATGGTGGTAGTTTTGCCTGCGCCGTTCACGCCCAAAAGCGCAAATAATTCTCCCTCTCGGATTGTCAGGTTAAGTCGGTCTACCGCAACAATATCCTTGTATTGTTTGGTAAGATCAACTGTTTTGATTGCATCCATTTTTATCCTCCTATCAATGTTGTATCTTTTGGTTCATATGGTTTACCGAACGCCTTATAGAAAAATAAACAGACATCCAGGTAATAATATAAACTAATACGAAAATTGCGCTGAAAATAAGTATTGAATATATGTTCTCAACCGATACGCTCCAGCCGTTGAGCAAATATATTATCAGGTAATCACAGTATATTGTAACCGCATGAATCAGCGTTGCAAAAAACAGATTCAGCTTTTCAATATCATATACCACTGAAATTCCCGACGCAATAAAAGCAAGCACTGCGGAACTGAAAATTCCTGCAACGACGCTTTCTCCGCTAAGCGACTCAATAACGCCGCACCTGCACAAAATCAGCGTGACAATCGCATAGACTATCGGACCGCCAACCGAAAACAACGCCCCGCGTTTTACAAAATCAATAATGTGTTTTTTCATTATAAATCAAACCTCCTTTTAAGCTGTTGAAAACACCTTCGGGAAATCGTATCTTTGTAGCCTGACTTAAAAACTACGTCAACCGCTCCCCCAAACGATACCGTGAATTTTTCGATACGGTTTTCATTTGCAATAGCGGATTTATTTATTCGTACAAACTGCGTGGGCAAAAGCTCTTCAATTTCATACAGCCTGTATTTTAATCTGTAAGCCGTGTTTGTTTTGTCTATTGCAACAGTCTTTCCTTCAAAAACGGTTATGCAATCAATGTCATTGTATCCGAGTTTTTTTACCTCGTCATCTTTATAGGCGTTTATATTGTCGGTTCCGCTGTCTTTCAGACAAAGCATTTCAATATCGTCAACAAGCTTTGTTCTGCCGTGCACGGTCGCAGTAACGTTTTCATCGGCATCGGTATCAATAATAAGTTTAAAAATCATTCCCTCACCTCAGCATCATAATTATATCATACCGAATTTTAAATTTCAGTAAATTTCGGTCAACGGTCGTTTTTTTTCGCTCAACGGAAAAATGTTGTATAAATTCCTTTTTGTTGCTGCATCAGTCCCGCCGATTAGTCAGCGGCACTGCAATAAGACTGCATAAAAAACAGGCTGCCTTTCGGCAGCCTGAAAATTGTTATGCTATCAGTTTGTGATTGTCTGTTCAGTGTCCTTGTCAAAGATATGAATCTTTTCGGTACTGAATGTAATCTGGATATTGTCACCGGGCTGAGCTTTTGATGTAGGCTCAACACGAGCGGTAAGCGGAATACCGCTTATATTTACATAAAGATAGATTTCAGCACCCATAAGCTCGGTTACGTCTACATTTGCTTCAAACTTAATCTTTGCCTTTTCAAGCTCTTCGGGTTCGTCGTGAACGTGTTCCGGACGAATACCGAATACTACCTCTTTGCCTACATACGGATCCAGCACACCGTTTGCAGTCTTGTCGGACGGCACTGGAACCTTGTATTTATCAAAGTTAAGTGTATAATCGGAACCTGACTTTTCAACGGTTGCGTTGATAAAGTTCATCTGAGGTGAACCGATAAAACCTGCTACGAACATATTGCAGGGCAGATCATAAAGGTGCTGAGGTGTGTCAACCTGCTGAATAAAGCCGTCTTTCATTACAACAATTCTTGTACCCATTGTCATAGCTTCCGTCTGGTCGTGGGTTACATAGATAAACGTCGTGCCGAGACGCTGATAAATCTTTGAAATCTCCGTACGCATCTGAGCACGAAGCTTTGCGTCAAGGTTTGAAAGCGGTTCGTCAAGAAGGAATACCTTTGGATTTCGTACAATAGCACGACCAAGAGCAACACGCTGTCTTTGTCCGCCGGAAAGAGCCTTTGGCTTTCTGTCAAGATACTGTTCGATTCCGAGAATACGGGCAGCCTCTTCAACTCTGCGCTTAATTTCCTCCTTTGGAGTTTTTCTGAGCTTCAGACCAAACGCCATATTATCATAAACGGTCATATGAGGATAAAGAGCATAGTTTTGGAAAACCATTGCAATATCTCTGTCCTTAGGTGCAATGTCGTTTGAAAGGACTCCGCCGATATACAACTCACCCTTTGAAATATCCTCAAGACCTGCGATCATTCTTAATGTAGTTGATTTACCGCAGCCCGAAGGACCAACGAGAATAATAAACTCTTTGTCTGCAATTTCAAGATTAAAATCCGTTACAGCCGTTACACCGCCGTCATAGACTTTGTAAACGTGTTTCAATGATACATCTGCCATTATAAATACCTCCAGTTTTCCAATAAAGTAACAATACTTTATATTATTAATAATATACCACTTCGGACAAAATTTTACTATACTGATTTTAACTAAATATTATGACGATATTTTATTAAATTTCAACACCCAATAAAAAACTAAGTCTGTTTTTAGTGTATATTGCCGATAAAAACTAACTCTTTATCTAAATTTGTCATCATTTTGCAGCTTCCTATAGGCAAATTGCTGTCAAGGTATAATCTTCCAATTGAAATTCGTTCAAGATGCACAACTTTTATTCCACAAGATATAAACATCTTTTTAACTTGATGAAATTTGCCCTCGCAAATTGTCACAATTCCTGTTTTTTTGCCGCTGTTCGGCTTTATTTCAAGCTTTGCAGGCATACATTTTGTTCCGTCTGCAAATATTATACCCTCTTTAAACCGCTTTACCGTTTGTTCGTCGATCTCTTTATCAAGCTCGGCAATATATGTTTTTTCAACGTGCTTTTTCGGCGACAGCATTTTGTGGGCAAAATCGCCGTCGTTTGTTATTATCAACAGCCCCTCGGTATCCTTGTCAAGACGTCCTGCCGGAAAAAGTCCGCTGCGCCTCATTTCCTTAGGCAAAATGTCAATTACCGTCCTGTCGTTTTTATCCTCGGTGGCAGACACCACCCCCGCAGGCTTGTTCATCATAATATAAACGTATTTTTCACAGCTTGCGGCTTGTCCGTTTACGGTGATCATATCAAGATCTGCATCCGCCTTTTTGTCTGGAACTTTACAGACCTCGCCGTTAATTTTCACTTTTCCGCTTCTTATCAGCTTTTGCACGTCCCTGCGGCTTCCGAATCCGCCCTGCGAAAGCAATTTGTCAAGTCTTTCCATACTAAATCAACGGCTTGTTTTCTCCGCCGTATTCTCCGTTTGTAATATGTCCGCCGATAACCGTTCCTCTGTAAACGAGCAAAACAGCTTTTTCATCGGAATTTTTGAGCGGATACGTCACCATATCAACAATTTTGCCCTTGTATTTGCCAAGGTCAAATCCAATGGTTTTTTGCAGGCTGTTGTATTCGTTATAGACCGTATTAAAATTATTAGGTATCGTAATCTCCGTTACCTGTCTGCCGCCAAAATCCGGATTTAAACCGAATTGCTCCAAAAACGAACACTGCTCCTCGGCGGTTTCGGCACAAAGCGAATATTCTCCCAGCTCATCGCAGGTTGCCGTTTCGGGCATCTTGCTTTGGGATATCACCATACAGGCTATGCAAATCACCGCAATTACCGCCGACGCAACAGCAAAAACCAATATCAGCTTTTTTGAGGGTTTTATCCTCATATTGTAAACAAACATTTCAAAACCTCCGCATACATATTAATATAGTATATGTCGAAGGATTTACTAAAATGTTTGTTTGTCATCATAAAAGCTCGGATATGTCCGACGGACTGTCGGCAAAGCTTGACGCACCTTCGTTTTTCATAGCGTCAACCGAGCCGTAGCCGTATTTTACACCGATAAAATCAACTCCGCTCAGCCTTGCGCCCCGTGCGTCAAAATAAGTGTCACCGAGCATAACCGTGCTTCTGCGGTCACGTTCAATATCTCCTCCGAGAGCCGATACGGCATACGGAATAAGATCCTTTTTGTCTTTTCTGCACCCGTCAAAGGTCGAACCGCACACAGCGTCGAAATATTCGGTAATACCGAGTATCCCGACAATTTCTTCTGCGAATTTTTCGTACTTTGAAGTACACACCGCAGTCTTTGCGCCGCTTTGCTTCAGCGCTTCAAGAGTTTCTTTTACGCCGTCATAAAGCTTGTTAAGATATTTGCCCTCTGCGTTGTAAAAATCACGGTACAGCACAAGTCCCTTTTGGCAGTCCTCCTCATCAAACCGACAAAGATTTCTGAACGTATCAAGCAGCGGAGGGCCTATATATAAAGTATAGTCGTCAAGATCGGGTAGCGGTTTTCCGAGAGAAGTTATCGCATATTCAAGCGATTTTCGGATACCGTCCGCACTTTCGCTGAGAGTTCCGTCCAAATCGAACAAAACATATTTATACTTATTCATCAAACTTGCTGTCCGCCTTCATCTGGAATTTTTCTGCCTTTACGCTCACGCGGGTATGAGTGCCCCTTGCGATCTCGCCTTTTTTATCGTTTGCAAAAACCTCAAATTTAAAAATCCTTCCGTCGTTTTCGGTAAGAACTGCGGTTGCGGTAACCTCTGCACCAATAGGAGTAGGGCTTGTGTGTTCAATAGAAATCATCGTGCCTACGGTTGTAAGTTCGTCGTTGTTAAGAACCTTTTGAGCAAGCTCGGCGGCGGCGTTTTCCATCAGCGCAACAACCGCAGGAGTTGCAAGTACCATAAGACTGCCGCTTCCCATAGCGCAGGCAAGGTTTTCTTCCTCAACCTTTATCGTCTTTGAAATTGTATTTTCTGCCATAATAATCACCTTTTCTATTGTTTCTGTAAATAATTTGCGGTACGACGAAGTTTAGAACTTGATATTAATAATACAATATTATCAATAATTAGGCAAGTAATGAAATAGAAATTTTTAGGAGAACAAAGATGAAATCAGGTATCATAACATATTGACCATTTACCATTTACCGACATAGTCGAACATAAATATAGTGATTAACGGCTGTTGCTTCCTGATTGAGTTCGGGCTGAACAGCCGTTATTTTATTTTGAAACACAGCTTACCTGCGAACCCGCTAAGATTTTTATAAGCTGCATCTTCAGGCAGCAGATACAAATCAACTGTTATTCTTTCTTAAATTTTATGGGTATTTTGCGATTTTCCTTTGACTCACCTTGATAAAAGCTTTACATTGCTCGACACAAATATCTTTTTGCTCCGGCGACAACTGACGAAACACACGTAGTAAATCCTCTTCCTGTGATGTTATTTTGGAATTGCTCGGTTTATATCCGAGAAGATAGTCGGTTGTGACTTGAAAAAAGTCGGCTATTATCTTTAAGGTCCCAAAGTCAGGCTCACGAGTATTTTGAACATAACTGCTGACGGTTGAGGGCGCTATATTCAACTTAGTTGCTAACTCCTTTTGAGTAATATTCTTGTCTTCTATCAACGTGCGAAGTTTATCACCGAATTTCATAAAATCACCTCTCTATTATCATAAAAGGAAAGAGTAAAAATTTTTAGTAAATTTACAAAATGCGTTGACAAACCACGATATGTGTTGTACAATGTAATAAAAATTAATTGTATATGTTGTCGAGCGCAGTCTATAAGGAGGAAATTATGTTAGATTTTAGTTGTTTCATACATCCAAAAGATTCACAAGCATTAAATGCTCTTGAAAACATTCCGGCATTACCCCTATTAACAAGAAAATTCAATGAAATATTTGCTGAAAGATCATATAAGGTAATGAATATGTCTCAGAAAATCAGATTATCGGAAAAGCAAATACCGGAAATTTACAATATTTTGCCTCCGATATGCGAAAAATTGGAAATACCTCTTCCTGAATTATATTTGGAGCAAAATCCAACCATTAACGCCTACACTTTCGGAGATAAGACCCCGTTTATAACATTACACTCGGGTTTAATTAATCATTGCTCTAAGGACGTCATAGCGGCTGTAATTGCGCACGAATGCGGACATATTGCTTGTCATCACACCTTATATAAAAGTATGGCTTCTTTTTTTCTTGGTTTAGGCGCTGATATATTGCCGATTCCCTTTTTACAATTTGCCCTGAAATATGCTCTGTTATATTGGGATAGGTGTTCCGAGTACTCTGCCGATAGAGTTTCTGCTTATATTATGGGCGGTTCGGACAGCATTGTATCAACTATGACAGAGTTGGGTTCCGGTTTATTAAAATATGGTGATCAGTTAAGTGAAGAGGAGTTTTTAAAACAAGCAGAGGAGTTTAAAGAATTTAACAATGAATCAGGATGGAACAAGTTTCTTATGTATTATCAATTACTTGAAACCAATCATCCATTTCTAACCGATCGAGCAAGCTCGATTGCAGATTGGTGTAACTCTTCAGATTTTGATGAATTATGCAAAAACGGAGTACCCAAAAAAAGTATTAACATTTGTCCAAATTGCAATTCCGCTATTGATAACGGTTCTGTCTTTTGCGGTAATTGCGGATATAAAATTTATTAAAACAACATGGAGGTAAAAAATGATTTGTAAAAAATGCGGAGCAGAAAACAATGAAGGATTAAAATTTTGCAAGCAATGCGGAAACCCATTAAGTGAAGGAAATACCGAAAAAACTGTTATTCCCAAAAACAACAAAAACGGTTGGTATAAAACAAAAAGAAATAAGATAATAGCAGGAATTTGTGCGGGACTTGCTGAAAAGTTTAATATAAATCCCTGGATATTACGAATAATTCTAATTGTTACTAACTTTTTTGTTATCGGATGGTTTTTAGATATAGCTTATGTCATTATGATTTTCACATTAAAATACGACGATGAATTATAATCTCTCTCTGAAACTCCGAGGAGTTAAAGTTCGTTTGTGTCGCAAGCTCTGCTTCCTTATAGCAAAACGAAGCTTGCTCAGTTTTGAATTGCTTTAATAAAAACAATGTAATAATTCAATTTTTTTGATTGAATTTAAAGCCCCATTATGGTATTATATATAGTGCTGTATTGGGGCTTCTTTTTGAAAGAAGCTTAACGCCAAAAGATTTTATGCACGCATTTAGACAAACATTCGCAATAAGGTGTATTGAGAGCTATGTTGTCAAAACAGGATTTCCGAGGAGGTCAATATAAGAATGAAATTAGGTATAGTAGGCTTACCGAATGTCGGCAAAAGCACACTTTTTAATGCAATAACAAACGCAGGAGCGCAAAGCGCAAACTACCCGTTTTGCACCATTGAGCCGAATGTGGGCGTGGTTGCCGTTCCGGACAAGCGTCTTGACAAGCTTGCCGAGATGTACGACCCCGACAAGTACACTCCTGCTTCAATAGAATTTGTTGATATTGCCGGACTTGTAAAAGGCGCTTCCAAGGGCGAGGGCCTGGGCAACAAGTTTTTGTCAAACATTCGTGAATGTGACGCAATAGTTCACGTTGTGCGCTGTTTTGAAAACGACGACATTATCCACGTTGAGGGAAGCATTGACCCGAAGCGTGACATTGAAACAATAAATCTTGAGCTTGTTTTGTCGGATATGGAAATGCTTGAACGCAGAATAGACAAGACCAAAAAAATGCTCAAGGGCGACAAGAAATATCAAAAGGACATCGACCTTTTTGAACGTGTTATGCAGGCTCTTGAGGCGGGAAAACCCGCGCGAAGCGTTGAGTGTGACGATGATGAAAAGGCGATATTATCCGAGGTTGCCCTGCTCACCAACAAGCCCGTCATATATGCCGCAAATATGAGCGACGAGGATTTTGCAAACGGTCTTGAAGCAAACAAGGGTTACCGTGAAGTCAAGGAAATTGCCGCCGCCGAGAACTCAGGCGTATTACCGATATGCGCTCAGATTGAAGAAGAGATAGTTGATATGGACAAGGAAGAAAAGGAAATGTTCCTTGCCGATATGGGACTTGAAGAAAGCGGACTCGACAGACTTATCAAGGAATGTTACTCTCTGCTCGGTCTTATTTCGTATCTCACGGCAGGCAAACAGGAGGTTCGTGCCTGGACTATCAAAAACGGAACGAAGGCTCCTCAGGCCGCAGGCAAAATTCATTCGGACTTTGAAAGAGGCTTTATCAGAGCCGAGGTTATTGCATACGATGACCTTATTGCGTGCGGAAGTATGACCGCCGCAAAGGAAAAGGGACTTGTACGCAGTGAGGGCAAGGATTATGTTATGAAAGACGGCGATGTTGTGCTGTTCAGGTTCAACGTATAAAACAAGTCCTGCTCCGATTTAAAAGTGTATATAATAAGTATAAAACCGACACAGTGACTTTGTCCTGCGTCGGTTTTGCGTATTTCTATATAATTCTTATTGAAAGCGTTTCCAAAATCATAATTATAAACTCAATAGCAGTTACAGGCGCACAAAAGTAAACTGCCGTCTTTTTAAATGCGTTTATTTGAAATCTTCCCTTGTCAAGTGCAAGTCTTTTTCGGTTTTTGATAAACTGAATTATCAGCAACACCATGCCCGATATACAGGAGCAGATAAGAGCAAGCACCGAAATTGTAAAGATTATCGAAGCAAAGGTGTTTTTAACGTACATTGCGTGCAAGACAAACTCAATGTCCCTGCTATTTAAAATCTCATCTATATACAATTCCGAAACCGTTAGTAAATATACAAACATATTATTTATGGAATGTCCCGCCATACAAACCCAAATTGATTTTGTTTTGATATAAATAAGGCTCAATAACAGTCCGCTGAATGTTGCCATAACAAATTGCGAACTGTTGACGTGCCATAATCCAAATGATAATCCCGTGGTTACAGCGGCGAACCACTGCCCCATTGCCATACTGTTTCTTAACAACGATGCCCTGAAAAACAACTCCTCAAAAAACGGCGCAAAAACGACCATAGGTATAAAATACAGCACAATACCGAAAATATCATTTCCTGAAGTTATCAATTCATCGGTTGTTACAGCAGAAACACTTGAAAACAAGTTAATAATATAGTTTGATATAATGCCAAAAAACTGACTCACACCTATTTCGATAACTATCCATTTAAAGCACCAGCCAAACGGCTTTTCTGATTTTTTAAATACGCTTTTGTATGACAGTTTTTCTCTTTTTGCCGTTGTTTTTGAGAAAATTATTAACAACAACGGAATAAGAATCAGATATACAATAACATATTTTATTATATGGATGAATTTTGGATTCTGCCAGATTGAACCATAACCTGAAATTTGGGATATATATTTTGATAATATTCCCAACGCTGTTGTAGCAACAGTAAAAATCAAAAGCAACAATGAGTTTGAATTTGAGATTTGGCGTATCTGTTTGTTTGTTGATTTTTCATCCATTTTTGACTTATCAGCCTTACTGTTAAATAACCGCACGTTTATCAGCCTACAATTCCAAGCACCCTGTCAACGGAATGTGAAAAAGTTTTCCATTCCTTTTGCTTTTCGTCAAGGAGCTTTTTCCCTCTGCGGGTAAGATGATAATACTTGCGTTTTCTGCCGTCAAACTCCTGCCAATAGCTTTCAAGGCAGTTTTCCTGTTCAAGTGCGTGCAATATCGGATAAAGCGTTCCCTCTTTCAGCTCAAACACACCGTCGCTCCTCAGTTCAATCTCCTTAATTATTTTGTAGCCGTACAAATCGTCCTTTTGCAATACACTTAAAACAAGCGTTGTTGTACTTCCTTTGATGAGTTCCTTGCTTATTTTCATAATTTTCCGCTCCTTCTGTATTTTCTGTCATTCAATAGTTTATTCCGATAAATCCAAGACCGTATTGCTCTGCAATTTGCCGTTTCTGTAACAAAGTGACTCGCTCTTAAAATCGACTATAAACCTTACAGTAATGTTTTTATAATCTTTTTCAACAAATGTCGCATAATCAAAAATTTCCGAAGAAATAAGACTGCTTATATCCGAATTGTATTTAAACCTACTCAGGTCGTCACTGCTTACACTGTGCTTGTGATAATGGATATTCATTGCGGGATTGTAGTAAACATAACGTGAATCGAAATACGTTACATAATTGCTTCCCTCGGATTTATAAACAAACAAATTATTTGATTCGTTTGAATATATACACAGCTTCTTTGTATTAAGGTTTTTTGCGGTTATCCCTAAATTGTTACTTTCACTGTCCGTGTTTGGTGCAAATCCCGCAGTTTGCATATCCTGCGTTACAGCCTCGTAGGAACCCCCTACATCTTCATTAATTACAAAATTTAAAATGTTGTTGCGTTCGGCTTTTAGTTCATCCGCTTTTTCATCAAATCCAACCACCGCCGCCGTGGCTGAGCATATAACGATAACGCTCAAAACCGCAACCGTCACGGAAAGCATTTTGCCGAAAATCGCCGTACCCTTCAGCGCTGTCCTACAGGGCTTCATTCGTTCTTGCCTTAATATTGCAACGAACATCAAAGTCGCATATATAACCAAAATCAGATACAATATCACAGAACCGATACTCAACGCTAAATTATACTCCGAGGGAACAAAACCGTATGAAAAAGCACTGTCGGCATAGCCTGAAAATCCCTGCGTTAATATAATTAAAACAATATATACTATTGGCTGAAATTGAGTAAGAGCCTTTAACAGATATAAAGATTGTTCAATTTTTATAAACGACAGCAAAAACTCCGCAATAAGAAATGACACAACAAGCAAGGCAACGAGCTTGTTCTTTCTTTTTCGTGCAAAAATAATCAAGCCGAGATAAACCGCAAAGAGTCCAAGTGATAAAATATCCGCAGTAACCGTATGAATACAACCGCAAAAATCGGAAGTATAGTAAAGGCAGTCCCGAAACAAAAACAGAACAGCAGTAACAAGGAGCAAAGCTGTAATTGCAACAACAGTCAAGGGCTTCTTGTACCACTTGCCTTTGTGCAAAGCTTTAAGAGGTACGGCGGCGGAATCGGGATCTCCCATTTCCTCAACTGCCCGTCTTTCTGATTCTTCGGGAGAATACCCCAGTTCGCAATAGTATTCGGTCTTGCTGTCAATATGGTCCTCCAGTTCGGCTTTTATCAGCCTTTTTGCGGACTTGCTGTCTATTGTTGCGATAACGTCTGCTATATATTTATCTTTCATTTTCTCATCTCCCATACATAGATTTGCTATATACCTATTTTATCTATGTATGTATTATATACTGTACAAACCAATTTGTCAACAGCAAAAGCAAAAAGGCGTGCCGCTCGGCACGCCTGAATGACCGTTTCTTTTAGTCGAAGCAAAGCTTGCGAAAGATTACAAGCAGTGCAAAGGAGCGTTAGCTCCTCAGAGTTTCGGTAGGAGAATATATCTCACATTTGAATCCTGAATCGGTACCTACCGCCCAAGAGGCGGGGACACCTTAAATAAGATTATCAGTCCCGTTAAAAGCTCCGAGGTAAATTCTGCGTCGCTTTATTCCTTTATCAAAGCCTTTGTTATTTCACTGACATACATTTTGTGATAGTCATTTTTATACCACTTTTTCACCGATTCGGCGTCAATGACGTTTTCTTCGTCCAAAAACTGAGAATACAGCTTTTTGCACACCAGCACAAGTCTTGCCTGTTCAAAATACGGCACACCGTCCTCGGTAAACACGGGAGTAAGTCCCGTTTCCTTGGGCTTGTTGTAATCTCTGCCGCTTTTTGTTCCGCAAAAATTCAGTGCGTCACGGTAGTTATCATCAAAAAACGACATTGTAAAGCAGTTGTTGTTTTCAATAAATCCAAATGTATGCCTTTGCGGACGAATAAACGTAAAAGTAACGGGCTTGCCCCACATTACGCCTATGCCGCCCCAGCTTACAGTCATTGTGTTGAAGCTGTCCTTTGTTCCGCTTGTTACAAGCGCCCAGTCTTTGCCAATCAGTTTAAACGGATTATCCTTTATCTGTTCCGGCAATATCTCCTTGAATACTGACATAAAAATCATCCTTTCAAAATATTTTATGCAATAATCTATGTCAAGTATATCAGAATTAAGAAAAATATTCAATATACCCGCAATAATATTCATAATTGCTGTATATTTAATGAATATTATGAATATTCATTTAAAACGAATATATGCATTTTGGAGAAATTCTCATTAATTCAGCGTTGCTTAGTCTGATTTTATCGGGTTTTTGCGGCGTTTTCGCACTAAAACTGTCAAAAATCACAATTTTAAGATTTTTTGAATATTTATTCAAAAAAGACTTGATTTTTTCAAAACATATAGTATAATGTAAGAGTAATCTAAATTTTAACAACGGAGGAATTCACAATGGCTGACAACAAGATTAAAAAAGTAGTTCTTGCCTATTCGGGCGGACTTGACACTTCTATCATAATCCCTTGGCTTAAAGAAAACTACGATAACTGCGAGGTTATTGCCGTTTCGGGCAACGTAGGTCAGGGAACGGAGCTTGACGGACTTGAGGAAAAGGCTATCAAAACAGGCGCTTCAAAGCTTTATATCGAAGACCTCAACAAGGAATTTGTTGAAGATTATATCTTCCCGACCGTTAAGGCAGGCGCAGTTTACGAGGGCAAATACCTCCTCGGAACATCATTTGCACGTCCTATCATTGCAAAAAGACTTGTTGAAATAGCAAAAAAAGAGGGCGCAGACGCAATTTGCCACGGCTGTACGGGCAAGGGCAACGACCAGGTACGTTTTGAGCTTGCCATAAAGGCATACGCTCCCGATATGAAGATTATCGCTCCTTGGAGAACATGGGAATTCAAGAGCCGTGAGGACGAAATCGAATATGCGGAAAAGAACAATATTCCGCTTAAAATAAACCGTGAAACAAACTATTCAAAGGATAAAAACCTCTGGCATCTCAGCCACGAAGGTCTTGACCTTGAAGATCCCGCAAATGAGCCTATGTACAACAAAGAGGGCTTCCTTGAACTTGGCGTATCGCCCGAGCAGGCACCCGACAAGCCCGAATATATCACACTTTCATTTGAAAAGGGTATTCCCGTAAAGCTCAACGGCGAAAAGGTAGGCTCGGTTGAGCTTATCGAAAAGCTTAACGAGATCGGCGGAAGAAACGGCGTAGGTATTACAGATATAGTTGAAAACCGTCTTGTAGGTATGAAAGCAAGGGGAGTTTATGAAACTCCGGGCGGCACTATCCTCTATGCGGCACACGACAAGCTGGAGGAAATCTGCCTTGATAAAGACACTCTGCACTACAAGAAAAACCTTGCAAACACATTTGCAGACCTTGTTTATGACGGCAAATGGTACACACCTCTCAGGGAGGCTATGTCGGCGTTCGTTGACAGCACTCAGGAATATGTAACAGGCGACGTTAAACTCAAGCTCTACAAGGGCAACATCATCGACGCAGGCGTAACAAGCCCGTATTCACTGTATGATGAAGAAATTGCAACCTTTGACGAGGACGAAGTTTACAACCAGAACGACAGCGCAGGCTTTATCAACCTGTTCGGACTGCCGATAAAGGTTCGTGCAAAGAAAGGCCTTATCAAATAATTAAACTTATTTGACAGTATTCGGGGCAGGGAATTTCTCTGCCCCATAAAGTGTTTTTACGGCAACAATCAGCAATCAAAAATCCACTCCTACCAATATTTATGAGGTGATTATATGCAGCTTTGGAAAGGGCGCTTCAAAAAGGAGCTTTCCAAAACAACAAACGACTTTAACAGCTCAATCTCATTCGACAGCAGAATGTACAAAGAGGACATCGAGGGAAGTATTGCTCACGCAACAATGCTCGGCAAGTGCGGCATAATAAAGCCTGACGAAGCCGAGGATATTGTCAAAGGACTTAACGGTATTCTCTCGGATATTGAAAGCGGTGCGCTCAAAATAGATATGGAAGCCGAAGATATACATACATTTATTGAGGGCGAGCTTACAAAGCGCATTGGCGACAACGGCAAACGACTGCACACTTCGCGCAGCCGTAACGACCAGGTTGCGCTTGATATAAAACTGTATCTAAAAAAAGAGGTTGTAAACGTAAAATCGCTTGTAGTTGACCTTATTAAGGTAATTGCAGATAAAGCCGAAAAATACAGCGACACAGTTATGCCGGGATATACTCATCTTCAGAGAGCCCAGCCGATAACTTTCGGTCATCACCTCTTGGCATACGGCGAAATGCTTTTGAGGGACGTTTCACGGCTTGAGGACTGCCTCAAAAGAATGGACGAAATGCCGCTCGGCTCCTGCGCTCTTGCAGGAACAACATACCCCATTGACAGGACAATAACCGCCGATCTGCTCGGTTTTGAACGCATTACAAACAATTCGCTTGACGGCGTTTCGGACAGAGATTTCTGTATTGAGTTTGCTTCGGTGCTTTCAATAATTATGGTGCACCTCTCACGTTTTTCCGAAGAAATAATTATGTGGTGCAGCTGGGAATTTAAATTTGTTGAGCTTGACGACGCATTTTCAACAGGCTCTTCGATTATGCCGCAAAAAAAGAACCCCGACATTGCAGAACTTGTAAGAGGTAAAAGCGGCAGGGTGTTCGGCAATAATATGACTCTGCTCACAATAATGAAAGGCATTGCGCTTGCGTACAACAAAGATATGCAGGAGGACAAAGAGGCGATTTTTGACGCTGTTGATACGGTCAAAATGTGCCTTACCGCATTCACGCCAATGCTTGACACAATGCGCGTTATACCTCAGAATATGCGAAAAGCGGCGGCAGGCGGCTTTATAAATGCCACAGACTGCGCCGATTATCTAACAAAAAAGGGCGTTCCGTTCAGAGACGCATACAAGGCAACGGGTGAGCTTGTTGCAAGGTGCATTGAGCTTGGAACCGACCTTGAAAATCTTCCGCTTGACGAATACAAGTCAGTCTGCGACGTTTTTGACGACGGTGTGTATGAGGCAATCTCACTCGAAAAATGCACCGATGACAGAAAGGTTTTCGGCGGTCCTGCGTCATCAAATGTAAAATTTCAGGCAAAACGTGTTGCCGAAATTGCGGAAAAGCTGTAAAATATATTCTATACGGACAAACCGTATTCACGGGCGGTATGCCGCCGACTGTCAGAACACTATCAAATACAGGTGATATATTATGAAAATAAAAGCAGGAATTGTGGGAGCAACAGGCTATGCAGGCGCAGAACTTGTACGCCTTTTGTCATCTCACCCGAACGCCGAAATCTCGGCGGTAAGCTCGGTTTCCTTTGAGGGCAAAAAGCTCAGCGACGTTTACCCGTCATATAAGTTTTTGAACGATATGATATGCGAGGATCAGGATGCAGTTGTTGAAAAAAGCGACGTTATCTTTGCCGCTCTGCCTCACGGACTTTCTCAGGAGCTTGCCGAAAAGTGCATTGGCGCAGGCAAAAAATTCATTGACCTCGGAGCCGATTTTCGCCTTGAAAGCGAGGACGAGTACACCGAGTGGTACGGCGGAACGTTTCTTGACAAAAGCCTGCACAAACAGGCGGCTTACGGTTTGCCCGAACTTTTCAGAGATAACATCAAAGGCAAAAGCCTTATTGCCAATCCCGGCTGTTACACCACCTGTTCTCCGCTCGCCGTTGCGCCTGCCGTAAAAAACGGTCTTGTTAAAACCGCAGGCATAATCTGCGACTGCAAAAGCGGCGTAACCGGCGCAGGCAGAAAGCCGAATCAGTCAAACCACTACCCCGAACTCAACGAAGGCTTTCACGCCTACAAGGTTGCCTCTCACCGCCACACGCCCGAAATCGAACAGACGCTTTCAAAGCTGTCGGGCGAAAAGGTTATCGTTACATTTGTACCGCATCTTTTGCCTGTAAACAGAGGTATTCTTGCAACGGTATATGCCGACATAAAGGACGGCGTAAGCTTTGAGGATATACAAAAGGCATATGAGGATTTTTACAAAGACGAATATTTTGTCAGACTTCTGCCAAACGGTATGAACGCCGACATTCACAATATAAAATATTCAAACTTCTGCGACATTTCTCTTCACCACGATAAGCGTGCAAACAAGCTTGTAGCCTGCGCCGCAATCGACAATATGGTAAAGGGAGCCGCAGGTCAGGCCATTCAGAATATGAACATAATCTTTAGGCTTGATGAAAAGACGGGACTTGAAATTGTTCCGCCTGCATTTTAACGGTGATAATATGGAAAATTACAAATACATAGAGGGCGGCTCGGTCACATCTCCAATCGGCTTTACTGCCAACGGAATTTGTGCCGGAATAAAGCCCTCAAACACAACAAAAAAAGACCTTGCGCTGATTTACTGTGACAAAGTATGCAACAGTGCGGCTATATTTACAAAAAACCTTGTAAAATCAGATACAATATATGTAACAAAGAATCATCTTGAAAACGGCAAAGCTCAGGCTGTTGTCGTAAATTCGGGCAATGCAAACGCCTGCAATCCCGACGGAACAGAAAAGGCACAAAAAATGTGCCGACTTGCCGCAGACGCACTCGGCATTGATGAAAACGACGTTATCGTCGCTTCAACGGGCGTTATCGGTCAGCCCCTCCCCATTGAACCTATTGAAAAAGGAATTGAGAAGCTCAAAGGTACGCTGTCAAAGGACGGCGGCACCTCTGCGGCAGAGGCAATTATGACCACCGATACCGTCAAAAAGGAATGGGCGGTATCCTCCGTTATCGGCGGAAAAAACGTGACAATAGGCGGAATTGCAAAGGGAAGCGGAATGATTCACATTAATATGGGAACAACGCTTTCGTTTGTAACTACCGACGCGGCAATCTCTGCCGAAATGCTGAAATCTGCACTTATCGAGGCCGCAGACGTCAGTTACAATATGGTGAGCGTTGACGGCGACACCTCAACAAACGATACGCTTGCAATTATGGCGTCGGGTTATGCGGGGAATGCCGAGATAACCGAAAAAAACGACGATTATAAGGCGTTTGTTGCGCTTCTTACCGACGCATTTAAAAGGGTGGCAAAAAAGCTTGCCTCTGACGGCGAGGGAGCGACAAAGCTGCTTGTTTGCGATGTAAACGGCGCAAAAGACGAACAGACCGCAAAAACGATTGCAAAGAGCATTATATGTTCAAGCCTTGTAAAGGCGGCAATGTTCGGCGCAGACGCAAACTGCGGCAGAATACTCTGTGCGACAGGCTACAGCGGTGCAGAGGTTGACGTACACAAGATTGACGTTTCCTACAAATCGTCAAAAGGCGAAATCCTTGTGTGCAAAAACGGCAACGGACTTCAATTTGACGAGGATAAAGCAAAAGAAATATTGCTTGAAAGCGAAATCGAAATCATCGTTTCACTCGGTGACGGAAACGGAAGCGCAGAAGCCTACGGCTGTGACCTTACATATGATTACGTCAGGATAAACGGCGACTACAGAACATAATTTATGAGAAACCGACGCAAAGCCAACCGCCTGATTAATTATGATTACTCCGCCTACGGGGCTTATTTCATCACCATTTGTACTAATAATAAAAGATGTCTTTTTTGGGAAAAATCAGCGTTAAACATAATTAATCAACAAGAAAGCTTCACGCTTTCCGAGATTGGAGAAACCGTAAAATCCGCAATAATAAATATTGAAAAAATATACAGTAATGTGATTGTAGATAAGTATGTTGTTATGCCAAATCATATTCATATGATTATAATGCTTATGAACAATAACGACGGGCGAACACTGTTCGCCCCTACTCCCTGTATATCAAGGATCATCAAGCAATTTAAAGGTATCGTTACAAAACAGGTTGGTTGTGCGATTTGGCAAAAATCCTTTTATGACCATATAATACGAAATGAGAACGACTATAAAATGATATGGCAATATATAGATAACAACCCGTTAAAATGGGAGCTTGACTCTCTATATATCTCATTTTAGAATTAATGCAATTAAAATGTAGGGGCGAACATTGTTCGCCCGAAAATAATCAAACAGGAATGATATAATGGATACTTCAAAACGTGCCAAGGTGCTTGTGCAGGCAATGCCCTACATCAAAAAATACGCAGGCGAAACCGTTGTTGTAAAATACGGCGGCAACGCTATGATAAACGAGGATTTAAAATCTGCCGTAATGAGCGATCTTGTGCTTATGCAGCTTGTCGGAATTAATGTTGTGCTCGTTCACGGCGGCGGTCCCGAAATCAGCTCTATGCTCAAGGCTGTCGGCAAGGAAAGCAAGTTTGAAAACGGTATGCGTGTTACCGACGCCGAAACAATCGACATTGTACAGCAGGTGCTCGCAGGTAAGGTAAACAAAAGCCTCGTTCAGCTCCTTGAAAGCCACGGAGGTCACGCAATCGGTCTTTGCGGACTTGACGGCAGAATGTTGATGGCAGAAAAGCTGATTACAAGCGCAGACCTGGGCTTTGTGGGCGAAATTAAGGAGGTTAATCCGAAACCGCTTGAAATGGTTATGAACAACGGTTATATTCCTATCGTTGCAACAGTTGCAGGCGGATATGACGGCAGTGTGTACAACATCAACGCCGACCTCGCGGCGGCTCAGATTGCCGCGAAGCTGGGCGCAAAAAAGCTTATTCTTATGACCGACATAAGAGGACTTTTGCGTGATATAAACGATGAAAATTCGCTCATTTCCGTAGTAAACGTCAGCGAGGTTCCTATGCTCAAACGTGACGGCATAATCAAGGGCGGAATGATACCGAAAATCGACTGCTGTGTTGAAGCGGTCAGAAACGGAGTAAACCGCGCTCATATTATTGACGGACGTCTTGAACATTCGATACTGCTGGAGCTGTTCAGCGACGAGGGTATCGGAACTATGTTTTATTAAGGAAACTCAGCTTATGACAATAAGACCAATGACAAAAGACGATTACGACGAAGTGTATGAAATGTGGCAGACCACCTCAAAGCGGGCGCTTTCAAACGCCGACAGCCGAGAACAGATTGAGCGGTATCTTGACCGCAACAAGGGTATGAGCCAGGTTGCCGTTATCGACGGAAAAATCGTGGGAACGGTGCTTGCAGGTCACGACGGCAGACGGGGATTTATTCACCATATGGCGGTTATGCCTCAGTACAGGCGCAAACATATAGGACATTCGCTTGCAAACAAAGCTATAGAAAAAATTACGGCTGAGGGTATTGACAAAACACACATTTTTTGCTACCAAAACAATGAAACCGGTCAGGACTTTTGGTCGGACTTCGGCTTCAAAAAACGTGACGACGTGTTCGTTTATTCTTTTGAAAACAGATAATGCCAAAAAGGGGTATGGATTTTGAACACCAAAGAAAAAGACTTAAAATACATAATGCACACATACGGCAGATATGATGTTGCGCTCAAAAGCGGCAAAGGCGCAGTTGCCTATGACGAGGACGGTAAAAAATATATTGACGTTTCTTCGGGAATCGGCGTAAACAGCCTTGGCTACTGCAACGACGGCTGGGTAAACGCAGTGTCAAAACAGGCGGGTACGCTCCAGCATATGTCAAACTACTTCTATTGCAAACAAGCAAGCGACCTTGCCGAAAAGCTTTGCACCCTCACGGATATGTCTAAGGTTTGCTTCGGAAACAGCGGCGCAGAGGCAAACGAATGTGCAATTAAAATTGCAAGAAAGTACAGCTTTGACAAGTACGGAAACGACCGCAACCGTATTGTTACTCTCAATAATTCCTTTCACGGCAGAACGGTAACAACGCTCTCCGCAACAGGTCAGGACGTGTTCCACAACTATTTCTTTCCGTTTACTCAGGGCTTTGATTATGTTGAGGCAAACGACCTTGAACAACTGAAAAACTCGGTAACAGACAAGACCTGCGCCGTGCTCCTTGAGGTTATTCAGGGAGAGGGCGGAGTGAATATTCTTGACAAGGACTATGTTCGGCAGCTTGTTAAGTTCTGCAACGAAAAAGACGTGCTTGTTATAGTTGACGAGGTACAGACGGGCATCGGACGAACAGGAAAGCTGTTTGCCTATGAAAATTACGATATAAAGCCCGATCTTGTTACTATGGCAAAGGGACTCGGCGGCGGATTGCCGATCGGCGTTTGTATGTGCGGCGAAAAACTGAAAGACGTTATGTCGCCGTCAACTCACGGCACAACCTTCGGCGCAAACCCCGTTGTATGTGCAGGTGCAAACTATGTGATTGATACAGTTGCAAACAAAGATTTTTTGAGCGCCGTCAACAAAAAAGGCGAACACCTTGATAGCAGGTTAAGAGCCATTGACGGAGTTAAAAATGTTCGCAGAATGGGACTGATGGTCGGCATTGAGCTTGAAAACGCCGACGCACACCAAATTGCCGCAAAATGCGTAGAAAACGGACTTTTGATAATCACCGCAAAGGATTTGCTTAGAATGTTGCCTCCGCTTGTCATCACCGTCGATGAGCTTGACGAGGCTGTAGATATACTTGAAAAAACGTTAAAGGAGTACAAATGATATGAAACACCTACTTAAACTTGAGGATTGGTCAACAGAATTGATAATTGACACGCTGAATCTTGCCGACCAGCTTAAATACGAACAAAAGCACGGCATCGAACACAAAATACTCAAGGGCAAAACCCTCGGTATGATATTTGAAAAATCCAGCACAAGAACAAGGGTTTCGTTTGAAGTCGGTATGACTCAGCTCGGCGGCTATCCGCTGTTCCTTTCTTCAAACGACCTGCAAATCGGCAGAGGTGAACCTGTTGAGGATACCGCAAGGGTGCTTTCACGTTTTCTTGACGCAATAATGATAAGAACATTTGAGCAAAAAGAGGTTGAGGCTCTTGCCGAGTACGGCTCTATTCCGATAATCAACGGACTTACCGACTACTGCCACCCCTGTCAGGTGCTTGCCGACCTTATGACTATCCGTGAATTCAAGGGCAAGCTTGAGGGGCTTAAAATGTGCTTTATCGGCGACGGCAACAATATGATGAATTCACTTATCGTAGGTGCTCTCAGCACGGGAATGAGCTTTTCTGCGGCGTGTCCGAAAGGCTATATGCCGCCCGAAAACATAATTGAATTCGGCAAAAAATACGGCGATAAATTCGAGATTGTCGAAGATCCGATTGCTGCCGCAAAGAACGCCGACGTTGTTTATACCGACGTTTGGGCTTCTATGGGACAAGAGGAAGAAAAGAAAATTCGCGAGGCGGCGTTTAAGGGCTATCAGGTAAACAAAGAGCTTATGGACGTTACAAACAGCGAATGTATGGTTCTTCACTGTCTGCCTGCTCATCGCGGCGAAGAAATAACCGCAGATGTTTTTGAAGCACACGCAAATGAAATCTTTGAAGAAGCGGAAAACAGACTTCACGCACAAAAGGCAGTGCTTGTTGAATGTATGACCGACTACAACAGCAAAACCAAAATCTGATATTCTGCTTAGGGCAAGCTTTCGGGCTTGCCCTGATTTTTTCTTTACCCTCGGCAGCTCCGAACCGACACCTGCCGCCTAAAAGGCGGCGGTAATCTGCACTAAGGTTATACAAACAAAAATCTTAGACATTTGTATTGTTTTTAGTCGTAAAATGTAGTATAATAAAGAATGGTATAACTTGACTAAAAATCAATACAATATATTTGTGCGGGAAAGGAGCGTTACAATGGGCAATCGCAATGACTATGATTATTTTGACGCCGACAACTTTGACGACGGCTACTACGGCAGAGATCACCGCCGCCGTCAGCAAAACCACAGACAGAGCAGCTACAACAGGCGCTCCTCATACGACCGCCGCCGCTCTGCAAACAGGCGCAGAAAAAACCGCCGCCGAACTCGCAACCGTGTTATAATCGTAATTTCGGGAATCGCCGTCGTTGTGCTCTTTATAATGCTTTTGACGTTTATGTTCAAAGGCTGCACATCAAGCAGTCCCGACCCAAGCAACGTTTCAACCGATACAATTACAAAACAGGAAGCGTCCGCCGTCGCCACAGAACCTCAAGCTACGACAGAACCGCCGAAGGACGACCTTTCGCCGACATATTTTAAAACGCCGTCAATTAAAGATGATAATACAGACGGAGAATTCTCAAACAGTATTTATGTGTGGAACAAGGCAGGCTATGAACTGTTTAACAGCACGACAAACGCAAGTTCCTATGCCGACGCAATAAACAGCTTTGCCGAAAAGCTCAGCGGTATTACTGTTTATGATATGGTAATTCCAAACCACACCGAATTCGGTCTGCCTCAGCGGCTCAAAGAAGGTGCCGCTGCTTCAAGCTCGCAGGCTGATAATATAAAAGATATATATTCAAAGCTTTCCGACAAGGTTACTCCCGTAAACGCATACAATTATCTTGCCGACCACAACACAGACTATATCTATTTTAACTCCGACAGCTATTGGACGGGGCTTGGCGCATATTATGCCTACAAGGCTTTTGCCGATACAAACAAGCTCACGCCCCTTTCACTTGATAAATGTACCGAAAATAAGGTTGACGGCTTTACAGGGGCATACTCGTCAAGCTCAGGCAACATCAATTCCGATACGGTTCAGTATTGGGAACTGCCCTACTCTGTTTCTGCGGAAGTGACCGACGGCAGCGGCACCGTTACTACTTATGATTCACCGTATTACAGCGGTGCAACGGCAGGCTCGCTGACTTACGGATTGTTCCTTATGGGCGATTATAATCCGCTTACGGTGCTGAAATCGAGTTCCGATTCAGCCCAAAAGGGCAAAAAAATTGCCGTTGTAAAAGAAACCTACGGCAACTCCTTTGCACCTTATCTTACCGATAACTATGAAGAAGTCCATGTTATTGACTTCCGTACATTTCGCAATGTACAAACCGACCTCGCGTCCTATTGCAATCAGAATTCAATAGACGAGGTACTGTTCATTAACAGCATTATGAGCACAACCAATCAGCTCGACAGTATGAACAGTCTTTTTAACTGATATTTAAATCTGAGCAAAGCTTGCGACAGATTGCAATCAGTATAAAGGAACTTTATCTCCTTAGAAACTCAGTGGAAAATTTAAATTACACTGAATTTCTGAACCGGTTCTCGCCGCCTAAGAAGCGAGGGACAATTACACTTAGATTATAACAGCACGAAAGGGGGTAGCAGTATGATCGCAGAACGTGTCAAAGCAACCGTATTTGGCAAAATCAGCGACTGCCTTTATTCGGCGTTTATAAATTCGCCTAAAATCAATAACAAAAAAGCCTATGCAATTTCGAGAAAAGAGCTTTCGGAAAATTTTGACGCAGTTGTGATCGCTGTTGCCGAATTTGACGGTCTTGACGGCGAACGTGCGATAATCGCTCCGTCAGGTGAAATTTTCTATGAGCCGGATATTCGCAATCTGCTTCTAAAGCTCAGGAATGTAAAATTGACAAACATATACTGCCTTTATGAAAAATCTTGCGGCGCAGTTATTTTTTACAGGACAAAACAGGATACAAAAATCCTTCTTGTAAAAAATAATAACGGCAGATATTGGAGTTTTCCTAAAGGACATATTGAGGACGGAGAAAACGAACAGCAAACTGCGATTCGTGAAATAAAAGAAGAAACGGGACTTGATGTCACGATATTTGACAGTTTCAGAGAGGTCAGCGAATATTGTCCGTTCGGCAAAATACGAAAAAGGGTAGTTTTCTTCCTTGCAAGAGCATTTACGGATAATGTAAAAATCCAGGAGGAGGAGATCGACAGCTATATCTGGGTTGATCTTCAGCAGGCACGCAAAATGTGTTCCTATGATAACGACCTGCGTATTATTGAAAAAGCTGAAACCGCTATTCATCTTTTAAAAACCTAACCGTTTTTCGGTTCATAACGGTTTACGGATTACATTTCGGGCGGCTGTAAAGGCCGCCTTTTAAATCGGAGCAATGCTCTGCTTTGCCTTCAAGAAGCAGAGCCTGCGACAGACTTAAACAGTGCAAATAAACTCTGTTGCCTAAGAGGCAGTGGGAAATTTGCACTGATGTTGTATCTTTCAGTTCCTTTTCCTCAAAGACTCAATTTTAAAAGACAACTGTATTTGTAAGCCTAAATATCCGCATAAAACCTGCGTTGCAACCAATAGTTGCGGAATTGAAAACCGAAATGTATTGTGCAACCGAGGGCAATTCGGTATAATTAAGCCATCAAATTTACGGAGGGAAATTATGAATATTGAAATTGCTAACAGACTTTATCAGTATAGAAAGAACAACAATCTTTCTCAGGAAGAGCTTGCCGCAAAGATAGGCGTCAGCCGTCAGGCTGTATCAAAATGGGAGCGTGCAGAGGCATCTCCGGACACCGATAACCTTATATTGCTTGCCAAGCTGTACGGGGTTACGCTCGACGTGCTTTTGCAGGGAGAAGCAGAACCCGAAAACGGCACTGCAAATGATAATAACAAAACGACTCACGAAAGCCAAGAGTCTGAAAACAAAAATGCCGAGGGATTTGCTCCCGAAGACGGCGTTGAATATGAGAAATATGACAAGGTGAGCTTTAAAAACGGAATACATATTTATTCCAAGGACGGCGACAAGGTTGACATCAGCTTTAAGGACGGCGTTAATGTGGTTGATAACGACGGCTCAAAAGTATCGGTAAACCGTAACGGTGTAAATATATCGGAAAACGGCAAAACAAAAGTATATACCGATGAGAGCGGTCATATCTTCTATGACAAAGAAGCTAAGGAAAAATCAGAAGCGCACAAAAGCAACTTTTTTATGAAGTTTCCGTACCCCTTTATTCCGGTTATCGCATACATTATTTTCGGTGTATGTGACATTTGCGGCGGATATGCCTTCGGCTGGATAGTCTTTCTGACAATTCCGCTTTATTACACGCTGGTTGAAGCGATAATTAAGAAAAATCCGTCAATCTTCTGTTATCCGGTACTCGTTGCTATCGCCTATCTCATCACGGGCTTTCTATGGAACCTTTGGCATCCGATGTGGATTCTTTTTCTTACGATTCCCGTATATTACAGCGTATGCAGTCTCGCCAAAAAGGGCAAAGGCGATAAAAACGATTAAGTAACCACTGATTAAAGAACAAACAAAAAATCAAAAGCTATAATTTACAATCGGAAACCCGATGGGCGTGATGTAAATTATAGCTTTTTCTCTTTCAATAGTATTAAATTTTATTTATGAATGCCAATCGTTAAGAATTTTATCGACCTCATCATCGTTGGAGCTTTTCTTGTCTATATCGGCAAGGTACTTGTCATAATCAAAGTCATCAACATCCGCCGAAGGTCTTTTCTTATTGTTTTTGTCGGCAGAGGCGGTTCTTGCAGGAGCTTTTTTGCGTGCGGAAGGAGCTTTTTTAACCTCTCTCTGCATTCTTTCTCTTTCGCTTGCGTCCCTGCGGTTAGCCTGAAGCATTAATTTTTCTGCCTCTCGCTTTTCCTTTTGCTCCCTTTTGCGGCGTTCATCTCCAAATGCGAGGTCGCCCAAAAACAATCCGAATATTCCGGCAACAAGATACACAACAAGCAGGATTATATTTGTCAGCTTTGTAAATCCGCCGCAGTATATTATCATCGTAAACAAAAACGCAATAGGGGCTATCAGCGCAAACAAAAAGTCAAGTCCGTGCTTTGAGCAGTATATCGCCGAGCACACGACCGTTGTTACCAAAAATATAAAATAAAGCGCTATTGCAAAGAAATTTTCGAGTGCTTCGTTAGCAAAAAACAGCGGGACAATTAAAAACACGCCAAAAATAACAAGCGCATAGGGTAAATATCGTTTTACCAAATCTTTCATTTTTTCCTCCTGAACAATATTCTAAATCTGAGCAAAGCTTTCGACAGATTGCAAGCATTACCGATAGCATTAGCTCCTCAGGGATTCGGTTGGGGATTACTCCCATTGAAATCCTGTAGCAGCACCCGCCGCCTGAAAGGCAGGCGACATCTTCAACTTAGGTCATATAATTATTATACAATATATTTGCAAAAAATCAAGCAGGCAAAAACACGTTAATTCCCACTTTAACTTCCACTTTAACTTCCACTGTGGAACTTACTTTGGTAATTAACTTTAAACTTAAAGCCGGCGGCAAAATGACCTAAACTATTGATTTATTGATTGATATGAGTTATAATGGTTTGTGAATTCAGGACACCGCCTCAAAATCAATAAATTAATTCACGGCGATGTTTAAAAATCCGCCCTTGAAAGGACTAAAGAATATGAAAAAATTTTTTGCCGCTCTTTTGTGTGCAGGACTTATAGTAACAGCATTTGCAGGCTGCGGATACAAAGATGCGCTTGATAACCAGCAATCGTCACAAGCCTCCGAAAGCGAAGTTCAGGAAACCACCGTACCAAAGGCCGATGAAAAGGATTATGACGACAGCTTTGACGGACTTTGCAATTACTTTGCCGAGCTTGGCTATATTGATACAAAGGACGGCGAGATTGACACTTCAAAGGAAGTTACAATGGACTCATCGCTTGTCGGTTCTGAAAACGGCAAAAAGTTTAAGGCAACCTATAACGGAAAACAAGTCATTATTGAACTTTATTCATACGACCCGAATAACCTTAACGACACGGCAAAAGGCGTTATTGATTCAATAAAAAAAGACGGCACGTTTTCAATTTTGGAGCTTGACCCCGTTACAGCCTATATGTCGGACAACGGCAAATATATGATGATATATACCGACAGCAGTATTGATAAAAACAATCCTGATGAAAATTCCGATAACTACAAGCACCGTGAACAGGTAATCACGGATTTTAAAGCGTTCCATAAATAAAACAATGCAAAAATCAAAGGTCAGGGCATCAAAGCTCCTGACCTTTTTCTTTAATAATCACATATGCTTTCTGCAAAAGCCGTTCATACAGCATTTCTCGCATTTCGGGCTGCGTGCCGTACAAACTGCCCTGCCGTGAAGCACCAGCCTGTGGCAAAAATCATTGCTCTCATTCGGCGGCAACAATGCCCGGAGCGCAAATTCAATCTTTTTTGGGTCCTTTAAATCGTGCAGACCGAGCCTGTGTGTTATCCGTATGCAGTGAGTGTCCACCACAACGGCCGGTTTGCCGAAAATATCGCCGCACACAAGATTTGCGGTCTTTCTGCCGATACCCGGCAGTTTTGTCAGGTCGTCTATATTATCGGGAACAACTCCCGAAAAATCATCTCGGAGCATTTTTGCAAGAGCAACTATGTCTTTTGATTTTGTTTTGTAAAGCCCACAGCTTTTTATGTATTCGGCAACCTCTTCGGGCGTTGACTCCGCAAAATCGTCAACGGTCTTAAACCTCTTAAAAAGCTCAGGCGTTACCATATTCACCCGTGCATCGGTGCATTGCGCCGACAGTCTTGTCGCTATAAGGAGCTGAAGAGGATCGCTGTACCTAAGCGAGCATATTGCGTCGGGATATTCTTTTTTGAGCGCCGTGACGGCGTTTTGCGCTATCTGCTTTTTTGTCAATTTTATCACCGCTTTCAGTTTATCATATTTTTTTTGCTATTGCAATCCACAACATAATTTGCTAAAATAATCTTAACAAATTCAAAAGGGGATTCTTATGTATAAAAATTACGTTTTCGACCTGTACGGGACACTAATCGACCTCAATACCGACGAATGGGACAACAGCCTTTGGAAGAAAATGGCAATATACTATGGCTACAAGGGCGCAAACTATACCTACAAGGAAATCCACAGCGAATATCTGCGTCTTGTGGAAAAAGAGCTTAATCTTTCTCACAAAAGGCACAAAGAATATGTCGGCGTTGACATTCAGCTTGAAAAGGTATTCAGACAGCTTTTTAAGCAAAAGGGTGTAATGGCAACAAAAGCTCAGATATTGTTCGTTGCCGAAATGTTCCGCTGCTTTTCCACAAAATATATCAAGCTGTACGACGGAATCATCGACCTGCTCGACACACTAAAAGCAAAGGGCAAAAAGATTTATCTGTTGTCAAACGCCCAGCGTGTATTTACCGAAAACGAGCTTAATATGTTCGATCTTACAAAATATTTTGACGGAATTTGTCTCAGCTCGGATGAGGAGTGTCTGAAACCAGACGTACATTATTTTCAAATTCTTTTTGACCGCTACGGCTTAAAAAAGGAAGAGTCGATAATGATCGGCAACGACCATATCGCCGATATAGGCGGAGCCGCCGATTTCGGAATAGACAGTCTTTATATCAACCAGAGCATATCGCCCGACCTAAACGGCGAAGAAATACGCAGTACATACAAGGTAATGGACGGCGACGTTTATAAAATCAAAAACCTTATCATAAAATAGTATAGTCACCTTTTTGCTGTACATAATAAGTACAGAGGTGACATTTTATGAAAAAGAAAAAGACCTACAGACGTGTATCAAAAAACAGCATTGTCGAGCCTGATATTGAGCTTTGCACCGTAATGTCAAACGACTGCACGGGAATGGTTCCGTCTGCAATCATTGATGACTTTGAACAGGACGCCTACGAGGATATTTACCCCTACGAAACAAACCCCTATGATACAGGAGATCAGTATTAAACCGGGGCTGTCGCATTTAGCGCAGAGCAAAACCAAAAATAAAAGGCTATAATTCACAATCAGCAATCCCAACGGGTATGATGTGAATTATAGCCTTTACTTTTTATCGGGTAAAAATTCTGCTTTTCGCTAAATGCGACAGCCCGTATTCTATGCGGCTGTTTCTTCAACCGTCGGAGAGCTTCCCCACACAGCGAAAACTGCGTTTTGGTATTCCTCCGATAAGATACTCTGTACAGCCGCTCTGCCGCTTGCGCTGTTCATATATGCGTTTCTGACATTGCCGCCGACCTGCATTTTAACACCGCCTAAGTTTAAAAATTGCTGTTTTAATACACTTACGCTGTCGGGCGTGAGCATATCGAGTGTGATTTTTGTTGTGAGTTCCATTTTAATTACCCCCTTAAATTTTATAGGTCAAAGTAAAGTTGAGTTGTTCGCCGTCGGTAAATGTGTAATCTTTCGGCGTTGCATACATCATAGAAAGCCACGTTGACGATTTTGGCACACCGCCCTTAAATACCGCATTTTTACTGCTGATACCCGTAAAATACGCAGGCGTGGCCCCTGCATTTTGGTAAGGCAAGTTTATCAGGTGGATACCTGAATTTGCTTTTAATGTAACAGCATTAAACACCACAGCCGCATTAACGATTACAAATCCGCCGATGCGCTGATAAATGCAGCTTGCGGATTTGATTTTATCACCATGTCCCGTATAAGCGGTAAGCGTTGCGTTGCCCTCCTCGATATTTGACGAGTCGTATTTGGCAGTCTTGAAATTACAAACCGCCTTTGTAACACATTCAATGTTGTTAAACGCCTCGGCAAAATGAACGGTTACCCCATCGGGAACAGCGTTGTTTGCGATTGAATAAGCGGTTTCGACATTGTAAAAATATATATCCGTAAGATTCGGGCAACCGCTTAAAGCCCCATTCTGTATTATGCCGTGTGTAAATCCTACATAAATTTTCACAATTTCATCGCTGGCAAAATTTCCGGCAGATATTGTACTGTTACCGGCAATTTTGACCGGTACATCATTTGAATTATATCCTACGGCTAATTCCAGACCGTAAAGCCCGTTGACCTCGGCTTTAGTGTACACTTTGCTAAGCTTTTGATACACTGCTTTTGCTGTCGGATATTGCTCGTCAGTACAGCTTTTGCTGATTGAGGCAGTTTTGTTTGAGATGTTCTCCTTATCGTCAAGCTTTGCGTCTGCCTCTGTTTTGGTGTAGGTCGTTGACTTGTCGGCTTTTTCATTGAGCTTTGTATCAATATCGGTTTTTTTATAAACCTCATCTTTGTCCGCTTTTCCGCTCAGGTCGGCGGATATAACAGCCTTGCCCTGAACAGAGCCGATTGTAATGTTCTCGCCTGCATATAGCTTCGCCTGAAATATATTTTCGGCTTCATCAACATTGTAGTAGTTGCCCTCAAGATAATTCTTTACCGCATTGCTCGTCGGGTAGTCCCCGTCGCCGTCACTGTCTGTCATCTCGGTGATTTTATTCGACAGGCTTTCCTTTTGGGCAAGCATTGTGTCGCTTTCCGATTTTGTGTAGACGCTGCTTTTGTCGGCTTTAATATCAAATTTTGCGTCAACCTCGGTTTTGGTGTAGGTCGTCGCTTTATCTGCTTTTGCGTCAAGCGAAGCAGCGTTGATTTTTGCAATGTTTTCGTCAAGCTTTGTTTGCTGAGCCTGCAATTTGCCGAGAGCTTCATACGCCTCCTGCCTGAGCTTTAAGGTTTCGGAATTTGGATTTTCATATTCCTTGTCCTCAACAGGCAGACTTTCGTTTGCATAAAGTCTGACGATCTCGGTCTGATATACAAGTCCAAGGCTGTTTCTGCCCTCAATCTGCAATTCAAAGCTTCCGTGAACAAAAATATCGTTTTTGGTAATTACCCAACGTATTAAAGTTCCCTTGCCGTCGGTGTAGACAGTTGACGGCGTTACGGAATTTACACTGCCGTCGCAAAATCTGATGTGCAGTGTATATGAAATTGTTTCGTCGCTGATACCTTTGATATAAAACTCCTGAGTATAGGCAAGATTATCACCGACAGTGCCTACGCAATCGCCGTTCATACAGTCAACAGGCTTAGTTCTGTTGTAAATAATCATTTTTTCACCTCCGCTTACAGAGAATAAACGGAGATAATTGCATAGTTTTATGCAATTATTAGAAAATTTTAAGAAAAATTTTTAATCAACCGTCATTTGCCCGTCAAAAAATCGGTGCTGCGCTCGATTGCGTCAATGGAAGTTCCCCACTCTTTTCCTTTGTTCCGATAATCAAACATTGAGCAAAAATACGAAATGTCCTCTTTGAGCGACAAAAGATAGTTTTTTGTCAGAGCCGCGGTTTCGGCATAAAAATCCGAAAGATATTTTGACGGTATTCCGCCCTTTTGCATTGCGGCGTCCATTATAAAATGATAGTGTTTAAGGCAAATAAACGGCTGTTCGTTGTACAGCTTTCTGAATTCTTCGCCCTTTGCCCACTCAACAAATATTGTTGCCATAAAGTGGTGCATATCACTTTCTATCCTATCGCATACATAACAGGAGGAAAGCTCTTTTTTTATGCTTTCAAGCTGTTTTTTATCGGGTTTGCCCTTTAGCTTTTTGGGCATATGCAGATCAATAATCTCCTGCAAATGGCTTTCAAGAATAAGAGCATTCGGCAGCTTTTGTCCGACTGTCTGCATTTGTTCAAAATGATGTCGGCAAAAGCCTTTTTTGTTGGTTTCTATTCGTATGCTCGGCTCCATCATTGCGTCGCCCGTAATAAACCTGACGTACTGTTCCTCAAGCATTTTTTCCATTCGGCAAATCGGACAGCCGTCTTTCGGCATAAATATATCGTTTATCGGTATTGTACATATCGTTTCTTTCATAATTTTCACGCTCCGTAATTTTATTGTATCATAAAATCCGCATTTATGGTACAATAACTTTATGATGTAAATTAAGTGCAGATATTCCCGCCGCTTAGACGGCGGGTGCAGCTTCGGAAAGGAATTGTGACTCTTGGATTGCATTGAACAAAACGGAAAAATCAAAATAACCGAAGTAAAAGATCTTGACCTTGAACAAACCCTTGACTGCGGTCAAAGCTTCCGCTGGAAAAAGCAGAGCGACGGCTCGTTTAAGGGCGTTGCATACGGAAAATGCGTGACCGTAAGCCTTGACGGCACGGACTTATATATAGAAAACGCAAGCAAAGAGAATTTTGAAAACATCTGGTACAACTATTTTGACCTGTCGCTTGATTACGGGAAAATACGCTCCGAGATAGCAAAAATACACCCTGTCCTGAAAGAAGCGGCGCAGTATGCCCCGGGAATAAGGATTTTAAGACAGGAGCCTTATGAAACGCTATGCACGTTTATCATCTCTCAAAACAACAACATAAAACGCATAAAAGGTATTGTTGCTCGGCTTTGCGAGAACTTCGGCGAGCCAATCGGAGACGGAGAATTTTCATTTCCCACAGCAGAAACGATGTCAAGGCTTGTTTGCGATGATTTGAGTGTTTTAAGGGCAGGCTTCAGGAACAGATACCTTGTTGACGCCGCACAAAAGGTGGCTTCGGGAGAAGTGGATCTTGAAATGTGCAAAAAAGCCGACTACGACTCTGCACGCCGTGAGCTTATGAAGATCACGGGCGTAGGAACAAAGGTAGCCGACTGCACGTTGCTGTTCGGTATGCACAGAATTGAAGCGTTTCCGATTGACGTTTGGATGAAGCGCGCAATGGAAAAGCTGTTTCCCGATATGACGGGGGCGGATTTTGGGGAGTATGCCGGTATTGCCCAGCAATACATATTCCACTACAGCCGTATGCACCCCGAAATTTTTTAGTTTTCTTCGTCTGTTCAACAGCCGCAAGGGCTGAGTCTATGAAATAAGTCCGTATTTGACCTTTATCCTGTCGAGCTTTTCAAGCATAGGCTCGGCACAAAAATACAAAAACACAACGGTTGAAACCCCGTGAATTATATCAAACGGAAAGCCCGTTACATAAAAAGAAAATATGGTTTCAAGATTCATTTCGGCGTGTGCCATAACCGCAGATCCGAAGTTGATTATTCCGCCGTAGATAACTATTGCAGAAATAAATCCAAACACACACAAAGCGCCTCTGCTGCGACCTAAAAGTCCCTTTCGGAACAACACACCTGCCAAAAAGCCTATTATTCCCGCACAAAACATCTGCCAGGGAGTCCAAGGTCCGAATTGAAAAAAGAAGCTTGTCACAAACATCGTAATTGCGCCCACCAAAAATCCCGACTCACCGCCAAAGGCAACGCCCGAAATTATCACGAGAGCCAAAACAGGCTTGAACTGCGGAAGCATCGAAAACGCCATTCTGCCGATTATCGCAATCGCACACAATACGGCGATTATCACAAGTTCTCTTGCCTGCGGCTTTCGCCCCTCAAACACAAGGAAAAACGGCAGCATACATTCAAACATAACAAGCAGTGATATAAACATATACTTTTGGTCGCTCAGATAAACAACGCCCACAAATATCGTCAAAGGCACGGCAAGCAGTATCATCGCCGCCGCAGCAACAGTGCGCTTCGGCACTTTGGTCTTTTTCGGCTTTTGGTCGATTGGGCGCTTTGATTTTGTGCCAAACGAAATCATAAGCAGTGCAACAGGTATTGCAATCACCAAAAAATCTGCCCATACGGGAAGCGTTTTTGAGTTTATAATGTTGATATAATCAAGATTTATCACAAGTCCAAACACAAATGCCGCCGCCGAAAAAATTCCGAGAATCTTTTTCCAAAGCGGCAGTTTATCGGACTTCTTTTGCATGCTGCGATTAATTTCCACCGTGTAGGAGCTGTCGTATAAGTCAAAATCAATATCCGCTTTGTCATCGCCGCTCTTGCCCGTACAGCAAAAAATCACGTCCTCCGCCGTGACGGCGTTGTTTATGATTCCCCTTGACATTCGGTTGGCTGAGGTAACATAAAAGCTGTTTGATGAAAAAAACTCCCTCGGCGTTCCGTCCGAAACTATCTCTCCGCCGAACATAAGCATACACCTGTGAGCGTACCTTGCACAAAATTCAACGTCGTGGCTGACCATAATAACCGTTACGCCCGATTTGCAGAGTATTGAAATGATTTCGGCAAAAACCGCCTTGAATTCTGCGTCAAGTCCCTTTGTCGGCTCGTCAAGAAGCAAAATTTTAGGTCTTAAAAGCAACAGCTTTGCAAGTGCGGCCCGCTGCTGTTCACCGCCTGACAAATCATACGGGTGACGGTTTAAAAGCTCCTTGAGCCTGCAAAGCTCAATTACCTTTGCAAGGCGTTTTTCCTTTAGTTTTTTGTCAAGCCTCTTCCCGTCAAACACTTCGAGCAAATCTTCTGCCACGGTTTTTTTAACGAACAAGGTTTGAGGGTCCTGCGGCAGACAGCCTGCGATTATATCTGTGTCTGAGCCGTTTTCCGCAACCTTCACGCTTCCGCTGTAGGGCGTGTTTATTCCGCTCAGTATTGAAAGCAAAGTTGATTTTCCGACACCGTTTCCGCCCAGCACGGCAACAAATTCACCGCCGCATACCTTCATCGACAAGCCTCTGAGAACATCGGGGGCGTTTTTTTCGTATCTGAACCAAACTTCCTTTAATTCAACGCTTGTCTTACCGCTGTTTTTGGGGACATTTTCTTCAGGCAAATCCCGAAGCGTATGAGTTTTTGCAAAATTTTCGAGCCAATTCCGCCCCTGAGTTACCGTAACCGGGCAAGAGCCTTTGCCGTCACAGCCGTCCCATATCCGCATCGGCGAGGGCAGTGACAAAAAGGTTTTGCTGTTTTGATTTTTAAGATTTATACCCGTGTTTTGGGGCGTATCGTCAGAAATTATCGCTCCGTTTTCCATAACAAGCACACGGTCGCTGACAGGCAAAATTTCATCAAGCCTGTGTTCCGTGATAATGACGGTTGTCCCCAGCTCACGGTTGATTTTCGAGATAACTGCAAGGAAATCGGACGCCGCAATCGGGTCAAGCTGACTTGTCGGCTCGTCAAGTATCAGCACCTCAGGCTGCATTGCCATAACCGAAGCAAGATTCAAAAGCTGTTTTTGACCGCCCGAAAGCTCGTCAACACTTCTGTCAAACAGGTTTTGAATACCGAAAAAGCTTGCGGCTTCGGCAACACGCCTGCGTATTGTTTTGTTGTCAAGTCCAAGGCTTTCAAGCCCGAACGCAAGCTCATGCCAAACCTTGTCGGTAACAAGCTGATTATCGGGCGACTGCATAACATAGCCGATTTTTTCACTCTGTTCACGCTGAGAAAGACCTGAAACCTCTCTGCCGTCAAAAAGTATTTCGCCAGATTTTATTCCCGTCGGAGCAAGCAACGGCTTAAGGTTTCTCAAAAGCGTGCTTTTTCCGCAGCCCGACGGACCGCAAAGAGTAACAAACTCGCCCTTGTCAACAAAAAAGCTTATGTTTTTAAGAACGTCAACACCCGTTTCGGGGTATCGAAATGTCAGATTTTTGACCGCAAACGTTTCCATCTTGCTCCCTCCCATACATTGATAATAAACGGCATAAGCATAAGCGACGCATAAATAAAGTAATCGACTGCCGAAACGGTGTCAAAGGCATTTCCGCCTATTGACGGATAGTACCAAAACTCCGAAACGCCGCCGAAAAGCAGTATTGAAGCTGTCGCTCCGAGCGCAAGCTCAAATAAAAGCACGGCAATGTCACGTTTTGTAAATCTGTATATCGAATACGCCGTTCTGCCCTTTAGCCCGTGACCACGACTTTTCATAGAATCGGCGGTTTCAATCGCATTTTCAAGCGACCAGGTTATCATAATTGAAATTATCTTAATTCCGTTCTTCAGCCTGCTTATTATTCCGCCGTTTGAAGCATCTCTGCCGATGCACCTTTGCGCCTGTCTTACCCTTTTGAGATGAGCCGAAAATTTCGGCACAAACCTAAGCGTCATAGACAGCACAAGGCTCAGCGCAGGGGCGATTTTTCCGAACATATATACAAACTTGTCGCTTGTCATAACCGTGTTAAAACACGAAAACCACAGCGCTGTTGCACTTAACAGCACTGCGGTTGCGATTGAGTAAATAATTGATTCAAGTGTGAGCGGATTGCCCCACGGAAAATATGTAAGAATCGTTACGCCCTGATGACTGAACAGCGGATTTATCACCGCAATAAGAATCAGCATAGGCAAAAGGTACAACAGCGAAAGCCTTACCGCTCTTTTACCGTTAAGATACAGCGCATTGAGCATAGCGCAAAAAAGTGAAATTCCGATGCATACGGGATTGAGCGTAAACATAGTCAGTACCACGGCAAATACAAAGAATATTAAATTCACAAACGGATTTAGCCGTGAAAAACTGTCTTTCATATATACCTGTCTTTACTGTAATTGGAATGTTTTAACCTTAGTTTTGTTGTCAGCTCATAGGCATAGACGCACCCAAATCCGCTCCGTAGCCGTAGCAGGTGTATTGCCATTCCACGGTGTCGCCGTTTTTCAGCTCATAGCGTGAACAGCCGTAATTTGGGAACCAGTCGTTTACCTTGTACATCCAACCCGACATATTTCCGCAGTCGAATTCGTACAAGTTGCCTATTCCTTCAACATACGCCGAATTATACATAGGCGTCCATATTGATTCCATATGTATATTGTTTTCACGGCAGGTACGCTGAAGCACGTCAAAAACAGATTCGCCCTCTTTGAATTCTACCTTCTGCGGCTTTAATATCCAGCCGTCGGCAGGAACAAGCTCAACTTTTTGCTTTTTTAAATTTTGCATATTGTCAAGTATTGTTGCACAAGAGATTGAGAGCGTACAGTACAGCGTGTTGTCGTCAATCTCCTGCTCCTGAGGTTCAACAGGCTTAGGCTTACCCGACGGAATAGGGTCGGTAAGGTATTTGTCCTTTTTTCCGTTTTCGGAAGAAGCCGAGTTATCCGAATTGCTTTCTTGTGCGTCACCGTCGGCGTTTATATTTTCCTCGGAAGCATTATCTTCGTCCGAGCCGCTGTCTTGTGCGGCTTGCGACTCCGATTTTTTATCGTCCTTTGACTCTTCAAGGTCTTTATCCTCGGATTCTGTCTCATCGGCTTTCGCCGTTGACAAAACAGAAGCCGTCGTGTCTGCGGCTTCGTCCGAGGTCGCATAGCCTGCGCTTGCAGTGCTTTGAGGCGCCTCGGTTTTGGGGCTTGAAAGATCTCCGCCGAAAACAAACGCCAGCGACAGTACAATAACTGCGGCAAAGCCCGCAATAAATGAAATTTTGTGAAGTTTTATAAAATTGAATATTTTAAGAATCGTTGCCTTCATAATATATCACTTATGCAGCCGAAATGTATTTTTGAATAATCGTTGCGTCCCTTACCGTGATGCTTCCGTTGTCGTCAAGGTCTGCTCTTACAGACTGAGAGAGCGTGGGTTCCGCAAATTTTGAAACAAACTTCTGAATCAGGGTAGCGTCGTTTACGTCGATTTTTCCGTCGCCGTTTATATCGTATTTCACGCTTTTGGGTTCAACGTCGGACATATTGTAAAGCGAGGTGTTTCCGCTTGCAACACGCTTGTATGAAACAAGAGCATAAAATGCCTGCTCGGTTGCCATCTGATTATATCCGCTGTCGGCAGTATGCATAAAACCGTTTTCACAACCAAAAGAAAGCAATGCGTCAACAACGCTTTTGTTGCTCTTTATAAATCTGCTGTCCTTTGAAGGGTCAATGCCAAGACTTGCAAGTGCGGTAATGACCTGAGCACAGCTCTCGGAATTTACCGTTCCCCACGATGCGTATCCGCCGTTTTCGTCCTGCATATCGGACAGCACGTCAAGCGCCTTGTCAACTGCGGCTTTAACCTTTTCATTCTTATTATAGTACGGTGCAAGAGCCTGAATTGCCATACCCGTCATATCGGGGTCTGCCGTTGTTCCCCAGAACGTCCAGCCGCCGTTTTCAACAGCGTTTTCAAGGATATAATCAATCAGCTTTTCCCTTGTTGTCTGCTCTGATACCGTGCTGTCAACAGGTATCTCATAGTTAAAGGTGTCAAGTGCGATAAGCGTAAACACAGGGCCGTTCAGTCCCTGTCCCTCAATATATTCAAGGTCGGCATATGGCTCTGTAAGGTCATAGCCTGCAATATTTCTTGCGTCAATGCCGAGTGACGAAAGCGCAAGTATCACCCTTGAATTATCGGTCGATTTTGTTGAGCTGAGCTTTGAAGAACCAACCTCTTCAACATAACTTTCAATGTTGGTACGATAGCCGCTTACAAAGCTTTCGGAAATCGTGTTATTGCGTGCAAGCCCGATAACAAGCCATTCTCCGCCAAACGAGCCTACCGACGGTGCAGGAAGCGTAAGAAGATAGTCGGAAGTTGAAGCAAGCTTGTCCGATACCGCCTGCAAGGTTGCGTCCTGCTCGGTATCTGCTAAAACCGCAGAACTGTTGTTTTCGGCGGCATATGCGCCAAGGCTTGTTGCGGAAACCGAAGTAATAACGGTTACTGCAAGAATTACCGCCAGTAATTTTTTGATTTTTTTCATAGTGAATCCTCCGTTGATACCGAGCTTTTAAATTTGTATTTGTAATTGCTCGGTTGATATATGAAGGCATAAAAAAAGCCCTCCAAAAGGAAAGCACAACAAAGCTGTACTGCGTCGGCAGTACAAAAATCGGTGCATTTCTTCTTTTGCCCAAGAAAGCATTATCCGCAGAACTGCGGGAGTAACCTGACTTATGACCTCAGTCAAATACAGTAATGGCTGTTGCTTCGGATTCTCACCGACATTCCCTTTACCGAGGCGAACGTATCCGCCCCGAACCGCAGATCTGATAATATATTTGATTTTATCTTAGCACAATATATTTTATGTGTCAAGGCAAAGCGCACAGCCGTATTTCAGGCAAAATCACCGCCGAACGGCTTATAAACGTCTTTTAAATTCCCGTCCCTGAGCAACCACAGCTTTACATACATTGCAACAGGCGAAGCCGACGGCAAAATATGAATGTTAAGCTCGTCAAAGACAGCTTTGCTTGCGTATTCAAAGCCGCTTGTTTCACCCGTAAGGAATACGGGGATTTCAAGGCTGTCGGCCGTCTTGCAAAAGGTCTTGAGCTTTCCGTCGTCGGTATTCAGCGTTCCCGAATGATATGTTGAGAGCAAAACTGCTTTTGTGTCTTTGCAAAGCTTAGGATAATCCATACCGACATACGGCGTTACATATAATATTTCGGAGCTTTCGCCCGGTATGGGATCAACACAAAAGTCTTTGCCGTCGTCCTGTTCCGAAAATTCGGGGTCAAGCACCAAGCATCCGTTTATTATCTCGCCGTAAACGCTGTCAAATACGCTTGCCACATTGTCACTGTACGGCAAGTGAGGCAAAAGTCGTGACGCACGGTGGAGCTTTGCTGTTTCTCCGCTGTTTTGATATGCGGCAAACACACCCTCAGCCTGTCCCGAAGCGATAAGTGTAACCGCCGCACTGAAATTCTGCAAGCCGTTTGAACGCTTGTCGCTGAGCGGATAATTTGCCGAAACCACCGCTATCGGCGTACTGCAAAGCCCAAAAGCATATGAAAGATAGGCGCAGGTGTATTGCAGTGTGTCTGTTCCGCAGGTAACGATAACTCCGTCAAATTGCGATAAATCATATGATTTGATACAGCCGTAAAGAGCTGCAAGATTTTTGCCGCTCAGGTTTTCGCTTAGTATGTTATACGGTCGGGTTGTCACAAACTCAGCCCTGCCGCCGCTTTTTTGATACATATCAAGCAAATCAGCCGAACTTTGTTCATTTGGTAAGATGTTGCCGCCGCTTCTGACGCTTCCGATTGTTCCGCCTGTAAAGACTGCGAGAATTTTCATTTATACTGTCCTTTTCGTTGTTATTGGTGTTTTAATTTTCCGCTGATTTTAAGCGGGGTTATTTCATAAATATCGGCATCCTTGCACGCTGTTTTTGCCTCGTTTTCATATTTATGGGCAAATTCGGGCGCATATTTTTCAGAGATAAGCCTGAGTGCGTATTCCTTTCGCTCCTCGGTCTTTTCCGCAGTGCCGAACACAACGACGCTTTTGTACTTTGTGTCGAATTTTTCGGGCAGGATAACGCTTTCGGTCACAACTGTAAGGCACACCTTGTTGCAAAAGTTCAGGTTTTCCTGCTTGTGTCCCGAATTTTTGGCGCAATGAAAATAAATTTTGTCGCCGTCATAGGCGTAGTTTATCGGCACGCCGTATGGAAATCCGTCCTCGCCTACAGTTGACAAAACACCGAAGCAACCGTCGCTGAGTATCTTTTTGGTCGTCTCTTCGTCGGCTTGCAAAGCGCTTCGCCTCATCTTGTGGTCGTTCATATTATTTCTCCAAGTCGTTCATTACAAGTCCTGTTATCATCTTGGGGTAAAAATATGTTGACTTTTGCGGCATTTTTTCGCCCGCAGCGGCAACATCCCGAATTTCTGTGACACGGGTCGGATTAAGAATAAACGAACATTGATATTCTCCGCTGTCAACTTCCCTTACTGCTTCGTCAACAGTTTTTGTGTAGGTTAGGTTAACCTGATTTGCCATATTCGTTTTGTCGATTCCGAGTATTTTTTCAAGAACAAGCGTATGCAAAACGCTCACGTCCAAGCCTCTGGACGCAGTGCTGACGTCGGGAAGCATTTCGTCCATAACATCAAGATTCTTTAAGACAAGCAAATACCATTCGCCCTGTCCGCAATAATAGCCAAACGCCTTTTTGCGCTCTTTGTACTGCTTTTCAAGCTCCTGCTCAATGTTTTCCGACGAGCTGAATTTTGTTATTTCAAAAAGCTCCTTACATCCGTCAAGAACACGGGTTTTGTCAAAATCGGGTAAATTACGCACCATTCTGTGAGTCGGAAATACTACAAGTCCGGGGTGTTCCATATCCATAAGATACATCATCTGATAATCGTGACCGTCATCCTTGTTTGAAATGCCGTTTTGGCGGCAATAATCACGGTAATTAAGCGCAGTTTCATAGCGGTGATGTCCGTCGGCGATATACAGCCTTTTGTCCTTAAAGTCCGTAACAAGACCGTTGATCTCCGCCTCGTCGGTTATCACCCAAAGGCGGTGAGTAATACCGTCGGAGTCGGAAAATTCAAATTCGGGCTTGTCTGCCGAAAGGCGCTCAACTGTGCTGAGCGTCTTGTGCTTTTCGTCCATATACAGGGCATATATCTGGCTGAAATTGCAGTTTGTCGCTTTCATAAGGTTAAATCTGTCTTCCTTTGCCTTTGAAAGAGTAAATTCGTGAGGAAGAATGATACCCTTGGAAAACTCCTCAAGTCTTACACGGGCAATAATTCCCTTTATGCTTCTGCGTTTATTATGTGCAGAAAATTCCTCTTCATAAATATATATTGCGGGTTTGTCCTCATAAATGAGCACGCCGTTTCTACGCCACATATCAAGCGTTTGAGCGGCAGTTTGATAGACGTCGCCGCCCTCCTTGGGCAATTCAAGCCGAATGACGTTGTATTTGTTTTTAGCAATAAAGTCTTTGCGCTGTTTTTCGCTGATAATATCATACGGCGGACAGCACAAGGTTGAAATTTCACCTGCTTTTTCGGTGTTGTACTTCATTCCCCTAAATGGTTTTACAGTTGCCAAATTAATCCCCTCACAATCATAGTATTATGAAATCCCTTAAAAGTTATTGTAACATAAATTAATTGACTGTACAATAAAAATATTGACATACTCAAAAACATCTGCTATAATAACATTTGCAATTAAATTTGCGCCAATAGCTCAGTTGGTTAGAGCTACCGGCTCATAACCGGTCGGTCCGGGGT
>UQQD01000002.1 GCA_900543095.1 uncultured Ruminococcus sp. | reverse complement strand
TGTTTATTGATAACATTTTTAGATTTTCTCAATCAGGCTCTGAAATGTCGGCTTTGCTTGGGCGAATTCCATCAGCCGTTGGCTATCAACCAACGCTTGCTAGCGAAATGGGGCGTTTTCAAGAGCGCATCACTTCGACAAAAAAGGGTTCGATTACCTCCGTGCAAGCTGTTTATGTGCCAGCCGATGACTTAACCGACCCAGCACCAGCGACCGTGTTTGCGCACCTTGATGCGACAACGGTTTTGGAGCGAAGCATAGCTGAAAAGGGCATTTATCCAGCGGTTGACCCGCTTGGCTCTACTTCAAGAATGCTTGACCCGCATATCATCGGCGATGAGCATTACAAGGTAGCACGCGGGGTGCAATCCGTGCTGCAAAAGTATAAGGACTTGCAAGACATTATCGCCATTTTAGGTATGGACGAGCTGAGCGAAGAGGACAAACTTGTCGTTGAGCGGGCAAGAAAGATAGAGAAATTCTTATCTCAGCCTTTCTTTGTCGCTGAGGTTTTCACAGGAAGTGCGGGCAAATACATAGCTTTGGAGGACACCATAGCGGGCTTTAAGGGCATTTTGGAGGGTAAATACGACCACTTGCCTGAAAACGCCTTTTATATGGTAGGCAGCATAGAAGAAGCCGTTGCAAAGGCTGAAAACAGCAAGGGTTAAGTATGGAGAGCATTCATTTAGAAGTCGTTACGCCTATGGGTATGATTTATGATGGCGAGGCAAATGCCGTTGTCTTGCCCGGCAGTGAGGGCGAATTTGGCGTGTTGAAAGGACACGCATCGTTGGTGTCAAGCTTAAAGGCTGGTGTGATTGACATTCAAAAAGAAAACGACAAGCACGAGCTTATCGCCATAGACTCAGGCTATGCTGAGGTGAATGAATTTAAAATCACCGTCCTTGCCAAAGGCGCAGTAGCCATAAACGCAAGCGGAGAAGTGGCGCAAAATCTTGCTAAGGCAAAAGAGTTGATTAAATCAATGAGCTCAGACAACGCCGCACTCGCCACGACTTTTGCAAACATTGATAGCAAATTAGGAGCTTTATAATGATAAATTTATCCGCGATTACGCATTTTTTCAGCGAATCAAGCTTGATTACTTACATAGTGCTGGCTTGGCTGTCGATTTATTTTATCTTATCTTTCACCATACTTTTTGCAAGGCTTACTTCCTTGTCGGTTTGGACAGCGAAAGAAAAGAGCAGCTTGGAGTATTTGCTGATGGGCAACAACGACATTTCAGAAACGGAGTCCATTTTGAAAAAATGCCCAACCCTTGAAAAAAATCACTTAGATATGTATAAAAACACCGCTGAAAAACGCGCCACTTCGGGGCTTACTTGGCTGAGTATCATCGCTAGCACGAGTCCTTTTATCGGACTTTTGGGCACAGTTGTTTCTATACTTGAAACCTTTGGCGGACTTGGCACGCAAAATTCACTCAGTATCATCGCACCTAAAATCAGCGAAGCCCTTGTAGCAACGGGCTGTGGTATCTTAGTGGCGATTCCAGCGTATAGTTTTCATCTCATCATCAAAAGAAAAGCCTTTGAGCTTATGCAGCTCATCGACAATGAAATCAAAGTGCTGACAAAGGCGTAATGATGGCATTTGATGATAAACCAGAGCTTAATATAACGCCCTTAGTGGATATTATGCTTGTGCTGTTGGCGATTTTAATGGTAACTGCGCCCACGATAACTTATGAAGAAAACATAAATTTACCCAAAGGTTCAGCCCAAACGCCAAATGTCGTTACACTCAAAAGCCTTATCATCGCCGTAAATGCGAAAAAAGACATTTACATAAATGATAAAAAATACAACTTTACGAGCTTTGCGGACAATCTCATCTTGTCAAAGTCTAAATTTAAGCTTGATGAGCCTGTTTTTATCCGTGCGGATAAAGATTTAAAATACGATGATGTGATGTTTGTGTTAAGCACGCTTAAAAATGCGGGCTTTACTAAGGTATCTTTGCAGACGGAGTAGAGCGTGAAAAACTATGGTATAGGGATTTTTAATGCCTTTTTACTCGCAATGGCTGTTTATGCGGGCTTGTTGTTTTTTATCTTTTTTAAGGCAGATATCGGGCACGCGGTAAAATACACGGACATTAAAGATAGTTTTATTGATGTTGAATTTGGAGAGTATAAAAAACAAGAACAACCCAAACCCAAAAAAGTAGAGCCAAAAAAAGATGAAGGGCAAGAAACCACAAACAAAATGCTAAAAGTTGAAGAGCCACAAAAGGCTACTGATATAAACGAACTTTTTGGCGATACAAAAAAATTTCAACAAGAAAAAACAAACAAAGTGCAATCCTCAGAACAATCAATACCAGATGCGACAAAACCACCAAAAGTGGAGCAAAAAAAAGAGCTTAAAGACAATTTAATACCGACTAATCAACGAGTAGGCGAGAGTGTGCAAAAGCAACAAACAGGAATTTATGATAAATTTTTAGGCGCGATTAGGCGCAAACTACAAGAAAATTGGACTTTGTATGAAAGAAGTGGAAATTTTACCGCTAAACTTGAATACATAATAGAAAGTAACGGATATTTTCGCTATACTTCTATAACAAAAACGGGCAATGCCGATTTTGATGCCAAAGTTTTGGATTTTTTGAGCACTTTACAAGGCAAATATATTGCCGTGCCACCAAAAAACAAGGCATATAAAGGCAGTGCAAATTTAAGCGATGAAATCACTATAATGGGAGAATAAGAGATGAAAAAGTTATTTCTTGTTTTATGTTTGCTTGGCACAGCGGTGTTTGGTGATACCCTTGCCATAGTCAATAAAGGCACAGCCTTACCAAAAATCATCATCAAGGACAAATCAAATTTAGGGGATAAGAATTTGCAAAAGAATTTTTATAACCTTATCCTTAATGATTTAAAGGTAAGCTCGAATTTTGAGGTGCTTGAAAAGGGCGATGCAAAGGGCAATTATGTCTTTGAATACACGCTTGACAAAAAGGACGGATTGAGTCTCAATGTCATTGTTAGGGTTGATGGAGCGATAAAATCAAGCCGCAACTATGCACTTAACAATATAGAGCAATATCCTTTCCTAGCGCACAAAGGCGTAAAAGGCTCAGTGAAAGACTTAGGACTTGCGCCGATTGAGTGGATGGACCATAAAATCATCATTTCGCGCGCTAATGGCTCGGGAAAAAGCCAAATAGTAATGGCTGATTATACGCTTACCTATCAAATTATACTCGTTGATGGTGGGTTAAATATCTTTCCAAAATGGGCAAATCAAGAGCAAACGGCTTTTTATTATACCGCTTATGACCACAAAATTCCAACACTTTACCGCTTTGACTTAGCCACAGGCACGCCAACTCGCATTATTTCAAGTGGCGGTATGCTTGTAGCTAGCGATGTGAGCAGAGTGGTATAACGGATTTTGTGGTACTGCTTGATGTAGCGCAAATGCCGCTTGCCCCATATTCCGATTTCTACCTTCGGTTGTTTGGGGAGTTCTAAACACGGCAGATAGTAATCACCTTGCAGCTCGTAGTGAATACCTGTTTTCTTGTCGTAAATTCTCTTTTCCATTATACATCAACCTTTCAAAATATATTAGCGTGTGTCACGCTGTTTTGACTTTTTAAATCCTCTCGCCTGCTCGATAATCTCATTGAGCTTGTGCTTTCCGAAAACCTTTTCCAACAGGCGATAGGCTTTATTTTGTTCACGGAGCATACCGTTGACCTCTTTGAGCTTGGAGTTTTCATATTTCAGATGTTCGTTCTCACGGTGCAGTCTGCCGTTCAGATTATAGATACGGTAGTAGTTTTCCCAGCCCTGATAGCTCTTGGCGAGGACGGTTCGGACAAGATTTTTCAGGCGCTTGATTAGCGGCTCTACAAACTTTTTCTTGTAGCTCTTTGCCGTCATCAGCCCCTGCGGCTCAGGGAGTTGCAGCTGTGGATCTTCGTCAAGCTGTTTTTCGACGTCGCCGAGAAGCTCCTTTGCTTCCTCGATTTTCTCAACTGTAGCTTTCAGTCCTTTGACCTCTAATTGCTTTTCTTCAATCTCCCTGTCAAGCTCGGCAACCTCTTTGGCTCGCTCCTGCTTTTTGTAATCAAGGACGGACAGGTGCTGCTCGTGAGTGCCCTTCTGCTCCCACTCGATGCCGTGCCGCTCCATAATCTGAGCGAGGATTTTCTTTTCGAAAAGTATCCAGCGATTCAGCTCGTTGTCGCTCTTCCCCTCGCCTTTGAATCCCATATTGAGCATTGCCTGTTTTAGCGAAACTCGTGTTTCCAAACCTCGCTTGCTCCCAGTTGTGAACGGAACAAAATCAATATGCAAATGGGGCGTTGCCTCGTCCATATGCAGAGGAGCAGAGAACACTTTTAGGTTGGGATTTCGCTCCTGAAATCCTCGATAGTACTCGTCCAGTACGGTTCGTGCCAGCTCTGCATACTCGCCGGTGGCGCTCATATCGTCCTTATTTCCAATTTGCAGGATGATCTCGTGGAATGGCTTCTCCTGATTGCCGGAGCGGATTTTCTCATAGTAATTCGGTATGCGCCTGTCTGCACGGGTCTGCTTCTCATTGTAGCGTTTCAGGGCTTCATCGAAAAGCTGATGGTACACGGCCTGAATGCGCTCATTGCAGTAGTCGATGTTCAGGTGTGTGCGACTTCCGTCCACATTCTCTGCCCGAAATTTGCGGCTGTTGTGATTGACAGAGCCTTTACCTACCTCTGCGCTGATCGTTCTTTTCATAAAATCTCACTTCCTTTCACCCTCCGGCCGCAGCCGGGGTTCTGTTACTCTTGTCAAGAGTAACGCATGACAGCCTGCGGCCATCAAAAGATGCTATTGCGCTCTCCGAGGGGGCTATGGGGCTTTGCCCCGGCAACTGCGGTTGCCTCCCCAGCAGGGCTGCCCTTTGAAAAGGTCACCCTGCACCCCGTCGAAACTTTTGTGACGGTGTGTGACGATGGTGACGGTATTTTTGATACCGCACCCACTCATAGAAATATCGTCACACCGTCACATATCGTCACGATCGCTCTGTCGCTGCAAGCTTTACGGTGCGCTCGTTCCGATTACGGCTGCTTTCATATCGGATGCCGTACTCATTCAGCAGCCGTCCGGCGTTGACATTCAGCCGCCTTGTCAGGGCATTGGGTTTCATATCCACGCCGAGAAGTGCCGAAAGCTCTGTGGGCGTTCCAACCCAATCCTTATCAGCCGAAGAAAGAAAAACTGAAACCTGTTCCAGCAGCGGCTCCGGCGGCGCTTTCCAAAGCTCCGTTTCCACACGCTCCAGCTCCCACGCAAGTGTTTCCTCGTTGCGGAAAAGGTGCAGCCGCTGATCCGGCTGATCTCTGCCGGATACATCAAGGCAAGCAGCGTTGCCGGTACGCTTTTCCTTGGTGAGCAGAAACGCTCCATCCGCCGCACCCAACAGCCCGTTGGTGCCGGAGATCATATCAAACTTATCGTCTGCCTGCTGCTTTCGGGTGTGATGGACGAGGAGCAGACAGATGCCATAGCTGTCTGCCAACGCTTTCAGCCGGGTGATAATTTGATAGTCATTGGCGTAGCTATAGTTGTCCCCGCCGACCTCACGCACCTTCTGAAGTGTGTCGATAATGATAAGGGTAGTGTCCGGATGCTCCCGCAGAAAATTAGTGAGCTGTTCATCCAAGCCGCTGCCGAGCTGACCGGCAGAAACAGAGAAGAACAAGCTCTCATTTTCTGCCGTGCCGAACATCCGATAGGAACGCTCCTGCAAGCGGTGGTAATCGTCCTCAAGGGCAAGATACAGCACCGTGCCTTTGCGGACGGAATAATTCCACAGCGGCGTGCCGGTGCTGATGTGATAAGCAAGCTGGGTCATCAGAAAGCTCTTGCCCAGCTTTGGAGCGCCGACAAAAAGGTAAGTGCCTCGGTAGAGCAGGCCGTCCACAAGAGGCGGCTTGCTCTGGTACACATTGTCCAGCAGCTCAGACATTGACACGGTTTTCAGGTAGGACGGATCCATCATTCGCAGAATTTCTCTCTGCATTTCATCAAACCCCTTGAAATCAGAATCAAAATCGGTTAAACTATTATCAGTAAGGTTTTGTGATGACTGCTCCGTATCTGCGCCAACAGATACAACGGGAGCGGTCATTTCTTTTTCGTTGATCATTCAGATTCCTCCTTCATTCCGCCGAGAATATCGGCTATCATTTCAATTAGGTCAAGCAACTCATCATTGACTGCGCCGCCGTTTTCAATCCTCTGTAATTCCGTAAGTACATCTGCAAGATTATTACGCAAAGCCTTATATACTCTCGGATTGCCTTGAACTACAACTTCTTTGTTAGTAAGTCGTCTTGTGATATAGTCTTGTTTTGTTAAACCCGAAAGCTGAACAAAGCGTTCAATCTGTTCCCACTCCTCCGGTGAAACTCTAAAAGCCACAGTTTTATTTCTCCAACGGTTGTGTTCATCTCTGTTTTTAAGTGACATAATTATTTACCCCTTTCCATATCTAATTTTTCCGCCATTTCCGTCTGCTTTGACGGGAACAAATGAGCATAATTGTATGTTATTTCTATGCTTTCGTGACCCACACGGTCTGCAATCGCCGTTGCGGAAAATCCCATATCAATAAGTAAGCTCACGTGGCTGTGTCGAATATCGTGGATACGGATTCGCTTTACCCCGGCTTGCTTTGAGCCTCGTTCCATTTCTCGATACAAATAGCTTTTTGTAACAGGGAACATTCTGTCGTCCAAGCTTACATCATAGAGCATTTTCAAGTAATCCTGCATTTCGTCACAGATAAATTTCGGCAATCTAATAGTCCTGTTACTCTTTTCAGTTTTAGGCGAAGTGATAACATCTCTGGCTTTTAAGTGCTGAAACGATTTGTTTATCGTAACCGTTCTCTTTTCAAAATCGAAATCGGCAGGGGTGAGAGCCAACAACTCTCCCTCACGAACACCCGTACAATAAAGCATTTCAAAAGCATAATAGGATAACGGCTTGTCCATCATTTTATCGGCGAATTTGAGATATTCGTCTTTTGTCCAGAACAGCATTTCTCGATTTTTCTTTTTACCCATACTGCCTGCCTTTTTGGAAGGATTTTCTTTCAAATTATAGTACCTGACAGCGTGATTAAAAATCGCCGACAGCTGATTATGAATTGTTTTCAGATACACAGGCGAATAAGTTTTGCCTTTATCATCCTTGTAATTAATAAGTTCATTTTGCCAAGTGATAATTTGTTGTGCGGTAATATTACACATTTTCAGCTTGCCGAAATATGGAACAAGTTTCGTTTCAATAATGTGCTTCTTGGTTTCCCAAGTATTTTCTTTCAGCCTTGTTTGCATATCTTCGGCGTAATGCCCGACAAAGCTGTTAAAGGTCATATCCAAGTCACCGCCGAGCTTATTAAGCTGTTCTCGCTCCCAAGACTGGGCTTCACGCTTTGTCTTAAAGCCTCGCTTTTGCGTTTGTTTTCTATCGCCGTTCCAATCGGTATAGCGATAGATAACACGCCAAGTATTTGTTTTTTCTTCTTTATATACTGCCATAAATTTACCTCTCTTTCTTGTCGGCACCGTAACAGGTGCGTTCTGTAAAATATTGTTTGTTTACTCGTCCGGAAATCACCATATAGCCTTTTTCGGCTAATTCGGCATTGAGTTTTTGGACGATTTTATATGCATAGGATTTTGAAATGCCTAATTCCTTAGCCACCTCATCAACTCGCATAAAACTTGCATTTTCCATTTAATCACCACCTTTATTTGATTTTATAATATGATTATTTATTGTCGGATACTTTCTGACCGCATTCCGATTTGCCCGAGCGGATACACCATTACCGTGATGTATGACGGATATTCAGTTTTTGCAAACAACTTAACGCTATTTGCTTAATGATTATACTAAACAAATTCCGTAAAGTCAAGTGGTTTTCAGGAAAATATTTAACTTTTTTGTTTTAGTTCTCTTGACATACACTAAACATATATGATATACTAATTGCACATTACATAAATAAGGAGTGTAAACTTTATGGCAATCGGTGAGAGAATTCGTTTTTTTCGCAATCTGCGAGGAATGACACAAAAGTATTTAGGAACGATAGTCGGCTTTCCCGAAAAGACTGCCGATATTCGTATGGCTCAATATGAGTCGGGTTCGAGAACGCCGAAAGCAGATTTAACAAACAAGCTTGCCGAGGTTTTCGAAATATCGCCGCAGGCACTTTCCGTACCCGACATTGACAGCTACATCGGCTTAATGCACACGCTGTTTACATTAGAGGACAGATACGGATTGACAATAGAAAAGACAGAAAACGGTGTTTCAATATATGCAGATCCTAAAAAGGGAACGGACGCAGCAGAACTTTCGGAAATGTTAAATGCGTGGGCGGAGCAATCTGAAAAATATCATAACGGCGATATTAACCGTGACGATTATGATAAGTGGCGTTATAACTACCCGAAATATGATAAAACCTCCGGATATGTAAAAGTACCGTCACAGAATTTCAGCGACGCAATGGTCGAAGCTTTCAAAGACAAACTGAAAAACGGCTAATTAAAAAAATCTAACATCAGTAAGATAATTTTTTAAGAATGAGGAGATATATAAAATATGGATAAGATTAGTCATTATTGGCCTGTTCCTGTTATGGTTATAATAGTAATAATGTTTTTGATTTTCTTATTTTTTGATTTTCTTCGTAGAAAAGATAAGAAAATCGATTACACAAATAAAAGAATTAGATACTATATTGAAAACAATAATGGTGTAGATTACATAATTATCCCATACTTATTTTGGCAAGAAGGCAAATTAAACACTATTAAAACGATGTTTTCAGATCGTTTTGAATACAAGGGACGATTTTTTAGAGTCGAATTTCTATATCATAATCAAGAACATATTCCCCAAATTGATGATATATTTCCCAAAGGATTTTACAGAGATTGCAAATCTGTAATTAAAAACATTGAATTAACATCATCCAATTACGGAAATATAAATAACACATACATTAATGGGGATAATAATCAAGTTTCTATTCAACAAAGCCAATATTTTGATATAGAAACAGAAATTCAAAAATTCATCAAAAGTGAAAATAATTTATCTGATTTTGACAAAGAAACATTACAATCATTTCTATATCAACTTTCAAAGGGTTCTCCAGAAGAAAATACTGCCAAGAAAGTAGTTGATATTCTGAACAAATTTTTACCATTAACAACAGCAATAATAAATATGATAAAAGCACTTACCTTTTAACGCAACATCAAAAAGAGCTATCAGACTTTCAAAAAATCTGATAGCTCTTTACTTTTACAATAATTCAAATTATGTTGCCATTTTGTTGCCACAAAGGGCTTACAAAAGGCAAAAAGCCTTATTTTACGGTTTTTTTCACGAGTGTGAAATTACTCCCACTCGACGGTGCCGGGGGGTTTGGAGGTTATGTCGTATACTACTCTGTTTACATGGTCAACCTCGTTTATAATTCTGTTTGATACCCTGCCGAGAATATCATACGGGATCTTAGCCCAATCGGCAGTCATAAAATCATCGGTAACTACGGCTCTTATTGCAACAAGTTCGTCGTATGTGCGGGCATCTCCCATTACTCCTACCGTCTTTACTCCGGGAAGCACTGCAAAAAACTGGCTCATTTTCTCTGCGTAACCGCATTTATCCATTTCGTCACGCAGGATTGCATCCGCTTCTTGGAGGATTTTTACCTTTTCGGCTGTGATTTCCCCTATCACCCTTACGCCGAGTCCCGGTCCGGGAAAAGGCTGACGCCATACAAGCTCATGCGGAAGCCCGAGCTTCTCCCCTACCGCTCTTACCTCGTCCTTGAACAAGTCTTTGAGCGGCTCGATAATATCTTCAAATTTTATATCCTCAGGAACGCCGACCTGGTTATGGTGCGTCTTGATTTTGGCGGCGTCACCCTTGCCGCTCTCTATGCGGTCGGGATATATCGTGCCCTGAGCAAAATAGCCGGAACCGTAGCTTTCACGAATCTTGTTCCAGAACACCTTATAAAATTCCTCACCGATTATCTTTCTCTTTGCTTCAGGTTCGGAAACACCTTTCAGTTTTGAGAGAAATTCATCTTGACAATTAATGCGGACAAAATTCATATCAAACAGCTTTGTGAATGTCTGCTCAACATAGTCGCCCTCATCCTTACGCATAAGTCCCTGATCGACAAAAACGCAGGTCAGCTGTTTGCCGACAGCTTTGCTGATAAGTGCAGCGGCAACCGAAGAATCAACTCCGCCCGACAAACCGAGAACTACTCCCCTGTTGCCTACCTTTTTCTTAATTTTGGCAACGGTAGTATCAATGAAGCTGTCCATTTTCCATTCGCCCTTACATTCGCATACATTGTAAAGGAATGATCTGAGCATCTGTTTTCCGTTTTCCGTATGATTTACTTCGGGGTGGAACTGAACTCCGTAGAGCTTGCGTTCTTTACAAGCCATTGCGGCAACCGGGCAGGCAGGTGTTGTTGCTGTAACCGTGAAGCCGTCGGGCGCTTTGCTGATGTAATCACGGTGGCTCATCCATGAAACACCGCTATCGGGGAGGTTTTCAAAAAGTACATCGCTTGTATCGTAAGTTGTTACGGTTTTTCCGTATTCACTTGACGATGAGTCAACAGCCGAGTTCACAACACCGCCCAAAGAATATGCCATAAGCTGACAGCCGTAGCATATGCCGAGGATAGGTATTCCGAGTTTGAAAATTTCGGGCGTATAGTGAGGTGATGTTTCATCATAAACGCTGTTCGGTCCGCCTGTAAAGATTATGCCTTTAGGCGAAATTTCTTTTATCTTTTCAATGTCAACGGTATAAGGCAATATCTCACAATATACGTTGCACTCACGCACACGCCTTGCGATAAGCTGGTTGTACTGACCGCCAAAGTCAAGAACGATTACGGTTTCTTTATTTTCCATTTCCTCCACCCTTTCTAAAATCAAAGAATACCGCACAATGTATGTACGGTATTCTGTTTTATTTTATCTGTAAATTATGTCGCTTCTTGACGGACCGTTCGATACCATTGTTATCGGTACACCGATCTGTTTTTCCGCAAATTCAATGTATTCTCTGCACTCCTTCGGGAGTTTGTCGTATTCCTTAATGCCTGAGATCGAACATTTCCAGCCTTTGAGTTTTTTGAGTATCGGCTTGCATCTTTTAAGCTTTGTTGTTGACGGGAAATAATCTATCACTTTGCCGTCAAGCTCGTAGCCTACGCATACGGGTATTTCATCAAGATAACCGAGAACATCGAGCACTGTAAAGGCTACCTGAGTTGCGCCCTGAACCATACATCCGTAGCGGGTTGCAACCAAATCAAGCCAGCCCATACGGCGCGGTCTGCCTGTTGTTGCGCCGAATTCACCGCCGTCGCCGCCTCGTCTGCGAAGCTCGTCGGCTTCTTCGCCGAATATTTCGGAAACAAACTCGCCTGCTCCTACTGCGCTTGAATATGCCTTTACTACGGTTACTATCTCTTTGATTTCATATGGCGGAATTCCTGCGCCTACTGCGCCGTAGCCGGCTATTGTATTTGATGAGGTAACCATAGGATAAATACCAAAGTCGGTGTCCTTCAATGATCCGAGCTGACCTTCAAGAAGAATATTTTTTCCCTCTTTGAGCGCATTATGTATAAACATAAAAGCATCGCTGACATACGGAGCAAGCAGCTCCTTGTACTCCATAAGCTTATCAAAAATCTCCTGCTCCGTGATTTCAGGCTTATTATAGAGGTTTTTGAGCATTGCATTTTTAATTTCAAGGGCATGATGAATTTTTTCTTTGAGTGAATCCGGGTCATCGTAAAGCTCGTTTATCTGAAAACCGATTTTTGAATACTTATCGGAATAAAACGGAGCTATTCCGCTTTTTGTTGAGCCGAATGAGTTTTTGCCGAGACGCTCTTCCTCGTAACAGTCAAACGCAACGTGATACGGCATTACAATCTGCGCTCTGTCGGAAATTATTACATTCGGTTCGGGAACGCCGCGCTTTTTCAGCTCGCTAATCTCATTAATGAAATTTTCAACGCTGAACGCAACGCCGTTGCCGATTATGTTTGTAATGTTTTGATGAAATACGCCCGACGGCAGTTGGTGCAATGCAAATTTTCCGTAATCGTTGATTATGGTGTGTCCTGCGTTGGCACCGCCCTGAAAACGTATTACAATATCGCTGTTGTCTGCAAGAACATCTGTTATTTTGCCCTTGCCCTCATCGCCCCAGTTGGCTCCTACAATAGCTTTTACCATAGGTAAACTCCTCTTTCAAAGATTTTATGATTAGTTTTTACACATTGATTTCCGGATTATCGGATTCAATATTTTTATATTTTTCAAGTACAGGATAAACACATTCACTGAGGAAGTCCTCGGTCTGTTCCTTCGCTCTGCCTGTGTACTTTTCGGGCTGTAGAATTTTTTCAAGCTCGTCAAGCGTTACGCCAAACGCCTCGTCGTTGGCAATTCTTTGAAGCAGGTCGTTTTCGCCGCCCTCTTCTTTGATAACCTTTGAGGCTGCCATTGAATGAATGCGAATTCTTTCGTGGAGCTGTTGTCTGTCAGCCCCTCTTTTCTTTACGGCATCCATCATAATGTTTTCGGTTGCCATAAACGGAAGCTCTTTTCTGAGGCGCTGTTCAATAACCTTTGGATAAACAACAAGACCGTCGGCAACATTTGCATAGAGCGAAAGGATACCGTCAACGGCAAGAAATGCCTCCGGCACACTCAAACGCTTGTTTGCCGAGTCGTCAAGAGTTCTTTCAAACCACTGTGTAGCAGTGGTGAAATAGGTGTTGAGAACGTCGCACATTACATATCTTGAAAGCGAGCCGATACGCTCACTGCGCATAGGATTGCGCTTGTATGCCATTGCAGACGAACCGATCTGGTTCTTTTCAAACGGCTCCTCAACCTCCTTGAGGTGCTGCAAAAGGCGTATATCATTTGAAAACTTTGCGGCTGACTGTGCAATTCCCGCAAGGACATTTAAAAACTGTGAATCGAGCTTTCTTGAATAGGTCTGTCCCGACACCGGGAAACAAGCCTTATAGCCCATTTTTTCGGCAATTTTTCTGTCAAGCTCCTTGCACTTTTCGTGATCGCCGTCAAACAGCTCCAAAAAGCTTGCCTGAGTGCCTGTCGTACCCTTTGAGCCGAGAAGCTTAGCCTTTGAAAGCTGGTATTCAACGTCTTCAAGGTCCATCAAAAGCTCCTGAAGCCAAAGAGTTGCTCTCTTGCCGACCGTTGTGGGCTGAGCAGGCTGAAAATGAGTAAACGCAAGCGTCGGAAGCGCCTTGTATTCATCGGCAAACTTTGAAAGATTGCGGATAACCGTTATCAGCTTGTTTCTTATAAGCTGTAAGCCCTCGGTCATAATAATAATATCGGTATTATCTCCTACATAGCAGGAGGTTGCGCCGAGGTGTATAATACCCTTTGCGTTTGGGCACTGAACACCGTAGGCATAAACGTGTGACATTACGTCGTGGCGCACAAGCTTTTCTCTCTCTTGAGCAACTTCGTAATTGATGTCGTCGGCGTGAGCCTTAAGCTCGTCAATCTGAGCCTGAGTAACAGGAAGTCCGAGTTCCATTTCAGACTGTGCAAGTGCTATCCAAAGTTTTCTCCACGTTCTGAACTTTTTGTCGGGAGAAAAGATGTATTTCATCTCTTTGCTTGCATAGCGTGATGACAGCGGGGATTCGTATGTGTCTTTTATCATATCTAAATTCCTTTCAAAATACAAGTCAGCACTTGCCTTTATTGTCAAAATTCATACCGCCGCGTTCTTTGCCTTTAAAGGTTTCTTTTGTGGTTGCCGCAGGGTATTTCCCCGTAAAGCAACCGTCACAAAAGCCGACGGGAGCATAGTTTAGCATTTCACGGAGAGAATCAACCGGCAAATAGCCGAGTGAATCCGCACCGCTCAGCTTTGTTATTTCTTCTATAGTATGGTTACAGGCAATAAGCTCTCCTCTTGAGGGAATGTCTGTACCATAGTAGCAAGGCCACATAAACGGCGGTGAGCTGATACGCATATGAACTTCCTTTGCGCCGGCATCCCTCAGCATTGTCACGATTCGGTCAACCGTTGTGCCGCGCACAATACTGTCGTCTATCATTACAACACGCTTGCCCTTAACCTTTTCGGCGATTGGGTTCAGCTTTATCCGCACGCTTTTCATACGTTCGCTCTGACTTGGCTTGATAAACGTCCTGCCGATATAGCTGTTTTTAACAATAGCTTTTTCGTACGGTATTCCCGATTCCTCGCTGTAACCGATAGCGGCGTCAATTCCCGATTCGGGAACTCCGATGACCATATCCGCATCAACGGGATAGGTGCGTGCAAGTATTCTTCCTGCCTGTTTGCGTGCTTCATAAACGCTTACTCCGTCAATAAAGCTGTCGCTTCTGGCAAAATAAATATATTCAAAAATGCAGAGAGATTTTTCGGCTTTGCCTAAATCAGGCTTTATGGAGCGAACCCCGTCGTTATTGACAACGACGATTTCGCCGGGCTCTATATCACGCACGAACTCGGCACCGCAGGCGTCAAGCGCGGCGCTTTCGCTTGCAAAAACAACAGAGCCGTTGTATTTGCCCATACACAGCGGACGAAAGCCGTGAGGATCTCTTGCGGCGATTATCTTTCGGGGGCTCATTACAAGCAGTGAATATGCGCCCTCAATAACCTGCATAGTCTTTGCAACCGCCTCTTCGACCGAATGGCATTTGAGTCTTTCACGGGCAATTACATAGCAGATTACCTCTGAATCAATCGTGGTTTGAAAAATTGCTCCCCGCTGTTCAAGCTGACGGCGTATCTCAACTGCATTTGTAAGATTGCCGTTGTGTGCGACCGAAATCGTACCCTTTACATAACGCATAACAAGCGGCTGTGCATTTTCAAGTACAGAGCCGCCTGCTGTTGAGTAACGAACGTGGGATATTCCCATTTGTCCTCTTAACGAATCAAGTATATCGTTGTTGAATACTTCGGTCACAAGTCCCATATTTTTGTGATAATCTATTACACCGTCATCAGATACAGCTATTCCGCAGCTTTCCTGACCTCTGTGCTGAAGCGCAAGAAGTCCGTTGTAGCAGGCATATGCCGGGTCAAGCGAGCCGTCGCTGAAAACGCCGAAAACTCCACATTCTTCGTGAAGTCCCTCTGTTGCAAGGTTATCAAAAGAACTATTCAAAATTACACCATCCGATAGTTAAAATTTTATTTGCTTTTTAAGTAATCACTGATTATACCAGCGGTTACTTAATCCGTAAATTCGTGATTATGCAAGACCGATGCGTTTCATCATCTCGGCATAAGCCTCTTCTACGCCGCCCATATCACGGCGGAAACGATCCTTGTCAAGCTTTTCCTGAGTATCAATATCCCAAAAACGGCAGGTATCGGGTGAGATTTCATCTGCAAGAAGTATCTGTCCCTTGTATCTTCCGAATTCAATCTTGAAGTCGATAAGGTCAACCTTGCACTCCTTAAAGAAATCTATCATAATACTGTTGATTTTGAGTGCCATTTCCGAAATTATATCAATTTCTTCTTTTGTGGCGAAGCCTGCAGCAAGAATGTGATATTCGTTTACCATCGGGTCGCCGAGAGCGTCGTCTTTGTAGCAAAATTCAAGAACAGGGGTTTTCATCGGCGTGCCCTCGGGAAGTCCGAGACGCTTTGAAAGACTGCCTGCCGCTTTGTTTCTTACAATAACTTCAAGCGGAACTATTTCAACTTTTTTAAGCACCGTGTCTCTGTCGTTGAGTTCTTCAACAAAGTCGGTTGGTATTCCCTTTTCTTCGAGCAGCTTAAACATAAAGTTGCTCATACGGTTGTTGACAACGCCTTTACCGATTATTGTGCCCTTTTTTTCGCCGTTAAAAGCGGTTGCGTCGTCCTTATAGGATACGATGCAATAATCGGGATTTTCGGTTGCAAATACTTTTTTTGCTTTTCCTTCGTAAAGAAGCTCTTTCTTTTCCATATTTAATTCCTCCATATCGCGGCTTTACGCCAAAAACATAAATAACAATACATATTATATTATAATATAGTTTTTGAAAATTAGCAACCGAATTAGAATTAAAAATTATTTTTTACAATATATATAGAATATAGTCGGATTTGCTAATATATTTTAGAATAATATCTTTTTCGGGAAGCATTTCTGCGTTTTTTGCAACGATATATTTGCAGTCGTGAAAATATCAATCCAAAATTTATAAAAATGCTTTTAATTTTTGATTGAGCAGTGATACCGGAAGCCCTACCACATTAAAATAGTCGCCGTAAATGCCCTTGACAAGCATTGCTCCTTTTCCCTGTATTCCGTAGGCTCCTGCCTTATCGTCAGGTTCGCAAGTCAGAATATAATCGTTTATGTCGGTATCTGACAGAGCGTAAAATTCGACCTCGGTAATTTGTGAAAACGTTTTACAGCCTTTATCGGAAATAATACAACAGCCCGTAATTACCCTATGACATCTTCCCGACAGCATTTTCAGCATACGCCTTGCATCATCGGCGTTTTCGGGCTTGCCGAGCATAACATCATCAATGAACACACCCGTATCACTGCCGATGACCGTATCTTCGTTATGTCCGTTTGTGAAAATGTACTTTGCCTTTTTTTCAGCAAGATACTGCGGTCGGCTGAACAGCGGCACGGATGAATCAACGGCTTCGTCGATTTTAGCGGGAATAACTGTAAAATCAGGCGTTATCAGCTTTAGAAGCTCTTTTCTTCGCGGCGAATTTGAAGCAAGAATTAACATTTTTATCTCCTTTTGCTTTTGTTTGCGATATTTAATATATTTTACCGCTAATCAAAATTAATTGCAACCTTTAATGCTGAAATATGTGGAACATATAGAAAATTTGTGATATAATTAAAGTAGAAAACAAGTGAAAAATCCTTGGCTGACGGGAAATGAAAGTCACTGAATAATAACGGTTAGGAATGATGATATATGAACCTGTTGCATATGAAATACGCAGTAGTCGTTGCCGAAACAAACTCAATAAACAAAGCGGCGGAAAAGCTGTATGTAGGGCAGCCGAACCTTAGCCGAGCAATAAAGGAGCTTGAATCAAATCTTGGAATAACCTTGTTTGAACGAAAAGCAAAAGGAATGTTTCTTACCCCCGACGGAGAAGTATTTATACGCTATGCAAAGGGCATATTAAAACAAATTGACGAGGTTGAGGCTGTGTTCAACAAGGGCAACTACAGCAAAAAAAGATTCTCTCTTTCGGCTCCGAGAGCAAGCTATATAGCAGAAGCGTTTGCGGAATTTTCAAATACAATAGGCGACGATGTTAAGGCGGAAATCTTATATAACGAAACCGACTCAATGACAACTGTAAAAAATATTGTGCAGGGCGACTATAAGCTCGGCATAATCAGATATGCAGAAGCGTTTGATAAATACTATAAGTCAATGATGGATGAAAAGGGCATTGAATACGAAATGATAACCGAATTCAAATATGTTTTGCTGATGAACGGCGACTGCCCGCTTGCCAAAAAAGAAAGCATCGGCTATGAGGATCTTAAAAATTACACGGAGATTGCACACGCCGACACTTATGTTCCGTTTTTGCCGTTTGCCGAAGTAAAAAAGGAAGAACAGCATAAAGAATGTGACCGCAGAATATTTGTTTTTGAACGTGCAAGTCAGTTTGAAATATTAAATCACAACAAAAACTCGTTTATGTGGGTGTCGTCAATACCGAAGCCGATACTTGAACACCGAGGACTTGTTCAAAAGGTATGCAAAGACAGCGACCGTTTATATAAGGATATGCTTATACACAAAAAAGAGTATGTGCTTTCAAAACTCGACTCACGGTTTGTTGAAGAGTTGATAAAATCAAAGCGAAACACATTCGGAAAAAGCTGAAAAATCAATTTTTACGGTATATCAAAACATACAACTTTGATATGCAAAAGAAGCATTATTCAAAAATAATATGTTATGTTAATATATATTTGTAGAAAAAAGCACAGGATATTATTAATAATTTATGAATTTTTTAACAAAACACAAAATTGAATTATTTTTTAGGAGGTCTATTTATGGCACGTTTTACATTACCCCGTGATCTTTATCACGGAAAAGGAGCTCTTGAGGCTCTTAAAACTTTTGAAGGCAAAAAAGCTATGGTTTGCGTCGGCGGCGGTTCAATGAAACGCTTCGGTTTCCTTGACAAAGCCGTTGATTACCTCAAAGAAGCCGGCATGGAGGTTGAGCTGTTTGAGGGTATCGAACCCGATCCGTCGGTTGAAACAGTTATGAAGGGTGCTGCTGCTATGCAGAAATTCCAGCCTGACTGGATTATCGCAATGGGCGGCGGTTCACCTATCGACGCCGCAAAGGCTATGTGGATTAAATATGAATATCCCGACGTAACATTTGAAGATATGTGCAAGGTATTCGGCTTGCCTAAGCTCAGACAAAAAGCACATTTCTGCGCTATTTCCTCTACTTCCGGAACAGCAACGGAGGTTACGGCATTCTCTATTATCACAGATTATTCAAAGGGTATTAAGTATCCTATCGCCGATTTTGAGATTACTCCGGATGTTGCTATCGTTGACCCGGATCTTGCAGAAACAATGCCTAAAAAGCTTGTTGCTCACACCGGTATGGACGCTTTGACACACTCCATTGAAGCATATGTTTCAACCGCTAACTGCGATTACACCGACGCTCTTGCTATGTACGCTATTAAGATGATTCAAAACGACCTTATCCCGTCATATAACGGAGATATGGCAAAGCGTGACAGTATGCACAACGCTCAGTGTCTTGCAGGTATGGCTTTCTCAAATGCTCTGCTCGGTATCGTTCATTCTATGGCTCATAAAACCGGTGCTGCTTTTGCCGATTACGGCGCACACATCATCCACGGTGCCGCTAACGCTATGTACCTTCCAAAGGTAATCGCTTTTAACGCAAAGGATGAAACGGCAGCAAAGAAATATGCACAGATTGCAGACGATATGAAGCTCGGCGGCAACAGCGTTGAAGAAAAGATTAAGCTTCTTATTGAGGCTGTTCGTAAGATGAATGACGAGCTTAACATTCCGCACTGCATTAAGAACTACGGTCCCGACAGCTATCCGACAGAAAACGGATTTGTTCCCGAAGATGTATTCCTTGAAAGACTTCCCGAAATCGCTAAAAATGCTATTGCTGACGCCTGCACAGGTTCTAACCCGCGCCAGCCGAGTCAGGAAGAAATGGAAAAGCTTCTCAAGTGCTGTTACTATGACACCGAAGTTGATTTTTAATTAATTGCTTTCTACCCTCCGATTTTAATATAACAAGAATTTGGCGCTCAACCCGTTATGTTGAGTGCCTTTTCTTTTTGCCGAAGTAACGCTCTGTTTGCTCGCAAGAAGCAAAGTGACGGATTGCAAACAATGCCAAAAGGCGTCAGCTGCTAAGGTTTAGGCGGAATAATATAACTCCCGCTGAAATTCTAAAGAACCTCCGCCGTCCTATAGCGAATAGCATCATTAGTTATATTATAACCGAAAATGCAAAACAGACCGCCTATTGACGGTCTGTTTTGCAATTGTGTGTTTTATGAAAATGAATGTTTCAAAAGAACCATTGCATTTTGCCGATTTTAGTGATGAATAGAAACAATTACTCAATCATCATATTTATTATACTATTTATTTATTTTGTTTTCAAGGGCTAAATGCCTGATTTGTCTTTTCTTAACAGGCAAAACGACATTTTACACAATATTTCAAACTCGGTTTTGTGCACCTTTTTTAGTAAAAAAGAGAATAACTTGTTTTTTTATTATTCAATTCAAACTATTGTAGCAAAAAGCACAAAAAACTATTGTTTCGAGTAGTATAACTAAAACGTTAACGTTCAACCGCTTATTAGTCGGCAGCAGCAAAAAACTCAGTGAAATTAACATCAAAGTACTTTGAACGCATAACATTTTATGACAATGTTAAATCAAAGTCCGTACAATGGGACACTGCACAGTTACGTTTAATTTATCGAACGTTTGTTCTTGATTTTGAGTGAAAAATACATTATAATTAAATCAGGCGGTAAAAAGCCGCTGAAAGGTGACTTATCCTCACCCTCGAAACGATTTTGCCCCACTCGTTTCATAGATTGAATAATAAATTAGAAAAGAAGGAATGATAATGAACTATTTTGAATGGTCGCAGGAATACTATGACACGGCAGAAAAAATCGAAAATACCATTTTGTCACTTAAAGCAAAGCGAAAAAGCGCTGTATTCTCGGAGAAAAAAGAACTTGACCTGAGAATTTCAAAATACAGGGAAATCTACAACGATTGTATACAAACGGCGGATTTACTTTTTGAAAGGTACAAAGGTGCTGCGTAATGAAAACCGACGTAATACATTTTACCGATAAAAATGAAAACAAGCTTTGTTTTATGCGGTATCATGAGAGCGGTGCCTCAAACTCAGAAAAGCGAAATAAAATGAAAAAGATTTTGTCAAAGGCTATATCAAGCGAGCTTACCGATTTGCAGAAATACTGCATTGTTGAGCATTACCTCAACGAAAAGACAGGAAAAGACATCGCAAAGGAACTCGGCGTAAACGCATCTACCGTTTCAAGGCATATAAATGCCGCAAGGCGAAAGCTGAAAAACATAGCTTCGTATTATATGTAAGATCATAGCACAAAGCGCCTGCGTCAAACCGCAGGCGTTTATTTTTGAGAAATTTTATTGTTTTAACAACCTTTTTATGATATATTCTTATGTAGATGATTTTTTGCTTGGGAGATTTTATGAAATATATATCAGAATATGAATCGCCGTTAGGTAAATTAATACTAATCAGTGACGGTGAATCGCTTAATGAACTTTGCTTTGACAATAAAGACATTTCAAAAGAATTTGTAATTAATAATGATTTACCGATTTTTCAAACGACAAAGACTTGGCTTGACATATACTTTTCGGGAAATCAACCGAATTTTATTCCATTGATAAAAACAAGCGGCTCTGATTTCAGAAAATTCGTCGGGGACATAATGCTTTCCATTCCGTTTGGACAAACCGTAACCTACGGTGAAATTGCAAAAACAGTTGCCAAAAAACTCGGCAAAGATAAAATGTCCGCTCAGGCTGTCGGAGGTGCAGTGGGACACAATCCCGTGCCTATAATCATTCCCTGTCATCGGGTTATCGGCGCAAACGGAAACCTTACAGGCTACGGCGGAGGAATCGAAAGAAAGCTCCGGTTGCTAAAGCTTGAAAAAATTGACACCGCCAATTTCTTTATTCCCAAAAATCACAGATAAAAAAGCTGTCGCATTTAGAACAGAAAGAACAACGCTTTCCGTTGCTAAATGTGGCAGCCTTTGATATTTGCGCTTGGGTTACTCTTCATCCTCGGAAAAGTCAGTGATTGCCTTTGTGGGTGACTGTACGTTTTTAAGCTTGCGCTGAATTTGACGTGTGCGAACACCTACGAGCTTATCAAGCTCCTTGTTTGCCTGGTCAAGCCTTTGCTGTGTAAGAACCAGCACATCGTTGAACTTGTCAAACTCCTGCTTAACGGAGCCTAAGACCTCCCACACCTCTGCACTGCGCTTTTGAACGGCAAGCGTCTTAAAGCCCATTTGCAGGGAATTAAGCAGTGCCGCCATCGTGCTCGGTCCTGCGATATTGACCTTATAATCTCGCTGGAGTATCTCGACAAGCCCACGGTTTACAACCTCGCTGTAAAGCCCTTCAAACGGCAAAAACATTATTGCAAATTCGGTTGTGTTGGGCGGGTCTATGTATTTGTCGTGAATATCCTTTGCTTCGCTCTTTATCGTTGTGATAAGCAGCTTTGCGGCGGCGTCTATCTTTTCCCTATCCCCCTCGTCAACAGCGTCCCGAAGAGCCGCATATGTATCTCCGGGAAACTTTGAATCTACAGGCAGATAAATAAAGCCGTCGTCCTCGGCAGGAAGCTTTATGGCAAACTCCACCACGTTTTTTGAACCCTTTTTGGTGGCTATATTTTCATCGTACTGTTCGGGTGAAAGTATCTCGGATAATATGCTTCCAAGCTGAATTTCGCCCAAAATGCCCCTTGTTTTAACATTAGAAAGCACCTTTTTCAGATCGCCGACTCCCACTGCAAGATTTTGCATTTCGCCGAGTCCCTTATACACCTGTTCAAGACGTTCATTGACAAGTGAAAACGACTTATTCATCTTTTCCTCAAGCGTTTTTTGAAGCTTTTCATCAACGGTTTTTCGCATCTCTTCAAGCTGACGGTTGTTGTCGCTTTGCAGATACTGCAGGCGTTTTTCCATTGACTGACGTATGTTTTCAAGCTTTTGTTCGTTTTCAAGCGAAAACGTCTTTATACGCTCTTCGAGCTGTGCCATTTTTTCGGACTGATGCTGAGAAAAACTGCGCTGGTTTTCAATCAGCATATCCCCCATTGTTTTGACCGAGGTCTGCGTCTGGCTTGAAAGCTCCTGACGGAGGATACTCTGCTGAGAGTTAAGCTCACTGCGAACGGCGTTGACTATCTCATTCGTTGCGTTCTTTGAATCTGCTTTTTTGTTCTTTACAAGAATTATAATCAGCGTTGCTATACAAACAATCAGCGACAGCACCGAAATTGTAATTATTACTTCCTGCATTTTACCCTCCCGAATGATATTCGTTAAATATAACAATATAATATCATTTCAGCATTGCAATGTCAATTATCAAACACCGTTTCTACCGTTTTAGAACAGTTTTCGGGAGAATACAAAAACCGTGAAATATGGTCGGCGTTTGTATAATAATCGGGCTTTTGCGGATTGTATTTATAATCAAAGGTATCAATGATTATCAGCTTTATCTTCATTTTTTCGGGGATTATGCTTTTTATGTAAACGCTTGCCTGCTGACCTGCACGCACGCCGTCCTTGCTCTCCGCAAGCCCCGCAAGATTGGGCGAAAGCTCAACAAAAGCCCCGTAGTTTTCAACGCTTCTTACTATGCCCGATACCGTTTCGCCTGCACAAAAATTAGCGGCGTTTTCTTCCCATGTTCCCAAAAGCTCCTTGTGGCTCAGGCTTATTCTGCCGTTTTCTATTGATTTGATCACCGCTCTGATGTCCATTCCCACGGTAAAACGTTCTCTTGGATGTTCGATTCGCGAAACCGAGATAGCGTCAATCGGCATAAGCGCAACAATTCCGCACCCAATGTCCGCAAACGCTCCGAAATTTTCAAGATGAGTGATTCGTGCGTCCACAACGTCGCCGCATCTAAGGTGTGAAATATAGTTTTCCATACATTTTCGCTGTGCCTTTTCACGGGAAAGAACAGCGTATTTGTTGCCTTTTGCGTCAGTCCTGAGATCTGTTATCACAAAGCACACATCACGGTTTACCCGAGATATAACCGCAATATCGCGGACTGCTCCCTCCCTGATTCCCATTGCTCCCTCTTCACGGGGAATTATCCCTTTCATTGACCCGAGGTCAACAATTAGGTTATGGTGTGAATCACATATCAAGGCTTTCGCCTCAAGGATCATTTCGTCACGCATTGCTTCACACAAAAGAGTCTGTGAGTTAAGTATATTTATGTTCTCCTGCATTGAAGCAAGCTTTCCTTCGGGCAGATATTCTGACATTTTGTAACCTCCGTTATATTGGTAGTATAAACATATGAAAATCTGCGCTAAGTTATGACTTTGGCATAAATGTTGCTGTAGCCACGTCAATTTGCAATTTTTTGTAATTTGTGATAATATATATGTGTGTGTTTTAAATCAATCCCGAAAGGAAACAGAATATGAACACTAAAAGGTATCTGAAAACATTGTGCGTTTTTATGACTGCTGCAATTTGTGTTTGTTCGGCTATTTCGTTCTCAGGATGCGAGAGCACTCAAACACAATCTTCAACCGACGACGAGGTGCAGACTGACTCTGCTGTACCGATAAGCACGGACGACGAGGTTAATGCCGTCGGCGCACTCAAAGACCTTGGTATCGACTCAGAAGCTCTCGGAATAAATCCGAACATTAATTATGATAAAAACGATAAGGTAGGATTTCAGCTTGAGAAGCCTAAGGAGGGCGATACCGTTGCCGTCATCAAAACAAGCGCAGGCGATATTACCCTGAGGTTTTTCCCCGAACAGGCTCCAAAAACGGTAACAAACTTTATCAACCTTGCAAAAGACGGCAAATATAACGGAACGACATTTCACCGTGTTATCAAGGACTTTATCGTTCAGGGCGGTCACATCGGTACTGATGAAAGCAATCCCAACGGAACAAGCTCTTACGGCTCGCAGTTCGAGGACGAATTCTGCGACAAGCTCTTTAATATAAGAGGTGCTGTTTCTATGGCGAATACCTCGTGGGATACTAACGGAAGCCAATTTTTTATCAACCAAACCGACAAAACCGCTTTTGAAAAGGCAGGCGGCTGGTCCGAATATCGGGAATGGTGGAAAAATGTAAAAACTCAGCTGATAAATTACAAGGATTCAAATTTGTTGTCGGCATTTATTCAGGAAAACGGTGACAAATGCTATAACACCGACATAGTAAGTGATGAAATACGCAAGCTGTATGAAACAAACGGCGGCAATCCCAACCTTGACGGGGCATACAACGCCGTTGACAGAGGCAACACGGTTTTTGCTCAGATTATTGACGGAATGAGCGTTGTTGATAAGATTGCAGGCTCAAAGGTTGACGAAAACTACAAACCCGATGAGAATATCGTTATTGAAAGCATTGAGATTGGTACATATTCTCAAAAGACAACATCCGCAGAAAATTCTTGATTGTATTTAGGAGTATTGTATGGGAGAATTGCCTGTTGCAGCAATAATGTATGATTTTGATAAAACTCTTTGCACAAAAGATATGCAGGACTACAGCTTTATTCCGAGCCTCGGAATGACAGAAGATGAGTTTTGGCATTATTCAAACTCTTTGGGCAGAGACGAACATATGGACTCAATACTTGCCTATATGTATGCTATGGTGAAGATTTCACGAGACAAAAATATTCCTCTGCAAAGAAAAACACTTGTAAATATGGGCAAAAATGTAGAGCTTTTTGACGGCGTTGCCCAATGGTTTGACAGAATTACCGAATTCGGCAAAAAATACGGCGTTCAGGTCGAGCATTATGTGATTTCTTCGGGAATGAAGGAAATAATAGAAGGCACTAATATCAGCAAGTATTTTAAGAGTATTTTTGCCTGCGAATTTCTTTATGACGAAAACGGCAACGGAGTATGGCCTAAAACGGACGTAAATTATACCAATAAAACACAGTTTGTCTACAGGATAAACAAAGGTGTGCTTGACGTAGCAAACGATGTTGACCTCAACCGCTCTATGCCCAACGACAGTAAACGGGTGCCGTTTTGCAATATGATTTACATAGGCGACGGACTTTCGGACGTTCCGTGTATGAAGATGATGAAAGCTTACGGAGGCTATTCAATCGCCGTCTATCAAAAAAAGGACAGCAAGGTTGAAGAACTGCTCAAAAAAGGCAGAGTTGATTTTATTTATCCTGCCGACTACAGAGAAAACACGGGGCTTGACACCACCGTTAAAAACATCATAAAAAAAATGTCTATCGGCGATATATTGTATAATGAAAATGTAAAACAGTTAAAGGAAATTTAAAAGCGAGCGGAATAATCCGCTCGCTTTTAAGCTGCAAAGATAATTATTCAATACTAATCCTCAACTCAACAAATATTAAATAATTTAGCCAAAAATTAGTATAAGCTATCTCACAATATTAAGATTATATATGTAGTCTCCGTCAACATCGGTATCTATGCCGTCAACCTTGAGCTTCCAGGTATACTGATGAACGTCAAAATCTAAGGCAAGCGACATATCGCCGTCAATCTGCGCTACCCAATAGGCGTGTCTGCTGCCTATTATATTGCGGTCAACATTATAGCTATACCAGCCGATAGAAGTGTACACGCCTGTGTAATAGTAACTGTGGTCATATATATAGTCGCAGAAGGTTTTACAAATATTGGAAAGCTTCTGCTTTGAATAATTGGCCTGAAAGCTTTCTTCAACATCAAAGAATACAGGCATATCAAGCTTTTTGTCACCCAGCACCTTTAAGCAGGTTTTAGCTTCAAGCAAAGCGTCGGCATTATCCACGGCGTATGAATACCAATATGCGCCTATTTTCAGTCCTGCCGCTCTTGCGTCACGGTAATATTTTGCAAACTTAAGGTCCTCCTGACTTGTTTCATTGCCAAAGCCTGCCCGAAGAATAACATAATCGTATCCTGCGGATTTTACGGCATTAAAATCTATGTCGCCCTGCCATACTGAAACATCTATGCACCTTACAACAGAACCCTTTACCGTAACGCTGCATTTGACCTGTTCGCCGCCGGGGGAAGTTACCGTTATTGACGCCGTTCCCTGCGACATCGGTATTACCTTTACACTGCCGCCGCTTGAGGACGAAACCTTTGCGATATACGAATTACTGCTGCTCCAGCTCAGATCCTTTTCGGCTAAGCCTGAATTTTTGTTAAATGAAGCAGTAAGCTCATAGCTTTGTCCCACTTTTAAGCTAAGTGCAGATTTGTTTAGCTTTAAACCTGCCCGAGGCGATACCACCTTAACCGTACATTTAGCGACAAGTCCGTTTCCTGTCGTACATTTTATCACGGTGCTTCCGACGCTTTTAGCGGTTACAATTCCGCCGCCCATTCTTACCTCGGCAATCTGCGGATCGTCGGAGGAATATCTGCGAAACAGTGTAGCCGTTCCGTCGGGAATTTCACTATTTAAATCAAATTGATCGCCGATTGCAAGAGTTATGCTTTCAGCATTAAGTGTAATCCAAGCGGGCGCAGGCTTTACCGTTACCGAACACTCGTCGCTCTCTCCGTTGATAAGCTTACATACGATTGTGGCCGTACCTTCACTCTTGGCAATAATTAAGCCCGTATTGATGTCAACCGTCGCCACACTTGGGTTTGAAGAATAAAACAATATGTCGTTTGCGGCTGTATTTTCGGGGATTATTGTTTTGATTTTGTACTGCTCGGAAGTTCCCATAATCAAATCGTTTGTATTAAGCGATATAGACTGTGCAAGGGGTTTTACCGTCACCTCGCAAACAGTATAATTTGTTTCGGTGAGGCGGCAGATTATATTTGCCGCACCCTCCTTGAGAGCGGTGATTTTTCCGTATTCGTCGACCTCGGCGATATTTTGATCCGACGAGGAGAATGTCGGTATTAATCCCTTTGTATCGCTTGTTACCGTCAGGACAACCTGCTCGGATATGCCCAGTACATATGAATTTTGAGCTATCGCAAGCTGTTCGGGCGGTTCGGTGGTTTCGGGTTCTGTCGTGGGCTGAGTTGTTTCGACAGGCTCAGTTACAGTTGTCGGCTGAGTTGTTTCGACAGGCTCAGTTACAGTTGTCGGCTGAGTTGTTTCAACTGGGTCTGTAACCGTTGTCGGCTGAGTTGTTTCAACTGGGTCTGTAACCGTTGAGGGATCGGTCTTTCCGCTGTCGGGAAGTTCGGTAATTATGCCGGCAAGATATTTTTGCAAAACTGTTGCATCATCTATTGTTATTATTTTGTCGGCGTTAAAGTCATACTTTTTAAGTTCTTCTTCCGAAAACTTAATACTGCCCGAAAGATACTTTTGAATATCGGTAGCTAAGCCTATGCTGTAATCCGATTTTGCGGACACCTCGTCCTGAGTGGAAACAGCGGCGGAAACACCGACAGTTTGCATTGATATGATAATCATAATGACAATAATGGCTGATACTAATGAATAAAAACCGCTTTTTTTCATTTAATTTACTCCTTTATGTAAATCTGTCAATTAATACCTTATTAAATCATTATAACATAAAACACGCCGACAATCAACAATAGTTGATAAATTCGGCGTGTTTTAAACTATTCAACAATAAGATATACAAACTACATTGCTCTTGTCTGTTCGTTTTCAAGATCGGCGATTCTGTGATCGGCAGTTTTCAGCCTTGTTTCCATAACAGCCTCTCTTTGTTCGAGCTTATAAACACGTTCAATCAGGTTGTTATGCTTGTCTACCTTTTTTTCAAGCTGTTCAATTCTGTAGTTGGAAAGTCTTGTCGTTGTGATAACGCCGGCAAGCGTCCCGACAAGAGTTCCCGCAAACGAAAGCAGAGCGATTATGATCTGTTCGTTCATTGTTTCACCTCCGCTTACAGGCAAAAAAAGAGAGGAATTGCATAAAACTATGCAATTCCCCAAAAATATAAATTAAATCAAAATGTCCGCCGCTTAAGCAGCGGAGGACATTTGCACTTAGGTTATCCTTTATTAAGCAACGGCTTGAGGTATTGTCCCGTAAATGAATCGGGATTGTTTGAAATCTGCTCGGGCGTGCCCTGAGCTATCAACATTCCGCCCATATCCCCTCCCTCAGGTCCGAGGTCGATTATATGATCGGCGGTTTTGATAAGGTCGAGATTATGCTCGATAACCACAACAGTGTTTCCCCCGTCAACCAAGAGCTGGAGCACATCTACAAGCTTGTGCACGTCTGCGATATGAAGTCCCGTTGTCGGCTCGTCAAGAATATATATTGTCTTGCCCGTACTGCGTTTTGAAAGCTCTGTGGCAAGCTTTACACGCTGAGCCTCACCGCCCGAAAGCGTTGTTGCCGACTGACCGAGCTTGATATATCCGAGACCGACATCGCACAGAGTTTTGAGCTTGCGTGCTATTTTGGGCTGGTTGGCAAAGAACTCTGCCGCCTCCTCAACCGACATTTCAAGAACGTCGTTAATAGACTTTCCCTTGTACTTAACCTCAAGAGTTTCACGGTTATAGCGTTTGCCCTTACATACCTCGCAGGGGACGTAAACATCGGACAAAAAGTGCATTTCTATCTTGATTATACCGTCGCCCTGACACGCTTCGCATCGGCCGCCCTTTACGTTAAACGAAAATCTGCTTTGAGTATAACCGCGCATTTTTGCGTCCTGAGTTGAAGCGAACAGCGCCCTTATATCGGTAAACACACCTGTATAGGTGGCAGGGTTTGAACGGGGAGTTCTGCCGATTGGACTTTGGTCTATCTGGATTACCTTATCGAGGTTTTCTATTCCCTTTATCGTTTTATGCTTGCCCGAAACGGTTTTTGCGCCGTTAAGCTCACGGGCAAGAGATTTATAAAGTATCTCATTGATAAGCGAGCTTTTGCCCGAACCCGAAACTCCCGTTACGCAGACAAACTCGCCGAGCGGAATTTTTACATTGATGTTTTTAAGGTTGTTTTCACTCGCTCCGATTATTTCAAGGAATTTTCCGTTGCCCTTACGCCTTTTTTCAGGCACGGGGACGCAACGCTTTCCGCTGAGGTACTGTCCCGTAACAGAAGCTTTGCAAGCCTTGATTTTATTAACGTCACCTGTGCAAACAATCTCGCCGCCGTGTATGCCCGCTCCCGGACCTACGTCAACAATATAATCTGCGGCGTACATTGTATCTTCATCGTGTTCAACTACAATTACGGTATTGCCCAAATCTCTGAGCCGTTTAAGCGTATTAAGGAGCTTTTCGTTATCACGCTGATGAAGTCCGATGCTCGGCTCGTCAAGAATATACAAAACGCCCATAAGCGAACTGCCTATCTGAGTTGCAAGGCGGATTCGCTGGCTTTCGCCGCCGCTGAGCGTTCCCGAACTGCGGGAAAGCGTAAGATAACCGAGTCCTACGCTTTTTAAAAAATTCAGGCGTTCTTTTATTTCCTTAATTATTTCTTTGGCTATAACAGCTTCTTTTTCGCTCAGCTTAAGCTCGGAAACAAAATTAAGCGCATCAACCACAGACTTTTTGCAAAACTCGGCGATGTTTATTCCGCCGACGGTTACGGCGAGACTTTCCGCAGACAGCCTGTCGCCGTGGCAGGAATCGCAGGGGATCTCCGTCATATAACTGCGTATTTCGTCCTTTACCCAGTTGCTTCCCGTTTCGTTGTAACGGCGCTGTAAGTTATTAATAATACCTTCAAACGGCTTTTCATAGGTTCCGCTTCCGTAAACCGATTTCCGCTGAATTTTAAGCGTATCATCGCCTGTTCCGTAGAGGATTATATTAATAATGTCGTCTGGAATATTTTTTATCGGCTCGGAAAGCGAAAATTTATATTTTTTGGCAAGCGCCTCAAAATACATTGCAGCAATAGAACTGCCTTCAAGCGCCCAACCGCTTCCTTTAATTCCGCCGTCACGGATACTTTTATTCCTGTCGGGAATTATTTTGCTCTCATCAATCTTTAAAAACACACCGAGACCCGTACATTTTGAACAAGCGCCGAAAGGATTGTTGAACGAAAACATTCTCGGCGTAAGCTCGTCAATGCTGACGCCGTGTTCGGGGCAAGCATATTTTTGCGAAAAGGTTACGTCCCTGCCGCCTGCAAGATTGACAACAACAAGTCCGTTTGCCAGCTTAGAGGCTGTTTCTATGCTGTCTGCAAGTCTTGAAGTTATTTCAGGCTTTATTACAAGGCGGTCAACAATTATTTCAATATTGTGCTTTTTGTTTTTTTCCAGAGGTATTTCCTCCGACAAATCATAGAGCACTCCGTCGGCACGCACACGGACAAAGCCTGATTTTCTTGCGTTATCAAGCACCTTTGTGTGTTCGCCCTTGCGTCCCTTTACGACGGGCGCAAGTATCTGAATCTTTGTTCCTGCTTCATACGACATAATTTTATCAACTATCTGGTCTACCGTCTGCTGTCGGATTTCACGTCCGCAAATCGGACAATGCGGCACGCCGATTCTTGCATAGAGCAATCGCAGATAGTCGTATATTTCTGTGACAGTACCCACGGTGGAACGCGGATTCTTTGATGTGGTTTTCTGATCTATTGATATTGCCGGCGAAAGCCCCTCTATACTCTCAACGTTCGGCTTGTCCATCTGACCGAGGAACATTCGTGCGTACGACGAAAGACTTTCAACATATCTGCGCTGACCTTCGGCATAAATAGTATCAAAAGCAAGCGAGCTTTTACCAGAACCCGAAAGTCCTGTTATTACAACAAGCTTGTTGCGCGGAATCTCAACGCTGATGCTTTTCAGGTTGTGTTCTTTAGCTCCCTTGACAATTATCTTGTCGAGTTCCATATATATCTCTCCGTTAATGAATTCGGGCACACATAAGCGTGTGCCCAATTTAAATTATTCTTTTGAAGAATTATCTTCTTTTGTATCGCTTTCCGAAGCATCGGTGTTAATATCTTCAACTTCGTCCGGCTCGGCAGGTTCCGCAGGCTCAACGTATGTGCCGTTCATCACAGCTTCAAAGTCCTCACTGCCCATTTTTTCGTGTTTGATAAGGTAAGCCGCAATTTCGTGAAGCTTACCGATATTTTCACTGAGCACCTTTTCTGCACGGTCGTATGCGCTGTTTACGATTTTGAGTACAAGCTCGTCAATCTTTGCGGCGGTAGCCTCGGAATAATCCTGGGTACGTCCCATATCTCTGCCGAGGAATACGCTGTTGTTATCTGAGCCGTAGTTTACGCAGCCGAGTTCTTTTGTCATACCGTACTTCGTAACCATAGAACGTGCGATTTTGGTTGCCTTTTCAATATCGTTTGAAGCACCTGTTGAAATGTCGTCAAGTATCAGTGCTTCAGCAACACGTCCGCCGAGAGATACCACAATATCCTCTATCATCTCATTGCGGGAATTATATGATTTATCTTCGGTCGGCAACGGCATTGTATAACCGCCTGCCATACCGCGCGGTATAATTGAGATCTCGTGTACTGGATCTTGAGTTTCAAGCTTATCAAAGAGGATAGCGTGACCTGCTTCGTGATAAGCCGTCAGCTTCTTCTCCTTGTCGCTCATTATCTTTGACTTCTTTTCTGCACCGACAACAACTTTGATTGTAGCTTCTTCAATCTCTTTCATTGTTATCGCCTTTTTGTTTGCACGAGCGGCAAGCAGAGCAGCCTCATTAAGCAGGTTTTCAAGGTCTGCACCGGTAAAGCCTGCTGTGGTTTTTGCTATGGTCTTTAGCTTAACATCGGGTGCAAGCGGTTTTTTGCGTGCGTGTACCTTGAGGATAGCCTCACGTCCGTTTACATCGGGATAACTTACCACAACCTGACGGTCGAATCTGCCCGGTCGCAGCAGTGCCGGATCAAGAACGTCGGGGCGGTTGGTTGCGGCAATGAGGATAACGCCCTCATTTACACCGAAACCGTCCATTTCTACAAGCAGCTGGTTGAGCGTTTGCTCACGCTCATCGTTTCCGCCGCCGAGACCTGCACCTCTCTGGCGTCCAACTGCGTCGATTTCATCTATAAAGATTATGCAGGGTGCGTTCTTCTTTGCCTGTTCAAACAAATCACGAACACGGGAAGCGCCCACGCCGACAAACATCTCGACAAAGTCAGAACCTGAGATTGAGAAGAACGGAACGCCTGCTTCGCCTGCGACTGCCCTTGCAAGCAGGGTTTTACCTGTTCCGGGAGGTCCTACAAGCAATACGCCCTTTGGTATTCTTGCGCCGAGTTTGTTAAACTTTTCGGGGTTTTTAAGAAATTCAACTACTTCCTGCAATTCTTCCTTTTCTTCGTCTGCACCTGCAACGTCGTCAAAGGTAGTTTTGCGCTTTTCGTCGTTGGTATTCTTAATCTTTGCTTTGCCAAAGCTCATTTCCTTGCCGCCGAGTCCTGCTCCGCCCATTCGCTTCATCAGGAATATCCATGCCGCAATAAATATTACTATAGCAATAAGTATCGGAATTAAATCAAAAAGAAGAGTATTGTCGCTTGCACGAACATAATTGTATTCGATAGCCTCGTCGGCAGAAGCCTGATAGGGCTTTATGTCGTCAATAAACCGTTCTATATCGGCAAGCGTTCCCGTTACTATAACTCTGTTTGACTTTTTGTTGTTTGAAAGCGTAGAATTCTGATTTGAATCGGAAGGCTGAGTTGTTTCGGGAACTGTAATCTCCTTAGTTGGTGCAGTTGCATTCTCATAGGCTTTTTCACCCTCTTTAAGGGTAATCTCAATGGCACCCGTACCGTAATTGATGGTATAGCTTTCTACCTTGTCGTCGATAAAGTATTGTTCAAGCTCCGACGTTTTTGGGGGTTCGCTTTGTCGGGAAACAAATATCATCGCTGCCGCCAAGATAATAAGGATAGGAATAGCCAAATAAAGAAGCAGATTGCGTACCTTTTTTTTGTTATCCAATGCGTTTCACTCCTCTTTATAGTGTTTGTATGCGCTTGAAAATTATTACGAATATACCGAAGGTTTTAATACTCCGACATATGGAAGATTTCTGTATTTTTCGTCGTAATCAAGTCCGTAGCCCACAATGAATTTGTCGGGGATAGTCACGCCGACATAATCGGGGGTTAAGTCTATTACTCTGCGTGCGGGTTTATCAAACAACGTGCATATCTTTACAGAATTTGCGTTTTTGTATTCAAGATATTTTGCGACAAAGCTAAGGGTATTGCCCGTGTCGATAATATCCTCAATTATAAGTATGTCCTTACCTACAACAGGCTGTGACAAATCTTTTTTGATTTTAACTTCACCCGAACTTACGGTAGAGTCACCGTAGCTTGATGCAACCATAAAGTCAATAGAAAAATCAAGTCCGACCTTTTTCATCAGGTCAGCCATAAATACTACGCTGCCCTTGAGAAGTCCTACCATAACAAATTCTTTGCCATTATAATCCTTTTCAATCTGTTTTGCAAGCGAGTTCACAATATTTTCAATTTCTTTTTCCGAATACAGTATGTATTCTACGTCCTTATGCATCATTATTCCCCCAATTTTCGGTTAATTTTGATTTTTAGTTTTTGCCGATTATTTAAAGCAGCACCGTCGGACGAAAATCCTATCCCCTCGCACCAGAGAATTTTTGAACCGAGTGCAAGAACCACCAGTTTATCTCTTTGTTCAAAGGGAATTTTCAGTTCGTTCATCAGCTTTCTTAACGGCTTTTTAAGATTGCGTTTTTGTAAAGAAAAGGTATCGCCGCTTTTGCGAAGTCTGAAAACAGGTGTGCTGTTTTCTGAATTGGAATTATAATACTCGGCACTGTAAGTTTTGCCGTCAAAGCAAAATTCTGCGCTGTTATTTAGCGGAATTTCAATAAATGCTTCGACTTTTGCCGTATTGACGATACGCAAAATATTCTGTTTTGCCACCGCCGTAAACTGCTTGGACAATTCTACTGCTCCGCCGTCTTTTAAAATATTTAACAACAAATTTAAATGCCTGTATTCAGGAACCATATTTGCTGAGGTTTTGCAAATAATTGAAAGAGCGGATTTTACTATGACTTCATCATAGGACAAAAGCTTTTTGCAGTCATATCCGTAGGCGGTCTTGCACTCATTAAGAGCGGCATTTGCCTGATTTTCAATATATTGAAAGGTTTCCCTTGCCGACTGTGAAAAATGCAGAGCCGCAAGCTCAAACTGAGGATTGATATTTTTAAGCTCCGTAATTACAAGATGCCGAAGCCTGTTGCGTGTATAATCATCGGTAAGGTTCGTACTGTCTGTAACATAGCTCAGACCGTGTGTTTTGCAATATTCCTCAATCTGAGAGCGTGTGACCTCGATAAGCGGTCTTATGATATTATCCCTGACGGGAGCGATTCCGCCCGCTCCGTTGATTCCGGAGCCTCGTGTAATATTGTAAATCAGGGTTTCGGCATTGTCGGAGGCAGTGTGTGCGGTTGCTATCTTTGCGTTATATTTTTTTGCAAGCTCTTCAAAAAAGCCGTAGCGCACATTTCGTCCGCAAAGCTCCTCGCTGATTTTTTGCTGTTTTGCAAGGGCTTTAACATCGGATTTTTTGACAAAAAGCTGTATGTTATAATTCTTACAAAGAATTTTGCAAAAATTCTCATCACGGTCCGCCTCTGCCCCTCTTAAACCGTGGTTGATATGAGCGGCAAAAACCGTAAGAGAGTATTTTTCTTTTATCGAATTAAGTGCATTAAGCAATGCAACCGAATCGGCTCCGCCCGAAAGAGCAACGATAACCTTGTCACCAATTTCAAGCATTTTATATTTTTCAACAGTGCGGATAAGCTGATTATTCATCTCTGCTCTCCGTACCCGAAAAACGCATAAATTCACCCTGCCAATGCAGTTTTACCGTACTCGCCTCGCCGTGGCGGTTCTTTGCAACAATACATTCGCCCGAATTCATATCGGCGTTTGGTGCGGCGGCGTTATCGGCGCTCTTATCGCTGTAATATCCCTCGCGGTAAAGGAACAGCACAATATCGGCGTCCTGCTCAATAGAACCGGAATCACGCAAGTCCGAAAGCTGGGGACGGTGATCGGTACGCTGTTCCGAAGCACGGGAAAGCTGTGACAAAGTTATAACGGGAACATTCATTTCTTTTGCAAGTATCTTCAGGTTTCGGGTAATTTCGGAAATCTCCTGAACACGGTTGTCTATCCTTCTTCCGCTTGCCATAAGCTGTAAGTAGTCGATGATAACAAGGTCAAGATTTTTGAGTCTGCGAAGCCGTGACTTCATCTCGGTAATGGTTATTCCCGGAGAATCATCAAGGTAAAGCTCGGTTTTTCTGAGAATATCGCTTGCTGGAATAAGTCTGCTCCATTCCTCTTTGTTTAGCTTGCCTGTTCTGAGCTTTGTGCCGCTGACAAGCGCTTCGGTTGAAAGCAAACGGCTTACAAGCTGTTCCTTTGACATTTCCAAAGAGAAAAACGCAACGGTTTTTTTGCAGGTGCAGGCGGCATGACGGGCGATATTGAGCGCAAAACTCGTTTTTCCCATACCGGGACGTGCCGCAAGCAAAATAAGGTCGCTGCGGTTTAGTCCCGTTATCATACGGTCGAGATCGCCTATGCCTGTCGGTATCGGCTTTAAGCTGTCGTCAGAGTCCTTGTTGAGAGCGTCAAGACGGTCAAACGTCTGCATAATAACAGAATCTATTCGTTCAAGTCCCGAACGCTGATTGCCGTTGCGGATGTCAAAAATCTTTTGCTCGGCTGAGTCGATAAGAACGGACGGCTCTTCTTCACCTGCTGTCGCATCGTCGATTATTTCCCTTGACGATGTGATAAGCCTGCGAATGTTATATTTATCTGCAATAAGCTTTGCATATGCCGGAGCATTCGAGATAGACGGGCAGTTATTTACAAGGTCCATAAGATAGGTCTTGCCGGTTGCGTCGTCAAAGGCTTTATTCTGTTTTAGCTTTTCAAGCAGAGTTACAAAGTCAACGGATAAGCCGAAGTTTATCATTTCCTGCATTTGTGAAAAAATCAGCTTATGCAGTGAAACATAGAAATAGTCCGGCGACTTGATGTAATCAACCACCTTGTCAAAAACATTGCTGTCAAGGATTATTGCACCAAGCACCGCCTGTTCGGCCTCCGGGCTGTAAGGCATATTTGCAACATCATATGTGCTTGTAAATTCTGAATCTGCCATTGTATGCTCCAAATCGGTATGTAGACTGTTATCGCTTTGCGTCTTTTGCTGACGATAACCGTTAAAATCTTTGTTATACTGTTTAATAAATCAAATGTTCTGAATTATTTCTGCTCGGAAACCTGAATGTCAATCTTTGCGGAAATTCCCGTAAACAGCTTTACTTCGGCAGAATATGTGCCGAATTCCTTAATGTCACGTTCAAGCACGACTTTACGCTTGTCAACAGGAATATTGTACTGCCTTTTTATCTCCTCGGCTACCTGCTTTGCGGTAATACTGCCGAAAAGCTTTCCGCCCTGACCTGCTCTTGCGGTCATTTCAAACTTTTTGCCCTCAAGAGTTTTTTTCTGGCTTTCTGCCTGAGCCTTGGCGGTTGCTATCTTATAATTTTTGGAATTTTCTGCGTTTTTATATTCATTCATTGCCTGAGCGTTAGCTTCCTTGGCAAGCTTTCTGGGTAAAAGATAATTGCGCGCATAGCCGTCGGAGGCTTCAACAAGCTCTCCCTTTTTGCCCAAAGCCTTGATGTCCTGCAATAAAATAACTTTCATTAATATCAAACCTTTCTTAGGAATTTTCGGCGTCGTCAAGCACTGAGTCTATCGCAGACACAAGCTGATGATATACCGTATCTTTTGCATCATTTTCAAGCTGAGTTGCCGCCATTGTCTGGTGACCGCCTCCGCCGAGCTTTTCCATTATTATCTGAACATTCACACGTCCGTAGCTGCGGGCGGAAATGTTTATCTTATCGTTATCGTTAAATATTACGAACGACGCACTTATTCCCTTAAGAGTAAGCATTTCATCCGCCGCCTGAGCGGCAGCAAGCCGAACGTCGGCGGAGTTATGCTCCGAAAACGAAATTGCACAACCCCTGTAAACCTTAGAATTACATACAATATCGACCTTTTCACGGTATGTCTCAATACTGCCGGAGAACATTTCCTTTACGGTAAGCGTATTTGCGCCTTTTTTACGCAGATAGGCTGCCGCTTCAAAGGTACGAACTCCTGTTTTAAGCACAAAATTTTTGGTATCGAGCATTATTCCCGACAAAAGTGCGTCTGCCTGAACATATCCGAGCGGCTTGTCATCAAGGCAGCTTATAATCTCGCTGCACATTTCGGACGCAGACGAAGCCGATGGTTCGTGGCAGAATACAAGCGCATTGTTTATGTAATTTACAGCCTTGCGGTGATGATCTATGACAATAACACGCCTGCACTTGTGATAAAGCTCCGCACTTTCAAGCGAATGTTCAAGGTGAGTATCCACAATAATCAGAAGTGTTCTTGGGGTAACTCCCCTTTCCGCTTCTTCGGGAGTTATAAAAATATTATCGTCAAGACGTTCGTCCGCATAATCAATGAGCTGCTTTGCCATTGAGGTTTCTTTGTTGATGACCACCTTGCTGTAGCGCTTAAACGACTTTTCCATAATGCACTGAAGTCCTATTGCCGCTCCCACGCAGTCAAGGTCGGAAAACCGATGTCCCATAATGTAAACTCTGTCGGCGTCATACACGGCACGGCTGAGGGCGTTTGCTATTACACGCATACGCACCTTGCTGACCTTTTCGGCAGCGGCAGCCGTACCTCCGAAAAATTCGTAGCTGTTGTTGCTGAGCACGGCAACCTGATCTCCGCCTCTGCCAAGCGCCATTTCAAGTGCCTTTCGGGCATTAAGCTCACTGTCTTTGATAAGCTTTGTACCCCTGCACAAGCCGACGGACACAGTAGCAATGTGGTGATTTGCGGTAATTGAACGGACTGTTTTAAGTATCGGAAATTTTGCCGAAATCATCTTTTCAACATCGGATTCTTTGAAAATAATCATATATCGGTTGTTGCCGACCTTTTTGTACAGAGCGTTGAACTCCGACGCCCATTTTTGAAGAGCAGATTCAACTTCTATAGCAATTTCAGAATACATTTCATCGGAATCGTTGAGAAAATCCTCTGCGTTGTCAAATGTTATAAGAGCCACACACGGCATTGATGAATGGTATTCTCTTACTATTCCTTTGTAATAGGTGTTTTCAATAAAATGACATATGATTCCGTTGCCTGCCGAGATGCAAAAAGCCGTAAACTCTTTGCCGTCAATCGCTATGTCTGCACCGTCTCCGTCACATATATCGTCAATATCAAAACCGGAAAGATATGAATTTATGTCTTCCCCCTCCGGGCTTTTGCCGCTGCAAAGAGATTTTCTGAAACGTGCATTGCACCAGATTATATCGCCGTCGGAGCCTGCTATCGCAATAGGATACTTGTACTTTTCAAGATATTCGGAATTAAATCCCTTTATCTTTTCGGCTGTACTGTGTACAGTCGTTCTGATATAGTTGCGAAAACGAAGCGACATTATTATGACAACCGCAAATGCGGCTACCGTCACCCCAAGCTCGATATAGCAGAGTATTAAATTGTAGCAGTAGGTAGCCATCGTCATCAGCAGCATTACCGAACCGAAAATCAAAAACCACGGCGTAAGCGTCCAATGCTTTCGTTTCATAATATACCTCTGTCATTATTATTTTAAGATATTTGCTCTATACTTCCTGCAAAATAGGAAGAATCATAGGCGTTCTGCGTGTGCGCTGAGAAATAAGCTTTGAGATTTCGTCCTTTATGCGGTTTTTGATAATTCCCCATTCGTGGACGTTGTTATCGGCACACTCCTCAAGAATTTGCAGTGCAAGCTGTTTTACCTCGTCAAGCAAGCCCTCGCTCTCACGCACATATACAAACCCTCTTGACACAATATCAGGACCGCTGATAACGTGACCGTCATAAACATCAAGTGAAGCGACGATGATAATAAGACCGTCCTGACCGAGATGCTTTCTGTCACGCAGTACGATACTGCCGACATCACCGACTCCGAGACCGTCAACAAATACCTTGCCAGACGGCACGGGAGTAACTTCTTTCATATAGTTTTGGTTTATTTCAACCGCACTGCCGACATCACCGATATATATATTCTTTTTATCCATTCCAAGGAACTCGGCAAGCTCTGCGTGCTTTCTCAGGTGCTTTTGCTCACCGTGAACCGGAATAAAATACTTCGGTTTTACAAGTCTGTTAATTATCTTAAGTTCCTCCTGGCAGGCGTGTCCCGAAACATGCACCTCATACATTGATTCGTAGATAACCTTACAGCCGCGTTTCAGGAGCTCGTCAACAACGTTGCCTACTGTTTTTTCGTTGCCGGGGATCGGGTTAGCGGAAATTATAATAAAATCTCCCTCGCCGACAACTACCTTGCGGTGGTCGGAATATGCCATTCTTGAAAGTGCGCTCATCGGCTCGCCCTGACTGCCCGTTGTTACGAGCACGACCTGCTCGGGCATATACTTGTCAAGCATATCAATATCTATAAGGATATTTTCAGGGACGTGAAGGTAGCCCAGCTTTTGCGCTACCGCCATATAGTTCACCATACTTCTGCCCGAAAAAGCTACTTTTCTGCCGTATTTTTCGGCGCAGTCTATGATTTGCTGAACCCTGTTTACGTTTGAAGCAAACGTAGCAATGATTATTCTGTACTTTTCGGCGCTATTAAACAGGTTGTCAAAACTGCCCGAAACAAGCCTTTCCGTAGGTGTATAGCCCGGACGCTCGGCGTTTGTGCTTTCGGCAAGCAGTGCCAAAACTCCTTTGTCGCCCTCCTGAGCAAAGCTTGAAAGGTCAATCATATCTCCCGTTATCGGGGTGCAGTCGATCTTGAAGTCGCCCGTGTGGATTATACGTCCGGCAGGGGTATCTATTGCAAAGGCAACTGCGTCGGGGATTGAATGATTAACATGAATGAATTTGATTTTCATACAGCCGAGCTTTATGGTATCGCCCGCATTTGTCACATTGAGCTTTGCCGAATTGATAAGGCTGTGCTCCCTGAGCTTGTTTTCTACAAGTCCGAGAGTAAGCGGTGTTCCGTAGATCGGTATATTTACCTTTGAAAGCAAAAACGGAAGTCCTCCGATATGGTCCTCGTGACCGTGAGTAAGAACTATGCCCTTTACCCTGTCGGCATTTTGTTCAATATAGGTAAAATCCGGAATTACAAGGTCAACGCCGAGCATATCACCATCGGGAAACGCCATTCCGCAGTCAATAATTACCATATCGCCTTCACATTCGACAACTGTAATGTTTTTGCCGATCTCGTTAAGTCCGCCCAAAAACGAAATTTTTACGGACGGCTTGTTTGCAGGAGCAGACTTTGTATATGTCTGTCTTTTTGTCTTTCGGCTATTGCTTCGGTTAAAATTGTTGTTATGTGCGCCTGCGCTTTGATTGCTCTGACTGCGCTGATAGCTTTCAAAATCAGGAAACTCTCTTGTTGTATTCAGCTTTCGGGGCTGATCGGTTGAATTTTTAATCTGTTTTTTTGTGTTGCTTTTGTTTTTTGAGTACCAATTCTGTTTTGATTTGTTACTTTGATTTTTGGTTTGTGTACTCACAAATTTTCCTCCGTGTTTCTTTAATATTAAGTATAGAATTTATTTATTTGCCCGATCTTTGCCCGATCACAAAGACACGAATATTTAGCGGCCATATTCAAAAAACAAATAAAACGATTCTAATATTAAAATCCGTAATTAATTCATAATAATACGGAATTTTTCCCATTTTTAGTTAAATATATACTTTGCCTATGATATATTCAGATATTATATTGTAACTCAACAAGCATATTTGTGTCAATACGATAAAAGAATTATAAATAATTTTCTTTCTATGCGATATACTGTAATCATAAAATATATAGAATTCATAGGTTTTTGGTAAAAGCGCTTGACATTTGTCAAATTAAGTAATAAAATACAGTTAGCTTAATCTAACCGATGCATATGTGCATTATCCGAGCAAAAATGGCAATAATATGAAATAAAGGTTGCAATTATCGGGTCTGAGTATTATAATAAGTAATAATGTAATGCTGTTAAGGAGAATTTTCTTGAAACACGTTGATATTTTTACCGACGGTGCGTGCAGCGGAAACCCCGGTCCCGGCGGATGGGGCGCTATTTTGCGCTATAAAGGGCACGAAAAAGAGCTTTCGGGCGGCGAAAAAAACACGACCAACAACCGAATGGAGCTTTCCGCAGTAATCAATTCGCTTGCTTCACTTAAAGAGCCGTGTGAGGTTACGCTCTACAGCGATTCTCAGTATGTTTGCAACGCACTTAAACAGGGTTGGGCTAAGAAATGGAAAGCCAACGGCTGGATGCGAAACAAAAAAGACCCTGCGCTGAACCCCGAACTTTGGGAAAAGCTGCTTGAACTTTACGATCTCCATAAGGTTGAAATCATATGGGTAAAAGGTCACGCAGGGCATCCCGAAAACGAACGGTGTGACAGACTTGCTGTTGACGCATCAAAACGATTTTTATAAATAATTGCGAAGGTGATATATATGAGAGAAATCTATGCCGACAATTCGGCTACTACAAAAATTGCTCCCGAGGTACTCGACAAAATGATGCCGTACCTCACCACATATTACGGAAATCCGTCGAGTCTTTATAAAATCGGCGGCAAAGCAAAGGAAGCTGTTGAAAAATCAAGAGCCAACATTGCCAAAAATCTCGGTGCCGCTCACGCAAGTGAAATATATTTTACTTCGGGCGGAAGCGAATCCGACAACTGGGCGTTAAAGGGAGTTTGCCACGCATTAAAGGCAAAGGGCAAAAAGCACATTGTTACTTCAAAATTTGAGCATCACGCTATTTTGCACACCTGCAAGGCACTTGAAAAAGAGGGTTTTGATGTAACGTATCTTGACGTTTACGAAAACGGTATCGTTCACCCCGAGGACGTTGAAAACGCAATAAGAGATGATACGGCTATCGTTTCGATAATGTACGCAAACAACGAGATTGGCACTATTCAGCCTATTAAAGAGATTGGCGAGATTTGCAAAAAACACAAGGTGCTTTTCCACACCGACGCCGTTCAGGCGGCAGGATATGTCAGAATAAACGTAGCTCAACAGAACATCGACCTGCTTTCAATGACAGCGCACAAAATTCACGGTCCAAAGGGCTGCGGACTGCTGTATGTAAGGCGCGGAATAAAGATAGACAACCTTATTGAGGGCGGCGCTCAGGAAAGAAACAAGCGTGCAGGCACTGAAAATGTTGCAGGCATTGTCGGACTTGACGCAGCACTTCAAATGGCAGTTGACACTATGGACGAAAGATGCGCAAAGCTTACAAAGATGCGTGACAGGCTGATTGACGGACTGCTCAAAATCGAGCGTTCAAGAATCAACGGCGACCGAGTTCATCGTTTGCCCGGCAATGTAAATATGTGCTTTGAGGGTATCGAGGGCGAAAGCCTTTTGCTAAAGCTTGACCTCAACGGCATTTCGGCCTCCTCCGGTTCGGCGTGCACTTCGGGCAGCCTTGACCCAAGCCACGTTTTGCTTGCTATCGGTCTTCCCCACGAGATTGCTCACGGAAGTATGCGCCTTTCGTTCTCTGATGAGAACAGTGAAGAAGACATTGACTATATCTTAAAGGTAGTCCCGGAAATCGTAAGTTATCTGAGAGCTATGTCTCCGCTTTGGGAGGATATTAAAAAGCGCGAGGCCGCTCAGAAGGCATAAAACATAAATTATCAGGAGGTAATATATATGGCTTATTCAGAAAAGGTGATGGATCACTTTGCCAATCCCCGCAATGTCGGTGAAATAGAAAATGCCGACGGTATCGGTGAGGTAGGCAACTCAAAGTGCGGCGATATTATGAAAATGTACATCAAGGTTGATAACGACGTTATCACCGATGTTAAATTCAAGACTTTTGGCTGCGGTGCCGCTATTGCAACAAGCAGTATGGCAACCGAGCTTATCAAGGGCAAAAAAATAGAGGATGCCCTGAAACTCACAAACAAGGCTGTTATGGAAGCTTTGGACGGACTTCCGCCGGTCAAGGTTCACTGCTCTGTGCTTGCGGAGCAGGCAATTAAAGCCGCTGTTTCGGACTATTACAAGAAAAAGGGCATTGATCCCGAACCTATTGTGGGTTCGGTTCCCGAATGTACGTCGTGTTCCTGCGGCAACTGAGAAAGCTAAATTTACTGCGGTCAGGTGAGAAATCATCTGACCGCAGTTTTGTATGCGATTGTTTTAACAAGGTATCATATCGTCTGCTCCTGAATATACTGGTTTAGGTAAAGAGTATAGCTCCTTTATTAACCTAAATTAATTCCAAAGGAGAATGGTTATGTCAAACAGCAATATAATAACACCGACGCAGATTTCGGATATTCCACCCGATTCTGAAGGATTTTCAGGTAACATCAGTCCGTTTAAACAGGAGTTTGAAGAATATTTAAAGCTTTATCCCGGACGCGGTACGCTGAAGGTTCAGATAAGCACGGCAAAAGAAGCTTTTCCGATAAAGGATGCCGTTGTCAGCATCGCAGTAAACCACAACGGAAAACGGTATTTGCTGTATAACGATGTAACCGATATGTCGGGAATCGTTGACAATATCATTTTGCCTGCACGTTCTGTTCAAAACTCGCTCAGTTTTGCAACGGCAGGTGATGAAGCACGGTATTTTGTGTCTATCTATCATCCGGGCTTTCAGCCGATAATTAACTGCAAGGTTACAATATACGATAAAATTGAAACTATACTGCCTATCTCGTTAGTTCCTATCGCAAGAGATGAGGTGAGCGGCTGAGTGGCGACAAATCCCGTTATTATTCCGAGCACGATTACTGTTCACCTCGGCAGACCGGATGAGGCCGCCGAAAATGTGACCGTCCCTTTTACCGAATACATCAAAAACGTTGCGTCAAATGAGATTTATCCTACCTGGCCGGAAAACGCTATAATAGCGAACATTCTTGCACAAATCTCCTTTACTCTCAACAAGGTTTATACCGAATACTATCGCAGCAGAGGCTATGACTTTGACATCACAAACAACACCGTAATAGATCAGGCATTCGTTCCCGACAGCGAAACTTTTGACAATATAAGCAGGATTGTTGACCGGATATTTAACAATTATATTGTACGGTCGGGAAGTATCGTTCCGCTTTACGCACAATTTTGCGACGGCGTGAACACACAATGCAGCGGATTGTCACAATGGGGCACTGTTACGCTTGCAGAACAGGGTATGAGCCCGATTGACATATTGAAGTATTACTACGGTAATGATATTGAAATCGTATATAATGCGCCTGTAGGCGAAAACACGCCGTCCTACCTCGGTATTCCGTTAAGAAGAGGTTCATACGGCGACGATGTGCTGATAATCAAGCGAGAGCTGAACAGGATCAGGCAGAATTATCCTGCTATTCCCTATATTGCTTCGGTCAATTCGGGAATATTTGACCTTGACACCGAAGCAGCGGTAAGGTCGTTTCAGCAGATATTCAACCTGAATGTTGACGGAATTGTCGGCAAAGCAACGTGGTACAAAATAAAACAGGTATATTCGGCTGTTAAACAGCTTTCGGAGCTTACAAGCGAGGGGCTGACGATTTCCGAGGTAGAAAGAAGATACGTCAGAGATCTCAGGCTCGGCGACAGCGGCGTAGATGTAAAAGCGCTGCAATATTACCTTGCTTTTTTGGGATATTTTATGGCAGAACTGCCGCCTATCCCAATCACGGGTACTTTTGACCAAGCTACTCAGGATGCGGTGTATGCTTTTCAAAGTGCATACGGACTTCCCGTTACGGGTGTGGTTGATTTTAACACGTTCCTTAGAATTGACGAGGTTTACAAGGCTACGGTCAGAAATTTGCCCGCAAACTATCAGTCGGCAATCGGCGAACCGTATCCGGGCAAATTTCTTGTACTCGGCGACAGAGGAGAAAACGTAAGAATAATTCAACAGTACCTACAGGTAATCGCACAAAACGATCCGAATATTCCGAACGTATCGGTAACGGGAGAATTTGACGATGCCACAAGAGCGGCGGTTATTGCCCTGCAAAGACAGCTTGGCATAGAAGAAAGCGGCGCAATAGGTCCTGTTTTGTGGAGCGAGATAATAACCAGAGGAAACAGACTCTGATAAAACAAAAAGCTATAATTCACAATCGGCAATAAAATTGCGTGATGTGGACTATAGCTTTTGTTTTAATTAAATTTAAATCAGCCTACAGTTTTTAATCGTCAAGGTACTTCTGCATTGCGTCAATATTTCTGAAGTATTCGCTGAGATTTCTGTAGTCCTTGTTTTTTATACATTCGTCGTTATACTGATAGTATGCTTCATAATACCTTGCGGCTTCGTCCCATTCTTTTTTCTGAGAATCTGTAAGCTCTGATTTTCCGATATTGTACTTATCAACAAGAATATTGCACAAATAATCTGTAAAAGTTTTTTGTCCGTAGGCGTTCAGATGGTCGTAATTATAAAAGTCGTGATTAACATCAAGCCCTGTTTTTTCAAAATCTTTTTCAAAATTGATATAATCATAACCGTATTCGCCGATAATATCCGCAAGCATATTTGCCTTGTGGTATCTTGCAAGCATACCTTTTGTAACAATATGCGGAAAGCGTACAAAAAGAATATTGTCAATACCTTCGGACTTGCAATAATCAAGAAATTCTCTCAGATATTCTTCTGATTTTTCAGTTAGGGGAACCTTTTTGTCGTCATCTTTTAGCGTTGCGTTATATACCTTTTTCTTCGGCTTGAATTCAACAGTTTTGTTTTTTACGCCTTTAAGATAGTTGTATCCCCGAAATCTGTCATTAATCATAGTATAGCTCCATGCCAAGCCTTGCGGAAAATCCTTCCATACGGAATGATACTTTATGATAGGAACATAGTATTCAAGCTCGTTAGAGGTGGCAATGCTTTGAATCAACTCAACCTTGTTTGCACTCATAGGTATGTTGTCAACATAGTTTCTGAAATTTGCTTCTTTGTTAATGTCTCTGTCATCACCGTAGAGTGCGCCGTTAAGCTCAACAACTATCAGCTTTGGGTTTTGGTGCTTCAAAATTTCTTTAATCTGAGTTTTGTAGCACTTCATTATATTTGACTGTGTTGCTATCGGATAGCTTGTAAAGCCGTATTTTTCATAGGCATATCCTGCCGAATAACCGGCATAAACATCGCTTGCTCCGATAACGGCAACATCAAGTGAATTGTCGTCTTCAAGATAAAAGCCCTTGATACGCTCACGGTTATGGTCGGCGTGACAAAGAACATATTCCTGTAGCAGACCTATACAAATCACAAGTGCAAGGAGAAGTGACACAATCTTGACTGCACGCAGTAAAAATTTTTTCATAATAACGCACTCCTCTCCTAAAATTGCATATATACAAAGTCAGCTGCGTCAAAGCCCGATCCGTAGATTCCGAATACGACAACAGCCATAACTCCGACAAACACCGCTGCCCATCTCAGCATAAACGGCTTTTTGTCAAGCAGCTCGCGCATTGTTGTCTTGTCATGGCGCTCCTGAATCACGCTGATTATGAATATGAACACAACCCCTGCAAGCAAAAGGAGGTACTGCTTTTTGCCAAGTCCCAATTCTGAAATTTCAGACCAGCCCTTGCTCAGACTCTGGTTTGTAAAGAACAGCCAGAATGTACGCATAGCCTGCATAAACGACGGCGCAACGTCAAACACATAGCCGACAAGGATTACCACAAATGTTCTCAGAATCTGGAACACCGTATATGGTGCTGTCTTGGGATTGATATGCAGTTTCTTGTGGCACCACTCAAACACAGGCTTGAGAAGTACGGAAAGCATTATGATTCCGCCGTTCCACACACCGAAACCGACGTATTTCCAGCTTGCGCCGTGCCATACGCCAACTATAAAGAACACGACAAAGGATGCGATACTCGTAGGCAATACCTTTGCTATGTGTGCGCCTGCGGTAGTTTGACCGAACTTTGTGCCCTTTATTTTTTTGCTTGTATTAATGAAAAGCGACGACATTGCAAGCGGATAAAACAGGTAGTTTTTAAACCAGTTACCGAGCGAGATATGCCATCTGCGCCAATATTCGTTGATGTCCTTTGAAAAATACGGGCGCTTGAAGTTGTCCATCATATCTATGCCGAATATTTGAGCAACGCCTCGTGAAATATCAATACCGCCCGAAAAATCGGCATATAGCTGAAATGCATATAAAAGAATTGTAAACGTCAGCGTTGTTCCGCTGTACTTATTGTAGTCGGCGGTAACGGTATTGATTGCGATAACGGCTGTATCGGCAAATACCATTTTCTTTACAAGTCCCCACAAAATGAGCTCCAAAGCGTGTTTGAAGCGTGTGAAGTCAAAATTATGAGGTTCATAAAGCTGGTGTGCAAGGTCGTCATATATGCTGATAGGACCTTGAATAATCTGCGGGAAAAACGATACAAACAGTGCGAATTTAAATGGGTTGTGCTGTGCAGGAGTTTTTTCCCTGTAAACGTCAACGATATATCCCATCGACTGAAAAGTGTAGAAGGATATACCGAGCGGCAAAAACAAAGTGAGCATCGGTACAGAAAGCTGTATTCCCCACGAGCCGAAAACATCATTAAGGCTGCCTGCAAAGAAGTTATAGTACTTTAGAAATGCAAGTATTCCGAAATTTAAAACAAGCGCAAGCGTCATTATCAGTCGTTTTCTTGTTTTAATTTTTTCTTTAAACTTCTTTTTCTCTTCCCTGCTCCACTCAGCCTTATTCAGCTTTAGTTTTGCTTTTGATTTTGCCGCGACCTTTTCTATCCATAAACCGATTAGATAGGTGCTGATTGTAGTAAAAAGAATAAACGCCACAAACTTATAGCTTGCGAACATATAGAACACATAGCTGGCAACAAGCAGCACAGTCCATTTTTGCTTTTTAAGCGGGAACAGAAAATACACGAGCATTGTTACCACTACAAACAGCAGAAAGTTAAGCGAAGTATAACTCAAAATATCTACCCCTGATCCACATTAAGGTGTGTTGAATATATCCGCATTAATGAGCTTGCGGACAATTTTTAATCCGTTATTCTCCGAATAAAGTGAAATTAACGGCAGTTCCCTGCTGAGGAACACCGCCATACCCTCCATTGCGGAATATGCGCCTGTTCGGCAGAACACAAGAGTGTCACCGATCTCAAGGCTGTTAAATTCGGCGTCTCTTGCAAGAATGTCAGCGGTAGTACATAAACTTCCGCAAAGCGTCCATTTTTGGACATTGCCCGAGGTGTTGTCACCGTTTTTAATGTGTATGATCTCGGGAATCTGCATTCCCTGTATCTGTCCGTCGTATTTTAGCTGGTTAAGACCGCCGTCAACAATAGCGTAGTTTATACCGCAGTTGGTTTTAACGTCCATTACCCTTGTAAGATAATATCCGCAGGGAGCGGCAAAAAATCTGCCCATTTCAATGGTCAGGTCAAATTTTTCGGAAATTTCTCTTACCTTTGCGCATACGCCGTCAAGACGTTCTTTTTCAAGCTCGTCAGCTTCACTGCTGAAATAATCAACGGCAAGACCGGTTCCGTATTCAAGGCGCACGGTTTCAAAGCCTGTCTGAGCCTTGAGCCTGTCGGCAAAATCCGAAATATAATCAAGCTCTTTCTCTATTTTGGCAGGCTTGCGCTTTTGTGTTCCCGTAAAATAATGCAGTCCCACAAATTCTATGCCCTTATATTCGTCCCTGCGCCTTATCAAGTCAATTACGTCGTCCTCATCCATACCGAACTGGCTTCCGCCCGTTACACGGACAAGCACGGGAACGGTAATATTGCGCTTGATTGCCGCATCGTTGATAAGCTCGGCGTGCAGATAGCTTTCGGCGGTAAATGTACCCACACCGTCGTCCATTGCACGCTCAACGTCTGCTTTTGTCTTGTTTACGCCGGAAAATATGATTTTTGAGGCGTCGGCACCGGTTTTTTCGCAAATTGTAAGCTCGCCGGGACTGCAAACCTCAATCTTCTCAAAAATATCAGGAAGATTTCCGAGCAAAAAGGGATTTGCCTTTATTGAAAAGCATATAGATGTCTTTTCACCGAAGCAGTCCTTTACCAGCCTTGCACGCTTTTCAAACTCGTCAATATCAAAGATATATGACGGGGTTTTGACCTCGGCAAGCAGTTTATTTAATAACTGTTTATTCATAATTATTCGTCCTGTAGCTCGTTGATAAGCTTAAGCATTGCCTTAGCAGAGTTAAAGTTATCGGGGACAAGGTTGTTTGGCTTGATCTCAATGTCAAATGCGTCGTTAAGCTCACCTACAAGCGCAACGATGTCAAATGAGTCGAGAATACCGTCTGTAATAAGAGCGGTTTCATTTTCAAAATCAACATCAGGTCTGAGTTCGTTTAAGATTTCCATTAATTCTTCCATGTTAATACCTCTTTCTTTTAATTCAAACATATTATTTAAAATATGATTTTAATGTTTGCATATCTGTTTTACCGTTTGGCAGGGTCGGCAGAGCTTCAAGATTAACAAGCTTTCTCGGCACCATAAAACCCGGCAGTACGCTTCTGAAATATATCGTAATGTCTCTTGGCTGAGCAGAGCCGGTATAGAAAAGGTAAAGATGCTCTTTTTCCTTATTATAAAGCGAACAGCAATCCTCTACGCCGTCAATCTGTTTAGCTGTAGATTCGATTTCACCAAGCTCAATTCGGTGTCCCATATGCTTGATTTGGCGATCCTTTCTGCCGTGGAATTCAAGAAGTCCGTCTTTGTTGTAGCTTCCGAGGTCGCCGGTTTTGTAGATAAGCTCACGGTAATTTTTGTTTAGCGGATTTTGAATGAACGACTCGGCGGTCTTTTCGGCGTTGCCGTAATATCCGAGTGCAAGTATAGGTCCGCTTACACATATTTCACCCGTTTTGCCGTACTCGGTTTCTGTGTTATCCTCGTTGAGCAACGTGATGGTGTAGTTTTTGTACGGAGTTCCTATAGGCAGCACCGTGTCGTCTTCTACCTTTTCATTGACAACATAGTAGGTACACGAAGCGGTGGATTCGGTAGGTCCGTACTGGTTTACATATAAAACGTCGGGCAAATGCTGCTGCCATATCTTTAGATATTTGCAGGGCATTACCGAGCCTGAAAAGCAAAGTTTTTTCAGATATTCGGGCTTAAGGTCGTCAAATGCATTCAGCTTTGCGGGGAGTTCAACACCCGCTACGCTCCAGCAGAGCGCCGTAACCTTGTTTTTGTTGAGGGTATCAAAAAGCTGAGTAGGCATTGCAAACTCATTTTTGGGAATTATCACAGTTGACGCACCCGTTTTTATCGGGAAGTAGATGTCGCGAACGGCAGCGATATAATCAAGCGGCGACTGGCTTCCGAAAACATCGGTATCGTCTACCTTCAGCACGCTGCCTACGGCGTCTATATAGCACATAAGCGAATGATGCGAAGTGATAACGCCCTTCGGCACGCCTGTTGAGCCTGAGGTAAAGATAACGTAAAGCGGTGAAAGCTCATTGAGTTTTGAGCAAGCTTTTTTTAACAAAGCTTCATCGCAGGGAGTGTCGATAATGTCCTCCATAACGATGATTTTGCCGCTGTAGTCAAGAGATTTTGCAATCTCTTGGTGTTCTCTGTCAACAAGCATATAGTCGGCTTTGATAACGCCGATTATCTGGTTAAGCCTTGCCTTTGGCATCGTTGCGTCCATCGGGGCATAAAAACAGCCTGCTCTTACTATTCCTAAAAAACAGGCCGGAGTCAGCACATGACGTCCCGACATTACAATAACGGGGCTGTTCGGCTTTACGACAGAAGCAAGGTATGTTCCGACAGACTTAGTGTATTTGTCAAACTCCGAAAATGTTATGCTCTTTTCGTGGTCTGTAAACACGGTCTTGTCTGCGTATTTTATCGCTGTAGCGTCAAGCCAGTTCAATACGGATGTATCCATACATACACCTCCAAAAATTAAATCAAATGCCGCAAAACGGCACAATAATCACATATAGTCTATTATATCCATTTTTGTCAAATAGTCAAGGTGTTTGACAAATAAAATAACCCAAATGGTCTGAATTATTCAATGTGTGTGCTGTATTAATACGAATAGTACACATATATATTATTACAACGGCTACGGTTTGTCAATAAGTTTTTTGTTTCTTCAACAATTATTTTAAATGCCGCAGAGCTTACCGTTCAATTAAATTTGTCTGCTTATCTTTACATTTTTATCCGGTAAGTTGCAAAAGCCGTAAAAAGTCCTGCGTAACGATATGATACGCAGAATATTGAATTTAAATCGGAGCAACGCTTGCAACAGATTGCAAACAGTGCAAAGGAGCGTCCCCCGCCGCCTAAGAAGCAGGCGGCTTTGCACTTGGATTATTCATCTATATTTTCAAGTTCCGATTCATCTATCTTTTTCATCTCTTTACGGTTAAAGGCGTCATAAATAACAGGTACGATATACAGCGTCATAAAGGTTGCATAAAGCAGTCCGCCTATACAAACGATAGCTATCGGCTGCATCATTTCCGAACCCGTACCTATGCCTATTGCCATAGTTGAAAGTCCCAGCACGGTCGTAAGAGCGGTTATAAGTATCGGGCGCATACGGGTTTTTCCTGCCTCGACTATTGCTTCGATCTTTTCTTTGCCGTCAAGCCTCAGGGTGTTGATATAATCAACGAGCACGATACCGTTATTTACGATTATGCCGCACAGCATAATAAATCCGATAAGCGAAATCACACTGATGTCAAAGCCTGTTATAAGCAGAGCTATAAATCCGCCGGTAAACGCAAGAGGAATTGTGAACATAATGATAAACGGGGATTTTAAGCTTTGGAACTGAGCAACCATTATCAAATAGATGAGGATTACAGCAAGCAACAACATCATCATAAGCTGCTGCATTGCTTCCATTGTTTCTTTGTCCGAGCCGGTATATTCTATTGAATATCCCGTCGGCAGTTCGTATTTATCAAGCATTGACTTTGTGTTGTTAGTGGCGTACGTCAGGGTGTAGCCGTTCTTGACAGATGCGCTTAACTTAATATAGCGCTTTTGATCCTGACGGCTTATCATATTCATAGTTTCGCTCTTGGATATATCTGCAACCGATGAAAGCGAGGTGGTTTTTTCGTTACCCTCCTTGTCGGTATATGTAAGCGATATATCGCCAATATCGTCTTTGGTAATCTTTTGAGCCTCATCTTTTACCACAACAACGTCAATATCGTCGCCGTTGTCGTTTTGGAGGGTGGTTGAGGTTTTTTCGTTTGATACGGCGGCATTCACCTGCCGGAATATCTGAGCTACGGTAAGGTTCTTCTTTGCCGCTTTCTTTTTATCTACCGATACCTTTATTTCGGGCGAGGTTGCTCCTATACCGTTGTCAACCTCATCTATACCGTCAACGTCACCGAGTTTTTTCGCAATATCCGAAGCAGTTGACTTTAAGGCTTCAAGGTCGTCGCCGTAAATCATAAATTCAACGTTTCCGTTGCCGAGCAGAGTAGTCATTGAACCTGTCGTACCCGAATCAACCGATACGTCGCCGTCAACAACATCAAGATCTGTTTTAAGACGGTCGGCTATATCAGAGCTTTGTTTAGTGAGGTTATCTTTTATAACTCCGTACGCCGTTACCGTTCCCGCATCGCTCGACGCCGAGCCTGACGAGATACCAATCATACTTGTCGTATTGCCGATAATAACGCCTACAGTTTCAAATTCATCATAGGTTTTAATAATATCATTTACCTGCTGAGCAACCTCGATAGTATCTTCAAGACTTGCATTTTTATCAAGCGATACCGTTGCGCTGATTGCGGTACTGCTCATTTCGGGCATAAAGCTGAATCCTCTTAAAAGTGCCCCGAGCGAGCTTGCAATCAACAATGCCGTAACTACAAGTATTGAAGCAAGCTTATGCCTTAATACAAAGCGCAGTGAACGCTCATAGGTCTGCATAATTTTGCTTTTGTTTATGTCCTTTTGCGGCTTTATCTTGCGGAGCATTCCGCAGCTCATTGCAGGTACGAGGGTAAGAGCGACAATAAGGCTTGCAACAAGTGAATATCCGATAGTCAGCGCCATATCAACAAACAGCCGGCGTGTTATTCCTTCAACAAATACTATAGGCAGGAACACACAGATAGTAGTTAGCGTTGAAGCGGCAATCGCTCCGGTAACCTGCTTTGCACCGTTCATAGCGGCTCTTATCGCAGAATATCCCAATCCCCTGAGTCTATAGATGTTTTCGATTACAACTACGGAGTTATCAACAAGCATACCAACGCCTATTGCAAGACCCGAAAGTGAAATCAAGTTTAGTGTTATTCCGCTGAAATACATCAGGATAACCGCAAAAATAACGCTGATAGGAATTGAGCAGGCGACGATTATCGTAGGCTTTAGGTCACGCAGGAACAAAAGCAGTATGATTATCGCAAGCGCCGCACCCATAAGCAGATTTTGCAGTACGTTGTCTACAACTATATTTATGTAGTCGCCCTGACTGTACAGGGTAGTAAAATTAAGTCCCTCGTTTGCGCTTTTGAGGGCTTCAAGCTCATTATTAATATTAGTGCAGACCTCGGCGGTGGCAATGTCGCTTTGCTTTGAAAAGCTTAGCACAACTCCGTCCTTGCCGTTTATTTTTGCATATACGTCATCGGAATTGTCCGCAACAAATATATCGGCAACGTCACTCAGCGTAACAACGCCTATTCCGTCTATTCCCGTATCGAACAAGGACAGCGACTTCAGTTCCTCTTCGTCGGGAACTTCGTCACCGACACGAACCATATACTTTTGATTGTTGTCATCGGTTACATAACCGGCAGGCATTGAAAAATTCTGGGCTGTAAGTATCTTTGAAATATTGTCTATCGTCACGGCGTTTGACATATCGGCTTTATCTTTTGCTTCGGACTTCTTTTCGGAAAGCGTATCCGCTGATTTGTCAATTTCTTTTTCCGCCGCATTGAGCTGAGTAAGTGCAGAATTAAGCTCGCCCTGCTTTGAGGTCAATGTTGTAAGCGCAGACGACATTTTAAAATCTGCGTTTGAGCGCTGTTCCGATATAGTTGCAAGCGCAGCATCAACAGTAACACTGTTATCGTCAAGTCCGTTTAATGCGGCATCTAACTGAGAAATTCCGCCGTTGAGCAGGGCTATTTTATCGGAAATACTTTTCAGCAGGGAATCAAGCTCATCTGTGTTTGTTCCAAGCTCAGACAGAGCATTTATGATATCGGATATTGACGTATCTATCTGTGAAATTGCAGATTTTATGGACTCAATCGTTGCATTAAGGCGGTCAAAGGTAATTCCGTACTGTTTCAGTTCATCCTCAAGTGCCTTGATCTGCTCCTGAATCATCTTGTATTCATCGCTGCCTTCAATCGCTGATTTCAGCTTTTCGGCAAGCTCCTTGTATCTTTCGCTTATATCTTCAAGCGACTTTAGCTTTTCCGTCAGGGAATCCTTTTGTGAAAGGAGGTCGTTGTACGAAGTCTTGAGTTTAAGCAACGCCTGATATGTAGTTTCGAGCAGCTGTTTGTTTTGAGCAAGTGACGCTTTTTGGTCAAGAAGCTCCATTTTTGCAGAAAGAAGCTTTGTTTTTCCGCTCTCTGCCTCCTGCTGAGCTTTTGAAAGCTGTTCGGCTGCCTTGTCTCGTTGAGCGGTTATCTCCCCCATTGAATCGGAAATAGTCTGAGTGCCGTCCTTCGCCTTTGATATGTTATCGTCTATCTCTTTTTTTGCGTCGTTCAGCTTATCCTCCGCATCTGCAAACTGTTCGTCAAGTGCGGCCGCTATTTTTTGGTTAAGAGCGTCTATCTTGTCCGATGACAAAACTATGTTTTCCTTTTCGGTAACGATACCTTTATCCGAAACAGAGGCGACTCCGTCGATCGACTCAAACTTGTTCATAAGCTCGTCGCTGACATAGCTTGATATTTCGGTTCTGTCCTTGCCCTCGTAATCGACTGCAACCATAGCAACGGGCAAAATATTGGGATTTGCCTTGATGAGATACGGTGTGCCTACGCCGTCGGGCCAAGCATCGGAAACCGTGTCAAGACCTGAACGCATATCGACGGTTGCGCTGTCCATATTTGTGCCGTCCTCAAATTCTATTATCAGCATAGAATAGTTCTCAGCCGACCTTGAGGTGATTTGCTTTACGCCGTCAATAGTTGACATTGTCTGTTCAAGCGGTTTTGAAACCGTTGTTTCTACGGTTTCGGGAGTTTGACCGACATAAGCAGTCATTATCATCGCATACGGAAAATCCATATTCGGCAACAGGCTCGGCGTCATTTTGGTAAAAGATACGATACCCAAAACTATGACAAGCGCTACGCATACAAACACCGTCATCGGCTTTTTTACACTGAATTTTGCTAACATATATTTCTCCTTGGGAATTTAAATTTGAGCAGTGCTTTGTTCGCAGGAAGCAAAGCTTGCGACAGATTGCAAGCTGTACAAATGAGCTTTAGCCCCTCAGTGGTTAATCGGGAGAATATAATTCCCGATGAAATTCCGAAACGGTGCGCATTATAGGCGTGTAACCGTTTCCGCTCAGATTATATAACTATTAGTTTTAATTTAAAGCAAAATTAAATAAACGGTTGATTATTTAAGATAAACGGTTGAGTTTATAGATTGATTTCCGCACCTGATTTTATTATTTCAAGCTTACGCAAAAAGGTCTTTCTGACCGTAATATAATCAATGTCTGTGACAAAGTAATTAAATATTGCGTTTTTAAGAAGCTGGGTAAGTATCTGAGAAAGATATTCCACGTCCTCGGAGGATTTAAACCTCAGATTTTCCGTGCTGTACTGCTTTGAAATTTTGTTAAGCTCTTCAAAGCCGTTAAATCGGTTTAAAAGATAATCAGAAATCAAATCGTCGTTTGCCCTGAGACTTCTGAGCAAATTTTTAAGCAATACCTTTTGCGTTTTGTCCTCGGCAAAATTTGTGATAATTTCAAACAGCTTTTCATATGTATAGAAAATATCGCCGTTTGAAATTGCAAGAGCTTTGTTTGCTCCCTCGATAGACAAATCTATAAAGGATTTTGTCAGCACCTCTACCAAGTCGACCTTATCGTCAAAGTATTGATAAAAACTGCCCCGTGAAATTTTTGCCGACTTTACTATGCGGTTTATGCTCACCTTATCGGTTGATGAGCTTGAAAATTCATCAACTATTGCTTTAATTATCCTCTGCCGCTTTTCTTCAGGCAGGTTGTAGAAAGTCTTTTTTATCACAAAAACACCTCCTTTGCAATGCATTATGACATATTGTCATAATTATATCATGTTGCAAAAAAGGTGTCAATGTGTACAATTCCTATTTTTGTTAATATCAAAATATTTATTGTATATAATACTATAATGCTTAATCTTTGATAATATCGGCATACTGACCGTTTGTAATTGCAATAAGATCCTGAGGTTTAAGGTCAATCTGATAGCCTATCTTTCCTGCGCTTACTATTATCCTCGGTATTTCAAGAGCCGTAATATGATAAACAGTTTTGAACTGCTTTTTCATTCCTATAGGAGAACAGCCGCCGCGAACATATCCGGTTATCTTATTAATATCCTTGACGTGTATCATTTCAACTGACTTTTCATTGACGCTTTTAGCGCATTTTTTGAGGTCAAGCTCCTGAGCAACAGGAACGACAAACACATAATAGCCGCCCGAGCCTTTGGTTACCAAAGTTTTAAAAACGCAGTCGGGATTTTGACCGAGCAAATCAGCTACGCTCACGCCGTCAACGGCCTCTTTGCCGTGCGGGTACTTATGTGAAATATACTCAACCCCTGCTTTATCAAGAATTCTCATTACGTTAGTTTTAAATTCAGACATTTATATCACCCAAAAGGATTTTATATCTGTATTCTGACTTTGTCAATGCCGTTTTATACGGAATTTTTAAATCAGAGCAAAACTTACGTCGGATTATAAACAAAACCGCAGAAATGTACTTGTGCAAATCAAAAATATTGCAAAAAATATGGGCATTTTATTTTATTTGTCCAAAAACATTAAGTGATTTTTATTGACTTTATACAGCAAAATATGTTATATTGTTAATTGTAAATGCAAGGCATATATAAAATCGGTTTTTACCCTGCATTTTATTTATTTTAAAGGAGAACGCTATGGCAAGGGATATGTTAGACGCTGTTTTTGCCGCCGAAGAAGAATGTAAAGCCCGTGAAAGTGCGGCAAAGGAAAAAGCGGCTCAGGCGGAAGAAAAAGCACGCAAAGACGCTCAAACTTTGATTGCGGAAACAGAAAAAAACGCTAAAGTCAAAGCCGAAGCTCAATTTGAGAAGGCAAGGCTTAACGGCGATGACGAGCTGAAAAAGGCTAAAGCGGACGCCGAACTGAAATGTGCAGTCATTGCCGAAACCGCAGAAAGAAATCGCACAAAGGTTATCAAAAACGCCGTCGGTCTTTTGTTTGACTGAATGGCAAAAGCATAAAAGTGTGGTGATACTAAATTGGCAAAACTTAAAATGAAAACCGTGAGGATCATTGCCCTCAGGGAGGACAGAAAACGCTTGCTTGAACATTTGCAGGATTATGCGCTTGTTCAGGTCAAAAAGGCCGACAAAACAGCAAAAGGCTTTTCAAGAGTGGATATGACCTCTCAGATGCAGGTATTTGAAAAGAATGTAACACTAACGGAGCAAGCTTTGAAAATACTTGACCAAAATACTAAAGAAAAGAAAAGTCTTTTATCATCATTTTCGGGCAGACGTCAGATCGACCCCGATGAGCTTGGTGTGATTGCAGATAATTCTCATGAAGTCATCGGCGTTTGCTCAAGAATATCCGAGCTGAACAAACAGATTGTTGACAATTCAGCCGAACAGGCACGAATTAAAACAGCTCTTGCTCAGCTTGAACCCTGGCAGGGACTCGATATTCCGCTTAATTCGGGCGACACCAAAACCACGGCTGTATTCATCGGAAGCCTGCCGCAGGAGTATTCGGACAAGCTGCTTGCCGAAACGATTGCCGAGAAATCACCAAAGCTCGAATTTGAATTTGAGATTGAGTATTCCTCACCCTCTATGACCTGCGTTGCAGTGCTTGTACCGCTTTCACAAAAGGGCGAAGCCGAGAATGTGCTCAGAGGGCTTGGATTTGCAAGGCCGATGAATCCGACAAGTCACACGCCGAAAATCAAGGCTCAGCGGCTCAGAGATAAAAGCGAACAGCTTAAACAAAGCTCCGAAAAGGCAAAGCAGGAGATAATCTCATATGCCGACAGGCGAAACGACATCAGGGCTACCCAGGACTATTTTAAAATACGGACGGACAAATACAACGTAATTAATTCACTGGATCAGTCAAGACACGTTTTTGTTCTTACGGGATATGTTCCCGAAGAGGACTGCGTAAAGCTTGAAGAGCTTTGCACAAGGGTTGCGACCTGTTGTGTTGAATTTTCGGACGCAGGCGACGACGCTCCCGTAAAGCTTAAAAACAACGCTTTTGCACGCCCGGCACAAAACATTCTGCTTATGTATGCTCCGCCGTCGCACGAGGACATTGACCCAACGCCCGTTTTGGCATTTTTCTTTTACTTTTTCTTCGGAATGATGTTTTCGGACGCAGGCTACGGCTTGCTTATGACAATAGCGACGGCTGTGATTATCAAAAAATTCAAGCCCGACCAAAAAATGAAAGATACCCTAAAGCTTTTTGAATACTGCGGTATTTCAACCTTTATTTGGGGGCTTATATTCGGAAGCTTTTTCGGCGACGCACCTGCTGTCATCTACAATTATTTTTCGGGGGCGTCAATAACAATGGCGGATATTATTCCGTGGCCGACTCTCGACCCGCAAAAGGACGCCCTCACGGTTATGGCGCTTTCCATTGCGCTGGGACTTATCCACATTCTTGTGGGAATGGGCTGTAAATTCTATGTTTGTCTTAAACAAAAGGATTACGGAGGAGCGTTTTTCGACACGGGATTTTGGATGCTTTTGCTTATCGGCATAGCGGTTCTGGCTGTCGGAGCATTTACTTCGCAAGCCGTTATGTATGTCGGTGCAGTTATCGCCGTTGCCTGTGCAGTCGGACTTGTGTTGACTCAGGGCAGAAACAAAAAAGGTATTTTCGGCAAGGTTATCGGCGGACTTGTTTCGCTGTATGACATAACCGGATATATAAGCGACCTGCTGAGCTACTCAAGACTTCTTGCTCTCGGACTTACAACGGGAGTTATGGCTCAGGTGTTTAATATGCTGTCGTCAATGTTCGGCAGGAATGTTTTCGGCTGCATATGTATGATAATCATTATGATTGCAGGCCACGCAATTAACATCGGTCTTAACGCACTGGGCTCATATGTTCATACAATGAGACTGCAGTACGTTGAAATGTTCAGCAAGTTCTATGAAGGCGGCGGCAAGGAATTCGAGCCGTTTTCACTGAACAGCAAATATATTAAAATTCAGGAGGACAAATAATTATGGACGGTATGTTTCTTTCAATCTTAGGTGCTGCTATTGCAACTATTTTTTCAGGCATAGGCTCGGCAAGGGGCGTTGGCGGCGCCGCTCAGGCAGCTATGGGCGTTTTGGCCGAAGATTCATCTAAATTCGGTAAAATGCTCGTGCTGACACTTCTTCCGGGTACTCAGGGACTTTACGGATTCATCGTAAGCTTCCTTATTCTTGTAAAATGCGGCGTTTTGGGCGGTGCTGTTCCGACATTCGGTCAGGGCTTTGCTTATCTCGGCGCCTCTCTTGCCATAGGATTCGGCGGTATGTTCTCGGCTTTTGCTCAGGGCAAGGCTGCTGTTTCGGGTATTGCTATCAGCGCAAAGGACGACAGTAACTTCTCAAAAGCTATGGTATCGGTTACACTCGTTGAAATATATGCCCTTCTTTCATTTATCATTTCGCTTCTTGTTGTTATTTCGGTTGCATCGCTCAACATTTAAAGCTAATTTCATAAATCAAGGAAAGGTGGGGGCTGTATGAACGGCGGCGATAAAATTTTAAACCGCATCAAATCAGACTGCGACGAAAGCATAAGATTGACAGAATCACAATCTCAGGCTGTTTGCGATAAAATATTGAACGACGCAAAAGCAGAAGCCGACAGGCTGACCGCTGAAACAGACGAAAAAGCCAAGCTTAAGGTCGAGCAGATAAACGCTTCGTCAAAAAGCCGTGCACAGCTTGAAATAAGAAACGCTCTGCTCAAAAAGCGCAGACAGGAAATTGATTTTACCGTTGACGCAATAAAAGAATATCTTGTCGGACTTGACGACAGAGAATACTTTGAAGTTATATATTCTTTAGCAAAAAAGCTTTCGGGCAGGCAAGGCGAAATACTTTTAAACGCAAGAGATAAAAAAAGACTCCCCCGCGACTTTGGGCAAAGGCTTAAAGACGCAGGACTTACCGCAGTAATAAGTGATAAAACAGCCGACATATGCGGCGGATTTATACTTAAATGCGGCGACATAGAAGAAAATATGGACTTTGCGGCTATGATTGCCGCAAACCGTGACAGGCTTGAGGATCTTATTAACCGTGAGCTTTTTGCAGAGTAGGAGGATTTAATGGCATTATCATATGAATTTTCCATAGGCTCTGTCAGCGCAAAGGAAAAGTACCTTTTTACAAACACGGACGTTGAACAGATGCTCGCCTGCAAAACCACTGAACAGCTTTGCAGATTTTTGGCGGACAAGGGATTCGGTGACGGTGACAGCGTTGACGAGATCATAGAGGATCACACAAATAAACTCTGGAGATATTTAAAGGAGATTGCTCCCGACTTTAACATATTTGCTCCGTTTATTATTCAAAACGACGTTCATAACCTAAAGGCGGTGCTGAAAGGCACTATGGCAGGCAGAGATTACGAAAGCCTGCTTGTTTCTCCTAACACGATTGATTTTGACGTGATAAAGGAGGCTGTAAAGCACCGAAACTTTTCGCAGTTTCCCGACTGGCTTTCCGACGCGGCAGACAAGGCGTATCAGGAGCTTGCACACACCTCGGACGCCCGTGCGTGCGACGCAGTTTTAGACGCCGCCGCTATGAAGCGAATGCTTGTGCTTTCGGCAGGCTATTCAAGGTTTTTGAAAAAGTATTTTGAAACGTTTATATTTTACAGCAATATAAAAATTGCATTAAGGTGTGCAAGAACAGGCACGACCAAAGATTTTCTTCAAAAATCGCTGGTTGAGGTTGACGGATTTAAAAAGGAGGAAATCATTGCCGCCGCATTAAAGGGCAGTGAATATCTGATTGACCTTTTGTCAAAGCTCAGCGAATACGACTGCGGCAGTGCAATGGAGGAATACAGGCGTTCACCCTCGGCGTTTGAAAAATTTACGGACAACAAGCTAATTATTATGGCAAAAGAAAGCTGTAAACGCAAAAGCGAGGGTGCTGAACCGCTGATTGGATTTTTCCTCGGCAACAAAGCCGAAATATCGGTGATTCACATTATTTCAAGCGGAATAAGAACAAACACCGACACGGAAATCATAAGAGAAAGGCTGCGTGAGATTTATGGCTAAAAACATTGCCGTAATCGGCGACTCGGAAAGCATAAAAGGCTTTTGCGCTATCGGTCTTGACATTTTTCCGTGCGACAGCTTTGACGACGCTCCGCATATGTTCAGAAAAATTGCCGACAGCGACAACTATGCTGTTATTTATCTTACCGAAGAAATTTTCAACTTGGTTGAAAAGGAACGCAGCCGATATGAAAACAGGCTGACTCCTGCCGTTATCCCCATTCCGGGCGTAAAGGGCAACACGAATGTCGGCACGTCCCGCCTTTCGTCATTTGTCGAAAAGGCGGTTGGCTCAGACATAATCTTCAACGATTGAGGTGTATAATTTGAAATCAGGTATAATCACAAAGGTCGCAGGCCCTCTTGTTATTGCAGACGGTATGAGGGACGCAAATATGTTTGACGTTGTGCGTGTCAGCAGTCAGCGTCTTATCGGTGAAATCATCGAAATGCACGGTGAAAAGGCTTCTATTCAGGTTTATGAAGAAACCTCGGGCTTAGGTCCGGGAGAAGCTGTAGAATCAACGGGCGCTCCGCTTTCGGTTGAGCTTGGTCCGGGACTTATCGGCTCGATATATGACGGTATTCAGCGCCCTCTCAACGAAATTATGAAGGTAGCTGGAACCAATCTCAAAAGAGGTATTGACGTTCCGTCGCTTGACCACAATAAAAAATGGCATTTCACCCCGACCGTCAAGACAGGCGACAAGGTAGTTGCAGGTGACGTAATCGGCACGGTGCAGGAAACCCATGCTGTTTTGCATAAAATTATGGTACCCGACAAAATGAGCGGTACTGTCAAAGATATAAGCGAGGGCGACTTTACTATCGACGAAGCAGTAGCTGTTCTTGACACGGACAAGGGCGAAAAAAAGATAAAAATGTTTACTACATGGCCTGTTCGTGTAGGCAGACCGTACAAAAAGAAACTGTCCCCCGATATTTTGCTCACTACAGGTCAAAGACCGATCGACACGCTTTTCCCTCTTGCAAAGGGCGGTGTTGCGGCTGTTCCCGGACCGTTCGGTTCAGGCAAAACGGTCGTTCAGCATCAGCTTGCAAAATGGGCGGCAGCGGATATTATAGTATATATAGGCTGCGGTGAACGCGGAAACGAAATGACCGACGTTCTCAACGAATTCCCAGAACTGAAGGATCCGAGAACGGGCAATTCACTTATGGAACGCACGGTGCTTATCGCAAACACCTCCGATATGCCTGTTGCGGCTCGTGAAGCGTCAATTTATACGGGAATCACTATAGCAGAATACTTCCGTGATATGGGCTACACAGTTGCGCTTATGGCAGACTCAACATCACGCTGGGCGGAGGCTCTGCGTGAAATGTCGGGCAGACTTGAAGAAATGCCGGGCGAAGAAGGCTATCCGGCTTATCTCGGAAGCCGACTCGCTCAGTTTTACGAACGTGCAGGCCGTGTTATTGTAAACGGCAGCAACGACACAGAAGGTGCGCTTTCGGTTATCGGCGCAGTTTCGCCTCCGGGCGGTGATATTTCCGAGCCTGTTTCTCAGGCTACGCTGAGAATCGTTAAGGTTTTCTGGGGACTTGACGCAAACCTTGCTTACAAACGTCATTTTCCTGCAATCAACTGGCTGACAAGCTATTCGCTCTACACCGATCAGCTAAAGGATTGGTTTGCCGAAAATGCCGCTCCCGACTTTATGGAGCTGAGGGGCAGACTTATGTCATTGCTTCAGGACGAAAGCGAGTTGCAGGAGATTGTAAACCTTGTAGGTATGGACGCACTCTCCGCTCCCGACAGACTAAAGCTTGAATCTTCACGCTCAATTCGTGAGGACTATCTGCACCAAAATGCTTTTGACCCAACGGATACCTACACCTCGCTCAAAAAGCAGGTGCTTATGATGAGGGCAATACTCAGCTACTATGACAAGGCTCTTGAGGCGCTTAAAAAGGGCGCAAATATTGAAATGCTTGTAAACATTCCCGTTCGCGAAAGAATAGGAAGATTTAAATATGAACCCGAAAACAACATCGACGCCGAGTATGAGTCGATAGAGGCTCAGCTTGAAAGCGAAATCAAGGACGTTTTGGAAAGGAGTGACGACTGATGCCAAAGGAATATCGCACGATAAGAGAGGTTGCAGGCCCTCTTATGATGGTAAGCGACGTTGAGGACGTAAAGTACGACGAACTCGGCGAAATCGAACTGCCGAACGGCGAGACACGCCGATGCAAAGTGCTTGAAATTGACGGCAGTAACGCTTTGGTACAGCTTTTTGACTCTGCGGCGGGAATCAACCTTGCCGAGTCAAAAATTCGTTTTCTCGGCAGGTCAATGGAACTGCCGGTATCGCCCGATATGCTTTCAAGAGTATTTGACGGTCTTGGCAATCCAATCGACGACGGTCCTGCGCTTATCCCCGAAAAACGCCTTGACATCAACGGCACGCCTATGAACCCGGCGGCAAGAAATTATCCGCAGGAGTTTATCCAAACGGGTATTTCCGCTATTGACGGACTTAATACCCTTGTCAGAGGACAAAAGCTTCCGATATTTTCTGCTTCGGGTCTTCCCCACGCTCAGCTTGCCGCTCAGATTGCGCGTCAGGCAACCGTAAGAGGCAAAAACGAACAGTTTGCCGTTGTGTTTGCCGCAATGGGCATCACCTTTGAAGAATCCAATTACTTTATAAACTCGTTTAAAGAAACGGGCGCTATTGACAGAACGGTTATGTTTGTAAACCTTGCAAACGACCCTGCAATCGAGCGCATCGCAACTCCAAGAATGGCGCTTACCGCCGCAGAATACCTTGCTTTTGACCTCGGTATGCACGTTCTTGTAATTATGACGGACATCACAAACTACGCCGACGCTCTGCGTGAGGTTTCCGCCGCACGAAAGGAAGTTCCCGGCAGACGAGGCTATCCCGGATATATGTACACCGACCTTGCATCTCTTTATGAGCGTGCAGGCAGACTCAGGGGCAAAGACGGCTCTATTACGCTTATTCCTATTCTCACTATGCCCGAAGATGACAAAACTCACCCTATCCCCGACCTTACGGGATATATCACGGAGGGACAGATAATCCTCTCCCGTGAGCTTTACAGAAAAGGCGTTACTCCGCCTATTGACGTTTTGCCGTCGCTTTCACGTCTTAAAGACAAAGGTATCGGCGAGGGACGTACACGAAAGGATCATTCCGCAACGATGAACCAGCTTTTTGCCGCTTATGCAAGAGGCAAGGACGCAAGAGAGCTTATGGTTATTCTCGGTGAGGCCGCTCTTACCGATATGGATAAAAAGTACGCAGAATTTGCCGAAGCGTTTGAAAAGGAGTATGTTTCACAGGGGTATGATGCAAACCGTTCTATAGAAGAAACCCTTGACATCGGCTGGAAGCTTTTGCAGATTCTGCCGAGAAGCGAACTGAAACGTATCAAGGACGATATGCTTGACGAATATTACGGCAAGCAATAACTGCATTGAAGGTGCGACCGTATGGCAATTATGAATGTTAATCCCACGAGAATGCAGCTGAGCAAGCTCAAAAAACAGCTTAAAACCGCAGTTCGTGGTCACAAAATGTTAAAAGATAAACGTGACGAGCTTATGCGTCAGTTTCTTGATCTTGTGCGTGAAACAAGAGATCTGAGAGATAAGGTGGAGCGTGAACTGAACGAATGTAACGCGCACTTTGTAAACGCAAGCGCAGTTATGTCAAAACAGGCGCTCGACGGCTCTCTTATGTCGCCAAAGCAACAGGTGAATGTTGAGATAAGCTCAAAAAATGTTATGAGCGTTGAGATTCCTCAATTTGAAGCAAACAGCCGAACAAGCGACAAGGGCGATATTTTTCCGTACGGCTTTGCGTTTACTTCCTTTGAACTTGACGACGCTATAATGTCGCTTAACGACGTTTTGCCCGATATGATAAAGCTCGCTCAGTATGAAAAAAGCTGTGAGCTTATGTCGGCTGAAATTGAGAAAACACGCCGCAGGGTAAATTCGCTTGAACACGTTATGATTCCACGCTATCAGGAAACTATAAAGTACATTTCAATGAAGCTGGAGGAAAACGACAGAAGCAGCAGAACAAGATTGATGAAGGTCAAGGATATGCTGCTTGACAAAGCACATCATTATTCCGCAAAAGAATATTAAAACAAATACTGACTTCTAAATAAGCAAAAGCAAACCGACCTCTCAAGACATAATGTTTTGAGAGGTCGATTTTGTTGTGTGTTTTATTTTTCTGCTGTGTTTTGGGCTTTTGTTTCAAAGGTGAACTTATCGTCCTTGTAATCGCACTCAACGGAAGAGTTTCCTTTTATCTTGCCGTCAAGCATATACTCGGATAAGGTATCCTCAATTTCGCTTTGAATTGCACGGCGAAGCGGTCTTGCTCCGTAGTTTTCATCAAAGCCCTTGTCGGCAATCGCCGTTACTGCGGCGTCGGTGAATGTGATATTGATGTCCATATTTTCAAGACGCTTTGCAAGTGTGTTGAGCATATTTTTTGCAATCTGCTTTATCTCGTCCTGAGTAAGCTTGTTGAACACGATTATATCGTCAACACGGTTCAAAAACTCGGGACGGAACACGTTGCGAAGTTCTCCCAAAACAAGCTCCTTGATGTCCTTTTGCGAGGTTTCCTTTTCGGATTCTTCCTGCTTAAAGCCAAGAGAACCCTGTTTTTCGGTGATAAGCCTTGCGCCGACGTTTGAAGTCATTATGATTACGGTGTTTTTAAAATCAACCGTTCTGCCCTGAGAGTCGGTCAGACGACCGTCCTCAAGTATCTGCAAAAGCATATTGAACACATCGGGGTGCGCTTTTTCAATCTCATCAAAAAGCACTACCGAATAGGGTTTTCTTCTTACCTTTTCGGTAAGCTGTCCGCCCTCTTCAAAGCCTACATATCCCGGCGGTGAGCCGATAAGCTTAGACACCGTGTGCTTTTCCATATATTCGCTCATATCAAGTCGGAGCATTGCATTTTCGTCGCCGAACATTGCCTGAGCCAGCGCCTTGCAAAGCTCGGTCTTACCTACGCCTGTAGGTCCGAGGAAGATAAATGAGCCTACGGGACGCTTCGGGTCTTTAAGTCCTACTCTGCCGCGTCGGATAGCCTTTGCTATTGCCGAAACAGCCTCGTTCTGACCGATAACTCTTTCGTGAAGCACCTTTTCCATATTGAGCAGTCGTTCGCTTTCCTCCTTGGTAAGCTGAACAACGGGAACGCCCGTCCAGTCGGAAACTATCTGAGCGATAACCTCGGCGGTTACCTCACCCGAATTGGTCTTTTGTCTTTCCTGCCATTCTTTCTTTGCCTTGTCAAGCTGTTCCTGAAGCTCTTTTTGCTCGTCACGAAGCTTTGCGGCACGTTCAAAGTCCTGCTCGTTGATTGCGCTTTCCTTTTCCTTGTCGTAATCTGCGATTTGGTCCTCAAGCTCCTTAACGTCGCTCGGAGAGGTAAGCGAAGCAAGCCTTACCTTTGAACAGCCCTCGTCGATAAGGTCGATAGCCTTATCGGGCAGAAAACGGTCGGCTATATATCTTGATGAAAGCTTTACTGCCGCTTCAATGGCTTCATCGGTAATTTTTACCTTGTGGTGGGCTTCGTAGCTGTCACGCAGTCCTTTAAGAATCTGAACAGCCTGCTCCTGAGTGGGTTCACCTATTTTAACGGGCTGGAAACGACGTTCAAGCGCAGCGTCCTTTTCGATATACTTTCTGTACTCGTTAATCGTTGTTGCGCCGATTACCTGAAAATCGCCCCTTGCAAGCGACGGCTTTAGGATATTTGCGGCGTCTGCGCTTCCCTCTGCCGCACCTGCGCCAATGATTGTGTGCAGTTCGTCAATAAAGAGGATAGTGTTTTTGCTCTTTTTTACTTCATCAATAGCCGCTTTGATTCGTTCCTCAAAATCGCCTCTGTACTTTGCGCCTGCAATCATACCTGTAAGGTCAAGGCTGACTACCCTTTTGTCTTTGAGTATCTCAGGCACATTGCCTTTTGCAATTTCAAGTGCAAGTCCCTCGGCAACGGCGGTCTTGCCGACGCCCGGTTCACCGATAAGAACAGGATTGTTCTTTGTACGGCGCGAAAGTATCTGAATTACACGTTCGATTTCCTTTTCACGTCCGATGACCGGGTCAATCTCACCGTCTTTGGCGGCTTTGGTCAGATCCCTGCCGAATTTTTCAAGCGCAGAGCCGCTCTGCCTGCCGCCCTGTGGCTGACCGTAAGCGCCCATATTTTCGGAAAATCCGTTTTCGCCCGAACCGCTTTGCAAGCTGCCCTCAATAGCCTGAACTATTGCGTCAACGCTTACGCCAAGCTCGTTGAGGAAGGTTACAGCATAGCTGTCGCTCTCCGAAATTACGGCTAAGAGCAGATGCTCGGTGCCGACATATCCGCTGCCCATTCTTGCGGAAATAAGCATTGCGGATTTTAAAACACGCTTTGTGCGCGGTGTAAAGTCATTTGGCGTCAGCGTTGTTGATGCGGCAACGCCGTCAACTCCGCTGATTTTATCGCTGAGGGCTTGTTCCGTAACGCCGCACTGTGAAAGTGCTGCGGCGGCAACTCCCGTGCCTTCCTTTAACAAACCGAGCAGGATATGCTCTGTACCAACATAGGTGTGTCCCATATCCTGAGCCGATTCAACTGCAAGGTTCAGCGCAGTGTTTGCCTTTTGTGTAAAGCCTCTGAATTCATACATAATATTACCCCCTGTCTTTTTATTGGGTTAAATTTTTATGACAAAGCCGATTTAATAAGCTTTGCTCTTTCAATGTCCCTTTCGTGCGGGGACAGGTTTTTGTTAAGATTGACCGTCAGCGTTGCCGGTTCAACCGAAAGCATCAGCTTGTCAACGGTTTCGGTCGTTACGTCCTTTATCTGCCCCGACACTATGCCGAGACGAACGTTTGAAAGCAGTTTTAACGCCTCATCGTGCGAAATAACGAGAGCCGACCTGAGCAAGCCCAGACTGCGGCTTATCGCATCCTGAATATCAATGCTTGAACAAAGCCTTGTGCGAGCCTGATTTTCCTGCGATACAAGCTGCATTGTGATGTTTTTAAGGTTTTCTATCGCCGCTTTTTCGGAGATACCCAGCGTTACCTGATTAGACAGCTGATAGAGCGCTCCGTTTGGTTCTGTTCCCTCGCCGTGTGCGCCTCTGATAGTAAGTCCGAGCTTTGAAAGGTTGCCGGCTATTCTGCCCACCGCTCTGCTTTTTTCAAGCGCAGGCAGATGAAGCATTACGGAAGCACGCATACCTGTTCCGAGGTTTGTCGGGCACTGGGTAAGATAACCGAGCCGTTCGTCAAACGCAAAGTCAAGGTTTTCATCAAGCAAGGTGTCGAGCTTATCCGCAATATCGTAAGTATCTTCAAGCGACAAGCCGCTTTTTATAACCTGAAGCCTTATGTGATCCTCTTCGTTTATCATAATGCTTATGCTTTCGTCCTTGCTCAGAAGTAACGCCCTGCCCTGAGATTCGCTGATAAATTCGGGGCTGACAAGACGTCTTTCAACAAGCGATACGCCCTGCTGAGGAGTAAGCTCCGACATTCTGATAAATGAAAAATCCTTTGAAATGGGGCTGTTGCTGTTTTCAACGGCGTTTTTAACCTTTTCAATTACCTTTTCCTTATCCTGAGCACTGAGTCTGCAAGGAAACGGATAATCCTTCAAATTCCTTGCAAGCCGTACTCTTGTGGAAATTACAACGTCATTACTCATTTTTAAGCCTCCATTTCTTTTATCTTATCTCTAAGCTCGGCGGCGTGTTCAAAGTTTTGTTCCTTAACTGCCTTGTCAAGCTCTGCTTTAAGTGATTTAATTTTGTCTTCTTTTGTCTGCTCGGCAGGCTTTTCAGCCTTTGCCTTTTCGGCTCTTTTGCTGTTTTTACCGCAATGGGTGGTGTTGCCGTGTATTCTGCGAATTGACGGATACAACTCGTCGGCAAAAACATCATAACATCTTGCACAGCCGACGTGTCCTGTTTTTGCGATTTCGGGATAGGTACTGCCGCAGAACTCGCAGCGTGAAGCCTGAGTTTTTGCAGGAAGCACGTTTCCGAAAAAGCTTCCGAGGAAATTTGAAAACTCATCCTCCATATCGGAAAATACATTTGTATAACCCATTTTCTTTGCACAATCACTGCAAAGATCGTATTCCTTGAATTCACCGTTTATTATTGTTTTTACATGGGTGTTTGCATTGTTTGCACCGCATTTTTGACATTTCATAAATTATACCTCCATTCAACTGTTGAGAGTAAGTAACATATTTTTGAACAGGTCGGCACGGATAGTATCACGCTTTTCCTGTTCTATGTGCGAAAGCGTTCTGTCGGACAACGCCGTAGCAATTAATTTTGCCGAACGCAAATCAATTATCTGACGTCCGAGCATATTGTGAAGCATTGCTTCGGCTGCGGCTTTGTCAAGAGTATTGCCAACCGAGTTAATTATATGCATAAGGGCTGTTCCCCTATCCATCTTTACACGGCTGATCTTGATGTAGCCTCCGCCGCCTCTGCGGCTTTCTACCATATAGCCCTGTTCGGGTGTAAATCGTGAGGTGATCACATAATTTATCTGACTCGGCACACAGCCCAAGTTGCCCGCAAGCTCGTTTCGCCGAATCTCGGCGCTGCCGTCCTGTTCTTCAAGCATTTCAAGAATGTACTGAGTCACCAAATCGCTCATTCTCATTTATGTCGCCTCTTTTCCGCACATTTTGATGTGCTTTGTTCGGGTTTTCTCAACCTTTGATTATATTGTAGTCTAAAGGTCAGAAAAAGTCAAAGTCAATTAAAGTCAAATTTTCGCAGTCGTGCTCTTTAATTCTTTGATTTTCTCTGATATACTCTCATTTTCTAAAAAATTAAATTTTTTTTGACTTTTCCTGACCTTTTTATTTTCAAAATATTTTATCGGTTTTCGGGCATAAAAATGCACGGCGGATATAACCTATCCGCCGTGTACAGAGCAAATATTATTTATAGTTTAAATTCATAAATTAAAATATTATTCGGCCTCTGCCTCTGCTTTTCTCTTTGCAAAGCATTCGCTGCAGTAGTATTCCTTACCCTCCATAGGTTTAAACGGAATTTTTGCAGGTCCGCCACACTCAGCACAGGTTGTTTCATAATATTCACGTCCTGCCTTTGCGGCGTTCTTGCGTGCCTGTCTGCATTCTTTGCAGCGTTGCGGCTCATTTACAAAACCTTTTTCAGCATAGAACTCCTGCTCACCGGCAGTAAAAACAAATTCCTTGCCACAATCTTTGCAAACGAGTGTCTTGTCTTCGTACATTGGTTTTTACCTCTCTTTGGTATAAAAAATTTGTTGCCCCGTGCGGAGTTGCACCGCTGATACTTTTCAGGACATATTCTTATCACAGAGCTTTTTGCGTGCTCTGCAAAGTGCATTATCAACGGACTTTTCGGTTATGCTGAGCTTATCGGCAATCTTTGAATAGCTCAGTCCATCTGCGTAAAGCGTAACAACATCATATTCACGCTTTGACAAAAAATATCGGAGCCTTGAAAGCACAATATCAAGATGCTCACGCATAGTTACAAGTTCCTCGGGAGTAAGCGCAGTGTCCTCAAACTTTTCATCGAGCGAGTCAATTTGTACAAGTGCAGAATCAGGAACAGCTTTTTTGGCATTTGATTTTCTGATAATAGAAACAAATCGACGCTCAATTACTTTGGTCATATAGTTCTTAAATGAGGCTGCTCCGTTTTCATCAAAGGTACGGCAAGCATACAAAAGTCCAATAAGACCTTCCTGAATAAAATCTTTTTGTTCATATCCCTGAGCGGAATACTTGTGGGCTATAAAGCTGATGATACTCAAATAACGAAGCGACAGCTCATCAAAAGCCTTGTCGTCACCCTGTTTTGAAAGCTTAGCCAAATCAGAATCAGAAAGCTTGGGATGGGAGTTATCCGCCAAGTCCATAAAACCACCCCACCGCAAATCATTCTATATATAGAATAATATATTATTACTGCACAAATGTCAACAATATTTTTATATTTTCTGTAAAAATGTAGAATATCAATGATATTATTTATGTATTTTTAATAATAAAAGGTCGCATTATAAGTATTTGTGGCTTGTAAATAGAATTCTAAAATGGTATAATATACCAATAAATAATATTAAACCAACCGGAGGATAATATGGTCGTTAAATGCAACAGCTTTGGTATAAACGGAATTGACGCCTACGAGGTAGAGGTTGAAGCCTCAATGCAGAACGGACTGCCTGCGTTCGATATGGTGGGACTTCCCGACGCTGCCGTAAAGGAAAGCCGTGACAGAGTTAAAAGCGCACTGAAAAACTGCGGATTTAAACTTCCTTCCGCTCACATAACCCTTAACCTCGCCCCTGCCGACATTAAAAAGGAAGGTCCGATTTACGACCTTCCTATAATGGTCGATTTGCTCAAACTGACCGGTAATATCACGGCTGACACATCGGACTGCGCTTTTGTGGGCGAATTGTCGCTCGGCGGTGAGCTAAGGGGTATCAACGGCGTTTTACCTATGGTAATAAAGGCGTGCGAATGCGGAATAAAGCGTATCTATGTGCCTAAGCAAAACATAAGCGAGGCTTCGGTGGTTGACGGAATAGATACATACGGCGTCGGCGATATTGTTGAGCTTAAAAATATGCTTAACAATCCCCGTGACTTTTTGCCTGCGCCCCATATGAAATCAATTCAGAACGGCGGCGATGATTTTTTGCCTGACTTTTCTCAGGTCAAGGGTCAGTTTGAAGCAAAACGAGCGCTTGAAATAGCAGCCGCAGGCGGTCACAACATACTTTTGATAGGTCCTCCCGGATCGGGTAAAAGTATGCTTGCAAAACGTGTGCCGTCCATACTCCCCGATATGACGTTTGAAGAAATGATTGAAACCACAAAAATACACTCTATCGCTGGACATCTGCGCCGTGACGGTCTTATCACCACACGTCCGTTTCGCTCGCCTCACCACACGGTAACGCCCGTTGGACTCGGCGGAGGCGGAACGGGAACGATAAAGCCAGGCGAAGTGTCGCTTGCACACAACGGCGTTTTATTTCTTGACGAGCTTCCCGAATTCTCACGCACGGCTCTTGAGGTTCTGCGCCAGCCGATAGAGGACGGGAGCATAACCATTTCACGTTCGGGACAAAACTGCACCTATCCATGCTCGATTATGGTTGTTGCTGCAATGAACCCCTGTCCGTGCGGATATTTTGGTGACGAAACGCACAAATGCAGTTGTTCGGAGCAAAAGATAAGGCGTTATCTCAATAAGGTTTCGGGACCTTTGCTCGACCGTTTTGACATACACGTTGAAGTACCGGCTGTAAAATTTGACGAACTGAGAAGCACAGAAAAAACGGAAACCTCCGCCGAAATAAAAAAGCGTGTGGATAAAGCACGCAAAATTCAGCGTGAACGGTTTAAAGACAGCCAAACGCTTTGCAACTCAAAGATTAACGCAGAACAATTTGAAAAAATCTGTCTTATTGATAAGGAAGCCGAAAACACTCTGAGAGAATCGTTTGAAAAACTCGGACTTACCGCAAGAGCCTATGACAGAGTGCTTAAGGTTGCAAGAACAATCGCCGACCTTGAAGAAAGCGAAGTAATACATTCCGAGCACGTTCTTGAGGCGGTGCAGTACCGAAGTCTTGACAGAAAATACTGGAACTCGATTTAAAACGATTAAAACGAAATTTTTGTCTTTTAATTTTCACAATATGTGTTATAATCTAAGAGTAAGCTATGCTCCTTGCAGGAAAGCAGAGCGTCGCTTCAGAAATTTTAGGAGGTTATTATAATGGAAATAACAAAGAAATCTATCATCGGTGATGTTTTGGATAAGCACCCCGAAACCGCTGAGCTTTTCTTCAGCATAGGTATGCACTGCCTCGGATGCCCTGCATCAAGAGGAGAAACCATTGAAGAAGCTTGTATGGTTCACGGAGCTGACGCAGATACACTTGTTGAAGCACTCAACAAGGCTATAGGCTGATGATAACAAATCTTGACAACAGGCTCTGTCTTTGTGCAAGGTTCGTTCGCAGCGGCGCAAAGCTTGCCGACATCGGTACCGATCACGCTTATTTACCCGTGTATCTTTGCCGATGCGGCAAATGCCCGACTGCGATTGCCGCAGACATAAATCCTGAACCGCTCAAAAGAGGAGCAGAAACCATTTCCGCCGCAGGACTTGACGGTCGGATTAAAACACGTCTTTCCGACGGGCTGAAAAACATAAACTCCGATGAAGCCGACGATATTGTAATTGCGGGTATGGGCGGTGAACTTATCGCTAAGATAATCGGCGAATGTTCATTTGCAAAGGATAAGTCAAAGCGCTTTATCTTGCAGCCGATGACAAAAAGCGAATACCTTATAGAATGGTTATGCCGCAACGGCTATAAAATTACAGACCGGGATTGCTGTGAAGCCGCAAACAAGTGCTACACCGTTATCCTTGCCGAATACACGGGGAAAGCCGCGGAACAAGATGAAATATACTACTACCTTGCAAGGCTTAACCCCAAAAATGAGACACATCTTCGTTTTCTGAAAGGTCATATAGAAAGACTTAACAAACAGGCTAACGGCGATGTGCGTTTTGCTGTGCTTGCAAAACAGCTTGAGGAGATCATAAATGGTAACGATTAATGATATTTTAAATTACTTTGAAAGCTTCGCACCGCTTGAAACCGCTATGGATTTTGACAACTGCGGTCTGCTTGTCGGCGGCAAAAACACACCCGTAACAAAGGCTCTTGTGTCGCTTGATATAACAAACGAAGTTGCAGACGAAGCAAAAAAGCTCGGCTGTGAGCTGATAATCAGTCACCACCCGATTATTTTTAACCCGATTAAACGGCTTTCGGAAGATGATGCTGTATATAAGCTTGCAGCAAACGGAATTTCAGCAGTATGTATGCACACCAACCTTGACCTTTCGGAAGAATTCGGCGTAAACACCTGTCTTGCGGAAGCTGTCGGTTTAAAAAACATCAAGCGTTCCGTTCTCGGCGAGTGTCTTTTTACGGGTGAGCTTGAAGTCGAAACGGATATGGAAGCGTTTGTCAAAGACGTAAAATCAGCGCTTAACTGCAAAGGGCTGAGGTTTACCGATATAAAAAGTAAAATAAAAAGAGTTGCTCTTTGTTCGGGAGCGGGCGGCGATCAGATATTTTCCGCGGCAGACGAACACGCAGATGCGCTTCTCACCGGAGAGATAAAGCACCACGAGATAAACGCCGCAAATTCGCTCGGCGTAAATATTATTGAAGCAGGACATTTTAAAAGTGAAGACGTTGTAATTTTGCCGCTTATAAAAAGACTTTCGGCAAAATTCCCCGATGTTTTATTTACAAAATCGAAAACATACGATGATTTTATTAAATTTGCATAACAATATCGTCATTTTCGCAAAATAAATATTGCATAACTTGTTACAATTTGATATAATCTAAGTGCGTATATACTCGCCGCTTTGGCGGTGTCGCTTCAGAATTCATATACATATGAGGAAATATGAGAATCAGAAAAAAGAAATGGGCAGAACCCGAACTTGCGGTCTGCGACTTTTATGCCAAAGAGCCTGAAAAATATGCAGGCAAGTGGAAAACTGCGTTTAAAAACGAACAACCGCTGTATCTTGAAATCGGATGCGGAAAGGGCACTTTTGCCGGAATACTTGCTCTCAGGAATCCCAAAATAAACATAATCGCTCTTGACATCAAGGTGGATATGCTCGGAGTCGGCAGACGCACCATAGTTAAATTATTTGAAGAAAACGGCAAAACGCAGGAGGATATTAATAACCTCTTGCTTGTAAAATACAATGTTGAACAGCTCGACAATATTATTAAACCGGACGACCGAATTGAACGGCTGTACATTAATTTTTGTAATCCGTGGCCTCGCAAAAAGCACAAAAAGCGCAGACTCACCTATTATAAAAAGCTGGAGATGTACAAGAGCTTTCTGAAAAAGGACGCCGAGATTCGCTTTAAAACCGATGATGACGAGTTGTTTGACGAAAGCCTTGAATATTTTGAACAAAGCGGATACGAGATACTTTACCTCACCCGTGATCTGCACGCAAGCGATGTGAAAGACAACATCGAAACCGAACACGAAAAAATGTTTTCTTCCGAGGGAATAAAAATTAAATACTGCATTGCAAGGCAAAAGCAGTAAAGGAGGCGGCGATTTGAAACTGAAGCAGTTCATTGCGGCTGCGGCTGTCGGGACTCTGTTTTTGATGTCTGCAAGCGGCTGTGATTTTACGGACTTCAGTACCGAAAGTATTCTTCGTCCGCCCAAAACAATGGGCGACGACGCTGAAATCGAACAGCTTATTGCCGACACCGCAAAGGGCGATTACACCCTTAAATACCCAAAAAACGGTAATTACCGAAGCGCAATTATTATGACTGACATTGACGGCGATAATATTGATGAGGCTATCGCATTTTACCGAAAAAAATCCGACGTTACGGGAATACATATGCTTGTTATGTATGATGACGAGGGCAGGTGGAAGCTTTCATCGGACTTCGTGACGGAAACCACCGATATTGACAGCGTTGATTTTGCCGATATAGACGGAGCAAAATCTCTTGAAATACTTGTAGGCTACGCAACCTATACCCCGAACGAGAACTTTTTATCGTGCTACTCCTATTCGGGCGGAAGCACGGACGTTATAAAGGCGGGGCAAAAATATTCCTCATTCTACTGCGGCGACCTTAATACGGACGGCAAAAGCGAGGTTATAACGCTTTCACTTTACAGCACAGAAGCAGAAGCAAAGGCAACAATGCTTGAATACAACGACTCAAATAAATCGCTGTACGCAAAGGCTTCCGTACCTATGGACCCGAATGTTGCCAAGTACAAAAATGTTACCGTGTGCGACCTTAACCAAAGTACAAAGGGTATTCTGATTGACGGATCGTTTGCCAACGAGGATATAAACACTCAGGTGCTTTATTATAACATGGAAATGTCTTTGCTGAGAAATCCCCTTTACAAGGAAAAGAGCAAAAACATCACTCAGCGAACTATGCCCGTCATTTGTGCGGATATTAACAACGACCTTGTATATGAGATCCCGACAGTAGACACACTCCCCCACACGGGCAAGGACACTGCCGAAACGGTTGAAAGCAAGATAACCTGGAACACACTTGACGCAAACACCGAAAAGCTTGTGCCGAAAGTCAGTATGATTGCCGACTACAGCCTTAAATATACGATAAAAATGCCTGATAGCTGGCTTGAAGATACAGTCACCGCTATATCCGACCCTGAGGAAAACACGACAGTGTTTTATGAATGGGTTGATGACGATTTTGGCGAAAAGCTGTTTGAGATAAGAGCCTTTGACGTTTCGGTTTGGGACAAAGGCAAAAACAATGATAAATATACTCTTATTTATAAGGATAACCGATATGCATACACCTTTATAAATTATGACAGCAAAAGCGATTATGCAATGACAAACGATGAGATTAAAACCGCATTCTCGGTTCTTAACGAAATTGTGGTTTAATATTTTCAAAATTACCAAAACGGAGGTTTTATTATGAAAAAGATACTTGTTTGCGAAGATGAAGCCGCTATCCGTGACTTTGTTGTAATCAACCTTACCCGTGCGGGTTATGACGTTGTTGAAGCCGACTGCGGTGAAACCGCTCTTAAAAAGTACGATGAAAATGACGGAGATTTTGATATTGCAATTCTTGACATTATGATGCCTGGCATTGACGGCTTTCAGGTCTGCAAAGAATTGAGAAACCGCAACGGCGGAATCGGAATTATTATGCTTTCGGCAAAGACTCAGGAAATGGACAAAGTGACCGGTCTTATGCTGGGTGCCGACGACTATGTTGCAAAGCCGTTTTCGCCGAGCGAACTGCTTGCAAGGGTTGATTCGCTGTACAGACGTGTTGCGCTTGCTCAGTCACATTCCGAAAACAACTTTAAAGAGGAACTTAAATCGGGAGAATTTACGCTTAATCTTCGCAACCGCGCTCTGCACAAGAACGGCAAGATGATAGAGCTTACTCAGGTTGAATTTCAGATTATGGAATATTTCTTCTCAAATCCCGGAGTTGCACTTGACAGGATTGACATACTCAACCACGTTTGGGGCGACGCATATGTAGGCGAAGACAAGATCGTTGACGTAAACATAAGACGTCTCAGAATGAAAGTGGAAGACGAACCTTCAAATCCAAAGCATATCATCACAGTATGGGGGCTCGGATACAAGTGGGATTCGGGCGAATAATTTTTCGCAATAAATAATTAAAAAAGGAGGGCTGCAACAAGATGTTTAAAGGCATTACAAAACGCTGGATGCTCAACACGCTCAGCGTTATACTGACCATTATCATTTTAATTGTTGTCAGCCTTATTTTTCTTGTTACATATTTTTTTCAAAATAATGTAGAGCAAAAGCTTGCTTCGGCTACAAGCGAACTTTCGCTTGTATTTTCTGGATACACAAGCGACAACTCTACGGCGTTTACTTCATCTGCCCGTGATTATGTTGAAAACTTTGACAAAAAGGAACAGATGGAGGTTATGGTTATCAACTCGACAGGCAGAGTCGTTATGACCTCAACCGGCTTTATCCCCTCCGAAGACCAAAATCTCACCGATTTTGAGCAGGCAAAAACAAACGGAGAGGGATATGCGTTCTGGAACGGAAAGCTCTCTACCAATGAGAAAGCTATGAGCGAAACAAGAATAATAACAAACGATTCGGGAACTGCCGTAGGAGCTATCAGGTTTATTGTGTCTATGGATCCCGTCAATGAGAGAATCCTGCTCATTTCAGGTATGATTATACTCATCGGAATAGTAATTATTGCGCTTGTTGTATTGTCGGGAATAATGTTTATCCGCTCCATTGTAAAGCCGATAAGACGACTTTCGGTAATCTCCGCACAAATAGCGCAGGGGGATTTTTCGGCTTCCGAAAAGATTGAGCACAAATACGATGATGAAATCGGCGACCTTTGCGACGCCATCAGCGATATGGCAAAAGATCTGCAAACGACCGAGCAGATGAAAAATGACTTTATCTCAAGAGTTTCTCACGAGCTGAGAACTCCGCTTACGGCAATAAAGGGCTGGGCGGAAACAATGCAGCTTTCCGAAAGAGGCAAGCTTGACCGACGCACCTTTGACAAGGGTATGGGCGTTATCATTAAGGAAAGCGGACGGCTTACAAGCATTGTTGAGGAGCTTTTGGACTTTGGCAGAATTCAGAGCGGCAGAATGGTTCTTATGAATGAAAAAATAGACATTCTTGCCGAGTTTGACGAAACGGTTTATATGTTAAAAGAACGTGCGGTTGAAGAAGGAATACACCTGTTGTATGACGACCCCGAAACGGTATTTCCGCCTGTTTACGGTGACAGGAACAGACTAAAACAGGTTTTTCTGAACATTCTTGACAATGCGCTTAAATACACGCCCAAGGGCGGCGTTGTTGCCGCTCAGGTTATATATTCAAAAGACGACCCCGATGTTATTAAAATTATTGTTACCGATTCGGGATGCGGAATTTCCGCCGAGGACCTGCCAAGGGTTAAGGAAAAATTCTACAAAGCAAACCAAACCGTCAGAGGTTCAGGCATCGGGCTTGCGGTTGCAGATGAAATTATGAACCTGCACCACGGTTCACTTGACATTGAAAGCGGCGAGGGCGTCGGCACAACAGTTACGCTGACGTTCCCTGTTTATAAAGAGGGTGAGGAAAAATCTTTGCCCGAAAACATTAAATTATAATCTAAGGAAGTAAATATGGCTAAAAAATCTTCTAAAACTTCAACCAAAAAAATCACCTCAATCGGCGGCAGCGCATTGATTGAGGGCATTATGATGCGCGGTCCGAAGCGCACTACGGTTTGCGTAAGAACAGGCGAAAACGAAATCTACAGTGAGGACATCAGCATAAACACCATTCCATCTAAATGTTCTTTTTTTAAACTGCCTTTTTTCAGAGGAATTGCAGGACTTATTGATTCTATGCGTCTTTCTTACAAATCGCTTATGCTCGCTGCCGACAAGGCGGTAGAAGCAGGCGAAATCGAAGAGGAGGAACCCTCAAAGTTTGAAAAATGGCTTGATGATAAATTCGGCGATAACCTTGTAAAAATTGTTATGATAATCGCCTCGATTATCGGCGTTGCCTTTGCGGTGTTTTTGTTTTTCTTTCTCCCCTCTTTCCTGTTTGATTTGACTTCAAACGCCGTTCCGGCTTTTAAGGCGGAAAACGATATGGCGGTGCTTTGGAAGTCAATTTTTGAGGGCGTGCTAAAACTCATTTTATTTTTACTGTACATTATAATAGTATCTCAGACAAAAGAAATGAAGCGTGTGTTTATGTATCACGGCGCCGAGCACAAAACTATCTTCTGTTATGAAAACGAAGAAGAGCTCACGGTTGAAAACGTAAAAAAGCAGATTCGGTTTCATCCGAGGTGCGGAACAAGCTTTATGATAATTATGCTTATCTTAGGTATTCTGATAGGTCTTTTCGTTCCCGTAGCGCCGTTCGGAATAGGATTTTTGCGTCCTGTTTTCAAGATTCTTTTGCTTCCTATCTCCTGCGGCGTAGGTTATGAGCTGATTAAAATATGCGGCAAACACGATAACCTCGCAACAAGGATAATCGCCGCCCCCGGACTTTGGGCGCAGAGAATCACAACAAAAGAACCTGATGACAAGATGATTGAGGTCGCAATAGAAGCGATAAAGGCAGTTATCCCCGACGACGGCTCCGACATTTTAAACAAGTGATGACTTTAAGACAAGCATACGAAAAATGCAGAAATATCCTCAAGGAGAATAACTTTGACGCACCCGAATTTGAGGCTCAGACGCTTGTTGAAGCCGCCACGGGATTCAACCGTACTGCGCTGATTGCAAACGGCGAAAAAGAGCTTGACAAAAATTCCGAACAGCTTTTGCTTTGCTATATAAAAAAACGTCTTGAACATATCCCACTGCAATATATAATAGGAAGCTGGAGCTTTTGCGGATTTGATTTCTGCGTCGGCGAAGGGGTGCTTATCCCCCGTGACGATACAGAGGTCGTTGTTAATCTTTGCCTTGACTTTTTAAAGGACAGGCAATCCAAAAGTACACTTGATCTTTGTGCAGGAAGCGGAGCAATCTCGGTTGCGCTGAGTAAGCTTGCAAATGCCGATGTCACGGCTGTTGAACTGAGTGATAAGGCGTTTTTATTTCTTGAAAAGAATATTAAATCCAATAACGCAAATATTAAAGCAGTTAAAGGCGATATTTTAAATTGTTACAAGAATTTTGAAGACGGACAGTATGACCTTATTGTGTCAAATCCTCCCTACATCAAAACCGATGATATTGAAAGCCTACAGAAAGAAGTCAGATTTGAACCAAAAATGGCACTTGACGGCGGAAAAAACGGCTATGATTTTTATGAAGCGATAATCAGACGCTGGAGCAAAAAGCTGAAACCGAGCGGTGCGCTTGCATTTGAGCTTGGTGAAGAACAGGCGGCGTATGTATCAGAGCTTATGAGCAATTCGGGGTTTGGAAACATCCTCATTGAAAAGGATTTAGGCGGCGTTCAAAGGGCAATAATCGGGACACTGCTCGTAAAATAGAAAATTTGTTCGATATTTTTCAGCAATTTTATTGCAATTCATATTTATTTATTTTATAATTGATATTGTAATCCGCATTTAAGCGGTTAGTATCAAATTCTGATTTTTCAGAATACGGAGGTAATGAAAATGGCAGTTGACAAGATGAAAGCGCTTGACACGGCACTCGCACAAATTGAAAAACAATTCGGCAAAGGTGCGGTTATGCGCCTTGGCGAAAACAAACATATGAACGTTGAACACATATCAACAGGTTCGCTCTCACTCGACATTGCGCTCGGCATCGGCGGACTTCCCAGAGGCAGAATCGTTGAAATATACGGACCCGAATCCTCGGGTAAAACCACACTTTCGCTTCACTGCATTGCAGAGGGACAGAAAAACGGCGGGAACGTAGCTTTTATCGACGTTGAGCACGCACTTGATCCTACCTATGCCGCCGCATTGGGCGTTGACGTTGATTCTCTTTTGGTTGCTCAGCCCGATACCGGCGAGGACGCCCTTGAAATTGCCGAAGCACTTATACGCAGCGGAGCGATTGATGTTATCGTAATCGACTCGGTAGCCGCACTTGTTCCAAAAGCAGAAATTGAAGGTGAAATGGGCGACAGTCATGTAGGATTGCACGCAAGACTTATGTCACAGGCACTGAGAAAGCTTGCAGGCGCAATTTCAAAATCCAACTGCGTTGCTATCTTTATTAATCAGCTTCGTGAAAAGGTCGGCGTTGTTTACGGCAATCCCGAAGTTACAACAGGCGGACGTGCACTTAAATTCTACAGTTCTGTCCGCATTGACATAAGACGCGGCGAAGCTATTAAGGTAAACGGTGAAACTATAGGTTCGCACACAAAAGTAAAGGTAGTAAAAAACAAGATTGCGCCACCGTTCAGAGAAGCCGGATTTGACATTATGTACGGCGAAGGAATTTCCCGTGAGGGCGAACTTATCGACCTTGCGGTAAAAGCCGAGATCGTGCAAAAAGCCGGAGCTTGGTTCAGCTATAACGGAACACGACTCGGACAGGGACGCGACAAGGTTAAAGAACTGTTAAAAACAAACAAAGAGCTTGCAAAAGAGATAGAAGACAAGCTCTGGGAAAACATTGACAAGCTCTATGACCGCAAAAAGCCTGCGGCAAAAGCAAAGGTAACCGAAGTTAAAGAAGCCGAACCGCCTAAAAGCGTACCTGAAAAAGGCAAAACAAACATCGACGTACTCGTTGAAGACTGATGCTTATTACAGCGATTGAGCCGAGAAGAAAAGCGATGAGCGCTTTATATCTTGACGGCGAATATGTTATGAATCTTGACACACGCACGCTTATTGAAAACCGCTTTGACGTGGGCAGAGAAATCAACGATGAACAGCTGCACAAAATCATAGTGCTGAGCAATGAACGGCGTGCAAAGGAAAAGGCGCTTTGGCTCATATCCTACCGTGATCATTCAAAAAAAGAGCTTGAGGATAAAATAAAACGTACCTGCGACGAAGCTTCGGCGCACAGAGCTGTTGAGCGAATGGAAGAACTCGGACTTGTAAATGACGAAAATTTTGCTTTGCAGTATGCACGAAAGTTGCTTTTCGGCAAGCATATGTCAAAAAATGCGGCTGTATACGAGCTTGCACGAAAGGGCATAGACAAAGAACTTGCGACTCAGATACTTGATGAAATCGAAGTTGATCCGAGAGAGCATATAAGAGAAGTAATTGACAAAAAGTACCGCAATATTACAGACGAAAAGGTAAAACGCCGTGCCGTTTCCGCATTACAGCGGCTCGGCTATCGCTGGGACGATATTAAAAGCGTACTTGAAGAATATACAGAGGAAGATTATTATGAATAACAAGGTCGGCATTGTATCGCTTGGCTGTGCAAAAAATCAAGTTGACGCCGAAATGCTTTTGTTCACCTTAAAAAACAAAGGCTTTACAATAGTAAACGACCCCGCCGACGCAGACGCGGTAATCGTGAACACCTGCGGATTTATCGACTCCGCAAAACAGGAAAGCATTGACGAGATAATCGAGCTTGGCAAGCTGAAACGCGAGGGTACAATAAAAGCCATAATAGTTACAGGCTGTCTTGCCGAAAGGTATCAGAACGAGATAACTAAACAGCTTTATGAGATCGACGCCGCAATAGGCATCGGCGCAAACGAACAGATCGCAGACGTTGTCGCAAAGGCTTTGGACGGAGTAAAGACCGAGATGTTCCCCGATAAAGTATGCTTGCCGCTTGAGGGAGGAAGAATACAGTCTACTCCCCCCTACACCGCATATCTTAAAATTGCCGAGGGCTGTGACAACCGCTGCACCTACTGTGCAATTCCTATGATCAGAGGACGTTTCAGAAGCCGAAAGCCCGAAAATATCATTGACGAAGCGCAAAGACTTGCAAAAAGCGGCGTCAAGGAAATCAATGTAATTGCTCAGGATACCTCACGCTACGGCGAGGATTTGTTCGGTGAACCGTATCTTGCAAAGCTTCTCAGAAGGTTATGCAAGATAGACGGCTTAGAATGGATAAGAGTGCTCTACTGTTATCCCGACAGACTTACCGATGAGCTTATTGACACTATTGCAGAAGAGGACAAAATAGTAAAATACATCGACCTGCCCCTACAGCACTGCAACGGTGAAGTATTAAAGCGTATGAACCGCCACGGCGACAATGAAACGCTGACAGCTCTGTTAAATAAGATAAGGAAAAAAATACCGAATGTTATTTTGCGTTCTGCGTTCATCACCGGTTTCCCCGGTGAAACCGACGAACAGTTTGAAGAGCTTGCACAATTTGCAAAGGATATAAAGTTTGAAAGATTGGGCTGTTTTGCCTACTCTCAGGAGGAGGGAACGCCTGCATCGCTTATGCCTGAGCAGATTGATGACGAAATCAAGCAAAAGCGTGCCGATATAATTATGGAGCAACAGCAAAACATTATGGCAGAATACTGCGAAAGCCTTATCGGCACCGAGGTCACGGTTCTTGTTGAGGGTTATGACAGGCTTGCGGAATGTTGGTTCGGCAGAAGCTACGCCGACTCGCCCGAAGTTGACGGGTGCGTGTTCTTTACCACTGACGGCAAAAAGCCTGAAGTCGGAAGCTTTGTAAACGTAAAGATAACCGACTATACAGGCTGTGACCCGATAGGCGAAATGCTTTAACTTTAAGAAGTTGGAAGGCAACAAAATGAATTTACCTAATAAACTGACAATAGGGCGCATTACTCTTGTACCTTTTTTTGTTGCGGCTCTGTTGATTGATTTTCCGCTGAACAACCTTGCGGCACTAATAATTTTTGCCGCTGCGTCAATTACGGATATGCTCGACGGGAAAATTGCAAGAAAACAAAATCTTGTTACCGATTTCGGCAAATTTGCCGACCCGCTTGCAGACAAAATACTTGTACTTGCCGCATTACTGTGCTTTGTACAGAACGGATATTGCGACTGCGTAGCCGTTATAATAATTTTGTTCAGAGAGTTTTCGGTAACTTCAATAAGACTTATCGCCGCATCTAACGGAAAAGTTGTTGCCGCCAATATCTGGGGCAAGATCAAGACCGTATCGCAGATGATTGCGATAATTGCAATTATGCTTATGCAGTTTATTATTGATATAACTCAGCTTACAAATTCATATTCACCCGACATTTTCACTGCGTTTTGGAGCATCAGCGAGATACTTTTGTGGATCTCAACCGTATTTGCCGTAATTTCGGGAATCATCTATATTATTCAGAACAGGGAATTTATATCGGAATCTTAATACACACTTACACCGGAAGTGATTATATGTTTAAAACGCTAAAATCAGATATTAACGCAATTTTGGAACGTGACCCTGCCGCAAGAAGCAAAGCCGAGGTGTTTTTCCTCTATTCAGGCTTTAAGGCAGTACGTTCACACAGAAAAGCTCATTGGTTTTATAACCACAATCATAAATTTATTGCACGCTTTATCTCTCAGAGAAGCCGCCACAAAACAGGAATAGAAATTCACCCTGCCGCAAAAATAGGAAAAGGGCTGTTTATTGACCATGGTATGGGCGTTGTTATCGGCGAAACCACTGTTATCGGCGATAACTGCACCATTTACCAGAACGTCACACTCGGCGGAACGGGCAAGGACACGGGAAAACGTCACCCCACCCTCGGCAACAATGTGCTTGTGGGTGCAGGTGCAAAAGTCTTGGGACCGTTTAAGGTTGGCGACAATGCAAGAATTGCCGCAGGTGCGGTAGTGCTGAGCGAAGTACCTGCAAATGCAACTGCCGTAGGCGTGCCTGCAAGGATAGTTAAATTAAACGGCATAAGGAGCGAAACGCTTGACCAGATTCACGTTTCCGATCCCGTTGCGCTTGCGCTATGCAACTTTGACCACAAGATAAGCATACTTCAGAACGAAATTAAAGAAGTCAAAGAACTTGAAGAATTTGAAAAGCTGAATCACAAGGAGTAATCAAATGATATTATACAATTCTCTCGGACAGACCAAACAGGAATTTGTACCGCACACACCCGGCAAAGTAAATATGTACACCTGCGGTCCGACCGTTTATCACTACGCTCATATCGGCAACCTCAGGACCTATATTATGGAGGACGTCCTTGAAAAATATCTCAGATTCTCCGGCTATGACGTCAACCGTGTTATGAATATAACCGATGTAGGTCACCTTACAAGCGACGCCGACACAGGCGAGGACAAAATGCTCAAGGGCGCAAAGCGTGAACACAAGTCAGTTCTTGAAATTGCAAAGTTCTACACCGATGCATTCTTTTCCGACTGCGAAAAGCTGAACATCAAACGCCCCGACGTTGTAGAGCCTGCAACAAACTGTATTGATTTGTTTATTGAAATGATTTCAAAACTGCTTGAAAAGGGATACGCCTATATTTCTGGAGGAAATGTCTATTTTGACACCTCAAAGCTTGACACCTACTACGTTTTCGGAAATATGAACGAGGACGACCTTGCTGTGGGCGTGCGCGACAGCGTTGAAAAAGACGAAAACAAACGCAATAAAACCGACTTTGTACTTTGGTTTACAAAATCAAAATTTGACTCTCAGGAACTGAAATGGGAAAGCCCATGGGGACTCGGTTACCCGGGCTGGCACATTGAATGCTCCTGCATAAGCTACAAGCATAACGGCGAATATCTTGACATTCACTGCGGCGGAATCGACAACGCATTCCCCCACCACACCAATGAGATTGCCCAGAGTGAAGCTTTTCTCGGTCACAAATGGTGCAATTATTGGTTCCACGTTTTGCACCTCAACGACGCAAGGGGAAAAATGAGCAAGTCAAAGGGCGACTTTTTGACGGTTTCATTGCTTGAAGAAAAGGGATATGATCCGCTTGTTTACAGAATGTTTTGTTTGCAAAGCCATTATCGCAAGCCTCTGACATTTTCATATGAAAGTCTTGATAATATGGCTACGGCATATGACAAGCTGATAAAGCGCATTTCAGCGCTGTCCGACGACGGAGAACCTGATTTGAACGACGCAAAACCGCTTATCGACAAATTTAAAGAAGCGCTTGATAACGACCTCAACACTTCTCTCGGACTTACCTGCGTTTATGATACGCTTAAAGCAAACGTAAGCGATTCAACAAAGTTGTTTGTTATAGGCGAGCTTGACAAGGTGTTATCGCTAAACCTCATTCAAAACAATAAAGAAAAGTCCGCAGACGGCGAAGCAAACGCAGAAATTGAGGAACTTATTGCACAGAGGACAAAGGCTCGTGCCGAAAAGGACTGGGCAACCGCCGACGCAATAAGAGATAAGCTCAAAGAGATGCACGTTGTACTTGAGGACGCAAAAGACGGTATAAAATGGCATTTTGAATAAAGAATAAAGCATAATAAATAATCCCCTTCATATAATCAAGTGGAGGGGATTTTATGCGTTTACTGATATTAACAAAGCGCAAACTTATTACAATAGGATTTTGTTTTTTGGTGGGGGCATTGGCGGCAACGGTGGCAATCTCGTCAACCGTAAAAGCGGTTAAAACCGCAAATACGCCCCGTGAAATCCCCATTTATCACGTTGATACAGACAAAAAACAGGTTGCGCTGTCATTTGACGCCGCTTGGGGAAACGAACAGACCGACCATCTTCTGGATATTCTTGATGAATACGACGTCAAAACCACTTTTTTTCTTGTCGGAGCTTGGGTTGACAACTACCCCGAAAGTGTAAAAGAGATTGCCGAAAGGGGTCACGACGTAGGCAACCACAGCAATACACATCCGCATATGACGCAAATAGCACAGTCCAAAATGGAAGAAGAGGTTGAACAGTGCAATGATAAGATTGAGGAAATTACAGGGTGCAGACCTACCCTGTTCAGAGCGCCGTACGGAGATTACAACAACGACGTTGTAAAGACGGTAAACGGATGCGATATGTACTGCGTGCAATGGGATGTGGATTCACTTGACTGGAAAGATCCCACGCCTGAGCAGATAACCCAAAACATACTGAAAAAAATTAAGGACGGAAGCATCATTCTTATGCATAACGGCGCAACAAACACGCCGGAAGCCCTGCCGATGGTAATTGATGGCATAAAAGAAAAGGGCTATGAAATTGTGCCTATATCTGAAATTTTACTTAAAGGCGACTATTACACGGACGTTGAGGGCAAAATGTGTGCCAAAGAGTGTGAAACTACGGTTTGCAACGAATAAACAAATAACTAAGGGACTGTCGTATTCAGCGCAGAGCGAAAAAAGCTTTCTGCGTCTGAATGCGGCAGTCCCTGTTTTATTGTCATTGATTATTTTTACCCGTAAAAAATAAACTATTTCATATTCTTTTTGGCTTTTTTGGCTCTCGCCTTTTCAAGAGCCGCCTTTTTTCTGTCGGTAGTTTTTGATTTAGCTTCAACGGATTTCACGTATTTGTTTACTGCCCGTTCTCCTCCGCTTTCAACTGATTTTCTTACCTCAGCCTTAAGACGTTCAAACGGCGTATCTTTTTTATCTATTATTTCCTTTGGACCGAGTTTTTTGGGAGTCAGGTTTGACGCACCGCTTTGTGTGTGCATCTGAATCACAATCTCTTCGTGTTGGATAAGTGCAAACAACTGGCTGAGCGACTGACATTCGTCAATAGCTTTTAAAAGCTGTGACTTGGTTTTTTTGCTGTATCCGCTCACGCTCGCATTATTCACCTTATCACCACCCCAAAAAATTTGTCACAAATTACAGAAATACAAATACATTATACAAAATTATGCTAATATTTTCAATAGTATTTTTGACTTTCATAGTTTACATATTTTTATTTTTGTGTTATGCTGATAAAAAGATAATGGAACGGGGTTTTGAATATGAAACGAATCGCAGGCCTGACTCTGGCTTTTTTACTGGTATTTTGCGTAATATCAGCCGGCTGTTCAGACAGCAAAGGCTCAGACGCACAACAATCGGGAGCTGTCACTCCAACAGAAGCAACCGACACCACCGTAAAGACGACCGGCTCAAAAATACATATAAACGACAGTACATTGGGTGAAATATGGATAACCGAGCTTGACGGTGTTCCCGTAAACAAGCTGAATAACAATAATTTCACCGCTGACAATAATTATAAATATTACAGTGAAAACGGACAAGCCGCCTCAAAGGAAGGCATAGACATTTCCTCTTTCAGCGGAAATATTGACTGGGACAAGGTGAAAGCAAGCGGAATTGACTTTGCTATGGTAAGAATCGGCGGCAGAGGCTACGGCGAAAGCGGTGAGATGTACGCCGATGACAGAGCTGTTGAATACATAAACGGCGCCCAGAAAGCAGGCATAAAAGTCGGCGGTTACTTTTTCTCACAGGCAACAACAAATGAAGAGGCGGTTGAAGAAGCCGAATATGTAAAACAGGTACTCGGCGATTTAAAGCTCGACTACCCGCTTGCCTTTGACTGGGAAATAATCAAGGACGACAATGCTCGAACAGACAACGTTTCGGCAAATCAGGCCACACAATGTGCAAAAGCGTTTTGTGAAAAGGCAAAAGAGCTTGGCTTTAAACCTATGATTTATTCACCGAGCAGAGAGCTGTATTTTAAGTACGACTTAACTCAGCTTGCAGATTATGATATTTGGTACTGCGAATACTCCGACGTACCGACATTCTATTATCAGTTTTCAATGTGGCAATATTCAGACAGCGGAAATGTTGACGGAATAGAGGGCGCTGTCGATCTGAACATTTGCTTTACAGATATTGCCGACTATGACTGATTAACGGAGTGCTGCTCCGATTTAAATTTACGGAAAAGAGATTTTTATGAAAAAAATTGCAAGCTTCACTATTGACCACAACACACTGAAACCCGGAGTTTATGTTTCTCGCATCGACGGCGATATTACAACATATGATATGCGCTTTATAAAGCCAAACACTCCTCCCTATCTTCCGAATCCCGTTATGCACACAATAGAGCACTTGTTTGCAACCTATGCACGCAACAGCAAATTTGCGGATAACGTTATATATTTCGGTCCGATGGGTTGCAGAACAGGTTTTTATTTCCTTGTAAGAAATTTATCTCAGGAACAAGCACTGGAGCTCATTAAAGATACTGTCAAAAAATGCGCTGAACACGAGGGTGAAATTCCCGGAACTACTGCAATAGAGTGCGGAAATTACAAGGAACACGACAAAATCGGCGCAAAAAATGCTTTAGAAGAATATTACTCTTTGTTGAAAGATTACAACGTTGATAACTTACAGTATAATTAATTATTGGAATTATTGTGCAATACGTTGAATTATTCAATGGCTGATTGCGAATTTAATTGTTAATTATCACGTTTTTTATTTCTCCTATTGAATTTTGGTTACAATTTGTTATAATTATATCGTTGAGTTTGTTACAATTATGTAACGGTTAATGAGATAGGAGAATTTATTTTGAATACCAAATTCATTGGCTTAGACGGATTCGATGAAATTGAATGTCTGAAGTCATCAAGCAAAAGAGCAAAAAGAAAAAAAGAGCTTAACACGGCTCAAAAGACCGTGCGCTTTGTTAAAAGAGCAGTCAAACTTTGCAAGCCGAAAAAGACTGCGACGGTTTTAAAAGCTCAAGCCGCAAAGACCGTAAAAGCTGTAGACAAAAAGTCTCAGTCCGGTATGCTTGACAAGTTTTATAACGAAAACAGACAGGGACAAAACAGCGAATTCAATAATTCAGCCAAAGAATCAATCACAAGCGTTGTTTGCGTAAACAACCGCAAATATGCGCACAGTGCACCGAACAACGGCTACCGCACACATGCATTATTAAAGAAAAGAGCGGTGCTTGCCGTGGTTGCCTGTCTTGCGGCAATTATGATTCCGTGTGTCACGGTTGCAAGTGCTCTTGACATACCCGATACTTTTAACACTCAGCCATCTGACAAAGTGTTAAAAGCGGAAAGCACAAATGTTCCCGAAAATGATTTTTTAATTGCTGCAACATCTGATGAAGTTCAGAATTCAGACATTATAAATCCGGAGCTTTTTGTGGAATCCGGAGTTGTGGGACTTTATATTGACGGCGAGTTAATCGGCGCAACAACTCAGGCAGCCGAGCTTAACGAAGCACTTAATAAGGTACTTGTTGACTATCGCAAGGACTACGACGCTGAAACCACAACGGAATTTGCCAATGACGTCAAAATCAAAAACGGCAGCTTTGATGAAACCCAGATAAATACCGTTGACGAGATAATGGCGAAGGCAGACGGAAAATTTTCGATAGCTCTTTCAACCGATATGTACTATACTACCGATATTGCATATGACACGGAAACCGAATACGATGATTCCGAATATTCATCATATGAGGAAGTAAAAACAGAAGGTGAAGACGGCGAAGAAAAGGTTATGATAAGAGTAACCTTTACCGACGGAATTCAAACAGATGTATATGTTACGGGATCAAAGGTAACAAAAGAACCTGTTGACAGAGTAATTATCAAAGGCTCAAAGGACGGCGAGTACGAACCGGGCAATACATCCGCAGGTACTGCTTCGGGACAATTTATTTGGCCTCTGCCCTATACCCATTCGATTTCAAGCTTGTTTGAATGGCGCTGGGGCAGAATGCACCAGGGAATTGACATTGCAGACGGCGGCGTATATGGTCAGCCGATTGTAGCCGCCGACGGCGGAACGGTTACCTTTGCAGGCGGAGATAACAGCGGTTACGGAAATTATGTTGTTATAGACCACGGCAACGGCTATCAGACGCTCTACGGTCACGCAAGCTCACTTGCAGTATCAACGGGTCAGTATGTTTCGCAGGGCGAAACTATCGCTTATGTCGGTTCTACAGGCAACTCGACAGGACCTCACCTGCATTTTGAAATTATTGAAAACGGCGAAAAAATCAATCCCCTTAATTATGTGTGCTGATAATTCTATATAAGAATAATTTATCCCCTCGGTAAACTCCGAGGGGATTTTTGCATACCTGATACTTTGTTATTTAAACATATACTGAGCGGTATCCATAATGCTTTCAAAGGTTTTGTAAGCCTTGTTAGCCTTTTTTCTCAGCTTTGGGTTATCATCTACGGCTTTTCTGCCGACATAGCCTACCGCTACACCTGCGGCAAGACCGATAGCAGCACCCTTTACCATATTCATAAGCGGATTTGCGGTCATTGTTTCATCTCCTCAACTTAAATTTGCCGAAAATTCGGCTTTTGACTTGACAAGAAAAATATCTTGCTTTATTATTGTTTGCGATTTAAAATATAATAAAACAGATTTTAATAAAAACGGAGTGATAATTCTTGGCAAAACTCAATCTTGTGCTTGTAGAGCCTGAAATTCCGCAAAACACCGGCAACGTTGCACGCACCTGTGCCGCAACCGGAGCAAGGCTTCATCTGGTAAAGCCGCTCGGATTTGCGATAGACGACAGAAAGCTCAAGCGTGCAGGGCTTGATTACTGGCACTTTTTGGATATTACATATTATGAAAGCATAGATGACTTTTTTGAAAAAACAAAGGGCGGCAATTACTACTTCTTTTCAACAAAGGGTACTCACAGACATTCCGACGTTGAATTTCCCGACAACTGCTATCTTTTGTTCGGCAAAGAAACAAAGGGCTTGCCCGAAGAACTTTTACTTAAACACCCAGACAACACTTTGAGAATTCCTATGATTGACGAAGCACGCAGTCTTAATCTTTCAAATTCGGTTGCTGTCGCCGCATACGAAGTTCTCAGGCAATGGGATTATCCGGAGCTTCAAAACAAGGGCGAGCTTCACAATCATAAATGGAGCGAAGCCAATAATTTGCAGGTATAAAATTCCAATTATCATTTAATTTTTCACTTTTAATAATATAACCGCCAAATTATAAAAATTACAGATTTCTATTGATAAATACTGCATTTTGTTATATAATAATTTTGTATGTGAAAATACTAAATTTTTACAATATTCTTCTAAGACGAAAGGATTGAACCTAATGAAACTTAACAAAGTTACAGTTGACGACATTAACGTAAAAGGCAAAAGAGTGCTTGTTCGTGTGGATTTCAACGTACCTCTCAAGGACGGCGTTATCACTAACGACAATCGTATCACAGCCGCTCTCCCCACAATCAAAAAGCTGATTGCTGACGGCGGCAAGGTTATTCTCTGCTCTCACCTCGGCAAGCCGAAGAACGGTCCAGAAGCAAAGTTCTCACTTGCTCCTGTTGCAGTAAGACTTTCAGAGCTTTTGGGCAAAGAGGTTGTTTTTGCCGATGACGACAACGTAGTAGGCGAAAACGCTAAGAAGGCTGTTGCCGAAATGAAAGACGGCGACGTTGTTCTTCTTCAGAACACACGTTTCAGAGCTGAAGAAACAAAGAATCTTGAGCCTTTCTCAAGCGAGCTTGCTTCTCTTGCCGACATTTTCGTAATGGACGCTTTCGGTTCTGCTCACCGCGCTCACTGCTCAACAGCAGGCGTTACAGACCACATCAAGGAAACCGCTGTAGGCTACCTTATGCAGAAAGAAATCAACTACCTCGGCAATGCCGTTGAAAATCCTGTTCGTCCGTTTGTTGCTATCCTCGGCGGCGCAAAGGTTGCAGACAAGCTTAACGTAATCTCTAACCTTCTCGAAAAATGCGACACGCTTATTATCGGCGGCGGTATGGCTTATACATTCCTCAAAGCTCAGGGCAAAGAGGTTGGTCTTTCGCTCGTTGACGATACAAAGATTGACTATTGCAAGGAAATGATGGAAAAGGCTGAAAAGCTCGGCAAAAAGCTTCTTCTCCCCGTTGACACAACCATTGCGGCAGGCTTCCCTGACCCAATCGACGGACCTATTGACGTTAAGGTTGTTGACGCTGACAGCATTCCTGCAGATATGGAAGGTCTTGACATCGGTACAAAGACTCAGGAGCTCTTTGCAGACGCTGTAAAGAACGCAAAGACGGTTGTTTGGAACGGTCCTATGGGCGTATTTGAGAACCCGACTCTTGCAAAGGGCACAATCGCCGTTGCAAAAGCTCTTGCAGATACAGACGCTACAACAATCATCGGCGGCGGCGACAGTGCGGCTGCTGTTATTCAGCTTGGCTTTGCCGACAAGATGAGCCACATCTCAACAGGCGGCGGCGCTTCTCTTGAATATCTTGAGGGCAAAACTCTCCCCGGCATTGCAGTAATCGCTGACAAATAATTTTGAAAGGCTGAATATAAATGGATAAGACAAAAAGGAAAGCCGTTATAGCCGGCAACTGGAAAATGAACAAAACCCCAAGCGAGGCAAAAGAGCTTCTTACAGCCATTGTTCCCGCTGTTAAGGACGCTGACTGCGAAGTTATCGCTTGTGTACCGTACGTTGACCTCAGCGTTGCTCTTGAAGTTACAAAGGGCACAAATGTAAAAATCGGCGCAGAAAACTGCCATTGGGCAGAAAAAGGCGCATTTACAGGCGAAATTTCAACAGGTATGCTCAAAGAGATGGGCGTTGAATATGTAGTTATCGGTCACAGCGAAAGAAGACAGTACTTTGGTGAAACCGATGAAACTGTAAACAAGAGAACAAAAGCCGCTCTTGCAGCAGGTCTTAAACCAATCGTTTGCGTAGGCGAGCTGCTTTGGGAGCGTGAATGTGACATCACAGAAGAAGTTATTGCAAGACAGATAAAGCTTGACCTCTATGATGTAACAGACGAGGACGTTCTCAACACAATAATCGCTTACGAGCCTGTTTGGGCTATCGGCACAGGCAAAACCGCTACTGCCGAGCAGGCTGAGGAAGTTTGCGGATTTATCCGTTCAACTCTTGCAAAGCTTTATAATCAGGATGTTGCAGACGCTGTTACGATTCAGTACGGCGGCTCTATGAACGACGGTAATGCTGACGAGCTTCTCTCAAAGAAAGACGTTGACGGCGGACTTATCGGCGGCGCTTCACTTGTTGCAGAAAAATTTGCCGCAATAGTAAAAGCTGCAAGCAAATAATTTTAACACAAAGGGGACTGTCACATTTAACGCAGAGCGAAAAACGCTTTCTGCATCTTAATGCGACATCCCCTTCTGATTAATACTATTTTCCGATAAAACGCTTTAAAACAGATGTCGATAGAAATTTTCGCAGAACAAGGCGGAGGACGCAGGAATACTGTCGTATTCCGAGGACAACAACGCAGTTATGCGGGATTTTATGCGGCAGATGTTAAAGGGTTTTATTGGAAGATGGTATAATATGTAGTTTTGGCAAAATCATCGGAAAGGATTTTAATTATGAAAAAACCTTTGTTATTAATGATACTTGACGGCTTTGGCATTGGCAAGCACGATAACACAAACGCAATTTTTAATGCCAAAAAGCCCAATATAGACAAGCTGTTCTCCTCTAACCCTATCACTCAGATAGGAGCTTCGGGAATGGACGTAGGTTTGCCTGACGGACAGATGGGCAACTCGGAAGTCGGTCACACAAACATCGGCGCAGGCAGAATCGTTTATCAGGAGCTTACAAGAATCACAAAAACCATAAACGAGGACAAGCTCAAGGAAAACGATGCTATCGTCGGAGCTATGGACAGCGCCCTTAAAAACGGCACTGCGCTCCACCTTATGGGACTGCTTTCAAGCGGCGGCGTGCATAGTCACAACACCCACCTTTACGGAATTTTGGAGCTTGCCAAGAAAAAAGGGCTTGACAAGGTTTATATACACGCTTTCCTTGACGGACGTGACGTTCCGCCGTCAAGTGCGGCTGAATTCGTTGAAGAGTGTATGAAAGAAACCGAAAAAATCGGCGTAGGCAAAATTGCAACCGTTATGGGCAGATACTACGCAATGGACCGTGACAACCGCTGGGATCGTGTTGAAAAAGCATATGCCGCAATGGTTTACGGCGAGGGTGTTGAAGCAGACTGCCCCGTATGCGCTGTTAAGAATTCATATGAGCAGGGCGTTACTGATGAATTTGTTGTTCCTGCCGTAATCAAGGACGGAGCAACAATAAAGCCGAACGACAGCGTAATTTTCTATAACTTCCGTCCCGACAGAGCAAGAGAGATTACAAGAGCGCTTGTTGACCCTGAATTTAAGGGCTTTGAGAGAAAGAACGGCTTCTTCCCTCTCCGCTACGTTTGTATGACGCAATACGACGCAACGATGCCGAATGTTGAGGTTGCATTTAAGCCGCAAACCCTTAACAACACAATGGGCGAATACATTTCAAGTCTTGGTATGGATCAGCTGAGAATTGCCGAAACCGAAAAGTACGCTCACGTTACGTTCTTCTTTAACGGCGGAGTAGAAAAACAGTATCCCGGTGAAGACAGAATCCTTGTTAAATCACCTGCTGTTGCAACCTATGACCTTCAGCCTGAGATGAGCGCATATGAGGTTACAGACAAACTTGTTCCCGCAATCAAGAGCGGCAAGTACGATATGATTATTCTCAACTTTGCAAACTGCGATATGGTAGGACACACAGGTGTGTTTGAAGCCGCAGTAAAAGCTGTTGAAGCCGTTGACACCTGCGTAGGCAAGGTAATCGACGCTGTAAAAGAAATGAACGGCGTTGCGCTTATCACAGCCGATCACGGTAATGCCGACAAGATGATTGACGATGACGGCGAACCGTTCACAGCGCACACAACAAATCCTGTTCCGTTCTGCGTAGTAGGTTATGACTGCGAACTCAGAGAGGGCGGCAGACTTGCCGACATTGCTCCTACAATGCTTCAGATTATGAACCTGCCACAGCCCGAAGAAATGGACGGCAAGAGCCTTATTAAATAATAATTAATACAATACGCTTAACTAACCGCTGCAAGTTATTTGCTTGCAGCGATTTTTTATTTGAAAATTCCGAATTAATTTTTTATTAAAACCCTGATAGAAACGTTTGCAAAGAGATGTGTACAAATACATAAACGAAGTAATCGACCGAATATTGCAATTGCTTGATTTTCAAAAATATTATGGTATAATTTATACTATATTGCTAAAAATCACCTTATTATACATAAAATATAAAACACATTTTATGTACAATATTTTAATACATATTCGGAGGAAATTATGGAACTTGAGCTGAATAACATATATAAGAGTTTTGGCGAAAAGCAGGTATTGACCGGCATATCTTTAAAAGCCAAAAGCGGTGAAGCGTTTGGATTGCTGGGTAGAAACGGTGCCGGAAAAACCACTACAATTCGTATATTAATGAATGTTTTTCCTGCAAACAGCGGCGAAGTACTTGTTGACGGGAAACCGATTAATTACAGCAAGGTAGGTATCGGATATCTTCCGGAGGAAAGAGGACTTTATCCCAAAAAGCCAATCATTGAGCAACTTGTTTATTTTGCCCAACTAAAAGGTATGAAATATGCGCCTGCCGTAAAGTCAATTGATAAATGGCTTGAAAGACTTGGTATGTCTGAATATCGCAACAAACGGCTCGACACTCTTTCAAAGGGAAATCAGCAAAAAATACAGCTGATTACTGCACTTGCCCACAATCCCGATATTGTAATTCTTGACGAACCGTTCTCGGGACTTGACCCGGTCAATGCACAGTTGCTAAAAGATGTTGTAAAAGAAGAAATCAGCAAAGGAAAAATTGTTCTATTTTCAAGCCACCAAATGAATTACATAGAAGAATTTTGCGATAACATTGCTATTCTTAACGGCGGAAAAGTTGTTTTACAGGGCAACCTGCACAACATCAAAAGGAACTACACAAGAGATAAGCTTATAGTAAAGTCTTTAACTGATATTGAGAAAATTTTGACTAATCAGAGTGTAAAATTCGAAAAATCTGTCAAGCGTTTGGATTCAGAAACCCTGATTTTGCAGCTTAATTCACCTGATAACAAACAAAATGTTATGAAAATGCTGACCGAACACTTTGATATAGATGAAATCAAAGTATTTGAACCGTCGTTAAATGATATATTTGTCGAATATGCAGGAGAACAGGTATAAAAAGGGGGGCAAAAAATGAATCAATTTGGAACAATATTAAAGTTTGAATTAAAAAACTATTTTAAGAACAAAATATTTGTCGGAGTTACATTATTTATTGTTGCGGTAATTGCAATAGTAATCTTTTTTCCAAAGATAACAGCTGCATTTGAAAGTGACAGCGCAGATACAAACAGTGAAAATCTTCCTGTTATGCTGATTGCGGCAGATTCCGAAGATGAAGCACAACAAATCAAAGAGGTTTTTGCTTCTGCATTTGTGGATTACAATATTCAGGTTACCGAAAAAGGAAATGAAGATATAAAAACTAAAATTTCGGACGAAGAAGCTGAATGTGGTTTCTATTTTGACAGTCCTGTTTCATATACATATTATGTAAACGACCTTTCAATTTATGATGAAAACACAATGATTGCAGACCAAGTTTTGCAAAACATTTACAGACTGAACACAATGCTGCAAAGCGGAATTCCTGAGGAAAAAGCCAATGAAATTCTTTCTGTTCAGATAAACCACAGTGTAGAAAATCTTGGTAAAGACCAAATGCAAAACTTTTTCTATACATACATAATGATTTTTGCCTTATATATGGTAATTCTTCTCTACGGACAATTAGTTGCCACAAGCGTTGCTACTGAAAAAAGTTCAAGGGCAATGGAGCTTTTGATTACCAGCGCAAAGCCTACCTCAATGATGTTTGGAAAGGTAATTGCCGCCTGCATTGCCGGACTAATTCAACTTGCCTGTATTTTTGGTTCTGCATTTTTGCTGTTTAACCTTAACAATGGCGACTGGCAGGATAATCAAATTGTCAACTCAATATTCAATATGCCGCTTAATCTTTTGATGTATATGCTGCTGTTCTTTGTACTGGGATTCTTCATCTACGCATTTTTATATGGCGCAGTAGGCTCTACGGTTTCAAAGGTAGAAGACATCAATACTGCGGTCATGCCGATAACTATGCTATTTATAGTCGCGTTTTTTGTTGTAGTTTTCTCTATGACAAGCGGAAACGTTGACAATATTTTGATGATAGTATGCTCATACATACCGTTCACCTCCCCTATGGCTATGTTTACCCGTATTGCAATGAGCACGGTTCCGATTTATGAAATTATTATTTCAACAATAATCTTGGTGGCTTCTGTATTTGGAGTGGGTGTTTTGTCGGCTAAAATTTACAGAGTAGGCGTTCTGCTTTACGGCACAAAGCCAAAAATAGGCTCAATTATCAAGTCGATTTGGAAAGCATAATCAAAAACTGTAAAATTCTTATAAAGCACAAAGGCTTTGTTTCTTGACTGAAACAGAGCCTTTTTAACTGTATTTGGGCATAATGATTTTAACAAAATTAAAAAAAGTTGATGATTAGAAAAAATTGGTGTAAAATAAGTATATTGGAAATAATACGGACAGGATAATAAGATGATAAGATTAAGACGATTTTTAAAGGACTACAAAAAGGAATGTATCATCGGACCTATATGCAAGCTGATTGAAGCTGTACTCGAACTTTTGGTTCCGCTTGTTATGGCTAAGATAATTGACGTCGGTGTTAAAAACGGTGACTCTGACTACGTTGTCAAAATGGGCTGGCTTATGGTACTGCTCGCAGTGCTGGGACTTTCGTTTGCGCTTGTGTGCCAATACCTTGCGTCCAAAGCCTCTCAGGGCTTTGGAACAAAAGTCAGAAGCGCATTATTTAAGCACATCAACAGCCTTTCGCACGCCGAGCTTGACAAGCTCGGCACCCCCTCGCTGATAACACGAATGACTAACGACATAAATCAGGTTCAGCAAAGCGTTGCAATGAGTATAAGGCTTTTGACCCGTGCACCGTTTATCGTTGCAGGCGCACTTGTTATGGCTATGACAATCAACCTTAAGATGTCCGTAATATTCTTTATTTCCGCTCTGCTTATTGCCCTTACGCTGTATTTTGTTATGAGCAAGAGTATTCCGATATTTACGGCTATGCAGAAAAAGCTTGATAAGATTGGTCTTATTTCAAGAGAAAACCTTTCAGGCAACAGAGTTATCCGCGCTTTTTCAAAGCAAAAAAGCGAAAAGGAGCGCATTGACTTTGCCACCGAAGACCTTGCAAAGACCTCAATCAGAGTCAGCCGCCTTTCGGCTCTGCTCAGTCCTGTTACCTATGCGGTTACCGACCTTGCAATAGTTGCAATAGTCTGGTTCGGCGCAGTCAACGTAAACAGCGGAAGCGGTATGCTTTCGGGCGATATTATTGCTCTTGTAAACTATATGACGCAGATTTTGCTTGCGATGATAGTTGTTGCAAACCTTGTAATTTTGCTTACAAAGGCAAGCGCAAGTGCAAAAAGAATTGACGACGTATTTAAAACCCATCCGAGCGTAGTTGAAAAAAATCACGATAATATAAAAACTTTTGCAGATACAAACACACCCAAAATCAAATTTGATAATGTATGCTTTACCTACGGTGACGGAGCAGATGAGCTGAGCGACATCAGCTTTGAAATAAAGCGAGGTCAGACTGTTGGTATTATCGGCGGTACAGGAAGCGGAAAATCAACGCTTATCGGTCTTATTCCCAGGTTTTATGACGTAAAAAGCGGCAGTGTGAGCGTTGACGGCGTTGACGTAAAAGAATATCCGTTCTTACAGCTCAGAGGACAGATGGGAATTGTTCCACAGCAATCGGTGCTGTTCAGCGGAACTGTCAGAGATAATATGAAATGGGGCAATAAAAATGCAACCGATGAAGAAATCATCAATGCATTAAAAATCGCCCAAGCCTATGATTTTGTATCAAAACTGCCAAAAGGACTTGACAGCTATGTTGAACAGGGCGGAAAAAATTTCAGCGGCGGTCAGAAGCAAAGGCTTTGTATTGCAAGAGGTATTGCGGCAAAGCCAAAGATACTGATACTTGACGACAGTTTTTCTGCTCTTGACTTTGCGACCGACGCCGCACTTAGAAAGGCTCTAAAAGAAAGCACCGAAAATATGACGGTTATCATAGTCACACAAAGATGCTCGACTATAAAAAACGCCGATCTTATACTTGTGCTTGACGACGGAGAGCTTGCAGGTCAGGGCACACACGATGAATTATTTGAGAACTGCGAAACATATCGTGAGATATGTCTTTCTCAGCTCAGCGAAACGGAGGCTAAACGATGAAAAAAAGATCTGCCGTTTCAAAGGTTATCAAAAAAATAAAGCCCTATTCGGGCTATCTTGCGCTTGCACTTGTCAGCGCAGTCATCAGTGTTTTGCTCACGCTCTATATTCCCGTGCTTGTGGGCAGGGCTATTGACAATATTATCGACGCAGGCAACGTAAATTTTGCAAATATAGCGCAAATATTGATTTATATACTTGTGGGTATTGCAGGCGTTACGGTCTTTCAATGGATTATGAATTATTTTGTTAATGTCATAAGCTACAAAACCGTCAGAGACCTTCGCAGGGACGTGTTCAAAAAATTCAACTGCGTTCCTCTCTCCTACATTGACATTCACTCGCACGGCGACCTTATAAGCCGTGTAATAAACGATGTTGACGCTGTCGGCGACGGATTAACTCAGATGTGCCTGCAACTGTTTTCGGGCGTTGTGACAATAATCGGCACGCTTATATTTATGCTGTTTATAAACTGGAAAATTGCCATAGCCGTATTTGTGCTTACTCCGCTCTCGCTTTTTGTCGCCGCATTTATAGGAAAACTGACTCACAAAAGGTTTGCCGAACAGCAGAGCTTGCAGGGAAAAATTTCATCATATGTTGAAGAACACGTCGGAAATCAGCGCATAGTCAAGGCGTTTTCGTTTGAACAGCGTGCATTCGATGAATTTGATAAATATAACAAAGAACTGTACACGGTCGGCTTTAAGGCTCAATTTGCAGGTGCGCTTGCAAATCCGAGTACAAGGTTTGTGAATGCGATAGTATATGCCGCAGTCGGAGTTATCGGCGCATTAACGGCAATTTCGGGTGCGCTTTCCGTAGGTCAGCTTTCGTGCTTTCTCACCTATGCCAACCAATACACAAAACCCTTTAACGAGGTAACGGGCGTTTTGACTCAGCTTCAAACGGGAATTGCCGCCGCAGAAAGAGTTTTTGAAGTGCTTGAGGCTGACGACGAAAAGCCGGATGAACCTAATCCCAAAAAGGTTGAGGATTGCAAAGGCAATGTTAAAATTGAGAACGTAAACTTTTCTTACACAAAGGAAAAACCGCTTATTACTAACTTTTCGCTTGATGTAAAAAGCGGTAGTCACGTTGCAATAGTCGGTCCTACAGGGTGCGGAAAAACCACGTTTATCAACCTTTTGATGCGGTTTTATGAAACCGACAGCGGGAAAATCACGATAGACGGCGTTGACATAAGGGATATGACACGTGACAACGTGAGAAAATGCTACGGAATGGTGCTTCAGGAAAGCTGGCTGTTTTGCGGCACGATTATGGAAAACCTGCGCTACGGCAATGAAAATGCAACAGATGAAGAAGTGATTGCCGCCGCAAAGGCCGCATATGCCCATAGCTTTATCCGCCGTATGCCAAAGGGCTATGACACCGTAATAAGCGAGGGCGGCGGAAATCTGAGCCACGGTCAAAAACAGCTTTTGTGCATTGCAAGAGCCATGCTCACTAACCCGCCTATGCTGATTTTGGACGAAGCAACTTCATCAATTGATACCTTAACTGAAATTCGAGTTCAAAAGGCTTTTGCAAAAATGATGAAAGGCAAAACAAGCTTTGTTGTTGCTCACAGGCTTTCTACTATTAAAGAAAGCGACGTAATTCTTGTTATGAAGGACGGCAACATCATTGAACAAGGCAGTCATAATGAGCTGATAAAACAAAATGGATTTTATACAATGCTGTACAACAGTCAGTTCAGCAAAAATCAATAATTAAGCTGTCATTCGGCGCAGAGCAAAACCAAAATTATATTGCTATAAAATATCCCCCGCCTCTTAGACGGGGGATATTTGCACTTAGATTATTATGCGTGTGACAGGGTTTGAAAAATTACTCTTCTGCCGACAAGCGAAAAACCCCTTGTAAACAGCGTTGTATCTTCTTCATGATACTCTTTCACATACCAACCCTCGGCATCAATCGGTGTAAAACCAAGCGTTTTGCGAAAAGATAAATTCCGTCAACCTTTCCATCATAATCCTTGAAAATTTCATCCATTAACACTCTGCTATAACCCTTGTTTCGGTAATTTTCATCAGTCATAACCGTTCCGAGCGGGATATAGTGTTTAAGCTTTGTGCAGTCGTTTATGTCTATGATATTTACAGACACGTTTGCAACAATTTTTTCGTCCTCCAAGATTGAATACGGTATGTATTTATCATTCCAAAAGCCGTTTTGATACCAGCCTTCAAAATCAAATCCAAAGGTTCTTTCGGTAAGGCTGTTAAGACCTGCCCTCAGCCTATCGTCTTTGCGGTAATTTTTAACTATTTACATATTATGCACTCCTTTCGTATTCTATTGTAACAAAGGAGCTTTTAAAATAAAACCTCAAAATTATTTGGATACTTTTATCAGAAAGACAGTACTTATCGGCAAGACTTGATGTTTTTGCACCAAGCATATAATCTTCAAAAATGCTGAGGTTCCTGAGTTCAAGCTCTTTTTTTATACCTGACTTTTTACCCCACTTTGCTCTGGTATTATTCCTTTTTGGAATATAAACACTCTCGCCGTCTATATACTGCTGTATTATTGCGATAATGTTTTGCGGCAGAACTTCGTCCGCCTTAACATAGCTCATTGTTGCCTCCTAAGTTTTACTCTCAAGGATAAGCAATGGCTATAACATATCATTTGATTGCACAGCCAAAGCTTATGCAACAATTACATATCTTTTCAAAACGCAACCCTCCCTTACACCTTAATATATAGCAAAATACATATTTTGTCAACAAACAAAAGATACAAAAAGGGACGTTCTACAACGTCCCTTAAGTTTATTCTTCTGCGTCCTTTTTAGCCTGCTCTATAACCTTTTGAGCTACGTTTGCAGGAGCGTCCTCGTAACGGACAAAGGTGAATTCATAGGAACCCCTGCCCTGAGTGATTTGCCTTATAAATGTAGAGAAATCCGCCATTTCGGCCATTGGCACTTCCGCTTCAACGACCTGCATTCCGCCCTCGGCAGGCGACATTCCGAGCACTCTGCCGCGGCGTTTGTTTACCTCGCCCATAACGTCGCCCATATTGCCGTCCGGAACCGTAGCCTTAAGACTTCCGATAGGCTCGAGAAGCGTTGGAGAAGCGTTTGGAATACCGTTTTTGTATGCAAGACTTGCGGCAGTCTTGAATGACATTTCGGAAGAGTCAACAGGGTGATAGGAACCGTCATAAAGCGTTGCCTTTATTCCCACTGTCGGATAACCCGCAAGAACGCCCTTTTTGATTGAATCTCTGAGTCCCTTTTCAACTGCCGGGAAGAAGTTTTTGGGCACTGCGCCGCCTACAACTCTTTCAGCAAATTCAAGCCCGTCGGTATCGAACGGCTCAAATTCAATCCATACATCGCCAAACTGTCCGTGACCACCCGACTGCTTTTTGTATCTGCCCTGAGCGGTAACCTTTTTTCGAATAGTTTCTCTGTATGCAATCTTAGGCTTCTGAAGGCTTGCGTCAACATTATATTTTGTTTTAAGTCTTGATATAACAACGTCAAGATGCTGTTCGCCAAGTCCTGAAACAAGCATTTCGTGAGTTTCGTGGTTATTTTCAAATTTTATTGTAGGATCTTCGTCCGCAAGCTTTGCAAGGCCCTGAGCTACCTTATCCTCGTCGCCCTTTTTGGCAGGATAAACAGCCATAGTATATGAAGAAACGGGATAATCAATTCCGTCAAGTATTACCTTACGAAGCGGTGAACAAAGCGTATCTCCCGTTTTTGTCGAAACAAGCTTCGGAATTGCGCCTATGTCGCCTGCTCCTATATACTCGGCGTCAACCTGCTTTTTGCCGCATACATACATAACCTTGCCGATACGCTCCTGAGCTCCTGTACGCATATTGATAACAGGCGTGTCGGGAGAAATTTTACCCGATATAGTCTTAATGTATGAAAGTCTGCCGATAAACGGGTCAACTACGGTTTTGAATACAATAGCAGCTGCGGCTGCGTTTTCATTTATAGCAACTTCAACAGGTTCGCCGTTTACGTCAACACCTATCTCCTCTCCTCTTGAGGCTGCGCTCGGTGCAAGCCATGTAAGGCTGTTAAGAAGCTGGTCTATCGCAAAGGTATTGTGAGCGTCGCCGCAGAAAACAGGACAAATCGTACCGTCCTTTACACCTTGACTTACTCCGAGGATTATCTCCTCGGGAGTGAACTCCTCGCCCATTATAAACTTGTCAAGCAATTCTTCACTTGTTTCGGCAACAGCCTCCTTTATAGCTTCTCTCAAGCCCTCAAGTCTTGTTCCCATATCGGGCAGGGAGGTTTGTTTTACAGAACCGTCGGGGCTGTATTCATATGCCTTATACTCAAAAAGATTTACATAAGTATTAGCCTTTCCGTCAACGATATACGGAACAACAACAGGGCAAACGGAAGGACCGAAAGTAGCCTTTAGATTTTCAAACACACGGTAAAAACGTGCGTCTTCATCACAAAGTCCGTTTACAAAGAAAACCTTTGTAAGCCCTGCTTTTGTTGCGGCGGCAACAGCCTTTTCGGTGCCGACGTTTACGCCGTCCTTGCCCGAAACCACGATAAGCGCAGTGTCTGCGGCACGCATACCCTCTGATACTCCGCCTGCAAAATCAAACAGACCGGGAGTGTCAATAAGGTTGATTTTTGTATTCTTCCATTCTATCGGAGCAACCGCCGTCATAATTGAAGCCTGTCGCTTGATTTCTTCGCCGTCAAAGTCAAGCGTTGTATTGCCGTCGGCTATCTTTCCCAAACGTTCTGTTGCCTTTGAAAGATAAAGTATCGACTCTGCAACCGAGGTCTTGCCGCATCCGCTGTGACCTGCCAAAGCAATATTCAGAATTTTGTTAGCATCATACTGTTTCAAAATTAAAAACTCCCTTCGTAAATAAAATGCTAATTTTGATAATAATATGATTTTTCGTCAAAAATATATATTATTCAGCAATATTATAAATTAAGTATCTATTATTATATCATATTTGTATAATATATACAACAGAAATAAATCAAAATATAAAAATTCACCCTTTGACCAATATATCAAAGGGTGAATTGTGCAATTTGCTTTATTTATTAACTTATAATATTGTAATTGACAAAATTCTGTTGTCGGATTTGTGCAAAATCATAAATCATTCAAGCACTGCACCTTTGGTTCCCGATGTAACAAGCTTTGCATATCTTGCAAGATAGCCTGTTGTAATTCTCGGCTGACGCGGTTTCCAGAGAGATTTGCGTTTTGCAAGCTCTTCGTCGGAAACGAGAACATTTATTGTGTTTGACGGAATATCAATCTCAATCGTATCGCCTTCTTCAACAAGCGCAATAGGTCCGCCCACTGCGGCTTCGGGGGAAACGTGGCCGATTGCAGCACCCCTTGTTGCACCCGAAAAACGTCCGTCTGTAATAAGCGCAACACAGTTGCCGAGACCGCTGCCCATAATTGCAGAGGTCGGGTTAAGCATTTCACGCATTCCCGGACCGCCCTTCGGTCCCTCATAGCGAATAACTACAACGTCACCGGGATTAATTTTGCCGTCATATATAGCATTGAGAGCGTCCTCTTCGCAGTCAAAAACACGGGCAAAGCCCTTGTGGTGCATCATTTCTTCCGCAACCGCACTTCTCTTGACTACACAGCCGTCGGGAGCAAGATTTCCCTTTAGTACGGCAATACCGCCCGTTCTGCTGTACGGTTCGTCATATGTACGGATTATCTCGGTATTCTTGATTTCACAGCCGCTGATGTTTTCGGCAACAGTTTTGCCCGTACAGGTGAGTATATCGGTATTGAGCAAGCCATGCTTTGCAAGCTCGTTCATTACGGCGTAGATTCCGCCTGCTTCGTTAAGCTCCTCAATAAAGTGTTCGCCTGCGGGCGCAAGGTGGCAAAGATTAGGAGTTTTTGCGGAAATGTCGTTTGCTATGTCAAGGTCGATGTCAATTCCGCATTCGTGAGCTATTGCAGGAAGATGAAGCATTGTGTTTGTTGAACAGCCGAGAGCCATATCAACGGTCAGGGCGTTTTCAAATGCTTTTTCGGTCATTATGTCACGGGGACAAATATTTTTGTTTACAAGCTCCATAATCTTCATACCTGCGTGTTTTGCAAGCAAAAGGCGCTGAGAATATACGGCAGGTACGGTTCCGTTGCCCTGAAGTCCCATACCGATAACCTCTGTAAGGCAGTTCATACTGTTAGCGGTGAACATACCCGAGCACGAACCGCAGGTCGGACAGGCGTTGTTTTCATATTCCGCAAGCTTTTTGTCGTCTATCTCGCCCACCTTATAACGTGAAACGGCCTCGGAAACAGTTGAATAGCTGATTTTTTTGCCGTCAACGTGACCTGCGAGCATCGGACCTCCGCTTACGAAAATCGACGGTATATTAAGTCTTGCCGCCGCCATAAGAAGCCCCGGGACGTTTTTGTCGCAGTTGGGAATCATCACAAGTCCGTCAAAAGCGTGAGCCTTTGCCATAGCCTCGGTTGAATCTGCGATAAGTTCACGGGTAACAAGCGAGTATTTCATACCCTCGTGTCCCATTGCAATACCGTCGCATACCGCTATTGCCGGGAAAACTATCGGAACGCCGCCGGCAAGAGCAACGCCCTGTTTTACGGCTTCAACCACCTTGTCAATATTCATATGTCCGGGGACAATATCGTTTTTAGAGCTTACGATACCGATAAGCGGCTTTTTGATTTCTTCATCGGTAAGTCCGAGTGCGTGCAGAAGTGTACGCTGCGGTGCGGCATTTACGCCGTCTTTTATAACTGAACTTTTCATTTTTATCATCCTTTCGGCTGTTGCATTTCTTTAAAATACATTTTACCATTATAACAGCGGTTTTGCAAGTTTGATTTTACGGAAAAGGTCTAATTCTCGGGTAAAATTATTTTCCATTCCTGATACAGCCTGTCAAGCGAATATGCGGCGTTTGCAGGGCTTGTTGACGGAAGCTTTACAGCCTCTGTTCCCGTCGTGGGAAAAATGTATTTCTGATACATTTTGTACGAAGCCGCACCGTTTGCAAATATCCTGTCTACCCTGCTGTTGTCCAGAATTACCGAAAGGTCGTTTGGCACAACGTCCTTTATCGAACTGTCGCTTGAACCTGTTATTGTGCAGGAATGTATTGAATCCCATAATGCAAGGTTATGCGACAGCACAAGGTGTTTTTTCTGTTCTGTTGTTTTGGGCGGTTCTTCGCCGAAAATTAGCGCAAGCAATCTCCAAAAGCGATTTTGCGGATGTCCGTAAAAGAACATTGCCTCTCTTGATTTGACCGACGGGAAGCTGCCTAAAATAAGCGTTTGGGAGTTTTTCGAGTAGAGAGGAGGTATCGGGTGGATTATTTTTTCAGCCATTTTTCATACCCTCTTTTATTATTATAAGGGCGTTTTCCGCATCGGCTTCCGTAAGCTGAGGCGTATCGCCGAGCGGATAATCAATGCCGAGATTTTCATATTTTGCCCTGCCGAGGGTGTGATACGGCAGAGTTTCGATCTTTTCTATATTATCAAATCCGCTCAAAAATCTTCCGAGGGCAAAAAGCTCGTCACGTTTATCGGTTATGTTCGGCACGATAACATGGCGAATACGCATTTTGACGTTCCTTTTGTTAAGATATTCGGCAAACGCAAGTATATTTTTGTTTGAATGTCCCGTCAGCTTTTTGTGTTCGGCATCGTCAATATGCTTGATGTCAAGCATAACCAGATCACACAAGGAAAGAAGTTCGTCGATTTTCTTCATTCGGCTTTTATTTTGAGGGTCAAACATTATCCCCGACGTATCAAGGCAAGTGTGAATCCCCTGACTTTTGGCAAGTGTGAAAAGCTCAACAAGGAAGTCAAGCTGGAGCATTGGCTCGCCGCCTGTTGCGGTAATTCCTCCGCTTTGATAAAACATAATATTGCGAGTCATTTTTTCAATTACTTCTTCGGCAGTAAGCATCATACCCGTACTTGCAGTCCATGTATCGGGATTGTGGCAGTAAAGGCAGCGCATTGGGCAACCCTGAAAAAACACCACAAAACGCACTCCGGGTCCGTCTACCGTACCGAAGGTTTCAAATGAATGGATATAACCGTACATAATTACCTCTAAAGCTCAAGGCGGATAAAATCCGCCCTGAGTTAAATTTAATATGAATTGTTTAAAATCGGAGCAAAGCCTGAAAAAAATTGCAAGCAGTGCAAAAAAGCGTCAGCTCCTTAGTTTTTTATATTGATGAATGGAAGGTTCTTGAAATTACCTCGTCCTGTTGTTCCTTTGTCAGTTTGATAAAGTTTACGGCGTAGCCCGAAACTCGAATCGTAAGCTGAGGATAAAGCTCGGGATGCTTTTGAGCGTCAAGCAAAAGCTCACGGTCAAAAACATTTACATTGAGGTGATAGCCGCCCTTGAGAATATAACCGTCAAGCAGTGATACCATATTGTGAATACGCTGTTCTTCGGTCTTGCCAAGCGCAGACGGAACAATCGTAAAGGTGTTTGAGATACCGTCCTGAGAATCCATAAACGGAATCTTAGCAACCGATGCAAGCGAAGCAACTGCACCGTGACTGTCTCTGCCGTGCATAGGATTTGCACCGGGAGCAAAAGGCTCGCCGTATTTTCTGCCGTCCGGTGTTGAGCCTGTATTTTTTCCGTAGGATACATTTGATGTGATGGTAAGGATAGAGGTTGTCGGAATTCCTCCGCGATAGGTATGATTTTGGCGGATATAATTGATGAATGTATGCAAAACTTCCTTTGCAATTTCGTCAACCCTGTCGTCATCATTGCCGTATTTAGGGAAATCGCCCTCGGTAATATAGTCAACAACAATTCCCTTGTCGTTTCTTACGGTCTTTACCTTTGCATATTTAATTGCCGAGAGCGAATCGGCAACCACAGAAAATCCTGCGATACCCGTTGCAAACCAACGTGTAACGTGCTTGTCGTGAAGCGCCATCTGCAAACGCTCGTAGCAGTATTTGTCGTGCATATAATGAATGATGTTAAGAGCGTTTACATAAACCTGTGCAAGCCATTTCATCATAGCCTTGTACTTAGTCATTACCTCGTCATAATCTAGATATTCGCTTGTTATCGGACGGTACTCGGGACCCACCTGCGTGCCCGAAACCTCGTCAACTCCGCCGTTTATCGCATAGAGCAGGCATTTTGCAAGATTTGCCCTTGCGCCGAAGAACTGCATTTCCTTGCCTATCTTCATTGAAGATACACAGCAGGCAATACCGTAGTCGTCGCCGTGAAGCGGACGCATAAGCTCATCGCTCTCATACTGAATTGCGTGATGCTTTATTGATATATCGGCGCAAAACTGCTTAAACTGTTCGGGGAGCTGAGGCGACCACAAAACAGTGAGGTTGGGTTCGGGAGCGGCACCGATGTTATTAAGTGTGTTGAGGTATCTGAAAGACATCTTTGTAACGAGCGGACGGCCGTCTGTGCCGATACCGCCGATAGATTCGGTTACCCAGGTAGGGTCGCCTGCAAAGATTGAATTGTATTCGGGAGTGCGGGCAAAGCAAACCATTCTGAGTTTCATTATGAAATGGTCAATTATTTCCTGAACCTGTTTTTCGGTAACAGTGCCCTCGGCAAGGTCACGGAAAGCGTAAATATCAAGAAATGTTGATGTTCTGCCAAGGCTCATTGCCGCACCGTTTTGTTCCTTAACGGCGGCAAGATATGCAAAATACACCGCCTGAACCGCCTCTTTTAACGTTGAGGCCGGCTTTGAAATATCACATCCGTAGATATTGGCAAGCTCCTTGAGCATCTGCAAAGCACGAATCTGCTCCGAAAGCTCTTCACGCTCACGGATAACATCCGAATACATTATTATTCTTGTCGTATCCTTTTGCTTTTGCTTGTCCTCAATAAGTCTGTCAACACCGTAAAGCGCAACGCGGCGATAGTCGCCGATTATTCTGCCTCTGCCATAGGCGTCGGGCAAGCCCGTGATTATATGATTTGTACGGCAGCGGCGCATTTCGGGTGTGTATGCGTCAAACACGCCCGCATTATGGGTTTTGCGGTGCGTAGTAAAGAATTCGGCCACCTCGGGATCAACCTCATAACCGTTGTCCTTGCACGCCTTTGACGCCATTCTGATACCGCCGTAGGGCTGTAACGACCTTTTAAGAGGCTTGTCTGTCTGAAGTCCGACGATTTTTTCCTTGCTCTTGTCGATATATGCGGCGCCGTGAGAAGTGATTGTAGAAACAACCTTTGTATCCATATCAAGCACACCGCCGGCTTCTATCTCCTGCTTTTTAAGGTCGCTGACCTTTTCCCACAAATCAAGGGTATCCTGTGTAGGTCCTTCAAGAAAACTGCCGTCGCCGAAATAAGGAGTATAGTTTCTATGAATAAAATCTCTTACGTCTATTTCGTTTTCCCATCTTCCGCTTTTAAAGCTTCTCCATTCGTTAATCATAAGATAACCTCCTAAATGTAATTATTTGTGTTTGAGCCTGTTTTATCCAAAGGATAAAACAATTAATTATATAAAAAAAGCCGACCTAATCTGAGCCTTCGCCCAGACGGTCGGCAATAATCTGTTATACTCCAAGTGGTAAGCTCCACAAATCCGTCAGTCATATAACATCTTTAAAATAACATTTTGCATACATTTTGTCAAGCGGTTTTGAACATAAAAAAAACTTCTGCATTTAGCACAAATTCATACAAAATATAATTATTTTTTGAGCAGTTTTCTGATATATGCAAAGGTTTTTTCCTCGCCCTGATCCCTGAGCATTGTAAGAAGGCGATCAAGTAACTCCTCGGTTTTCGGATGCATACGGTTTTTGCCCTTTATTCTCAGAAAATATTGGTATGGGTGAGCGTCGGTATAATTACTGCCGTTGTATATCTTGCTTGCCGCCACCCTGTCGCAAAACATTTCTGCAACATATTTTAAGGGCATTTCCACATTTTCAATTTTTTTTGATTTAGGATTGTAATCGTTCCAATACTCATAGTGATGACGGTTTCTTCCCTTGTGGTGCATCCACGCCGCAGAATAGCCGTAAAGCTCGCGTTCCTTTTCATTGGGACTGCGTGTCCCCTGAAAGTATTTTGCACCCGGGATAAACTCTGAGGGGGAATACTTTGAAAGGTCGTGCCGCAATCCCTGCCAAAGAATTCCTGCCTTTTTGCAGTTTGCAATAACCTTGTGTCTGTGTTCTGTAATCATTTTGAAATGTTTTATCGGATGTGCCATATTAATCACCGCTGTTATTTTATCATATTTTATTGAATTTTTAAATATATCTTGCCTTATTATTAAAAAAAAGATATAATAGAAAAAATTAAAAAAATGTAATATTCTATATAGGAAAAATTATGAAGAAAAAATTAATTAAAAAAAGACTTTTTATAGTTGCACTTTCCACAATTCTTTTTCTTGTGTGTTTAGCTTGTGAATTTCAGTATTCATTTGTAAACAAGACATATACAAAACCTTCCGACACAACAACGGAAGAGCCTGCTGTCCCAACCACAGTCGTAGAACAGCCTGAATTCTCTGACAAAGAGCCTGTCAGCATCCAACTGGGAGATGCCCATGTAATTGAGGTATCGGAGACAGAAGAAAAGTACATTACAGCGTGGTCAAGCGATAACGAAAAAATCGCAGAGGTTGACGACGGCGGAAGAATAGACGCAAAAAGCGTCGGCACGACCACCGTATATGCAAGCTACCTTGACGGCAGTAAAACAAAATGTGAAGTTAATGTTACCGACGCCGCCGAAAGCGAGGACGATACCTTTTCAACCTGCATAACGGCAAATTCAGACGTACTTCTCAACAACATTTATTCGGGCAGTCAAAACCCCTATGCGATATACGTCAACCGAAAAATGAACACGGTTACGGTATATACCTATGACGAAAACGGCGACTACAATATTCCGGTGAGGGCTATGGTAAGCTCCTGCGGCAAAAACAACGGCACGATAACAGGTGAATTCAATACTTATTTTATAAACGACTGGCACGCACTGTATGACGGCGTTTACGGTCAGTATATCAGCGGAATTTCAGGAGATTATCTTTTTCACAGCGTTCCCTATTTACAGCCGTCAGCAAGCACTCTTGAGGTTGACGAGTTCAACAAGCTCGGAAGCGACGCTTCGCTCGGATGTGTAAGGCTTGCCGCAGGCGACGCAAGATGGATTTTTACGAACTGTCCTATCGGAACATATGTAAAAATTTACGACGATAACGATCCCGGTCCGCTCGGAAAGCCCGATGCCATTACTATCACCGATAAAAACTGCGGCTGGGATCCAACCGACAGTGATCAGGATAACCCATACAACAGCAAAGCTCCGGAAATAAAGGGGGCTAAGGACATTACTATAAAAAAAGGTGAAGATTTTTACCTGCGAAACGGTGTGACCGCTGTTGATACCTGCTCAAATGATATAACGGACAAGCTGGTTATTACCGGAAATGCAGTAAACTCAAGAGTCGGAACGTACAAAATCACATATTCGGTAAAGGATGCGCTTCACCGCACGGCAAAGGCGGATATAACCGTTAAAGTTACAGAATAATAGGAGAACAAAAACATATGACCGAAAAAGAAAAAATGATTTCAGGTCGCCTGTATAACAGTGCAGACAAGGAACTTGGCACACTTAGGACAAATGCTCATAATCTCTGCAAGGATTACAACGACACATACGAAAGTGAAAAGGTAAAACGCAGGGAAATTTTGCAGAGGCTTTTGCCTAATTCAAGTCAAAATATATATCTTCAAGGGCCGATACAATTTGATTACGGCATTTTTACTTCTTTTGGAGAAAAATGCTATGCAAATTTCAATTTAGTGATATTAGACTGCTGCCCGATAAAGATCGGAAACAACGTGCTTTTCGGTCCGAACTGTTCGTTGGTCACGCCGATTCATCCGATTTTTCCCGATGAACGCAAAGTCCGTACCGCTACCGACGGTTCGTGGTACGACTATGAATATGCAAAACCCATTGAAATAGGCAACGACTGCTGGCTTGCAACAAACGTCACTGTATGCGGCGGCGTCAAGATAGGAAACGGCTGTATTATCGGCGCAGGCAGCGTGGTTACAAAGGATATTCCCGACAACAGCTTCGCAGCGGGAAATCCATGCAGAGTAATCCGACAAATCACGGAAAAAGACAGAGTAAAACATAAGAACATCGGAAACATTCCCGAATAATCACATTAAAATTCAGAGTTGCAACACTGCAATTATCCAAAAGCCTTAAAGCGTTTTTTTCAAGCTCACGGGTACGTTCTTTTTGAATTTCATATGCTGATTTTACAGTTTTATTCTCACTTTATTTTGTTTTTAAATATTAAAAGCAGTCAGACATACCTCTTTATGCCTGACTGCCATCTGTACTTAGCTCATATTGCCTGCAAAACAATACCTTTACCGTCCGAGGATACGTTGATTGCACTGAGAAGACCGTCTTCGGAGTCTATCATTGCGTTTGCAATCTTCTCCTCAACCTCGCGGCGGATCGTGTTTCTGAGATCTCTTGCGCCGCTGTTGCCGTCACACGACTTTTCGGCAAGATAAGCACAGGCTTTGTCATCATAGGTGAAAGAAATGTGCTTTTCCTCAAGCGCAGGTACATACTCGGAAAGCATAAGACCTGCAATTTTTACAAAATCATCCTTTTTGAGAGAGTTAAACACAATTACCTCGTCAACCCTGGCAATAAATTCGGGACGCAGAAACTCTGAAAGCGCTTTCATTACCTTTTCTTTTGACGCTTCGTCCTCGGTTTTGCCAAAGCCGAGCGCACTGTCACGGCTTGTTGAGCCTGCGTTGGACGTCATAATTATTACGGTGTTTTCAAAGTTTACGGCTCTGCCGTGAGCATCGGTCACTTTGCCCTCGTCAAGAATCTGCAAAAGTATGTTAAGCACATCGGGGTGCGCTTTTTCTATCTCGTCAAAGAGCAGTACCGAATACGGACGGCGGCGTACTTTTTCTGTCACCTGTCCTGCCTCGTCATAGCCTACATATCCCGGAGGCGAACCTATGATTTTTGACACCGAATGTTTCTCCATAAATTCAGACATATCAAGTCTTATGAGTGTTTCGGGTGTATCAAAGAGCTGTTGACTGAGCACCTTTACAAGCTCGGTCTTTCCTACGCCCGTAGGTCCTACAAATATAAACGACGCAGGTCTGCGGCGCGGTGAAATCTGACAACGGCTGCGCTTAATTGCAGATGCAAGCGCTTCAACGGCTTCGTCCTGACCGATTATTTTTTTCTTTAGTTCCGATTCAAGATCCTTTAGCTTGGAAAGCTCATTTTCCCTTATTCTTGAAGCAGGAATCCCCGTCCAAAGTTCAATAACCTTGGCAATATCCTCCTCCGTTACCTTTGAAACAAGGGTTTCGGGGTCAATTTTGGCAAGCTCGCTGTCTATTCTTGCAAGGTCAGTGTTGATCTCGGCAAGCGCCTTATAGTCTACGTCGCCCTCAACATTGGTAACGACTTCTTTCTTTGCGTTGAGCTTTGCCTGTTCGTCAAGCAACTTGTCGTGAAGCTCCATATTTTTGTTGCGTAGCGCCGCACAAGCACAGCTTTCATCCAAAAGGTCTATTGCCTTATCCGGTAAAAATCTGTCTGTTATATAGCGTTCCGACAAAACTACCGTTTTGCGAACTATATCGTCGTCAACGATAACACGGTGATGGCTTTCATAGTAATTCTTTACGCCGGCTATAACTTCTATCGCCTGAGCAATAGTGGGTTCACCGACCTTGACAGGCTGAAATCTTCTTTCAAGCGCAGAATCCTTTTCTATGTATTTTCTGTATTCGTTAAATGTTGTTGCGCCGATTACCTGCACTTCGCCCCTTGACAAAGCAGGCTTGAGAATATTTGCGGCGTTCATTGTACCCTCGCTGTCACCCGTGCCTACAAGGTTGTGCACCTCGTCTATAAAGAGGATTATATTGCCGCTTTCCTTGATTTCGGACACAAGTCCTTTGATTCTGCTTTCAAACTGACCTCTGAACTGAGTTCCTGCAACAAGCGCAGTAAGGTCAAGAAGCTGTATTTCCTTATCTTTAAGGCGCTGAGGCACCTTGCCTGACGCTATTCTGAGAGCAAGCCCCTCTGCTATTGCGGTTTTGCCAACACCCGGCTCGCCGATAAGGCAGGGGTTGTTCTTTGTGCGGCGTGAAAGTATCTGAATTACACGCTCAATCTCCTTGTCACGACCTACTATAGTATCTATCTTGCCCTCTCTTGCCTTGCGTGTGAGATCCTCGCAATAGAGGTTGATATGCTTTCTCTTTTTTTCTTTTTTATCCTTTTTACCGTTTTTTGCGGCAGTATTCTGTGCATTACCCTGCTGTCCGCCGAAAATATTATTAAAGAAAGCGGGGAACGCAGGTGCTCCGTGAGTAAAATCATCATCTTCGCTTCCGTCGGCATCGGGAGCAAATTCATCCATCTGTTCGGCAAGATTATCTGCACCGAGCTGCTGCATAAGCTGAGAAATATCACCGTTTTCGCCCATATTTTGCATAAGGGTATTCATCTGATCCTGTACGTTTTCAAGGTCGTCGTCAGAAATCCCCATTTTGCTGATAAGATCTTCCACGGGCTTTATTCCAAGCTCCTTTGCGCAGGTAAGGCAATAACCTACCGTCGGAGCGTCCTTTGAATTATTGTTTGAAACGAAAACAACTGCCTGTCGTTTTCCGCATCTGCTACAGAGCATATGATTCTCCTTATTATAAACATTTAATTTGGCATAATTTAGTCTGCCGTTTGTGTGTCTGATTGAAATACTATTATATATGTTTACAAAACAAATTTCAATGCTGTTTAAGATATTTTATTACTTTTTGTTTTTTTTTCGGTAACCTTATTCTGCTTGTATTCTTTTACCATTGCAAAGTATATTTTGGCGTATTGTGCAAGCGCATAAAACATTGTAAGTGCAGTTATGAGTATAAGACCGAAATCAAGATACGGATTTTCAAAATTTAATACGGCTTTCAGAAATATTATGATACATACGGACACATAAAATACAATCGTTCCAACCTTGCCGTACCATTTTGCCGCCGGAGGAGTAAGACCTTTTTTTACAAGATCCATACCGCCCAAAAGCATCAACAGATCCTTGAGTATCAAAAGAGCAAGAAGCGGAAGTATTGAGGGCAGGTAAATTACCATACATATTACCACCGCAAAAAGCGTGAGCTTGTCGGCTATCGGGTCAAGTATTTTTCCCAAAGGTGTAACCTGATTGAGCTTTCTTGCAAAAAAGCCGTCAAAGCAATCACTGAGCCCGGATATGCCAATGCATATTGCGGCACCAATATAATTCTCATTAAGAAAATAAATTACAAACGGTATTATTAAAATAAATCTGCAATAAGTAATAAAATTAGGGACTGTAAACAGATCGCTGAGTTTAAAGCTCCATTTATCTTTATCCATATCACACACCACCATAATTACTAAATAAACGTACAGAAAAATTTGAACAAATCTCCTGTTACGGTATCAAGCTTGAGTATTGAGGGATTTGTATATGACATTATAGCATAAAAAATATTAATTGCAAAGAAAACAAATATGATTCCCTCTGCAATTCCCAAAATTCCGCCGAGAAACTTATTTATCTGTCTGATTACCGGAATGTTGAATATTCTGAGCGCAAAGTGAATCAATATCTTTACAACGGCAAACACAACCATAAACAGAATCAGAAGCAATAGTATTCCCAAAACTGCTGTTACCACATCACCCAACGGCTTTTCTATTGCAGCCGCTACAGATGACGACGAAGCGGAAAAAGTCATATTATTGACAATGCTGTCCATACTACCACCGAAAATACCGGCAAAGAAATCTACAACGCCCCTTATCCAAGCGGGAACTGCATCAAAACAATTTGACGCAGCATAGCTTGCGCTGTTTTGCTGTACCATTTCGGTAAGATTTGTTATTATATTTTGCTGAAGAAAGGTCGTATATATCCATTTTGACAAAACTGTTGACAGATAGTTTGCAGTTATCGCAGTCAAAATGAATCCTGCAAGATTAAGCAGCGTTTTTGCAAGCCCTCTTACTGCACCTATTACCATAAACAAAAGGATAAGTGCGATTATTATAATGTTAGATAACATATATTCTCCTCGAAAGCAGGCTAAATATTAGTTGTGAATTAATTTGTCAGGTCAATTTGCCGAACCGGGAGTAGCAGTGTTTTTAAAGTCGATAAACTTTATCTGATTAAGCGTCAAAATGTATGCCGTAGAATTAGAATTGAGCACCAAGGCTTTTGAACCCGTGCCTGCGTTGGTTGTATAGAGCAAGTTGCCGCCGTTGTCGTAAGTATAAATAAAGTTTCCGTCAAGAACAGAAACTATGCCCTTGTACATTGACATTGACTCCGCACCGTAATCACTCTCGACAGTACCGATAGCTTCTCCGTTATCATTGTAGGTTATGAGTGTACAGCTTCTTCCGTCACCGCTTTTTGAAAGGGCAAGCGCAAAAGACTTTGTTTCGGGGCTGAAGCAATAGTTAGCCACGGGCTTGTCATCATAGCTCACGGTTGTATATTCTTTGTCGCCGATTTTAACTATGTATGACGCTGAGTTTCCTACAAGGACTGCCCTCACAGAGCTGATATATTTGCAGTCGATTATTATATCGTCGGGTATATCGTATTTTGCAACAGGCTCTTCTTTTGAAAAATCAAGCACATAAACGCAGGTCTTTATTGCGCCATTGTCACTTGTAACGCCGCAGGCAACACAACCTGAACCGTCCTGATTTATTGCAACATTCATTATGTAATATTCCGAAAAAGAATATTTAAAAATACGGTTGTTATTGCTGTCAAAGGCATAAAGGACTGTAAGATAACCGCTGTTCTCGGTAACAAGGCAATAGTTTCCGTTTGAAGCAATGTCGCCTGTAAAAATATTGCCGTCGGTTTCACCGGAATACAGATTTTTTTCAAAATTCTGTATTTGATATCCCTTTTCACCAAGACCATAGGTTAAAAATCTGTTTTCGGTTGCTTTCATAACAGGTTTTGAATACCTAAGCTGAACGTTTGCAACCTCGCTGCCCGATGAATTAACCGTAACAAACGAGGTATCCGACGCATAAGCGGTTCTGCCCTGATTAACGGCAAAGTTACCCGGCTTTACCGTTGTTCCGATAATATTTACGGGATAACCGTTGCCGCCGTTGCCCAAAACATCATAAGTCCACCATACAGAAAGGTTTTCCGGCGTGAGCTTGTCACGGTTTGCAAATGCAAAAACAATCAGTCCTGCCGCAAAGGCAATGCATACCGCAGCAATTATCTTTTTTACCGCACTTGGCGAAAGGTCGGTTTTTTCTTGCTCATAATCTTCAAGCGGCATATCCTCATAACTTATTATGTCACTGCGTTCTTTATTTTGTTTGCGCCTTGCATAGCGTTTGTTTTTAAACATCTTTTCCAACTCCTTGAACGAACACACAAACGTCCTTTTGGATTTTGACTTTCTATTTAGCTCAGTAATTAACTTTATTAAGATACAGTCCGCACGGTTGAGCCGTGGGACCCGCAAACTTTCTGTCTTTTTTTTCAATTATTGCAGGAATTTCATCAGGGTTTATCTTGCCCTGCTGAACACGCAAAAGCGTGCCTACCATTATTCGCACCATATTATACAAAAATCCGTCCGCTTCTACACGCATTGTGACAAGCTCTTTGTCACGGGTAACCGAAAAAGACTTTACCGTACGCATCATATCGCCCTTTTCCCTGCTGTCAAGCGTGCAAAAAGATGTAAAATCGTGAGTTCCGACAAATGCCTGAGAGGCGGTATGTAGCAATTTTTCATCTATCGGATAGCGGTAGTGGAGCGCATAACCGTCAAGAAACGGATTGCGAACCTCGCTGTTCCAGATCTTGTAAATGTACTCTTTGCTTTTACAGCTATAGCGTGCGTGAAAATCAAGCTCATTTTCAATGCATTCAAGCACGGCTACTGACTTTGGCAGCCAGCGGTTAAGGGCAGCTTTGAGCCTTTGGGGAAGTATGGGGTGCGAGGTTTTTACACTTATGCAGTACATATTGGCGTGCACTCCGCTGTCGGTGCGGCTGCAGCCCTTTACGTCAAAATCGTTTCCGATTATTTTTTGCAGAGCGTTTTGAAAAACCTCCTGAACGGTTACCGCATTTTGCTGTATTTGCCAGCCGTGGAACTGCCGCCCGTCGTATGAAATTGTAACAAGCAAATTTCTCAGATTATTGCCGGGAAAAATATGTTGCATAAAATCACTCCGCCGATCACAAGCGCAACCGCAGCAAACGCAATAACGTCACGCCCTGACATATGAATAGATTTCATTCTTGTGCGTCCTGCTCCGCCCCTGTAGCATCGACATTCCATTGCCGTTGCAACGTCGTAGGCACGTCTGAACGCCGATACAAAAAGAGGAACAAGAATCGGAATAAGCGCCTTTACCTTGTTTATAAGGTTACCGGAATCCATATCCGCTCCTCTTGCCTTTTGAGCCTGCATTATCTTATCGGTTTCTTCAAGCAATGTAGGCACAAACCTGAGTGCAAGCGACATCATCATTGCTATTTCGTGGACGGGGAAATGAATTACGCCGAGCGGTTTCATAAGGCGTTCAAGCGCGTCCGTAAGCTCTGTGGGCGAAGTCGTAAACGTCAGGCAAGAGCTTGCAAGTATCAGACATATTATCCTAACGGTAACAAACACAGCTCTGTTTATTCCGTTATAAGTTATCCTGAATATCCACCATTCAAACATCGGATCGCCCGAACCGTAAAACAGGTTGAGCAATGATGTTATTATTACGATAAAAATAATTACCTTCAGACTTTTAAAATAAAACTTTGGCGAAATTCGGCTTGCCAAGATATAAAACACGGTAAACAGTGTTGTTATTGCAAGCGAAAAGTAGTTAAAGGTGCAAAAAATAATAACAAGATATGCGATGAACATTAATATCTTTGCACGGGGATCAAGCCTGTGTATAAGGCTTTTGCCGGGGAAGTACTGACCGAACGAAACATCTCTTACCATATTTTGCCCTCCTTTTTCAGAAGTGACAAAACGACCTCAAATGCCTCGTCAACCGTCAAAACTCCGCTCGGAACATCAAAACCGTCTGCTTTGAGAGCTTGCATAATTGTTGTTATCTGAGGAATTTTCAGTCCGATTTTCTTTAACTCGTTTCCGTGTGAGAAAACTTCCTTTGTGTTGTCAAACATAACAAGGTGCGAATCATTCATAACAACTATCTTATCGGCAACCCTCGCTATATCCTCCATACTGTGGGAAACAAGCAATATTGTGTTTCGGCGCTGCTTATGATACTGCACTATCTGACTTAACAGCACATCTCTGCCCATAGGGTCAAGTCCCGCTGTCGGTTCGTCAAGCACAAGCACCTCGGGATCCATTGCAATTACACCTGCAATAGCCGCTCTGCGCTTTTCACCGCCCGAAAGCTCAAACGGCGACTGCTGCAAAAGCTCGGGCTTAAGCCCTGTAAATTCTGCCGCTTTTATTACGGCTTTATCCAAATCATCGCCTGTTTTGCCCATATTTGTCGGGCCGAAAGCGATGTCCTTGTAAACTGTTTCTTCAAAAAGCTGGTATTCGGGATATTGGAACACCATCCCAACCTTAAAACGGATTTTGCGAATCTCCTTCGGCTTTGCCCAAATGTCCTCGCCGTCCAGCAAAACCTGTCCCTCGGTGGGCTTTATAAGTCCGTTGAGCATTTGAACAAGCGTGGATTTTCCTGAGCCTGTATGACCGATTATTCCGATAAATTCACCTTTGTTTATGCTTAGGCTTACATCATCAACGGCACGCTTTTCAAACGGCGTGCCCTGTCCGTAAACAAAGCTGAGATTTTTAAGTTCAAGCACGGGCGTCATCTCAGCACCTCCTCAAGCATTTTTATACATTCGTCGTTGTTGAGGGGGATATTATCTATCTTAACTCCGCAGCCTCTGAGTCTGTAGGCAAGCTCTGCGGACTGAGGAACGTCAAGTCTGTGTTTTTTGAGAAGCTCTACCTGTGAAAACACTTCGTCGGGCGTACCCTGAGTCAGTATTTTGCCGCTGTCCATTACAACAACTCTGTCGGCAAGCACGGCTTCGTCCATATAATGTGTGATAAGCACAACAGTCATATTTTTTTCTCGGTTGAGCTTTATAAGAGTTGAAAGCACTTCTTCTCTGCCGTTAGGGTCAAGCATAGCGGTAGGCTCGTCCAACACTATACACCGGGGCAAAATTGCAAGTATGCCTGCGATTGCGACACGCTGCTTTTGTCCTCCGGACAGCTTGTAAGGGGCGTGCTTTCGATACTCATACATACCGACAGCTTTCAGGGCATTATCGACACGCACACGAATTTCATCGGGCGCAACTCCCAAATTTTCGGGACCGAACGCCACATCCTCCTCAACAATGCTCGCAACAAGCTGGTTGTCGGGATTTTGAAGCACAAGCCCCACCTTTTCCCTTACATCAAAGGTTTTGCTTTCATCGGTTGTATCATCTCCGTCAACATACACTTTGCCGCTGTCGGGCAATAGCATTGCATTGAGATGCTTTGCGATTGTGGATTTTCCGCAGCCGTTGTGACCTATTATCGCCACAAATTCGCCCCTTTGAATTTCAAGCGAAACACCGTTTACGGCGTATTTTTTAGGCTGATCCTCTTCGGAATATGAAAAATACACATCTTTTAGCGAAATAAAATTCATTAACTATTTCTCCCAGATTGCGGTTGAGCCGCACGGCAATACAAGACCCGTGTCGGTCACCTTGAGTCCAATTTCACTGCTTGTTACATTGCCGCCGAAATCCTTTTTCAGCAACACGGAAAGCAGATATTCCATTACGGCAGGAGAAAGTCCTGTTGTATAGGAATTAAGTATAAAAAATACGGGGTCATCAGACATTACCTGCCTGCAAAGCATAATAAGAGGATAAAGCTGTTCTTCAAGCTTCCAGACCTCTCCTCCCGGTCCTCTGCCGTATGACGGAGGATCCATTATTATGCCGTCATATTTATTGCCTCGGCGTATCTCACGCTGTACAAACTTTACGCAGTCGTCAACAAGCCAACGAACGGGCCTGTCCGCCAAGGAGCTTGAAGCGGCATTCTCCTTTGCCCACTGCACCATACCCTTTGAAGCGTCAACGTGGCAAACCGTTGCCCCTGTCTGCATACACGCAAGCGTTGCACAACCCGTATAGCCAAAAAGATTGAGTATCTTTAAAGGTCGGTTTTCTTCTTTGATTTTTTCTGCGGCAAAATCCCAGTTTACCGCCTGTTCGGGGAAAACGCCCGTGTGCTTAAAGCCCATAGGTTTTATGTTAAACGTAAGACTGCCGTAGTTTATTGTCCAGCGGTCGGGAACCTTTTTGTACTGTTCCCAATAGCCGCCGCCTTTATTGCTGCGGTGATAGCGTGCATGAGCCGAGTGCCAGAGCGGATTTTTCCGCTTTGTTGACCAGATTATCTGAGGATCGGGTCTGATAAGAATTATATCTCTCCAGCGTTCAAGGCGCTCGCCGTCAGAGCAATCAATAAGCTCATAGTCTTTCCATTGTTCGGATAATCGCATTATGCCAATCTGTCCCTTACAACCTGTGCAGCTTCCTCTGCAAGGTTTTGAATTTCTTCAAGGCTATCGCCCTCAAGCATTACTCTTACAAGCGGCTCTGTACCCGATACACGGATAAGAATTCTGCCGCGCTCTCCGAGAATATCGCTTATGCGCCTTATTTCCGCCTTGATTTCTTTGTCGTTATAAAATGCAAGCTTTCCCTCTGCGCTGACCTTTACGTTGATAAGCACCTGGGGCATACGCTCCATTACCTTTGCAAGCTCGCTGAGCTTTTTGCCGGTGCGCTTCATTATGCTGAGTACCGACGAGCCGGAAAGCTGTCCGTCGCCCGTGGTTTCGTAATCGAGCAAAATTATATGTCCGCTCTGTTCTCCGCCGATGTTGTAGCCCTCACGAAGCATTGCTTCAAGCACATAGCGGTCGCCGACCTTTGTTGATACAAATTTCATACCGTTTGCTTCGCAGAATTTGTTAAAGCCCATATTAGTCATTATCGTGCCGACAACAGCGTCCTTTTTCAGCACGCCTCTGTCTTTCATATCCTTGGCGCAGATAGCGATAAGATAGTCGCCGTCAACAAGATTTCCGTTTTCGTCAACCGCAAGACATCTGTCCGCGTCACCGTCAAACGCAAGTCCGCAGCAAAGCTTATTTTCACGCACATAATTTTGCAGCTTGCCGATATGCGTTGAACCGCAGTCCTTGTTGATGTTTATTCCGTCGGGGGTATCAAAGAGCATATGCACCTTTGCGCCGAGCTTGGTAAAGAGTTTTTCGGCGGTTCGTGAAGACGAACCGTTTGAACAGTCAAGAGCTATCTCCATACCTTCAAGATCACAGTCTACACATTCCGCTATATAACTTATATAATCGTCGCAGGCGGTTTCCATTCGGGTTACTTTACCCAAGTTTTCATTATACGCAAGGCTGTAGGGAACTATGTGATCAAGCACAATCTCCTCAATCCTGTTTTCAAGGTCATCGGGGAGCTTACATCCCTCCGAGCTGAAAATTTTGATACCGTTAAATTCAAAAGGATTGTGCGAAGCCGAGATCATTATACCTGCATCTGCATTGTATTTGCGTACAAGATATGCAACGGCAGGAGTCGGTACAACACCCAAAAGCTCAACGTTTGCACCAATGGAAGTAAGTCCCGCAATAAGCGCACCCTCAAGCATATCACCCGAAAGGCGTGTGTCCCGTCCGATGAGTACGGTAGGATGCTCAACCTCGTCGCTGATAAGCACCATTGCCGCCGCTCTGCCGATGTTCATTGCAAGCTCTGCGGTAAGTTCGGTATTTGCTATTCCCCTTGCGCCGTCTGTTCCAAATAGTCTGCCCATAGTTTACCTCCAAATTATATCTATGATAAATTTTTTGTATTTTAACTATTGACCGTCCAAAAGGTTAGGTTGAGTGGGAATTGCATTTATCGCACCCTTTGGAAAATCATAACCGAGATGTCTGCACGCTTCGGCGGTTATACACCGTCCTCTCGGAGTTCTGCTGAGAAAGCCTATCTGCAAGAGATAAGGCTCATAAACGTCCTCAATCGTTACAGCCTCCTCGCCTATTGCGGCGGCAAGCGTTTCAAGCCCGACGGGACCTCCGTTATAAAACTTTATAATAGCTTCAAGCATACGCCTGTCGTTTTGGTCAAGACCGAGTTCATCTATTTCAAGCCTGTCAAGCGCCGTCCTTGCAGTATCAACGGTTATAACGCCGTCCGACATTACCTGGGCAAAATCACGCACACGCTTTAGCATACGGTTTGCAATTCTCGGAGTTCCTCTTGAACGTGACGCAATTTCAAGCGCACCGTCCGAGTCGATTTTTATGCCGAGTATACCTGCGCTTCTTGTTACAATTTGAGCAAGCTCCTGCGGTGTGTAGAGTTCAAGTCTTAGCACAACGCCGAAACGGTCACGCAAAGGCGCCGTGAGCTGACCTGCTCTTGTTGTTGCACCGACAAGTGTAAAATGCGGAAGCGGAAGATGATAGGAAGCCGCCATTTGACCTTTGCCGGTGATTATATCTATTGCAAAGTCCTCCATTGACGGATACAGCACTTCTTCTACGGCTCTGCTTAGGCGGTGTATCTCATCAATAAACAGTACGTCGCCCTCGTTAAGGTTTGTGAGTAACGCTGCAAGGTCGCCGGGCTTCTCGATTGCAGGACCTGAAGTTATCCTAACCGAAACGCCAAGCTCGTTTGCGATTATTCCGGCAAGCGTTGTTTTTCCGAGTCCGGGAGGTCCGTACAGCAAAACGTGGTCAAGGGTTTCTCCTCTGATTTTTGCCGCCTCTATAAACACCCTGAGATTTTCTTTTGCCTTGTCCTGCCCGATATATTCATCGAGGTTTTTCGGTCGTAAAGGGTTATCGCTTTCGGCATTGTCTTCGGGAATCTCGGAAGTGTCAAGTATTCTGTTTTCAAAATCAAATTCATCTGAAAATTGCATATTTGCCATATTACTGTCTTCCCATCTGCTTTAATGTCATTGCAATGAGCTGTTCTACGGGCAGAGAGCTGTCAAACGCCGCAAGTACGGGCGTAACATCGGAGGGCTGATAGCCAAGCACACCGAGCGCTTCTATCGCCTTTGAAACATTGCCCGAAGCTACGTTTGCGGCAACGCCGGTTATTTCTGAAATGTCGCTGTCGCCGCCTACCGCCTTTGCAAGCTTGTCCTTTAGTTCAAGTATAATTCGCTGGGCAATTTTTTTGCCGACGCCCTGCGCTCTTGTTATTGATTTTATGTCGTTCGAAGCAATCGCCAATGCGACCTGTTCCGGAGTAAGCTCAGACAATATCGCAAGTCCCGCTTTCGGACCTACACCGCTGACTGAAATCAGCGTCTTAAAGGTTTCAAGCTCGGTCTTTGTTGCAAAGCCGAACAATTCAACTGCGTCCTCACGAACATTAAGATATGTAAACAAGGTTACTTCCGTGTTGAGTTTAAGGGCTTTGAGGGTATTGATTGTGGTCTGGCAGTTGTAACCAACGCCGCCGCATTCAACCACCGCCGTTGATGTTGTTGTATAAATTAACTTTCCTCTTACGGAATAGAGCATTTTCAAAGTCCTTTCATAAATAAATTCCGTCTGAGCTGTGAGCCTGCCGCCTGAGCGTGACAAATCGCTATTGCAAGCGCATCGGCGGTATCGTCAGGCTTTGGCAATTCGGCAAGATTTAAAAGTCTGCGCGTCATTTCCATAACCTGCGGTTTTTGAGCCTTGCCGTAGCCCGTTACAGCTATTTTTACCTGAAGCGGTGTATATTCAAAAATCGGTATTTTTAATTTTTGTGCCGCAAGAAGCGTTACTCCTCTTGCCTGAGCAACATTGATAGCGGTTTTTTGGTTGTTTTGAAAATAGAGTTTCTCTATTGCAAGTGCGTCGGGACGGCAACGGTTCAATATCTCATAGGTCTGATCGTAAATGTATTCAAGTCTGCTGTTAAAATCCGTGTGTGCTTGGGTTTCGATAGAGCCGAAACCGATCGGCTTGTATGCATTTGACTTAAAACTGACAGCACCCCATCCTACTATTGCGTATCCGGGGTCTATTCCAAACACTACCAACGCTTTGTCCTCCGCTAAAATGGCATAGTAACACAATTTAAAACATTATACCACAAACGCGGTTAATTATCAACAACTATATTAAACAATATACGGCAAATAAAACGCCTTTGACTTTTAGCTGTATCTTTCAAGTGTAATATAGTGTTCGCCAAAGCCAAGCTCAAGCGTTGAGTTTTTGGGAGTGTATGAAAAGCCGTAGTTTTGGGCGATTTCGGGAACAAAAATCACAAAGGTTTTATCATCCGCAATGTATTTTCCCTCTATTTTACAACTTTTTTCGGCGTTATTTATGCAAAAACAAGCAGTATCATCATCAAAGCTAAGGTTTACTTCCGCTCCTCCGTCAAGCAAAGCGTACCATTTTGATGAAACAAGCTCGGTTTTATATCCGGAAGTATCTGTTGTACAAGAGCAAAGCAACAATACCGATAAAGTTAATAGCAATATGACAAATTTTTTCATTTTATTCATTCCTCTCCGTATAAAATATATTCAAAGAAACATTTTTTTATTACGGATTTACAATTCTGTTATAATTCTTGAAAAGCAATATAGCATATGATATATTTATCGTGGAATGTTATGAAACGGAGTGAATGACTTGCAGCGCGAAATAAAAGAGAAATGCAATGTTTTTGAAAAAAACGGAGAAGTTATGCAGGCGGGATGGGCGAGCGCTCCTGTATTTATATACAACAAAGAGCAAAGCAAAAGTTCTAATCACAGCGAACGTGATTGCTATTTTATTAACAACGGTGAAGTATCTCTTTATATTTCGGTTGAAAATCTCGGATTTGAGTTTGCAATAAAAATTGCAGTCGCTGACCTTAAAAGAGGCGGAGTTATAAGCGACTGCATTGTTAAAAAATTCAGATTGGTTAAAAACGAGCTTCCCGAAGCAGACAACAAGGGCGAGTTTTTATATACCGACAAGAGAATTCAGCTTCAGCTTACAAACACGGTTGACACAAGATTTTTGAAATGTGATTTTATAGATTTCGGCGGTAACAAAAATCTGTATTTTAATATAAATCTCAAAAAAATTAACGGCGAAAGCCTTAATGAGCTTGCACCGTTTGAAAGAAACAGAAAATATTTTTACTATAAAAGATTTGTTCCTAACTTTGTCGCCGTCGGAACAATAAGAGTCGGCGGAATCGAATATTCTTTAAACGAAAATAACGCAAGAGCATACTTTGATTGGACACGCTTTTTTAAGCCCAGAAAACACAACTATCAGCGGCTCGGCGCAGACTGCATTGTTGAAGGAAAGAGATTTTCACTTTGTCTGGCAAGCAGAGTCGGCGACAACAGATTCGGAAACGAAAACTGCTTTTTTATTGACGGAAAACTCGAAAAGCTTTCTCAGATTAATGTTAAAAGCTCGGGAAAATTTGACCGCCCCTATTATTTCACGGCAGGATACTCCGCTCTGGATATAACCTTTAAGCCGTTCACCGTAAAAGGCGAAGCGATGACTGCCGCAATGGACAAAACCACCGTTGTTTTCGGCATTTTGTACGGAACAATCAGGCGTGTTGATTATGACAAGCCTATAATACTTGACAATACTCAGGCACATCTTCTGTTTTCGGAGTTTTAATAATGCAAAGAGGCTCTCACATTTAGCGCAGAGCGAAGAAAACGCTTTCTGCATCTAAATGCGACAGCCTCTTTAATTTACACTTAAAAAATCTATAATCTCAGTCATTGACGATTTTGCTTGATTATATCCGGCACTATATGCTGTTTCAAGGTTTTCGCAACTGCGTTCAAACGATTTTACATATGTGCGGTGCGGGCGGATAATAATAACCCTACCTTGCTTTTCGTAATCATAGAGCCTTTCACACTGATCGTTATAGCGTTTATACCTGTCGAGAAGTCTTTCTGTGAGAACGGGATAATCAATTCCGTATTTTTTTTGTACAAAGAACTTAACTTTTCCGTAATCGGTAGCCGCCTCTGTAATCGGCTTTGCAAGAACAACAATAAGCTTATCACAGCCTTGCTCAAATGCCCTTTCAAACGGGATAGAATCTGCGATACTGCCGTCAACAAACTCACTGTCCCCGATTTTTACCACAGGATAAATAAGCGGAAGCGAACACGAGGCGCAAAGCTCCTTTAGCAACAGCCCTTCATTTTGCTTTTCGCTGAAATACACGGCCTCGCCCGTTTTGCAGTCGGTTGCTACAATCTCGCACACTGTCTTTGATTCAAAAAAGCTCTTGAAATCAAACGGAAACTGCTTATAGGGATATTCATAGGCTATTTTTTCAATATCCGAAGCATATCTTCCTATAAACCCGGTCGAGCTGTCGTTATGCGGCATAATTACCGACTTTGACCTGCCCTTTTGATTTGCAAGAAAGTCAAGAGCTATCTGCGCGCCTGCCGACACGCCTGCTACATAATCAAATGTTATGAAATTGTCAATCAGGCAGTCAACAACACCTGCGCCAAACATACAACGCCTTGCGCCGCCTTCAAGTACAAGCCCGTTCATAGCTCCCTCCTTTTATATGTGATTTGACTATAAAAAACAAAAATGCTATAATCCAAGTGAAATGTCACCCGCCGCTTAGGCGGTGTGTGTCGATTCGGTATTTCAGTGGGAGATTATACTCCTTTGCACTGTTTTAAATCTGTCGCAGGCTCTGCTACTTGCAATCAAGGCAGGGCGTTGCTCAGATATAGATTATATAATTTATTAAATTTCAGGATTGTTAATATGAATAGTAATTCAACAGATCTTCGTATTGTAAAAACACGTCAAAATATCAAAAATGCCGTTTTAAAGCTGATGACGGAAAAGCCCGTTCCGTCAATAACGATTACAGAAGTTGCCAAATCGGCGCTTATCAATCGAAAAACCTTTTACAGACATTTTGAAAGCGTAGAAGCTGTTATTATAGAAATCGAAGATGATATTCTTGAAACCTTGCTTTCACTTTTGAACAAAAACAATTCAAGCTGTCTTGAGGTAGGGGTAGTGCTCAGATACATCGGAACAACCATTGAAATGAACAAGGACACCATTTATAAAATGATAAAAATGTCGCCTGAATATATATATTCGGGAAGACTTAAAGAGCTTTTGCGTAAATCGACCGAGGTTTCTGTAAGGAGTGTGGTTGAAGTCAAGAGCGAAAAGACTCTTAAGATTTTATCGCAGTTTTTAGTTACGGGAGTTCTGTCGGTGTATTCCGACTGGCTCATAAACGGATGCAAGGAAAGCATTGATTTTATTGTTGACGTCACCCGTACAATCGCTTACGGCTGCCTTGTTCAGTTTATTCCTCAGGATAAGCTCAAAAATATTGACCTTGATTAATTGTTTTGCTGCCAATGTGCAAGCGTAATTGCTTCAAAGCCCTTAGGTGAAAGCATAGGAACAGAAATCTTTTTCATTGTTTCATCGGAAAGGCTGAGGTTTTGTGAAAATTCAGCCCCTGCGTTTTTGATGTCCGAAAGATAACCCTCACGCTGACGCTTTGCCTTTTCTGCAATAAACAACTCACCCTCGGAACAGATTATCGGCGTGTAGCCGCCCTCTCCGCAGATAAGGTCGTATTGCTTGAGCAAAGCGGGAAACATCGGCGCAGTTTCAACATAACCGCAGGTGCTGATAACAACAAGACGTTTTTCGTGCATAGCTTCATTACGCAGTTCGTGGAACGACGCACTGCCGCTTGCAATATTGCCCATATAAGGCAGCATAAACGGAAGACATCTGTCCGTCATTGCTTTAACACCCGACGGCATACCGAAAAAATACAAAGGGAAGCTTTCGATTATTACATCGGAGGCTTCTATTTTTTTGTAAATCTCCTGCATATCGTCCTTGATAACGCACTCACCCGGAGTTTTGCTCCAACAGGAAAAACAGCCTAAGCAGGGCTTTATATCGCTTTTATATATATCAACCAGTTCAACCTCGGTATCGCTCGGAAAACCGCTCACAAACGCTTTTGTAATATTAAGAGTGTTGCTTCTGCCGACTTTCGGACTTCCGTTGAGAATAAGTACCTTCATATTACCTCTCTATTCATAAACGGCGTCTTTGGGAATAGCCGTAAAAAGCATACTGCCCTTAGCCTTTAACTTGCCGTCAACAGATATTTTTGCGGTGAATTCTGCGGCATTTGCGGTTATCATATCGGCTTTTACGTCGATGATAAGCGTATCGCCTGGGATTACGGGCTTTAGGAATTTAAAATCCTTTACCTTTAGAAGAACATACAGCCTGTCGTCGTTTGTTTCTTCATCGGGGGCGATAACAAGACTGCAAAGCTGAGCCGCACTTTCAATGAGCAGTACGCCCGGCATTATCGGTGCATCAGGAAAATGGCCGACAAAATACGGCTCGTTTACCGACACGTTTTTGAGTCCCTTTGCCGAAACATTCGGCTCAAGCTCCAAAACACGCTCTATCATCTGAAACGGCGGTCTTTGCTTTATTCTTTTATTTATTTCAAGCAAATTCATCATAAGCTCAGCCCTCCGTCAAGGACAAGGACCTGCCCCGTCATATACGCAAAGCTGTCGGAGCAGAGAGCCGAAACCACATTTGCAACATCTTCGGATGTACCGAATTTTTTCATAGGAACAGCTTCAATGTATTTTTCGGCAAGTTCCTTTGGAATTGACTTTATCATATCGGTGCCGATAAATCCGGGAGCAACGGCGTTGACCTGTATTCCCTTTGGAGCAAGCTCCTTTGCAAGAGTTGCCGTAAAGGAATTTACAGCACCCTTTGTTGCACTGTAAACCGATTGTCCCTCTACTGCAAGAACAGAGCTTACAGACGAAATATTGATTATTTTTCCGCTTCTTTTGCCCAGCATCTTAAGAGCCGCCTGTTGAGCGCAGTTTATATAGCCCTTGATATTTATGTCAAGACTGCGTTCAAGCGAGTCCTGGCGCACCATAAGCAAATATGCGTCGTCAACCACACCTGCGTTATTGACAAGCACGTCAAGTCCGCCGAACTGCTTTTGAACCTCACGGAACATACTTTTAACTTCGTCGATGTTTGAGGTGTCTGCTCTAAACGAAGCCGCTTCAACGCCGAGCGACTTGATTTCATTTACCGCTTCAAGCGCAAGGGCGTCGTTTTTGTTGTAATTGACCGCAATGTTGTAGCCGTCCTTTGCCAGGCGAAGCGCAACCGCCTTGCCTATGCCTCTGGACGCTCCGGTAACAAGCGCTGTTTTTTTCATATTACTCTCCTGTTTTATGCTTTTTTCAAAACTACTGCGGAATATGTTCCGCCTGCTCCGAATGAAACGGCAAGCATATATTTAAAGTCTTTGGTATCGGTATTTTCGGCGCTTACCGAGTCTTTTGACACACAATAAGCCTTTGCGTTTTTAATTTCACCCGACAATATTCTTGATGCATATGCAAGCTGCATTGCTGCGGAAGCCGCACGAGCTTCACCCGAATTTTCTTTTACAAGAAAAACGGGAACGGACGTATCAAAAACTTCTCTGTAAACAGAAATCTCAGTGCCGTCAACCGTTTTGTCGCCGTTGCCGAAACCACATATACCGTCTATCATATCGGCAGTTATTCCTGCTTCGTCACAAGCTGATAATATCGCTTTTTTCATAGCGGGTTCAGAGCCTCTTATTTTGCCGAATTCAACCGACCTGCGTGTTGTGGAGCAGCCTGCGAGCTCGGCATATTTTTTACTGCCCCTATTGTCGGAGCTTTCCTTTGATTCAAGCACAACGGACACTGAACCTTCTCCGAGATTAAAGCCGTTGTTATCAAAAGAATAGGGCTTGTTATCGGACAAAATTCCGAGCTGTGAATATAGTTCGTAATCAACGTCCGTGTTCTCATCCGTGCCTGTGGCAAGCATAATGCCTTCTTCGCCGTTGCGAATTACGTCGGCGGCATAGCCTATGCTCTGCAATCCTGCCTGAAAGCCGTTTGCAACGGTTACGTTATAGCCCTTTATACCCGCAAAAATGCTTAGATAACCACCTGCGGCGTTATACACCGTGTTCGGAAACAGAAATGCGCTTCCGCTCTCAGTACCGTTTTCTATTACATTTTTCTGGAAGTTTACTATCTCGGTCATCGGTCCGTCGGACGTGCCGATTATTATTCCGATGTCGTTTTCGTTTTTTTCGTCTACCGTAATTCCTGCATCAGCCAAAGCCTCAATTCCGCTTAAAAGCTGTAACTGACTGAGCCTGTCAAGCTTGCGGTAAAACGCCATTTTTATATTGTGCTTTTTAAAGTCGGCAGATGTAATCTCAGCTCTGAAGCCTTTGTCGGCTTCGGATTTTGCACCTGCAAGCTCGCTTATACCCGTTATATAAATAGGCTGATTATTTTTCTTTTCAAGAATATTATGCGATTCTTTCGCAAACACAATGCTTGCGTTATTTCCGCCGAAAGCAAATGAATTTGACATTGCAAAGGCAACGTCCTTTTCACGCTTCTTATTCGGAATAAAATCAAGCTCTCCGCCCTTTTCCCTTAGAGCTTCAAGGTCAGCGTCCGAATATCCGATTGTCGGCGGTATCTCGCTGTCACACACTGCTTTTACCGTCAAAACAGCCTCGATTGAGCCTGCCGCACCTAAGCAGTGACCTGTCATAGACTTTGTGGAGCTTACGGAAAGATGATTGTTGCCGTCAAAAAGAGTGCGAAGCGAAAGGAATTCCGCCTCGTCGTTTTTGGCTGTTCCCGTTCCGTGAGCATTGATGTAATCAATGTCAGAAAAATTAATTGCAGAGTTCTTAACAGCTCTTTTTATCGCACTCATCTGCCCCTCTCCGTCGGGACGCGGCGCTGTAATATGATGAGCGTCCGAGCTTACTCCCGAACCGAGTATTTCGCAGTATATTTTTGCTTTGCGCTTAACGGCGTGTTCATAGCTCTCGATAATAAGAACGCCCGAACCCTCGCCGAGAGTTATGCCGTTGCTGTGGTTAAACGGTGAGCATTCCTGTTCGGCAAGTGCGTGCAAAGCGTGAAAACCTGCAAACGCAAGCGAAGAAAAGCTGTCGGAGCCGCCTGCAACAAAGGCGTCCGCCTTTCCCGAGCGTATGAGGTCGCACGCATACGAAAGGCTGAGAGTTCCTGCGGCACAGGCATTTACGATATTGGCGGTTATGCCGTTTAAATCAAAATGCTTTGCAACGTTGCTTGCTATTGCCGAAGCGGGCATTTTGAGAATATCAGCCTTGTCGGCGCTGCCATTTTTGAATTTGTCGGTATAATACTTGTCAATGCTTGCCGCACCGCCCACGCAGCTTCCGAGGATAACGCCTATCCTGTCGCAATCTTCATTGCTCAGGTTCAATTTTGCGTCGTCAAGCGCCTCTTTGGCGGCTTTTATGCACAAAAGTGATGAGCGGTCATAGTTTTCATCGGAAAGCTCGCTGTCCGAGAGCGACGCCTCTGCACCCTTGTGGGAGTAGCAGTTTGAGGTATCGACGGATTTAACGTCCTTTATACCCGTTATGCCGTCAACTGCCGCTTTCCAGCAGTCGTCAACATTGTTGCCGAGTCCGCAGACAAGTCCGAGACCTGTTACTACGCAGCGTGTCTTGTCAGCCATATTACTTCGCCTCAATATGTTTTTCAACGTAATTTGTAAGTGTGTTTATCGACTGAAACTCCTCTCTCGGCGCACCTGTCATATCAACGCCGAAAAGGTGGTCGATTCCTGCAATGATCTCGATAGAATCAATAGAGTCAAGTCCGATATCCTCGCCGAAAAGCTCTGAATCATATTCAAGCTCGTCTGATGGGATACGAAGACTTTCAATCAACATTCCTTTGATTTTTTCTGCAATTTCTTTGTTCATAACAAATACCTGCCTTTGTTCAAATTTTATACTAATACTAAAATAGTATCATTTACCGATTATTAAAATTGCTGTCCGAATTTCGGTCGAGGCGATATGTTCCGATGTCACCGTATTTTTCCTGCATAGAATTATACATTCGCTTAACTTCGGTTTCTGCCTCCTGCATAAGCAATTTTGCATATTTTGAATGGCGCATATCATCGGGACAATTACTTTTTATTGGTTTGCCGACCGTTATTTTCTGACGTTTCCCGAAAAACAAATCATATTTTCCGTAGACAGCGACGGGAACAACGTCAACGCCTGTTTTTGCCGAAAGCAACCCTGCGCCCGGTTTGAAATCAAGCATTTTGCCCTCTCTTGCAACGGCACCCTCAGGAAAAATCAGCACCGAACTGCCGTTTTGAAGGGCTTTTTCGCAGTTTTCATACCAACTTGCGTCCATTGAATTAAGGTCGATAGGAATACTGCGCGTCCATCTTATCATTGTGCCGATCTTCTTTTTGTTGTACCACTTTGTCATTACAAGCATATACGGCTTGTAGCGGCTCAAAACCGAGGAAGCGAAAACAGCGTCAAAATGATGGGTGTGGTTGCAAACAAAAACATATTTTTTGCCTTTTGGCTGTTTTTTCAGAGAACTGTCCTCCCAAACGACCTTGGGACGAAGAACGATATAAACCAAAGCCGTTATCAGCTTTTGAAAAATCCTGCACCAAACAGATTTTGTGATTATATCCTTGCTTTGTTTTTTCATCAAAACGCAACCTTGCTTCACTTAGTTTTTTTACTTTAATATTATAGAAATTATATGATGTTCTTTCAATGGGCAAAATTCAAATCATTGTATTTTATGAAACATTTTGTCGAATTGCGTTGCATATTGTTACTGAATTATTCTGGCAGAATTAGCAATATTTCCAATAAAGAAAAGGGACCGGCGCATTCAGCGCAGTCCCAAACTATGTCAATCTTTTTGTCGGCGAATAAAGCTAAACCAATGATAAGCTCTTATTTAACAGCTACACATCAGTATTCTCTGTCATATTTGCTGACCTTTTGCTTTTTTGGCTTTTTGTCCTCTTCGTTATCCTTGGTAAGCCTTGCCATAATAGCGATTGCAGTTATAAAACAAATTGCAAGATATATTATAAGTGCAAAGGTTGAGCCAAAGTCAATGTAATTAAGCGTAACGATAAGCAAAATTGACAAAACGCCCGAAAGGCAGCAGAAAAGTGAAACAAAGTTTTTAAGATTACGCTGCTTATCAAGCGCACAAAAGAAAAATCCCACGATAGGAATTATCAGGAACACAAAATAAAACGGAACATACGACTGAAACGCCGCAAACTGGTCGTTTGCCGCTCCGTCGCCTGCCGAACCACCGATGTAACCGAGCATATCAAAAACCGTTGCATAAAAATCGTTTGACGGATCTTGAAAATCCGGAATATGTATATAGGTCATTGCACAAAGAAATATTTCAATAAGAAACAAAACGCACTGTGTTATTCTCAGACCTTTTCTGGTTTTGTTTTCGGGTATTTTCAGCATTGCTTGCCTCCTGCTGTTTGATTATGCTATTATTGTATCATAAAATTCTGCGTTGCACAATAAGAAAATTCGTGATATAATCAATTTGTTTAAACGGAAGGAGTAATTATATGAGTTACATTAACGAAGCTGTTATCTATAATATTTACCCGCTGGGCTTCTGCGGCGCTCCAAAACATAACGACGGAAAGCTTGAATACAGGCTCGACAAAATCTATGACATAATAGACCATCTCAAAAAAATGTCGGTAAATGTTGTTGTGTTTAATCCGCTCTTTGAAAGCACAAGCCACGGTTACGATACTATCGACTATCGCAAGGTAGACAAAAGGCTCGGAGATAACGAATCTTTCAAAAAGATTTGTAAGGCACTGCACGACAACGGTATCAGGATTATGCTTGACGGCGTATTCAATCATGTCGGCAGAGATTTTTTTGCATTTAAGGACGTTCAGGAGCACCTTTGGGACTCACGCTACTGCGGCTGGTTTCAAAATCTGAATTTTGACGGCAACAGTCCGCTCGGCGACAGATTTTGGTACGAGGGCTGGGAAGGTCACTATGAGCTTGTAAAGCTGAATTTGCACAACCCGGAAGTGGTTGACTATCTGCTCGGTTCGGTAAATTTTTGGATTGATGAATTTGATATTGACGGTCTGAGACTTGACGCCGCCGACTGCGTTGATATTGACTTTTTTAAAAAGCTCAGATACACCTGCAAATCAAGAAAGCCCGATTTTTGGCTTTACGGTGAGATAATCCACGGTGACTACAACCGCTGGGCAAACAGCGATACGCTTGACTCTGTAACGAATTACGAATGTTACAAGGGCATTTATTCAAGCCACAACGAACACAATTATTTTGAGATTGCTCATTCGCTGAACAGACAATTTGCAAACGGCGGAATATATCAGAACATTTATACCTATAATTTTGTTGACAACCACGACGTAAACCGCATTGCAAGCGTGCTCAAAGACAAAAATCACCTTTTTAATGTATATACCATGCTATATACTATGCCCGGCGTGCCGTCGATTTATTACGGCAGTGAATTCGGTATCGAAGGTATGAGAACTTCTCACAGTGACGCCGAATTAAGACCTTGTCTTGACCTTAACAATATACCGAACGCAAATTATGAACTGTTTAACCATATTGCAAAGCTCGGCAAAGTAAGACTCGCTCTTGAAGCGCTCAAATACGGAAAATTTGAAAATGCAAACATTAAAAACGAAACCTTGGTATATAAGAGATTTTCGGATAATCAGACAGTTTTTGTTGCATTTAATCTCACAAATCACGACGAGAGAATCGGATTTGATGCTCGGTATAACGGCAAGCTTACCGACGTACTTGACAACAACAGAATGTTTGACGCAAACGGCTGGACCGAGGTTGATATGAAGCCGTATTCAGCAAGGATTCTTGTGGTAAACGACGGAAGCTTTAAGCTTGATTTAAGCGAAGAAACGCAGACAAAATCGGTTGAAAGCACATCCAAAGCCGAAGAAATAACCAACGAAGATATAAACATCGGAAGATACCGTCATTTTAAAGGCGGCGTTTATGATGTGATAGGCTTTGCAAAGCACAGCGAAACAGGTGAAAAACTTGTTATCTACAAATCGGCAGAAAATCCCGATGATGTTTGGGCAAGACCTTATGATATGTTTGCCGAGATAATCGACCGTGACGGTCAGAAAATAAAAAGATTTGCTAAAATGTAACATACGAAACACATAAAAAGAGTGCGATTCAGCGAACCGCACTCTTTTATTGTATTATGGTAAATAAAATTAAATTTTAGCAGAAAGCATTGCTCCCATATCATACATACCGGCAGGCTGCGTTACGAGAAATACTGCCGCATTTACCGCTCCGACCGCAAATACTTCTTTTGACTGGGCCTGATGAGTAATTGTTACTACTTCGTCGTGTCCCGCAAAAATAACTTCGTGTTCGCCTACGATAGTTCCTCCTCTTACAGATGAAATACCGATCTCATTTTTTGCACGTTTTTTACGGTATGCGTGTCTGTCAAAAACATACTGCGGCTCGTCTTTAAGCTCTTCGGAAATACCGTCCGCTATCATAAGAGCCGTTCCGCTGGGCGCATCAAGCTTTTGATTATGGTGCTTTTCAAGAATTTCTATATCAAATTGACCGCCAAGTACCTTTGCGGCGCTTTTTGCAAGCTCAATAAGCACGTTTATACCAAGCGACATATTTCCCGAATAGAAAATAGCCGTCTTTTCGGACGCCGCTTTGATTTTTGCCACCTGCTCCTGAGAATAACCCGTTGTACATATAACACAGGGAACGGAATTTGAAAGCGCATATTCAAGCATATCGTCAAGTACTGCCGGATTTGAAAAATCTATAATAACATCGGGCTTTTCGGGTACGTCAAGAAAGGTCTTGTAAACAGGAAAATCATAGTCCCTTTCTCCAAACGCATCAATTCCGAATTTTGTTTTGGTTTCTTCGTTTTCCGCAACCGCTGCGGCTACAAAACCGCCCATTTTGCCGTTACAACCGACTATTGCAACATTTACCATTTATAATTCCCCTTTAAACTGAGCTTTAAAATTCAATACTTAATTAAAATTGGGGCGAATGTTCGCCCCAAAATATTATAAATTACTTAGGTGCTTTGCCGAGCAGATCGTACTTTGCAAGGCAATCCTTGAGGTCGTGATAGCCCGCAACGCTCATAGGCACAAGCGGAAGTCTGCATTCGCCTGCGTCAAAACCAAAAAGATTGAGGGCTGTTTTAATTGGAATCGGGTTTACGTCGCTGAACAATTCATTCATAAGCTCAAGATAGTGGAAGTTAAGCTTTTGAGCCTCGGCAAAGTTGTTGTCAAGGCAGAACTGACAGATATTGTGCATTTCGGCAGGACAGATATTTGCAAATACCGAAATTACACCGAGTGCGCCGAGCGACATAAACGGAACAGTCTGGTCGTCGTTGCCCGAATATATATCAAGGTCATCGCCGCAAAGCGAGCGTATCAGTGCAACCTGAGAGATATTTCCGCTTGCCTCCTTAGCCGCAACAATGTTCGGATGCTTGCAGAGTTCCTGGTAGGTCTTTGGCTTGATGTTGCAGCCTGTACGGGAGGGCACGTTATAGAGAATGATAGGAAGATCAACTGCGTCTGCAATTACGTTGTAATGCTTGATAAGACCTTCCTGAGAAGTTTTATTGTAGTATGGTGTTACGCACAAAAGTGCGTCTGCACCTGTTGCCTGAGCGGATTTTGAAAGCATTACCGCTGTTGAAGTGTCGTTGCTTCCCGTTCCTGCAACAACAGGGATTCTGCCGTTGATTTTTTCGGAAACAAAGGACAAAACCTCGCAATGCTCCTTTTCGGACAGGGTTGCGGACTCGCCTGTTGTTCCGCAGGCTATGATAGCGTCCGTACCGTTCTGAACGTGGAATTCGAGCATTTGTTCAAGAACCTCGTAGTTTACCGAACCGTCAGACTTCATCGGCGTTACTATTGCAACGCCCGAACCTGTAAAAATGTGGTTTGACATAATATACCTCCGATTTTAATTCATATAACCTTCGGCACAGAGGAGTTCTGCAAGAAGAACTGCGCCGCCTGCTGCGCCTCTTAATGTGTTGTGTGACATACAAACAAATTTGTAATCGTACTGAGTGTCTTCTCTGAGTCTGCCTACAGATACAGCCATTCCGTTTTCAAGGTTTCTTTCGGACTTTATCTGCGGACGATCCGGCTCAGTGAAATAGTGTAAAAACTGCTTTGGTGCGCTCGGAAGTTTTAATTCCTGAGCTCTGCCGCTGTAATTTTCCCATATATTTATTATTTCATCAACAGAGGGCTTTTTTACACCGTCCTTAAACGACATAAATACTGCCGCCGTATGACCGTCGGAAACGGGAACGCGGATACACTGCGATGTAATGGAAATATCATCGGTCGTTACAATCTCGTCGCCCTCGATTTTGCCCCAGATTTTGAGCGGCTCTTTCTCGGACTTTTCTTCCTCGCCTCCGATATAAGGAATTACGTTGTCAATCATTTCGGGCCATGTTTTAAACGTTTTTCCCGCACCCGAAATTGCCTGATATGTGCAGGCAAGAACCTTGTTTACGCCAAGCTCCTTTAACGGGTGAATAGCGGGAACATAGCTCTGAAGCGAGCAGTTCGATTTTACTGCGACAAAGCCGCGTTTTGTACCGAGACGTTTTCTCTGAGCCTCAATTATTTTAATATGGTCGGCGTTGATCTCCGGGATAACCATCGGAACATCCGGTGTGAAACGATGAGCGGAGTTGTTCGATACGATAGGACATTCAGCCTTTGCGTATTTTTCCTCAAGCGCTCTTATCTCGTCTTTTTTCATATTTACCGCACAGAAACAAAAATCAACCTTTGAAACAACTTCATCTACGTTCTCTGCGTCAATAAGTACCATATCTTTATATTTTTCGGGCATCGGAGCTGTCATATGCCATCTTCCGTCAACAGCCTCGCCGTATGTTTTGCCTGCGCTTCTTGCGCTTGCGGCAAGAGCCGTTACTTCAAACCAGGGGTGGTTTTCAAGCAAAAGTGCAAAACGCTGACCTACCATTCCCGTAGCTCCGATAATTCCTACCTTATAATTCTTCACAATGATTCCTCCAAATTAAACATTTTTCAAAAAAGCAGTTGCCTTATTCGACTAAATATTATATTATAGAAACAGTGCGTTGAAAAAACCTGTTTCAAACGAACAGCCTTCCGCCTATTTCCGCTTATTATTAATTTATAATATAACATTTTAGACACCCAATGTCAATTATTTTACAGATATGTTTTTAATATTTAATTAAGATTTTTCAGCTGAAAGGATTAATAATGAAAACAAGTGATTTTTATTACGATCTGCCAAAGGAGCTGATTGCTCAGACTCCCGTTGAACCCCGTGACAGTTCAAGACTGCTCCTTCTCGACAGACAAAGCGGCAATATCACCCACAAGCATTTTTATGACGTTATTGACAGCCTTAACGAGGGCGATTTGCTTGTATGCAACGATTCAAGGGTTTTGCCTGCAAGAATATACGGTGTAAAGAACGCTACAGGCGCAAGGGTTGAGTTCCTTCTGCTAAAACAGATAAGCGGTAACAGGTGGGAAACACTTTGCAAGCCCGGCAAAAAGGCTCGTGAGGGCGCCGAATTTGAATTCGGAAACGGAATACTCAGAGGCAAGGTTGCCGAGGTCAGGGACGACGGAAACAGAGTCGTTGACTTTGACTGCGATGAAAGCTTTTTTGCAACGCTCGACAAAATCGGGCAGATGCCGCTTCCGCCGTACATTACCGAAGAACTAAAAGACAAGGAACGCTATCAGACCGTTTACAGTCACGAGCTTGGCTCTGCCGCCGCACCTACGGCGGGACTGCATTTTACGACGGAGCTTATGGACAGGATAAGAGCAAAGGGCGTTAAAATCGCATATGTAACGCTCCACGTCGGACTCGGAACTTTCAGACCCGTCAAGGTCGATGACGTTACCAAACATAAAATGCACAGCGAACACTACGAAATTCCTGCCGAAACCGCAGACCTGATAAACGAAACAAAGAATAACGGCGGACGCATTATTGCGGTAGGCACTACTTCGTGCAGAACGCTTGAAAGCGTTGCCACACAATACGGAAAAATCCTTGCGTGCGACGGCTTTACGGATATTTTCATCTATCCGGGATACAAATTCAAGGTGCTGGACGGGCTTATTACAAACTTTCACCTGCCCGAAAGCACGCTGATTATGCTCGTCAGCGCATTTGCGGGCTATGACAAAATTATGAACGCATACAAGGTTGCCGTTGAAGAAAAGTACAGGTTTTTTTCCTTTGGCGACGCAATGTTTATTTATTAGGAGGAGCTATGTTTAAGCTGATAAAAACCGAGGGTACCGCACGCAGAGGCGAATTTGTCACGCCGCACGGCACGGTGCAAACGCCTGCGTTTATGAACGTTGCAACCTGCGGAGCAATCAAAGGCGGAATTTCTGCACTTGACCTCAAGGATCTGAAATGTCAGGTACAGCTTTGCAACACCTATCATCTTCATCTTCGCCCGGGCGACGACAAGGTAAAACAGCTTGGCGGACTGCACAAATTCACACGCTGGGACGGACCGATTCTTACCGACAGCGGCGGATTTCAGGTTTTTTCTCTTGCAAAGCTGAGAAATATCAAAGAAGAGGGTGTGTATTTTAACTCTCATATCGACGGAAGAAAAATATTTATGGGTCCCGAAGAAAGTATGCAAATTCAGTCAAACCTCGGCTCTACTGTTGCAATGGCGTTTGATGAATGTGTTGAAAATCCTTCCCCGTATGATTATACCAAAAACAGCGTTGAAAGAACTACACGCTGGCTTAAAAGATGCATAGCGGAAATGAAGCGCTTAAACAGCCTTGACGGCACAATTAACAAAAAACAAATGCTTTTTGCAATAAATCAGGGCGGCATATTCAATGAGCTGAGAATAGAACATATGAAAGAAATTGCAGAGTTTGAGCTTGACGGCTATGCAATAGGCGGACTTGCAGTCGGCGAATCTACGGAAAAGATGTATGAGATCATCGAATGTGTTGAACCGTTTGCACCTAAAAATAAGATACGTTATCTTATGGGCGTAGGCACTCCCGTTAATATTATTGAAGCGGTTGCAAGAGGCGTTGACATTTTTGACTGCGTTATGCCCAGCCGAAACGCAAGGCACGGTCAGCTTTTCACTTGGGAGGGCATAAGAAACCTGAACAACGCAAAATACGAAACGGACGACCGACCTATTGACGAACACTGCGACTGTCCGACCTGCAAAAGCTTTTCAAGAGCATATATAAGACACCTGCTGAAAAGCGGCGAAATGCTCGGTATGCGGCTTGCGGTTATGCACAACCTTTATTTTTACAACAATCTTATGGAAATCATAAGAGCAGAGCTTGACAAGGGAAGTTTCGGCGAATTTTATGAAAAGCAAAGAAAAATTCTCGGTGTAAGAATTTGAATAACAAACGGTAAATTTTATGAATAAAATTTCAAAAATATCTTGAAAGTAAAGTTTAAAACTGATATAATCAATATATTGTATGAAAGGAATGACGAATATGACAAATCTTTTACCTATCGCCGCTGAAGGAAGCGCAAGCAATCAGCTTTCATTAGGAGGTATGCTACCATACATTCTGATCTGGGTTGCCATTATCGGTTTTATGTACTTTTTCCTGATCAGACCTAACTCCAAAAAGAAAAAAGAAGAAGCTCAGATGAGAAATTCTCTTGAGATCGGCGATGAAATTACAACGATCGGCGGTATCGTAGGAAGAATCGTTGCAATCAAGGACGAAGAAGACGCCATAATTATTGAAACAGGCTCAGACAGAGTTAAGATGAAATTTAAAAAGTGGTGCATTTCCACTGTTGATACAGTAAAAGAAAAGCCTGCCGACGCTCAGGCAGAAAAGAAAAGCTTCAGCCTTTTCGGACGCAAGAAAAAAGACGCTGAAAGCGCTGACGGCAAGAGCTCCGCAAAACAGGAAAAAACAAGCGACGAGAAATCCGAAAAATAAAATAGAATTAATTTTGTTACCTCTGAATATAATTTAACAGATTATATTCGGGGGTATTTTTATGTCTGATAAAAAGAAAGCCGTAAAAGCAGTTGTTTTTGGGGTTTTGAGCGGTATCACAATAACGATTATACTTATATGTCTGCTGTCGCTAGGGATGCTTGCGGGCGGACTTTTGCCTGCCGAAATACTTGAATATGCGGTAACGGCTGTTTTTGCGCTCGGAGCATTTGCAGGCGGATTTATCGCAACCAAAATAAACAAGGGCGCAGGGCTGATTATAGGGCTGATTACGGGACTTACAATGTTTGTGGTTGTTACTATAGCCGCACTGACGGGAAATGCCGAAGCGGTAACGATTTTGACCGTTATCAAGCTTGCGTTATCCGTTGTTGCGGGAGGACTCGGAGGTGTGCTCGGACTGAGAGAAAGAAAGCGGATTGATATCTAAGTGCCGGCATATAGAATTCTTGAGCGTCACTTGTTTTTTACGGCAACAACAAGCTCGCAGGGTTGTTGCAGATACCTTATCTTGTATGGCTTTTATTTGCAAGCTGTTTGAATTTGGGCGTTTACCTGCTTAACATCAAGATATGAATATGTCAATTTTCGGGTGATAATTTTATTTTGTTAAGGTTGTCACCCGATTTTTATATTTAATTTTAAAAAATATGGAAATTTTAATTCTAATATGGTATAATTATAAAAATACAGAAAAAAATATCATTTTAATCAAATACAGGGAATTAATAAGGAAAAAGGAGATGCGATTATGTCACGACTTTTAAAGCTGCCGGGCGAGCTGAAACAGTGGAAGGTAATTTCAAGCCTGCCTGAACAAAACGGAAACTCGGTTTTTGAAGTAAGCAAAAAAGAATATGACGGCACAATTACAAGCGCAAAGCTGATTTATGTGGTTTTCAGCGGTGAAAATTACACAAGTGAAAAGGTCGATTTTATTAATGAAGAAGCCGATTTCATCAAAAATATTTCAAAAACGGGCAGTATAAGCATTTATACCGATGTTTTTGTAAACAATACTCCGACCAAGGAAAAAATCGAACTTTACATAATAACCGAAAATCTCACACCGCTTTCGGAACGTCTGAAGTCTGAAAAATTCTCCGAAAACGAAATTGTTGACTTTGGCGTAAAGCTAAGCGAGATTCTCGAAAAGCTGGAGGCAAACAATGTCTATCACGGCAACATTTGCCCCGATAATGTGTTTATCACACCCGACGGAGGTTACAAGCTCGGAGGATTTACCGATTTTGAGGGCAATATTGAGGATATGTCATTTGTCGCTCCTGAAATCAGCAAAAACGGACAGGCCGATTTTACGACAGATATATATTCTCTCGGTCTGATAATGTACTATATGTGCAACGGCAATACACTTCCGTTTATCACTGACGGAGTTGACAGGCAGACCGCCGTCAACGAACGTCTTGAGGGCAAACCCGTACCCGCTCCGCAAAACGGCAGTGAAAAGCTGAAAAGCGTTATCGTTATTGCGTGCCAGCCGGAAAACAAGAACCGCTGGAAAAACGCAGGCAACATAAAAAATGCTCTTACCTCAATAAAAGCGGAAATGCCTGCTGCAAAACCTAACAAAGATGTTATTATTCCTCAGAATACCGATTTTGACGGGAACGTTTTTGAAGAATACGAATATGAACCGACCGAACAGGATAACAGCGCACAGACTCCCGCTGTTGAGGCTGAACCCCGGGAAGTTACGCCTCAGCAAAATGATGCCGCAGACGCAGAACCTCAAGATGAACCCCAACCCGACGGCAATGACGGCACAGAATATACCGAAATTCACGAAAGTACGGATAACACCGCCGACAACTCTAATGACGATTCCCAACACGACGCTGTTGAGCCGCCAAAGGAAGATACGGCGGATAAGATAATTTCCGAAATAAAGAAGCCTGAGGATGAAATTGACAACAGAGTGTTTGACGATTATGAACCCACAAAGGTAATTGATTTTAAACAAAAGGCTAAGGAAAAAGACTACGGCTCATATTTTGACGATGAGCCCGAACAGAAACCCGAAGAAAAAGCGCCCGAACAAAAGGACGAACAAAAAGACGAGAAACCTCAAAAAACCAAAAATCTGGACTTTGACTATGACTTTTTTTCAAGCTCAAACAGTTCAGATGAGGACAAGGACTCTGATATTCCCGAAAAGACAAAAAAGAGCAAGACAGGCATAATCGTTCTGATAGTTGCCATTCTTGTTATTCTTGCGGTGCTCGGCACAGCAGGTTATTTTGCCTTTACCAATCACTGGTTCGGTCTTGGTGCAACAGAAGAAACCACCGAAGAGCCCGCCACAACCATTGCCGAAACCACACAGAAAGCAACCGACGAGCCTACGACCGCAGAACCTACCACGGAAGAACCGACTACAGAAGCACAGGTTGACAAGTTTGTTCCTCCGGTTATCGGCTACGGTTACTACTACGCAAAGGAAATGCTTGAAAACGAAGGCTTTGTTGTTCAGATCGGCGAATACCGCTACAGCACAACATATGAGGAAGGATATGTTATTGCGCAATACCCCGACAGCAGCTCTATAGCTCAGACAGGAAGCACAGTTACTCTTGACGTTTCATCAGGTCTTATAAATGATGACTCGAATAGCTCCGACAAATCAAACAATTCAGACAACAACACAAATTCCGACAGCAGCTATTACGGTAATTCATCGTATATGAGCCAGTCGGAAGTTGAAAAAATGAGCGACAAAGAGCTTAATTATGCTCTTAATGAAATTTATGCAAGGAGAGGACGTATCTTTACTACACCGGAGCTTGCAGAATACTTTAACGCACAGCCATGGTACACTCCGAAATACACTCCGGAGGAATTCTCAAAGTATGTAGTGTTCAACGAATACGAAGAAGCTAATTTGCAGCTGCTTATCAATGAAGAACAAAAGCGCGGCAACAGATAATATACTGAAAGGTAGTAAACACAAGTGAAAGAAAAATTCTTGAAAATAGTTAAGAGCAAACTGCTTTTTGCTGTTGTTTTCAATGTGGCTGTTATGATGCTCTGCATCATATTCACCTCGTTTTCTTTTGAAAATTCAAATGATTACTTTAACTCAATATATATCTGTCAAAAGCATTTTTATTACAGCAGTCAGATAAATTATATCTTAGCAATAATTATCGGCACGGCACAGTATGTGTTCTCGGATTTCAACTGCTTTGTACTTGCCCAAGTATTGCTTTCGTGTGCGTCATTTACCGCTATCACGTTTGTTTTTGCCGATAAATTCAACAGAAAAAAAGCATTCGTCTTTGCCGCCCTGATTAATATTCTGTTTTCTCTGAGCCATTATCAGAACATCAACGGCAACAGAACTTCAGCCGTACTCTTGCTTGCAGGCTTTATGCTTGTTCTTAATGCAATTTACAACAAAAGATATTATCTTTCCTGCTGGACAGGTGTATTGCTGATTGCTTTCGGAACCTTTTACAACTTTGCATATTTCTTTGTAGCACTCGGATTTGCGGTTGCGTTTTTCTTTGGTGATATGATTTCAAAAAAGAAATTCCAGCTTCCGTTCCGCAAGTTTTTTTGGTATTTCAGACCGTTTTTGCTGATGTTTTTAGTTGTTACGGTCGTTGCGTTCGGTTTGAATATGTTCTCACACTCGGTTAATAACGCAACCGAAGAGGGTTCAAACTATTATGAATATTCACTGCTCGAAACTTCGATAAACGGGCAGCCGTTTCCGGACTATAACGACAACGCAGAAGAATTTGAACAGGCGGGAATTACAAGCAGCAAGGATTATTATCTGCTCAAAAACGGCTATTACGACGCTGACGGACCGCTTAATATAAACGCCTTAAAAACTATCAGCGATATTCAACATCAAAACAGTACAAATAAGATTTTCTCCGCATTAAAAGACACAATCGGCGATGACTTATCGCATTTTGCACATTTTGACTGTGAAGCCATAATAATGACAGCGTTTGTTGTATTCGGAATCGTATTTGTTTTGTTTCAAAAGAACAGATTCGGATTTTTCCCCGTTTTTTACCTGACCGTGGGATTTATTGCAAGCGTACTTCTCAGATATTTTTATTGCGGTTCGGAAAATATGATATACGGTATAAGGCTGTTTATGATAGCCCTGCTGTTTTATTCGCTTAACTTTGAAAAGGGCAGGTCTAAGACTATGCCGCAAATCATCAATGTAAAATATGGCAACCTTATTGTTTCCTGCATTGTTGTTGCGTGCCTTACCGCAGGATATTATGTTGACTACGGTCTGCACAGAACACCGCTGAATGATGCATACATGCCGCAAAGCCTGATTGCCGAAGTTGAAAGAAATCCGCATAAATACTATGTTTTTGACACAGCAAGCTACAACGACTTTGTAAAATACACAGAAAATTATATGCACCCGCTCTGGGGATTCAGGGACGGATACCTTCAAAATGTAGATACATTCGGATACTTTCACAACACCCAAACGCTTATGAAGCGCAATTTGCCGACAAATATTTATGAGGCTGTGCTTACTCACAGCGACGTTTATGTTGTTGACAGAAACTTTGCGTTTGAAAAGGAATACTATTTTACCGAAAATTATGCTCAAGACGGACAGGAAGCCGTTTATCAACAGGTAAGCAAAGATGACGGATATAAGATTTATCAAGTGGTTATTCAATAGCCTCACAGGAGCTGCTGCTTTTTCAAAATCCGCATTGCTTGAACACCTGCAAAAATCAACAAAAACGAGGACTGATTTGCTTTATCAAGAGCAAATATCAGTCCTCATTTTTTATGCTTTGAAGAACGGTTTTCATATCATTGGGAATTTCCGATTTGACCGCTGTCCTCTGCCCTGTTACAGGGTGCACAAAATTCATTTCCCCGCAGTGCAGTGCCTGTCGGGTTATTTTATCTCTGAGTCCGCCGTAAAGGTCGTCGCCGAGAAGCGGGTGTCCTATTGATGTCATATGACATCTGATCTGATGTGTTCTGCCTGTTTCAAGACGGAGCTTAACAAATGATAATTCTTCTGAAGAATAAATTACTTCATAATGCGTTACAGCAGGGCTTCCGTCAGGTAGTATATGCCGCACCATTTTTGAGCCTTCCGAAAGCCCTATAGGAGCGTCTATTGTTCCCCTGCCATCAAGCTTTCCGTGACATAGCGCATAATATGTTTTTTCCACTGCGTTTTTCAATTTGTTTGCACAATATCTGTCCTTTGTAATAAGAACAAGTCCCGAAGTGTCGCGGTCAAGACGGTTTATTGCCCTGAAAACATAGCTTTCGTTTTTGGCTTGAGCGTAATAAGCAACACGGTTTGCAAGCGTATCGGTCTGATGCTGTTTTACAGGATGAACGGGCATAAGCGGGGGTTTGGATACAATCAAAAGGTGTGCGTCTTCATATGCTATGTCAAGGTCGCCTTTTATCGGTGTGATAAGCGAGCCTTGTTCACTCGGTAATTTTATTATTACATCGGCTCCGCTTTCGACAAAATCTATTGTACGCAGAATTTTTCCGTTCATCAAAATTCCGTCTTTTTCACGGACAAGACGTGTTATCATTCTTGATGAAAGACCGCAATACTGCTTTAAAAATGCTTTTGCACACATTTTATCACATTGAGACGGTACTGAAAATTTGAGCGTTTCAGGCATAAATATATCTCCATATCAAAAATATAACGATAAGCTCGGCGACGGTTATCAACGGTATTCCGAGCATAAATTTGGGATGTCGGGTTTTGTGACGTATTGCAAGCATCGCAAGGTACATTCCCACACCGCCGCCCAGAGCTGAAATCAACAGCAGAGTGCTTTCTTTTACGCGCCATTTGCGGCGCTTTGCACAAGATTTATCATAAATTGTTACCGCTACAGCTATAATATTTATCAGCGTTAAATATACTGATAGCAGAACAGTTAAAATATTCATAATTACCTCAAAGGATGATAGATTTGAAAGTTAAAAGAGTTTTACCGTTCGCCCTCGCCGTTGCTATGCTTATCTGCGTTGTTTCGGTAAGCTCGCTGAATAAAGCGGGCGCGCCGACCTCAGCAATCCATAATACTATTTTGCCTGACGAAGACACAAACTCGGCTACTGCCGACACTCTGCAATCCGTTAATCACGATGAAATGCGGGGCGTTTGGGTTACATATATGGATTTGAGTATGGTAAATGAAGCTGACAAGTCAGAAAAACGTTTTCGTGAAAAATTTGCCGAAATTGCAGAGAACTCAAGAAGCTTTGGATTTAACACACTTATTGTTCAAGTGCGCCCGTTTTGTGACGCATTGTACAATTCAAAATATTTTCCTTACTCCCATATTCTCACCGGTGAACAGGGCAATGCTCCGGGATATGACCCGCTTGAAATTATGTGCGAAATATGCAAAAGCTACGACCTGAAAATACACGCATGGCTGAATCCCTACAGAGTAAAGGTTAAGGACACGCCGTATGAGCTTTGCAACGAAAACCCGTACATAAAGGACAACGGCATAGGATTTGAAACTGACGGCGGCATTTATCTTGATCCGTCAAGCAAAGATACTCAAGACTTAATTACCGACGGTGTTGCGGAAATTGTCGAAAACTACGATGTTGACGGAATACAATTTGACGATTACTTCTATCCTCCCGACCTCTCCGACGCCGACAGTGACAGCTACAATGCCTATGTCAGTGAAATGGGAGGCAAAAGCTGTATGGGAATAAACAACTGGAGAAAAGCAAATGTAAATATGCTCATTTGCCGGGTATACAGAACCGTTCACGAAATAAGCGACAATGTTGTTTTCGGAATTTCGCCCCAGGGAAATATTGATAACAACGCAGGACTGTATGCAGATGTTCAGAGCTGGTGCACTTGCAAGGGCTTTGTTGACTATATCTGCCCTCAAATATACTTTAGCCTTGACAATCCAAAGCTTACGTTTGAAGATGCGCTCAAAGGCTGGGAAGAGCTTGAATTTTCGGATAAGGTTACATTATACGTCGGACTTGCAGGCTACAAGGCAGGCAGTGACAGTGATGAAGAAACATGGCTTGAAAGCGACGATATCCTTGAAAAAGAATATGAAATTATCAAAGATGACAAAAGGGTTAAGGGCTTTATGCTGTACGCCTACGCAAGCCTTTCTGATGAAAATACGCAAAAGGAAATTGACAATCTAAAAAAAGCTTTAAACTAATTCACCACTGCAAAAGTCGTTTTCTGCGCTTATGATTTTTACCTTTTGAATTGTTCTGCAAAGCTCGGTATTGTCAGACAAAATATGTACGGGCGTATAGTTTTTGGTGTAGCCCTCAAGGTAACCGTGGCGAAGCCTCTCTATAAGCACTTCTTCGACAAGTCCTGTCTGACTGCGTAAAAACTCGGCTCTTGACTGCTCGGCAAGCTCGCCCATAAGCTTTGCACGACGCTCCTTGACATTCGACGCAACCTGTCCGTCGGCTTTGTCGGCTACCGTCCCCTTTCGGCGTGAATACGGAAAAACATGAACCTTTGCAAAGCCTATTTTCTTTACAAACTGCATTGACTGCTCAAAATCATCGTCGGTTTCTCCTGCAAAGCCTACCATTACATCGGTAGTCATTGACGAATTTTCAAAAGCGTTTCTCAGTCTTTGGACTATCTCGGCATATTCTGTGCAGGTATAGTGCCTGTTCATTGCTTTCAGTGTGTTGTCGCAACCGCTTTGAAGCGACAAATGGAACTGAGGGCAAAACTTGGGCTGTTGGGCAAGCCGTTTTACCATAGCTTCGTCCATTCGCTCAGGCTCTATCGAGCCGAGGCGCACACGCTCTATTCCCTCTGTTGCGCAGGCGCACTCAACGGCGTCCGCAAGGTCAAAATCCTCGCCCAGACCGTAGGCGGAAAGGTTTATGCCGACAAGAACAACTTCTTTATATCCGTTCTGAGCTACACGCTCAATCTCGGCTTTAAGGTCAGACAGCGGTTTTGAACGCACTCTGCCCCTTGCATAAGGAATTATGCAGTAGGAACAAAATCGGTTACAGCCGTCTTCTATCTTGACAAACGCCCTCGTATGCTCGCCAAAGGAGGTTATGCTGAGATTTTCATACACTTCGTTTTTGCCGACGTGTTCGCTTATCTGAACAAGAACGTGCTTTTGCTTCAAATAGCTTTCAAGCGTCGGAATAAGCTCGGCTCTTTTGGCGTTGCCGAGAACTATGTCGCAGTTTTGAAAATTTGCGGTTTCTTTTGGAAAAGCCTGTGGCATACAGCCTGTCAAAACGATTATTCCGTCGGGATTTGCCCGCCGAATTTTGTTTATCAGCTTGCGGTTTTTTGCGTCGCTGACCGAGGTAACCGTACAGCTGTTCACAATAGTTATGTCCGCTGTTTCTTTGTCGTCCGAGGGGGTGTAGCCGTGGCGTATCATATCTTCACGCATAGCCTGAGATTCATATTGATTAACCTTACAGCCGAGTGTAAGAATATTAAAATTCATTATTATATTCATCCTTTTTTATGTAAATAGTTGAAAATTTTTAAATTGCCGAAATCGTATTGCTTATGCCAAAAAATCGTGATAATATATATTTAAAGGTAAATATATTTGATTTATATTTAGAGGTGATTAGGTGTACTCAATGCACATAGCCGCAAAGAACAAGAACAGTCTTATCGACATTTTTGAAACTATTTCCCGTTTCCCTAATTTGATGATGATGATAAAAAGCGGCGATTATACTGTTGACGCACATTCTCTTATCGGTGTTTTTTCGCTGGACATCAACAAGCCGTTTGAGCTTATTATGGAAACCGAACCCGATGAAGGTTTTAAAAACGCTATTTCAAAATTCAGTCTTGCAACCGCATAATCATAGTTTTATTAAGCCCTATGACATTTGTCATAGGGCTTTTTTCTTTGTCAGGTGTTTTTATCAACAACGTGAAATTTCTTGAGATTACCTGTTTTTTCACTGCGTTTATCAAGCTCTGAAAGAACCTCTTCAAGAGATATTCCCTGCTGAACCATCATCACGGTAAGGTGGTATATAAGATCTGCAATTTCATAAACGGTTTCGCTGTTATCGCCGTTTTTTGCCGCGATTATAGTTTCGCTGCACTCCTCGCCAACCTTTTTGAGTATCTTGTCAAGTCCCTTGTCAAGCAAATAGCAGGTGTAGGAGCCTTCCTTGGGATTATCACGTCTGTTTTCTACTGTTGCGTACAATGCCGCAAGCACTTCTCTGTCGTTCATAAATTTACCTCTCACTTTATTTTATTAAAAAAGCAGGAATGACTGCCCGTATGGCAGGCAGCGCCCGTTTGCTCAACTGTAATCAACAGCGTGTCGTCGTCGCAATCGCCGTAAATCTCAATCACCTTTTGCAGATGTCCTGAGGTTGCACCCTTGTTCCAAAGCTCCTGCCTGCTTCGTGACCAAAACCAAGTGTAGCCCGTTTCAAGCGTTTTTTTCATACTTTCACGGTTCATATAGGCAAGCATAAGCACCTCACCTGTTGATTTTTCCTGTATTATTGCAGGAATAAGGTCAGATTTTACAAAATACTTTTCTAAATTCATAATCAATATTTCCTTGTCACTTCTATTGCCTGGCGCAGGTCAAGACTGCCGCTGTAGATGGATTTGCCGCAAATTGCGCCGTACATATTAAGCTCGGCAAGATTAACAATATCCTTCAGCACCGAAACGCCGCCGCTTGCAATAATGTTACAGCTTACGCTGTTTGAAAGATCGTCAAGCTGTTTGAGGTTCGGTCCCGCAAGCGTGCCGTCCTGTTCTATGTCGGTATACACAATAGTCTGTACGCCGACCGACTCCATACGCTTTGCAAGCTCTATGTAGTTAATGTCGGAGCTGTCAAGCCAGCCCTCGGCACGCACCATTCCGTCTTTGGCGTCGATTCCGATAACTATTTTTCCGCCGTAGGAATTAACTGCGTCAACAACAAACTGCTGGTCCTTTACAGCCGCCGAACCGAGGATAACACGGTCAATACCCCTTGAAAGATAATATTCAACCGCCTTCATATCACGAATTCCGCCGCCGACCTCGACCGCCAGTCCCGACGCTTCGGCCACGTCAGCTATCAGATCGGCATTTACAAGGCGTGCGTCCTTTGCGCCGTCAAGATCTACCATATGCATCCACGTTGCGCCCGCATCGGCAAACCTCTGGGCGGCAAGATACGGAGATTCTATAACCTTTTGCGCTGTGGAATAGTCGCCCTTTAAAAGGCGCACGCAGTCGCCGTCTTTTATGTCGATTGCCGGTAAAATTATCAATTATAACACTCCCTTTGTAGAAAGAGGCTTGTTTGAGCCGTTTGGCTTTACGGCAAGCCTGAGCGAATGTGCAACCGCCTTGAATATTGCTTCGGTAATGTGGTGAGAATTGTCGCCGTACAGCGATTTTATATGCAGTGTGACCTGCGAATTATACGCAAGCGCGCGCATAAACTCAACAGTCATTGCACAATCATAATCGCCGCAGCGTTCCTGCGGAAAATCTGCGTCAAACACAAGAAACGGTCTGCCGCTTATATCAACCGACGAAAACGCAAGCGCTTCGTCCATAGGCACATAAAAGCTTCCGAAGCGTTCAATAGCACCCTTGTCGCCGAGAGCCTTTGAAAAGGCCTGTCCAAGCACTATACCCGTGTCCTCCACGGTATGGTGGGTATCGACATTCAAGTCGCCCTTTACGTTGAGCTTTAAACCAAAACCGCCGTGAGTTGCAAAGGAATTGAGCATATGGTCAAAAAATCCTATGCCCGTATCAATGGTTATCTCGCCACCGTCAAGGCTCAGGCTTAGATTTATGTCGGTTTCTTTTGTAGTTCGTGTAATCGTGGCTGTCCGCATACGCTCACCTCGTAGTAATATATTCATTAATTGCTTTCAAAGTTGCATCAACCTCGTAATTTGTTCCTGCGGTGATTCTTATGTAGTCGCCCATATAACGGATAACGATAGATTTTGATTTAAGATACTCCCATAAGTCTTTTCCAAACGGGGTTTTTACAAAAACAAAGTTTGTAAAACTATTATACACCTTAAAATCATTTATCTTTTTTGAGATATCAACTAAACCGTCATACAACGTTTTCCTGTTTGAAACAATCGTTTTTTGGCGTTCAAGAAGATAGTCCTTGTGACTGTAAATTATCTTTCCGACCTCTTGGGAAACGGAGTTTACATTATACGGTGATTTTACCGCTTTTAACGCTCTTGTTACAGTTGGATTTGCAACGGCAAAGCCCAAACGCAGAGCCGCAGAACCAACCGATTTTGAGGCTGTTCGGAACACGATAAGATTTGAGTAGTCGCAGACCTCGTTAATAAGACTCTCGCTCCAAAAATCCATATACGCTTCGTCTAAAATAACAAGCGAATTTACCGAGCTTACAAGCTTGCGTGCAAGCTCAGCGGTTATTCCGCCGCCTGTCGGATTGCAGGGATTTGAAAAAATCAGCAATTTTATGTTATCGCCGTTTACTCTGTCTATTAAGGCGTCAACGTCAATGCTAAGGCTGTCGTCCTTATAAAACTCAGCACATTCCACTTCGCAGATTGACGAATAAAACCGATACATTGAAAAGTCGGGAGATACCACAAGCATCTTATCGCCTTTTTCAAGAAATGCAGACTCGGTAAGAAAAATAAGCTCGTCCGAGCCGTTGCCTGCCGTTACAAGTTCGGGAGAAATATTGTAATATTCCGCAAAAGAATTAACAGCTCCTGTTGCAAGAGGATCGGGATAACGGTTAAAATCAATTTTATCAATCGCAGATTTTATCTCCTGCTTTATTTCATCGGGATAATTGCAGGGACATTCGTTTGCGTCAAGGCGAATTTTATATGTGCCGCTGATAGGCTCATAGGGTTCAAGTCCTTTGATTTTTTTGTTTAGCTGATAGGTCATATTACACTTCCGTATTATTTAATGTCAAAACGCACCTTAATTGAATTTGCGTGTGCGGTCAAGCCCTCGGTATCGGCAAAGCGGATAACATCGTTTGCATCGTTTTTAAGGGCTTGCTCTGTATAATAAATAAAGCTGGACTTTTTGATAAAGCTGTCAACCGAAAGCGGAGAGAAAAATCTTGCCGTTCCGCTTGTAGGCAGAACGTGATTCGGTCCCGCAAAATAATCGCCGAGCGGTTCGGGACTGTAGTTGCCGAGAAATACCGAGCCCGCATTGTCAAGCTTGCCGATATATTCTGTCGGATTTGCACAACACACCTCAAGATGTTCGGGCGCAAGCTCGTTTGCAAACTCAACCGCCTGCCGAATGTCGGAGCATACTATGATAGCGCCAAAATTTTCAAGAGATGACCTGATTATCTCGTTCCTTGAAAGACTTTTAATCTGAACCTCAAGCTCCTGTTTGGTTTTATCGGCAATCTTCTGAGAATTTGTCAGCAAAATCGCAGAAGCTAACCTGTCGTGTTCAGCCTGACTCATAAGGTCCGCCGCAAGAAATTTTGGATTGGCAGTTTCGTCGGCTACAATCAAAATCTCGCTCGGTCCTGCAATCATATCAATGTCAACGGTTCCGTAGAGAAGCTTTTTTGCTGTGGCAACAAAGATGTTGCCGGGACCTACGATTTTATCAACCTTCGGCACGGTTTCGGTACCGTAGGCAAGCGCTGCTATTGCCTGTGCGCCGCCCATAAGGAAAATTCGGTCAACGCCTGCTATTTTTGCCGCTGCAATTATATTCGGATTGGGTGTGCCGTCCTTTTGAGGAGGAGTACACATTATCAATTCTTCAACGCCTGCTATCTTGGCAGGAATTGCGTTCATAAGCACCGACGACGGATATGCCGCCGTACCGCCCGGAACATATATTCCGACGCGCTTTAATCCACGCACCCTCTGCCCCATTATTACCCCGTTGTTCTTGGTGGTAAGCCAGCTTTGCTGTAATTGGCGGCGGTGAAAATCAGAAATATTGTTTGCCGCTTTTTTGACGGTTTCTATATATTCGGGAGCACATTTTGAGATTATTGAGTCAAGCTCATCAGTAGGAATTTCCGAACTTTCGGGAGCTTTTCCGTCAAATTTTATTGTGTAGTCCCTGACGGCTTTATCGCCGTTTTCACGGACGTTTTCTATTATCTCGGACACGGTGGGAATTACGTTTTTATCGGAATTTTGTGCTCTTTTTTTGAGAAGCTCGATAAATTCATATTCCTTTTTGCCGTCCGCCGTTACGGTTGTTATCATTTTGTTGCCGCCTCCAATTTCTTTTGCAGCTCTTCAATTTCATTTTTTCTGAGCTTTAGGCTTGCGGTGTTCGCTATAAGCCTTGCCGAAATATCAGTTACCCATTCGATAACCTCAAGACCGTTTGCCTTTAGAGTTGATCCCGTTTCTACAATATCAACTATGCCGTCCGCAAGTCCTACAAGCGGGGCAAGCTCTACCGAGCCTTCTATCTTGATTATACGAACATCCATATTTTTATCGTCAAAAAACGCACGGGTAACATTCGGATACTTTGTCGCAATGGTTTTGGTGTTATAGCCGCCGTAAAAATCCGTACCCTTTTTTATTGCAAGAGCAAAACGGCATTTTCCAAAGCCCAAATCAAGCAATTCATAAAAAGAAGTGCCGTTTTCAAGAATCGTGTCCTTGCCGACTACGCCTAAGTCGCACACGCCGTGTTCAACATATGTGATAACATCGGCGGCTTTTGCAAGCACTACTTCAAAATCATTGTTGCCTACGGGCAAAATAAGGCGTCTGCCCTTGTTTTTTACTTCGTCACAATTATAGCCGATCTTCTCAAACAGCTCTATTGTGGTTTTTTCAAGCCTGCCCTTTGTGAGGGCAATCCTCAGTGGTTTCATATATGTATATCCTTTCAGGCTTATCCTACGACTTCAACTTTTTGTATGCCTAAGCTTGAAGCGAATTTTTGAGTTTCCTCAAGCGTAGGAAGCGTTGAAAACTCGGCTTTTGTTCCCTCGTTTATCATTTTTGAAACAAACTCAATACCCTCAATCTCGTGTCCGTCGCAGGCAAAAACAAGAACTTCGGGTTTGTCGGAATAGCTTACGTCGGACCTCGAAAGATGATTTTCTGTTACTGCATCGGTATCTATTGCAAAGCCTGCCGCACCCATCGGCGCATCAAACTCAGAAAGCAAATCGTCATATCTTCCGCCCGACAAAACGGCATCTCCGATACCGTTGATATAGCCTGTAAAAACAATGCCTGTATAATAATCGTTGCGCTGAACAAGTCCGAGGTCGATTATGAGCTTGTCGCCGAGTCCGAGCGGAGCAAGGTTGCAATATATCTTGTGCAGATACTCAAGCGCCGAAACAGCTTTTGTGCCCTGACATATTTGCAACGCTTTTTCAAAAATCTCCTCTCCGCCGAAAAGCGACGGCAGACTTCGGATAGCGGTAACCGCACTGCAGGGCGTAAGCTTATCAAGCAAATTATTGAGTGCCGAGTAGTTTTTGCCCTCGATTGATATGCGTATTTTTTCCTTATAATCATCGTCGATATTAAGCTCGCCCGACAGAATGTCAAACACCTCTGCGTGTCCAAGCTCAATTCTGTAATCATCGGCTACCGATGAAATTGCTTTTATTGCTGTAGTTAGAATTTCAAGATCAGCACGAATTCCCTTTACACCCAAAAGCTCAACGCCCATTTGCATAAGCTCGTTGCGCCTTCCCGTGAGCGTCGGGTTGTTACGGTAAACCGCCTGCTTGTAGTAAAGGCGTACCGGCAGGGTGCTGTTCTTCAGACGTGACGACATCATTCTTGCTATCGGAAGCGTGGAATCTGGACGTGCCACAAGGAGCCTGCCCTTGTTATCGGTGGTCTTAAACATAGATTCCTGAGAAATTCCGCTGCAAGGCACGGTAAACACGTCATAAAATTCCAGTCCCGGAGTTATTACCTTTTTAAAGCCTCGGCTGACAAATACATTTTCTATTTTACCGCATATATCGTCCATTGCAGACGACTCGGCAAACAAAAAATCCTTTGTTCCCTCAGGCGTTATTTTTAGAAATTTTTTCATACTGTCCTCTTAATTCACTTTATTGTGCTAATATATTAACACAATAAAACGTCATTGTCAAATATCTTACTCAGTTTTGTCAGAGTTATCAGTTTCGGAAACCTCTTTGTCTGATGAATTGGATTCTTTTACCGAATCATCGGCTTTTTCTTTCTCCGAACCATGCTCATCTGTTTTTTCCGCGTCATCGCCTTTGTCGCCCATTATGAATTTTTTGAGCTTTTCCTTTTGCTGTCGCTCTTTTTCTTCTCTGATACGCTTTTGTTCCTTTGCGATTTTTGCGTAATTAAGCACCTCAAAATCAAGCGCTTCCTGAGCAATTCTTCCCTTGTCGTCTATTGAATTGCGAACTTTTTTGCCAACCAGAGTATAGATAACCGCATAAATAGGAGTACCGAGAATAAATCCGACAATTCCAAACAATGCTCCGCCGACGATTACCGAGAATAATACCCAAAAGCTTGAAAGTCCGACCTGATTGCCGATAATCTTCGGCTTGAACAGGTTTCCGTCAAGCTGCTGAATGATAACAAGGATTATAACAAAAATTATCATATCCTTCGGGCTTACCAAAAACAGTATTAATGCGCTCGGAACGCCGCCGATGAACGGTCCGAAAAACGGAATTATGTTGCTCACTCCGATAAGAACGCCAATCAATGCGGCATACGGAAGCTGGAAGATGGTCATTGTTACAAACGTCAGAAAGCCTACGAAAGCGGCGTCGATAATATCTCCCACAAGAAAACGACCGCACTTTGTATCGGTTATATCAACGATTTCATATATTTTCGGCAGCCACTTTATCGGGAAAATCGCTACGGCAAGTCTTTTTACCTGACGGCAAAGCATTTCCTTTTCCGCAAGGAAATATACAGAAATAACAATACCCATAATGAAGTTGTAAACACCCGATGTCGTACTTGAAAGCATATCAAATACAAATTTGGTTGCACCGCCTGCCGTACTTGTAAGGTTTCCGAGAGTTAGCAGGTTGGTCAGCTCCGATGTGATCTGTTTTACTGCAAGATCAAGACTGAAATCGGTTTTAAACACGCTGTTTATCCATTCAAAAAGATTATTGATATATGTCGTCGCATTATTGAAATATACCGGCAGATTTTCAAGAAGGTTTATGATGTTATCTGCTATCTGCGGAACGGCAATCTGAATTATCAGCACGAGTACGGCGATAACAATAAGGTATGTGCATACAAGCGCAAGAGGTTTTTTAACCTTTTGAAGCGGTTTATGCTTAGAACCGATTTTGCCGAATGCTTTTGTATAGAAAAATTTGTACGGAAAATTAAGAATATAAGCGAATAAAAAGCCTATCAAAAACGGCGTCAGGATAGACACTATCATCGACAATATGCTCCATACCGTATCCATATTGTCTTTTATTAACAGCAAAAGTACAGTAAACGCTATTGCTATCAATACGGTTTTCATCGACAAAAGTTTTTTCAAATTGATCACTCCTTAAAACAAAGAGATTTGTGAGCTTTCGGGCAGAGAACTCAGTACGCCGACCGATCTCAGAGTTTCGATAACGGATTTTGAAGCCTTTGATTTGACCTGCATATCTTCTATGGAAAGATATTCATTGTTCTTGCCTGCTTCTGCAAGAGCTATTGCGGCGGATTCACCTACGCCCGATAAAACCGAAAACGGAAGCCGTATCTTGCCGTTCTCCACCTTGAACATCTTTGCCTCGGATTTATAAATATCAATGGGCAGAACTTCAATTCCTCTTGCCATCATTTCGTTTATTATCTGCAAGGAGGAATATTCGGCTGTATCCTTAACGCTTGCTTCGTGAACGCTGATCTTGTGTTTGATTTGGTTGAGCCTGTCTCTTACCGCAACGTGTCCCTGCATAATTACCGCTCCGTCAAGGTCTTCGCCTCGCACGGTAAAGTATGCGGCGTAATATTCAACAGGTTTGTGCACCTTGTACCAGCCGAGCCTGAGCGCCGCAATCATATATGCGGCGGCGTGAGCCTTTGGGAACATATACTTGATCTTCATACAGGAATCAATATACCACTCCGGCACATTATGTTCACGCATAGCCTTGAAGTGTTCCTCCGTGAGGAGCTTTGTTGCGTTTCCCTTACGGACAATCTCCATTATCTTAAAGGACATTGACGGATCAAGTCCTTTGTGCATAAGGTAGGTCATAATTGAGTCACGGGTACCGATTACCTCGGAAATCGTGCATATTCCCTTTTTAATAAGTTCCTGAGCGTTGCCCAACCAAACGTCCGTGCCGTGGGAAAGTCCCGAAATCTGCAAAAGGTCGGTAAAGGTTTTTGGCTTTGCTTCAAGCAACATTCCCCGAACAAACGAAGTGCCGCACTCGGGAATACTGAACGTACCTGTTTCGCAGTCGATGTCCTCGGGCTTTACTCCGAGTGCCTTCGGAGAGGTAAACAGCGACATTACGGCTTCATCACTCATTGATACTTTCATTACCGGAATACCCGTAAACATTTCAAGGTAGTGATATATAGTCGGAACATCGTGTCCAAGCTCGTCAAGCTTGGTTATGGTATCGTGTATTGAATGGAAATCGAAGTGGGTGGTAATGTTATCGGAATTAACGTCGTTTGCCGGGTGCTGAACGGGGCAAAAATCATAAACCTCGTTCGTCCTCGGCACAACTACCATACCGCCTGGGTGCTGACCTGTTGTGCGCTTTACACCCGTACAGCCCAAAGCAAGGCGTTTAAGCTCTGCCTTATGGAAGCTTGTTGCGTGTTCTTCCTCATATTTTTTAACAAAACCTATTGCTGTTTTCTCAGCAACGGTTGCAATCGTACCCGCCTTGAACACGTTGTCTTTTCCGAAAAGTTCTTCTGTATAGCGGTGAGATTTTGACTGATATTCACCGCTGAAGTTAAGGTCAATATCAGGTACTTTATCGCCTTTAAATCCCAAAAATGTTTCAAACGGTATTTCGTGACCGTCCTGATCCATTCTTGTGCCGCATTCGGGGCAATCCTTGTGCGGAAGGTCAAAACCCGAACCGTAGCTTCCGTCGGTGATAAATTCGCTGTGCTTGCAATTTGGACAAACATAGTGCGGACAAAGAGGATTAACCTCAGAAATTCCCGACATCGTAGCTACAAACGAAGAACCGACAGAACCTCTTGAGCCGACAAGATAGCCGTGTGCTTCGCTGTCGGCAACCAGCTTTTGCGCTGTCATATACAAAACAGAAAATCCGTATGTCGTGATAGAATTAAGCTCTTTTTCAAGTCTTGCCTTTACTATTTCAGGTAAAGGGTCGCCGTACTTTTCTTTTGCACGCTTCCATGTAATATCAATAAGCTGTTCCTGTGCGCCCTCAATATTGGGAGGAAACGTTCCTTTGGGAATCGGGCGGATATTTTCACACATATCGGCAATCTTATTCGGATTCTCAACAACCACCTCATACGCCTTGTCTTCTCCGAGCCACTCAAATTCCTTGAGCATTTCGGCGGTAGTTCTGAAATAGAGCGGTGCCTGGTCCTCGGCGTCCTTAAAGCCCTGACCGGCAAGAAGTATCTTTCGGTAGTCGCCGTCCGTCGGATCCATAAAATGAACATCGCAGGTCGCACAAACGGGCTTTCCAAGCTCTTTGCCAAGCTTGATTATTGTGCGGTCGATTTCATGAAGCTCGTCGATATTATTAAACGTACCCTCTCTTATCATAAAGGCATTGTTGCCTGAGGGCTGAATTTCAAGATAGTCGTAGAACGACGCTATCTGTTTAAGCTCGCCCCACGGCTTGCCCTTTAATATGCTGTCATAGAGCTGACCCGCACAACAGGCAGAACCGATTATAAGTCCCTCGCGGTGCTTTACAAGCTCGCTTTTGGGGATTCGGGGCTTTTTATAGAAATAATTAAGGTGACTGAATGAAATAAGCTTATATAAGTTTTTCAGTCCAACCTTATTCTTTGCAATTATAATCTGATGATACGTCGGCAGTTTTTTAAAATCGCCGCCTGCTATCTTTGTGTTTATGTCATTAGTTGAAGTGATTGAATAATCATCTTTAAGACGTATGCAAAGTTCAATAAATATTCTTGCAAGAATCTCGGCATCGTCGGTTGCACGGTGATGATTAAAGTCGCCTAACCTCAGATATTTTGCAACCGTATCAAGCTTGCAGTTTTTTATGTCCGACAAAATCGCACGGGAAATTGCAACCGTGTCAATCGACGTATAGTTATACTCTCTATTCATATTTTCGCAGGCCTTGCGAATAAACGACGTATCAAACGGAGCGTTGTGTGCAACAAGCACATTGTCGCCTGCAAATTCAAGAAAAGCCGATACCGCTTCGCTTTGTGAGGGAGCGTCCTTGACCATATCGTCGGTTATGCCGGTAAGCTGAGTTATCTTGTACGGTATTGGCATTTCGGGATTGGCAAAGGTTGAAAATGTGTCGGTAATCTCTCCGTTTACCACCTTTACCGCACCGATTTCCGTAATCTTGTCACGGGCGGCCGAAAGTCCCGTGGTTTCTATATCAAAGCATATGAACGTACCGCCGTCAAACGGTGTGTCCTGTTCACCGTCAACGGATTCTACAAGGTCGTCCATAAAATACGCTTCAACACCATAGAGAACTTTTATCTTTTCGCCGTCGCTGTTAATTTTGTCGGCGGCCTTCATAGCGTCCGGAAACGCCTGGGCTACGCCGTGATCGGTAATTGCAACCGCCTTGTGCCCCCACTGATAGGCACGCTTGACAAGCTCGCCCGCAGGAGTTACGGCGTCCATCTGGGACATATTTGTATGCATATGAAGCTCAACACGCTTTTTTTCGGCCTTATCGCACACCTTTACCTTTTGTGCAGTACCGATAGCTCTTGCGTTCAGGACGATTTCACCTGCGTACTTATCATACTCAATATCGCCCATTGCTACAATGGTAGAGCCTTTTTTGAGCGAATCAAGCACAGCGCAGTCCTTTACGGAATTAAACACCTTAATTGTTGTTGAGCCCGTATAATCGGTTATATCTATGTTGAATATATTTTTGTCGCCTGATTTTGTAACTTTTTTGTCAATATCAAAAATATCGCCCCACACAACAACCTTGCCCGAATCCATAGCAACGGCACTGAGCGGTATCATTTTGCCTCTTATTGAACTGCCGTACAGCGGACGTACAGAATCTTTGACAAGCTGAGGTACGGCAAACTTGCCTTCTCTGATTTCAATTTCCTGAGCAGCGTCTTCGGTATGCTGCTTTTTAACGGTTTTGGAGGATTCTTCTTCCTCACGGTAAAAATCTGCCGCCTTTGCAAGCTGTTCACGCTGTATCTGCTGTTCGGCGCTTTTGATAACCTCTTTGTACTCATCGCTTTCGGCATTAACTTCAAGAGTACCTGTATATACGATATTAATATGCAGGTCAAACTCATTTTGAATGTGTCTTGCAAGCACTTTGTCAAATTCCTTTGCGTCAAGCAGACTTTTGCCTCCGTTTAAAAGTTCAACAGTAAGATTACTGCCGTCAAAGGAAACGATTGCATTGTCAAGCGTACCGTTTATGCTTGGAATTTCTCTCTTTATTGCACTGTAAATCTGAGGAAAATACTCTGCCGTAAAAAGTCGGGAAGCAAAATGCGGATATATAACAACGTGTGAATTGACAGCGTTTGCAAGAGTGCTTTCTGCTTTAAAAAGCTCTGCCGTATCCACCAAAGCGTTAAAGTTAACCCACAAGGATACCCAACGATTTGTGCTCGATATATTTACTTTTTTTACAATTCCGTCAGATATATCGGCAGGCAGTTTTATACCGCCGCTGACGGAAGAAAAAATCTCACCTAATGTTTTCATAAGCTTTCCTTATATAATCTAAGTGCAAATGTCCCCCGCCTCTCAGGCGGCAGGTGTTGCTTCAGAATTTCAGCAAGACTTACAATTTTCCACTGAAACCCTGAGGAGCTAACGATACTTTGCACTGTTTGCAATTTTTCGCAGGCTCTGCTCCTTGCAAGCAAGGCAGAACATTGCCCCGATTTAAATTAACTTCGAGCAATATATCTGTGATCAAAGCTTATTTACTTCGTCAATTAATGCGTCTACGAGCTTATCTTCGGGAACCTTACAAATAATTTCGCCCTTTTTAAATACAAGTCCGCATTTTTCGCCGCCTGCTATGCCGATGTCGGCTTCACGGGCTTCACCCGGACCGTTGACAACGCATCCCATTACGGCAACTTTTATATTCTTTTTGCAGCCCCTGAGCCGTTCCTCAACTTCATTTGCTATCCTAACAAGATCAATCCTTGTACGTCCGCAGGTCGGACAGGATACAAACTGAACTCCGCTCTTGTCAATATCAAGAGCCTTTAAAATATCCTGTGCGGCATAAACCTCACGCACAGGATCGGCTGTAAGCGAAACACGGATAGTATCGCCGATTCCCCGCAACAGAAGCGAGCCTATGCCTGCCGAGGATTTTATCAGCCCCATTCGCTCAGTCCCTGCCTCGGTAACGCCGAGATGCAAGGGATAATCACACTGCTGCGACGCAAGCTCGTAGGCTTTTATCATTGTTGAAACGGTTGAACTTTTCATTGAAAGTACAATATCGTTAAAATCGAATTTTTCAAGCAGGGAGGCGTGGTAAAGCGCACTGTCACAGAGAGCCTGTGGGGTAGGATGACCGTATTTTGCAAGTATCTCCTTTTCAAGAGAGCCTGAGTTTACCCCTATACGAATAGGAATGTTTTTTGATTTACACGCCTGTGCAACAGCCTTTACATTATCATCGGAGCCGATATTTCCCGGATTTATGCGAATTTTATCAACTCCTGCGGCGCAGGCTTCAAGCGCAAGCTTGTAGTTAAAATGAATATCGGCAACTATCGGCACACTTACGGCTTCTTTGAGCGCAGGAATAAGCTTTACGGCTTCCATATTAGGAATTGCCGCACGGATTATCTGACAACCTGCGTCTTCAAGCTGTTTTGCCTGTTTTACAGAGCCTTCAATATCTGTTGACGGTATGTTGAGCATTGACTGAATAGATACTTCCGCTCCGCCGCCGATTTTAACATTTCCTGCTTTTACCTGAATTTTACTGCTCATATTTCCTCCGTCAGCCCATTGTAGGCATTGTTCCCGTTATAAGCTGCCATATATCCTTGAATGATATTATTATCATAAATGCTATTAGGATAATTAATCCTGCGGCATTCACTATCTGCTCGGCCTTGCGCGGAATAGGTTTGCGGAATATTCCCTCTATCAGCAGGAACAAAAAGCGTCCGCCGTCAAGCGCAGGGAACGGAAGCATATTCACTATGCCGAGGTTTACAGTTATCAATATCATTACAAACAAGATATTGTTTACTGCGTCCATAAATCCTGTTTCAAGTCCCTTTGACGCAACCGAGGTTACTGCCGAGGCTATTCCGACAGGACCCGAAAGGTCGGTGAATGAAAATTTACCCTGCACGAGCCATACAAGCGATGTCCACACGGTCTTTGCCATTGAACAGGTACCGGAAAAAGTCTGCTCAATTACCGAACCGAAGGTTTTGTCTATCTCCTCAAGGTAAAAATCGACTGCCAAAGACGGTTTGTCTTGCTCCTTGGCACTTTCATCGGCATAATAAGTATAGAACTGAACGTCCTTAATCGTCTGTTTTTCCCCGTTTCTGATGACAGTTACGTCAGCGGAAAACCGCTTGCGCTCATCCTGTTCAGCTATTGTCGGCAGAATGTAGTCTGTTATTGTATTGTTGTACTTGTCATAGCTTGCATAAAGCTCCTCTATGCAGCTGTCAAGATAATTTTTTGCGTCCTCTTTTGTGGCAGAAGCGTTTATTTTGGCGCAATAGTCTTCAAGAATACCGTAGTATTCAATATTTTCGCTTTGGTCTGTATCCTCTTTAACAAGCTGAGAATACGTTTTGCAGGCTTCGATTGCACAATCCTGCTTGTATATATCAACGGAATGTCCGTCAAATGTATTACACTTGAGAGTTGCAAGTGAAAATTGCAGGTCACGGGAATTCCATATGGAATAGCCGTTTACATCAACGATTTTATCCCCTGCTTCAAGTCCGCAGTTTGCAGAATAGGAATTCGGAACAAACTGCTGTACTGTCGTTGAAACATAGCTGTCGGACTGAACGGTGTAAATAAACATCAAAAGAAAGCCGAGAATAATGTTCATTACCGCACCCGCGATTATGATTATCATTCTCTTCCATATCTTGGCGTTGTTAAAAGCCCTTGGATTTTCGCTGTCCTCGTCCTCGCCTTCCATTGCACAATATCCGCCTATCGGAAAAAGTCGGAAGGAATATGTGGTTTCGCCCCTTGTAAATCCAAAGAGGCGGGGACCCATTCCGAGAGCAAACTCATTAACCTTGACGCCCGAAAGCTTTGCGGTGATAAAGTGTCCGAGTTCGTGTGAGAATATGATCAGCTCAAAAAGCAAGATACCGATCAATATCAAAGCTATGATAATTAAAACCTGCATTAAATCAATTCAACTCCAAATAAAATTACCGCAAATTATTTTACCGTATCGGTAACAAACTGCCTTGCAAGCAAGTCAGCTTTAAGAACATCGTCAACGCTCTTAGGTTCAAAGTTTTGAACGTTGTCAACCGCTCCCATAACAAGATCGCCGATTTCAAGAAACGATATTTTTCCGTTTCTGAACAGCAGATTTGCCTCCTCATTCGCCCCGTTCGCAACCGCTGTTGCAACTTTGCCTGCGTCTATTGCCTTTTTGCAGGCGCGCAGACACTTAAATGTATTATAATCAGGCTCAAAAAATGTCAGCCTGCCTATTTGCGACAAATTAAGCTCACCCACCGGCGATTCGTATCGTTCGGGATATGTTATCGCATATTGAATCGGGATACGCATATCGGGAAGTCCGAGCTGAGCGATTACCGAATTGTCGTTATATTCAATCATCGAATGAACTATGCTCTCACGGTGAACAACAACGTCAATATCCTTTGCGGGAACATCAAACAGCCACCTTGCCTCAATCACCTCAAGACCTTTGTTCATCATCGTTGCGGAATCAATGGTTATTTTTGCGCCCATACTCCAGTTTGGGTGAGCAAGTGCCTGTTTTACGGTTACATTTTTCAGTTCATCTTTTGTTTTACCGAAAAACGGTCCGCCCGACGCAGTCAAAATGAGCTTTTTGAGAAATTTTTTGTCGGGCATTCCCTGTAAGCACTGAAAAATTGCGGAATGTTCGCTGTCAACGGGCAACAATTTTACGCCGTTTTCCTTCACTGCTTCCGTTACAAGCGCACCGCCCGCAACAAGAGTTTCCTTATTGGCAAGCGCAATATCTTTTTTGGCGTTTGCTGCGGCAAGCGTCGGCTTTAAGCCTACCATACCGACAACGGAATTCAGAACAAGCTCCGCCTGTTTTATTTCTGCGGCGGCAATAAGTCCGTCCATACCGCAAAGCACCTTTGTGTCGGTATCTTTGATATTCAGTTTAAATTCCTTTGCTTTATCTTCGTCAAAAACAACGGCAAGCTGCGGCTTGTATTTTCGCACCTGCTGTTCAAGCATCTTTATGTTTGTTGAAGCAGTGAGTGCAGATACGCTGAGTCCTAATTTATCGACAACATCAAGCGTTTGTGTGCCGATAGAACCTGTTGAGCCTAAAATTGAAATATTTTGTATCATAGTTTACCCCAAAGTTAAAAACGGCATAAACTGCCCTACTATAATTATTGCAGGTGCAGTAAAAATTATGCTGTCGCATCGGTCTAACATTCCGCCGTGTCCCGGAAAAATCGAGCCGTAGTCCTTGATATTAAGACTGCGCTTGATAAGCGAAAAGCTCAGATCGCCGAGTATCGACAGCGGAGCGTCAATAAGCCCCATAATCGCAAGCGCCCAATAGTTGACAGTAAAATCTGTCATAAAAACGTATTGGGACAGCAAGCCCATAGCTACTGCGGATAGCACGCAGAACAGCACTCCGCCTATCGCTCCCTCAACAGTCTTTTTGGGGCTTATGTTGGGGCATAGCTTGTGACTGCCGAATGCCGCTCCGATAAAAAATCCGCCTGCGTCCGCCATCCACGGCAGTAAAAACGCAAGTACAAAGTAAAATATCACGGTTCTCTTGTCGGTGCACAGCATTGCAACGGAGCTTATACCAAACGATATGAGCAATGTGCCGAACAAAGAATATGAAAGGTCAAGGTATGAAAGCTTTTTGTGGCACACCATAATTACGAAAAACTCCACAACCATTGCGGCATATATGAGAATATAAAGATACCTTGTGTTTATCAGAAGCGGAAGCAAAAACGCAAATGCCATACACGGTATTGAGAGCGGATAGGTTTTCAGAAGATTTTTTGCGTGGAGATATTCGCCGGTCATAAACGCAGACGCTGCTCCAATCACCAATACCGCAACTAACGGACTGAAATATACCGATGCAAACATTATAAGCAACATTCCCGATATGCCTACTACTGCTGTAAGCAAACGTGGTTTTAACGATTTCATACTCATCAACTTTCCTTGGGTTTAAAGCGTCAGCCTATGCCTGAGAGGCTAAGGCATCAGAAATAATTGGTTATACTCCGCCGTAGCGCCTGCTGCGGTGAGAATAGATGCGGAGAGCCTCATCAAGATCTGACTTTTGAAAATCAGGCCAAAGCTTGTTCATAATAACAAACTCGGTATAGGCTGACTGCCAAAGCATAAAATTAGAGATTCTGTATTCTCCGCTCGGGCGGATTATCAGGTCGGGATCGGGCTGACCCGATGTGTAAAGATAGCTTGAAATAAGATTTTCGTCTATCTCGGCATCTGAAATTTTTCCACTCTTAACATCCGAACATATATTTTTTACGGCACGGACTATTTCGTCGCGGCTTCCGTAATTCATAGCGATATTAAGCACCATTCCGCTACGATTTTTTGAGCTTTCTTCATTTTCGGTCATAAGCTTTTGCAAATCTTTTGTGAAATGGGACTTGTCGCCGATAAACTTAACGACTATATCGTCGTCCTTAAAGTCGCTGAGAGCTTCTTCAAGATATGATTTAAACAGCTTCATCAGCGAATTGACTTCGTCCTGAGGACGTTTCCAATTTTCGGTGGAAAAAGCATAGACAGTAAGATATTTTATTCCAACCTCCGAGCAATAACGTGTTATCTTGCGAAATGTCTTTGCTCCTTCGGAATGTCCTGCCTTGCGCGGCAAGCCCCGTTTCTTTGCCCAGCGACCGTTGCCGTCCATTATTATTCCGACATGTACGGGCAAAACAAGGTCTGTTACATCTACGCTTTCTTTTTTATCATTTTTTTTGCCGAAAAAAGCCATATTACATCTCCAAAATTTCTTTTTGCTTGTCGGCAGAAATTTTGTCTATATTTTTTATAAACTTATCCGTAAGATCCTGAGTTTTCTTCTCGCCAAGCTTGAGATCGTCCTCCGTAAGATCGCCTGATTTTTTCATTGCCTTCAGCTTTTCAATAGCGTCGCGTCTTACGTTTCTGATCTGAATTTTTGTATCTTCTGCAATTCTCTGAACGTCTTTTACAATCTCTTTACGTCTGTCCTCTGTAAGCGGCGGAAAAATCAGCCTGATAATTTTGCCGTCATTCTGAGGATTTATGCCGATGTCTGAAGTCTGGATAGCTTTTTCAACCTGTTTGAGAACCGATACGTCCCACGGCTGAATAGTAAGCGTGCGAGCTTCTGTTACGGAAACCGCCGCAAGCTGATTTACGGGTGTTGGGGTGCCGTAGTAATCTACCTTTACTTTATCAAGAACGGCAGGATTTGCTCTGCCTGCTCTGATCTCCGAAAATTCCTGACGAAGGTGGTCAAGTCGCCTGTTCATTCTTTCTTCCGCTTTATTAAGCTGTTCTTGCATAGTTGTATGCCTCCCTGTGTTGTAATTTTATATTTTATGCCGATTTAAGTGCAAAAATCGGCTTGATTGATTCATTAGTCACTATTTACAATAGTACCAATATTTTCTCCGCATACAGCCTTGAAGATGTTTTCAGGTTCTTCAATACTGAACACGAGAATAGGAATATCATTATCCTTGCAAAGTGAAGCGGCTGTGCTGTCCATTACGGCGAGGTCCTTGTTGAGAACTTCGTGATAAGAAACCGTATCATATTTTTTTGCGTCCGGATTTGATTTCGGATCGCAGTCGTAAACGCCGTCAACCATTGTTGCCTTCATAATTATATCGGCTTCCATTTCAGCGGCTCTGAGTGCTGCTGCCGTATCTGTGCTGAAGAACGGATTGCCTGTTCCGCAGCCGAATATAACAACTCTGCCCTTTTCAAGGTGACGTATAGCCTTGTTGCGGATATAAGGCTCAGCGACTTGGTGCATTGCGATAGCCGTCTGTACTCTTACCGGCACTTCAAGCTGTTCAAGTGCGTCGGCAACGCCGAGTGCGTTGATTGCAGTTGCCAGCATTCCCATATGGTCGGCTCTGGTTCTGTCCATTTCGCCCGAGCTTCTGCCTCTCCAAAAGTTTCCGCCGCCTACTACTATGGCAACTTCAACTCCTGCGTCTACGCATTTTTTGATAGGCGCACAAATTTTGAGTACTGTGTCAAAATCAATTCCGTGCTTTAAACTGCCTGCAAGCGACTCGCCCGAAAGCTTTAACAACACTCTCTTGTATTTTGGTTTCATTGTATTACACCCCACAATAATATAAGTACCTATATGATACAATATATTGTGCATTTTGTAAAGGAAATTAACGGAATTATTTGTTAAATTGTGTTTTGAAAAGGTTTAGTTTATTAAAAAAGCACGGTGCGTTAGCCACACCGTGCAAATAAAATTTAAATTGGAGCAATGCTTTGTTTGCCAAAGCAAAGTATGCAACAGATTGCATTTAGATTACAATACTTTTGAAAGAAAATCCTTGAGTCTCGGGCTTTTCGGATTTTCAAAAAACTCCTTGGGGTCGCCCTGTTCAACAATTACACCTTCGTCAACAAACACAACGCCGGTGCCCACCTCACGGGCAAAGCCCATTTCGTGAGTTACAACAACCATTGTCATTCCGTCTTTGGCGAGTTGTTTCATTACTTCAAGTACTTCGCCGACCATCTCAGGGTCAAGCGCAGAGGTAGGTTCGTCAAAAAGCATTACATCGGGATTCATACACAAAGCACGCACAATGGCGATTCTCTGCTTTTGTCCGCCCGAAAGCTGAGACGGATAGGCGTCGGCTCTGTCGGCAAGTCCCACACGTTCCAACAGCTTCATTGCGTTGGCGGTAGCTTCTTCCTTGCTCTGCTTTAAAAGCTTTATCGGACCGAGCGTCATATTTTTAAGAACGGTCATATGCGGAAAAAGATTGAACTGCTGAAAAACCATTCCCATTTTCTGACGGTGCAGGTTTATATTTACCGACGGATCTGTTATGTCAACATTCTCAAAGCATATTGAGCCTGATGTAGGCTCTTCAAGCAGGTTAAGGCAACGCAAAAACGTTGACTTGCCCGAACCCGACGCTCCTATAACTACCATAACGTCGCCCTTGCGTATTTCTGCGTTAATTCCTTTGAGAACTTCGACATCGCCGAACGACTTGCATAAATTGTCAACCTTAATCAGTACATTATCAGTGGTCACTGTTACGCAGCCTCCTCTCAAGCTTTTTAAGCAGGAATGTAAGAATAAGAACTATGATAAGATATATGAGCGCAACCGTAATCAGCGGGAAAAACGCTTCGTATGTCCTTGAACGGATAAGGTTGCCTACATAGGTGAGATCCTGCAAAGCAACATAACCGGCAACCGATGTTTCCTTTACAAGCACAATAAACTCATTACCGAGCGCAGGAAGAATGTTCTTAAGCGCCTGCGGCAACACGACGTAAATCATAGTGCTTGTATAGTTAAAGCCGAGCGAACGGCTTGCCTCAAACTGACCTTTATCTATCGACATAATGCCCGAACGAACGATCTCGGCAACATAGGCACCCGAGTTGATTCCAAATGACAGGACTGCAGCAAAAATACCGTTTCGTGACGAAGCAAATACGATAAAATACATTATCATAAGCTGAATAACAACAGGTGTGCCTCTGATTATGGTTATGTAGATATTGCAGACCACATTGAGAAATTTCAGAATAAAATCACCGAAATTTCTGCATTTTTTGCCCTGTACGGTCATATCGTGAGTTGAACGAACAACCGCAATCAGGAATCCCAAAAACAAGCCTATCAATGCGGCAAATATTGTAATTTCGATTGTAACGCCCAAACCGCCCAAAAGCTGGAGCCAGCGGTCGTCTGTTATGAAAGTTTTTTCAAAACTTGACGCTATTTCAGAAAAAAAGTCCTGCATAATAAATTCCCTTTAGACAATCAACAGCCGATCATCTGTTGACAATCAGCTGCAAAATTGTTTATTAATTTTAATGATTATTCTTTAACGATTATAACCTGAGTGGCAGTGGTGTAAGAATCTGTAAAGTTGATAGATTCAAGTCTTTCATCGGTTACAGTCATACCTGCCATACCGAAGTCAGCCTTGCCTGTCTGAACTGCTGTTACGATTGCGTCAAAGTCCATATCGTCAATAACGAGCTTGTAGCCAAGCTTGTCGCAAATAGCCTGAGCCGCCATTGCGTCGATACCTACAATCGTGTCGCCGTCGTAGTACTCATAAGGCTCAAAGAATGCGTTTGTAGCCATATGAAGTTCTCCGTTGGGATACTCCGTGCCTTCGGGAGTTACATACGGTGATTTGCCCTTTGTATCGTCGCCTATATAGTTCTTGATAATACTGTCAAGTGTGCCGTCCTTTTTAAGATCGGCAAGTGCTGAATTGATTTCATTAAGAAGCTTGTCATTATCCTTTGAAACGCAAATTGCGTATTCCTCCTGAGTGAACGGATCGTCAAGAATCTTGAGTCCCTTGTTTGCTGCAACAAATGCCTTTGCCGGTTCGCTGTCGATAACAACAGCGTCGATCTTGCCGCTTGTAAGAGCAACGACAGCGTCTGCACCCTTGTTGTAACGCTCAATTTTTGAGCCCTGCTTTTCATATTCGTCAGTTACTAAAATATCGCCTGTTGTACCGAGCTGTACACCGATGGATTTTCCTACGAGATCATCGGCACAAGTAACCTTTGCCGAAGCCGCCGATGAATCAGCACCCGATGAGCTTGGGTTGCTCTCTCCGCAGGCGGAAAATGCGATAGCTGATGTGCAAAGCATTGCTGCTGCCAATAATGCAGATAAAAATTTTTTCATTGTTATTTCCTCTCCTATTATTAAGTTAATAATAATATAGCATAATAATGCAAAAAAATCAAGTAAAATGTATAATTATTGAATTTTTCATCTTCTAATCTCGGAAACAAACAAATGTGCGATGCGTTCCTAACTGAAAAGGTTAGGAACAAATAAAAGAACGTAAAAGGTTTTCTTTATTAGGAGAACTGGTAATTCAAAAGGTAGAATGATAGGGTAACGCCTTGAAATGCCTTCCGTGTAACAGGCGAGAACGGATACGATGATACATTTAAGACCGACAAAAATGGAGAAATTATTATTGAAGGATTACTCATCGGCAAATATATAGTTTCCGAGGTAAACAACGATGCATCAGTCGGTTATCTGCTTCCTGACGACAAAGTTGTTGAGATTGAATGCGGCAAAACTGAAAAGGTAGAAATGCACAACGAGAAAATTCACACACCGAAAACAGGTGACGAGAGCAATCCAAACCTCTGGCTTGTTCTCGGAGGCACATCGGCAGTTGGTATTGCGGCTTGTGCGACAGCTCTTGTAAA
>UQQD01000001.1 GCA_900543095.1 uncultured Ruminococcus sp. | reverse complement strand
AAACTTTGTGTACTGCATTGAAGATACGCATTAAAACATAATAAATAAAAAAATCCGCCTGAGCGTCAAGTAACAATGCTCAGACCGGTGTTTATTTCAGAAATAATAAATACTTTTGGTCCGATATTAGTTTTTGTCCACATTTGATACAAAAGGTTAGTGCGAATGGGTCAAATTAGAGATTTATTTGGTTTCAATCGGTTTTAATCTCCACAAATTTTACACAAAACAAATCAGAATGCAAAAAGCTGCTTGAGTTTTCAACATTACGCTGTTTTGGGGAAGGGGAAGTATGCCCCTTTTTAAACAATTGCCTTATTTTTTACAAAGATTAAAAGGAGCTGTGAAGAATGAAGTCTTAAACTTCGTTTCTTCACAGCTCCAAAATTACTGCAATTATACGGCAGTTCCTTTTATATAAATATCTCCACGAGAAACTATATCCATAATAACAACCCGTTTGTATTTTTTACAATATTATATTATCGCTTTTCTTTTGTTCATCACGATTTTTTGTGGGATGGAGAACGGACAGAAGGAATAGAAAGATAGCGAATCAAGGTAAAGAAGAAGTCATCATCACGGTAACCGTAGCTGATTCTTTTAGCGACCTTGATCTTGTTGTTGAAGCCTTCGAGTTTGCCGGTGCTGATTGAGTAGATGGCATGGGCAGCTAAGCCGGGGAGCCGTTTTTCTTTTTGAACTGCAAACCGTACCAATGCGGGAATCTCACTTTCTTTCGCCGCCTGAAACCATTTTGTCCATCCGGTGACTGCTTGTTGGTAATCTGTCAATTACACAGCACATCAAATCAGCGGGAGATGATCTCTCGCTATATCTTTGATGAAACTATGTACCGGCTCTGGTATTCAGAAACCTTCAATGTCTGCTTTTTCCGCTCCGCTGGCAGACGCTGCATCAGGAGCGGCGCAGCCGCAATCTCTTTTACGGCGGCTGCCTTGTGTTTCATTTCAGATATTCAGTTGTGGGCTCTGCTATGAGAGCAGGATATAGTATAGCATATAGAACGCTTGTTCGTCAATGCTTTTTGGGAGTTTTCTATAAAATACAGGTTCATATTATGTGTTTCGGAAAAAATATAGATATACCGGCCTCAATATGCTATAATTATTATAAAGCACAAGGAAACTACAGAAAATCACCCGACAAAAGAGAGTGCTACTTAGGGATTTTCTGAAACAAGAGAATTTTTGACCGGCACTCTTCAAGCGGAGGCACAAACTAAAGACCACACCGAAGGATAAAACCTTTAGTGTGGTCTTTCTCTTCACCGTTGCTTATAATCCGTTGTTTCAAACACCGTCTACTTATATAATATTAATATGGAGGTGTATCTCTATGATTACTGCGGACTTAGGAAAACGAATACGCGAGCTACGTCAGCAAACAGGGCTGAGTCAAGAGAAGTTCGCATTGAAGATAGGTATGGATCGAACATACTTTGCCTCAGTGGAGGCCGGGAAGCGAAACATCGCCATCGTGAATATTAAGAAAATAGCCGATGGACTTGAGGTATCTCTTAGTGAGCTTTTTAAAGAATTATAACAATAAGGAGGCTTTTCCAAATGGCTGAAAGGGATTTTACCGCTGTTGAAGTTGAACGAAAATATCTTGAAGACAAGCTGGATGCTTTAATAAAAAACATAGGAGATATTCCTATTGCAAACACAAGAATTATGCCATATGGTTGGCGCAAAGCGGCAAAAGGACGAACCGTATGGAGGATCGTAGAAGAAGTAATAAGCCAAGGGCTCGAGAGTCAAGCCAAAGATTTGGGATTTGATAGCGTGCATCCTGCGGATTCAGAAGTTGGCGTTTTTGATTTTCGCTTTTGTTATGACGGAAATAAGGAATCCTATGTTAATATCAAGTCTTCTGTAAAAGGCGGTCGACCCAATAAAGACGATATTTCGAAGGCAGTAGGACTAATAGACTTTTATAATGAAAATCCTACTGCAAACCTCTATGTTGCAACTTTTGTCATCAGTTTTAAGCCGAACATGACAATAGGTCTTGAGAAGTGCATTGTCTTTCCAACAGCGTGGATTCCAGATGTCTATGTTAATCCGAGTAATAACGGAAATTTACAATCATCGATGTACAAACATCTGGACTCTGCTATTAAGCGGACACCTGCTGAATTCTTGGAGTGTTTAATTAAAGAAAATGCAGTCGCAATGGCAAAGAAAAAAGCTAAAAGCAAGTGAATTGAGGTGATAAGATGCCTGCAACATTTCAACAAGTAATAAACCTTTTTGTTGATGGCGCTACCGAGGGCTATTCTGGTACAAAAACGAACCAAGGCAGCCTAAAAATAAAGGGAGAACAATTGATTCATTACAATACTCCTATTGCAGAGCGCTACGGTGACATGTTTATTCTGAACACCACGCGATATTCTTTACAAACAGGGCAGCTTCAGAAGAAAATCAAAGCTACTATTCCGGAAGAAAAGCGTATTGATGTTAAAAGAGTTCCTTCGGATACGACCGTTTCATTAAAAGATTATATAGAATAATAATGATATGACCACGGGCTGCTTTTGAGGCTCGTGGTCATTTTATTCTGAATTATAGAAGATATGACATAAATATCACATTCAATTCTTCGAGTAGAGATGGTTTATACTTTTGAACCATCTCGTTATAGATATCGAGGATCACTGTCCTGTCTTCATTTGTAATTATTCTTATGTCGAGCATGTTTGCCGAGTTTAAGTCATTAGGCTGAAACTTCTCAAGACCGTTTCCTAATTCTTTACGGTTCTCCCTAATTATTGTTTGCGCAATCGGAGTGAGAAAATAACTAAAAATCACATTAACATCATCAGTAGATTCGCAATTAACAAAAACGGAGTGGAAGGTAGTTAATGATTTTGTTCCTGCTAAGTTACGAACAAATTTTATTCCTTCTCTGCAAGCAGATGAAACCCATATGGGCGCAACAGCTTTTTGCTCCATTGAATACCATGGATTTCGGCATGATGGAAGATACTTTTTATTTATGCCAACGGTTAATCCTTCATCAATATACTCTTTGATTGTCTCATAATCATTCGCGGAAACATCCAAGAGATATACTGTTTTATCGGCAATCGCCAATTTATCATAATCCTCAGTAGTAAAAAAAAGAGTTTTTACATCTGCTGAGCGGCAAATACACTTTTGTAAACAGCTCTCCGGAATTTTTTTTATTATCGCTTTTGAGCGTGAAAAACAAAAATAATCATTTGCGCCAGTGGCAATTCCTCGTGATACAGAGCAAAAATGTGAAATTGGTACCAAATTCCTATAAGTTTTATTGTTCTCTTGATTGATGAACGAACGCCATTTTTCTGATGCTGTTAGCTGACCGTAATCCACTTTAATAGCACAAGAATTGTTAGCTTTCAACATATCAAGCTTCAGTTCATCAATAGAGTGCAGATTATAGAAGCATACCTGCTCTTTCTCATCGTGGTCGAGCAGAATAATACAACATGTCGTTGTAGCATTAAAAAACATCTCATTATCGTTTTTGAAATTAATAATAGCGCGGAGCAAATTTTTATCAATGAGAAGTTGCTTAATTGCTGTTCCATATTTTGAATTCATAAATTCCGTAGGGATAATGTACGCCAGCCGACCTTTATCAGAAAGCTGGTATATGCTTTTCAGAAGGAAGAGAATATACAGGTTTGTATATCCGCTATATTTCACACCGGTATGAGCATAAATTGCATCTAAGATTTCATTACGATTTCCTACGGCTTGAAAACGGTTATAGGGAGGATTGCACACAATAGCGTCATATTTTTTCTCCCAATTGTTTAATAAATAATCTTCATTAATAATGTTTGCATTAGCTGGATTACCAAAATACTCTAATATTTCAGAATCGATTTCAAAACCTGTCAAACGGCAGTTTGAATTGTGCTTTCTTGCATATTTAAGAAAGACGCTATTCCCAACCGCAGGATCAAGCATGGTATCTGCTTCGCCACAGGCCCATGAACACATAAAATCGGCAACTTCATATTTTGTAAAATACTGTCCAAATGATTTTATGTGACTTGCTGCGACCCCTTTTGTATAGGCCATTTCATTTTTCATTTTCATTTACCCCATTTGTTCCTACCGGTAAAAAATCAATGATGTCATCCATACCGCATTTAAGAACTGAACATATCGCTTCAATGCTTTCCAAGGATACATATTCATTTCGCCTAATACGGGTAAATACATTTCCACTAATATTTGCTCGTTTCTGCAATTGTGATGCAGTTATATCCTGTTCTATCATAAGATGCATAAGTTTCTTGTAGCTAACGGACATATTCAATCCTCCTTCACGCAAGATAATTATATCACATTTTCGTGATAAATCAATGCAAATCGATAGAAAATACCATTTTAATGACATTGCATAATAACTTGTATATGTTTGGTAGATATGTTTGTATATACGGCTATCGCCAAAACAGTGAGGTGAGAAGATGTCCAAGAGCTGGAGCATAACGTCCGTATACTGAAATTTGAAAAGGAAGATTTGGAGCAAAAGCTCCGTATTGCAAATGATATTTCTCAATATAGAGTACAGGGACAGGTTTCCAATTAAGAAACCTGCCCCTGATCTTTTGCAATTATGCGTAGATAATCTCGGCGTTTACAATTTCCGTAGCCCGATTGCGGATGTTGTTCATCCTGCCGACCCACTCCATAGGCTCGTCGGTTTTCAGTGTCTCCGTGACGTCTTCCGCCTCGGCCACCTGTTTTGGCAGCTGAGAGAATAGTTCCTCCGCCTGACGGTCGATATCGGCAAGGTAACTGTTCAATTTTCCGCTGGTGAGCAACGTCGCATAGGTTGCCCATCGATGCTCCTTCAGGTAACGCCGGTGGCGTTGTCCCCAGATGCCGATGTGTACTGCTTCTTCCTCCGGCAGTTTCAGACAGGGCAGATAGTAGTCCCCTTGCAGCTCATACCAAAGTCCGTTTTTCTCGTTGTAGATGCACTTGTCCATTTTGTAATCCTCCAATGTGATTGATTTTACCCACAATTCAATCATTCCGGCTGATTACAAAAGCCGAAGGAGGCACTTCCTTACGAAGTGCCTCCTTCCGTGTATTTTTTTAATTTGAATGTAACCTAATTTCCTAATTAGTAATCGAGCGATTTAAGCAACACAGAAATGCTGTTTAAATCACTCGATTGCTACTGTTGGCGCGCCGGAAGGGACTCGAACCCCCGACCTTCTGATTCGTAGTCAGACACTCTATCCAGCTGAGCTACCGGCGCATATGCGGTTGTTTTCAACCGCAAGTATTATATTACCATAGATTAATTTAAATATCAAGTATTTTTTCTTTAAAATTTAAAAATACTCCAAAATTTATAACCTAAGTGCAGGTGTCCCCCACCTAAAAAGGCAGGGGACATTACAATTAATAAATACACTGTTATCAGTGGTTTCCTCTCGGAACATATGTTGTGTGCAGAAGTTCATGAGCTTTGTGTGCGCCCGGCTTTTCAAAATAATCACTATAAATCATCTTAATAACCGGACTTTCATCACTGCTTCTGAACTCGCAATTTTCATCATAATCATAGAGGGCTTTTGAACGAAGTCCTTTATAATCAACATAATTGCTGACCTTGTCGCTTCTAATCGGCTGTCCGCCGCCGTTTATGCAACCGCCGGGACATGCCATTACCTCTACCATCTGATAGTCGGCCTCTCCGCTCTTGATCTTCTCAATAAGTTTCCTTGCGTTACCGAGTCCCGAAGTTACGGCTACCTTAACTTCTACGCCCGCAACCTCGTACTTAGCTTCTCTTATCTGTTCGGGACCTCTGACTTCTTTAAATTCAACTGCTTTAAAGTCGCCGTCCAACATTCTTGCGGCAGTACGCAAAGCAGCTTCAAGCACGCCGCCTGTTGCGCCAAAGATTGCAGCGCCTCCCGTAGCTTTATTGAACGGAGCATCGTAATCTTCATCGTCAAGGTCTGTAAAGTCAAGGCCCGTGCTCTTAATCATTCTTGCAAGCTCTCTTGTTGTCAATGCTACATCAACATCGTCAAATTCTTTTGAACGAAGCTCTTCACGGGTTACCTCAAATTTCTTTGCGGTACACGGAATTATGCTGACAACAAACATCTTTTCGGGATCAATGTTGTACTTTTCAGCATAATAGCTCTTCAAAACCGCTCCAAACATAGCCTGCGGCGATTTGCAGCTTGAAATGTGCGGAAGCATTTCGGGATAATAATGCTCTGCAAACTTAACCCAACCGGGGCAGCATGATGTAAACATCGGAAGCGTTTCGTGGTTTGTTATTCTCTGAACAAGCTCGTTTGCCTCCTCAAGAATCGTGAGGTCGGCAGTGAAATCCATATTGAAAATCTTGTCAACGCCGAGCCTGCGAATAGCAGAAACCATTTTTCCCTCAACATTTGTGCCGATTGGCATATCAAAGCTTTCACCCAATGTTGCTTTGATTGACGGGGCTGTATAGAATACAACATACTTTTCGGGATCTGCAATAGCATCCCAAACCTGATCTACATTGCTCTTTTCATAAAGCGCTCCTACAGGACAGCTTACGATACACTGACCGCAGCCTACGCACGGAGAATCATTGAGGCTTCTGTCAAACGGAGAACCGACATGGACATTGTGGCCGCGGCGGATAGGTCCGATAACCGATACCGACTGCACATTTTTGCAGGCTGCAACACAACGCATACAATTTACGCACTTGTTGTTGTCACGAACTATATACGGCGACTGATCGTCGATTTCATATTTCGGTTCTTCCGACGGGAATCTGTCCTCGTCTACATCATATTCCATAGCAAGCTTCTGAAGCTCACAGTGGTTGTTTCTGATACAGGACAGGCATTTTTTGTGGTGAGTTGAAAGCAAAAGCTCAATAGTTGTTCTTCTTGAAACCCTTACCTTCGGAGTGTTTGTAAGAACCTCCATTCCCTCCTCTGCGGGAATTACGCATGCGGCGGTCAAACCGCGTCTGCCCTTTACCTCAACCATACAGATACGGCAGGAACCGATGCAGTTGATGTCCTTGAGATAGCAGAGAGTAGGGATTTCGATTTTTGCAGCCTTTGCAGCCTGCAAAATCGTATATCCTTTCGGCACCGATACCGGAATGCCGTTAATTGTAAGATTTATCATATCCATAATTATCCCTCCTTAATGCACTTCAATAGCCTGGAAGCGGCAGTTGTTCATACATACACCGCACTTGATACACTTGCTCTGATCAATAACGTGCGGAGTTTTAACCTTACCTGTAATTGCACTTACAGGGCAGTTTCTTGCACAAAGCGTACAACCCTTGCACTTGTCGGGGATAATTTCATACTTCTTGAGAGCCTTACATACTGCGGCAGGACAGGTCTTATCCTGAATATGAGCAATGTATTCATCTCTGAAGTAGTTCATTGTTGAAAGGATCGGGTTAGGAGCGGTCTGTCCGAGAGCGCAGAGAGATGAAACCTGCATATGCTTTGCAAGCTCCTCTATCTTGTCAAGGTCTTCCATAGTACCCTTGCCCTTTGTAATCTTTTCAAGTATCTGGAGAAGTCTGCGTGTACCTACACGGCAGGGCGTGCATTTTCCGCAGCTTTCATCAACAGTGAATTCAAGATAGAACTTGGCGATATCTACCATACAGGTGTCCTCGTCAAGTATAATCATTCCGCCCGAACCCATCATTGAACCGAGTTTGATAAGACTGTCGTAATCAATCGGAGTGTCGATGTGCTTTGCGGGAATACAGCCGCCCGAAGGTCCGCCTGTCTGCGCTGCCTTGAACTTTTTGCCGTTCGGGATTCCGCCGCCGATTTCTTCAATAATTTCACGGAGCGTTGTACCCATCGGGATTTCAACAAGACCTACGTTTGTGATCTTGCCGCCGAGAGCAAATACCTTTGTACCGGGGCTTGTGGGAGTTCCCATTGAGGTGAACCACTCGCTGCCCTTTAAGATAATCTGTGCAATATTTGCATATGTTTCAACATTATTGAGGACTGTCGGCTTACCGAAAAGTCCCTTTACAGCCGGGAACGGAGGACGCGGACGAGGCTCGCCTCGATGTCCCTCGATAGAAGTCATAAGCGCAGTTTCTTCGCCGCATACAAATGCGCCTGCGCCAAGACGAATTTCAATGTCAAAATCGAAGCCGGAGCCGAAAATATCTTTGCCCAAAAAGCCCTTTTCTCTTGCCTGGTCGATTGCTATTTGTAATCTCTGAACTGCGATAGGATACTCGGCTCTGATATATACAAAGCCGTGGTGTGCGCCGATAGCGTAACCTGCGATAGCCATAGCCTCAATAATACACTGCGGATCGCCTTCAAGTATGGAACGGTCCATAAATGCGCCCGGGTCGCCCTCGTCGGCGTTACAACAGACATATTTAACATCGTTTACGCTCGCCTTGGCAAAGGACCATTTTCTGCCGGTCGGGAATCCGCCGCCGCCTCTGCCTCTGAGTCCCGAAGCCGTTATCTCGTTAATTACGTCGTCGGGAGTCATTGATGTAAGCACCTTTGCAAGAGCCTGATAACCGTCAACGGCAATATACTCGTTGATGTCCTCAGGGTCGATTACGCCGCAGTTGCGAAGCGCAATTCTGAGCTGTTTTTTATAGAAATCGGTTTCTGACAGCGAAATAATTGAGCCGTCGGTATGTACGGTTTCTTTGTAAAGAAGATCCTTTACTATGTTGCCGTCTTTGAGATGTTCCTTTACTATTCTTTCTACGCCCTCGGGAGTAGCCTGAGAATAGAATGCACCCTCAGGATATACTATCATAATAGGACCGAGTGAGCAAAGTCCGAAACAGCCTGTTCTTACCACGAGAATTTCGTCCTCAAGTCCGTTATCCTTGAGAGCTTTGTGAAGTGCGTCAAGCACCTTTTTGCTTCCCGAAGAAGTACAGCCTGTACCTCCGCATACAAGCACCTGTTTACGGTAGCCTGTTTCTTTTGCAAGCTTTTCGCCCTCGGATGCAACGATTTCTCTTACCTGAACAACCTTTTCGTGTTCTTTTTTGATTCTGTTGAGTTCTTCAAGCGTCATAATCAGTTGCCCTCCTTGTCGATATAGCTGTCAATGATCTTTTCAACCTGATCGGGTGTGAGTTTTCCGTAAACCTCGTCGTCGATCATCATTACGGGTGCAAGTCCGCACGCACCTACGCAACGGCAGGAATCTATGGAAAACATACCGTCGGGCGTGCACTCGCCGCTTGTTATACCAAGCTTCTTTTCAAGCTCGGCAAGGATTTTGTCTGCGCCTTTTACATAGCACGCAGTACCAAGACAGACGCTGATTCTGTGCTTGCCCTTTGGCGTAAGGCTGAACTGAGAATAAAAGGTTGCAACGCCGTAAACCTCACTGAGAGAAATTCCCAAACCGTCTGCTACCATTTGCTGTACCTCTATCGGCAGATAACCGAAAATTCCCTGAGCCTCCTGCAAAACGGGAAGCAAAGCACCGGGCACGTCCTTGTGCTTTGCGATTACTTCTTTAAGCTTTTCATCCTGAGCAGGCGTGCTCTTGAAAGCAAAAAGAGCTGTCTGTGACATATGAATACCTCCAATTTGTATTTTTTACACATTCGTACCCAATAATTATACAATAATTTTTAAAATAAAACAATATATTTTTTAATAAGATAAATTTTTACTATTTACGCTTGTTAAAATTTTATCAATTTAATTACTTGATTTTACAATTATTCCACTATTTTGATATTATATCCGGAAAATCATTTGTAAAATTGTTGCTAAATTGTCTTTTAATTGTTATGATAATTTTTATGCAATCCTAATAAATGTTTTTTCTAATTCAGAAAATAAAAACAAATAATAATTTTACTGAATATGTATATGATTTCTATACACATTTTCAGGCAAAAAAATACCGGTGCTTTATCATTTTTATATATTTTTCTTATCACTGATACAGTTAAAATATATTTATATTTTACATTTGTATTTTTATTATAAAAATCATTGAATATCTATCATAATTGTGGTATAATATAATATGTATGTTTGTTGTTATGTACTATTTAGCCGGAGGGGACATTTAATGTTAAGGAATTTGAAACCTACTGACAATATATGCGGATTTGACGTAAGACCCGGACATTATGAATTTGACGGCGCTATGCCCGTTAGGGGCGGCGTCAACTTCACTGTAAGTTCGTTTTATGCAACCTCGATTACCCTTTTGCTCTTTAAAGAAAGAGCAAAAGAGCCTTTTGCAAGAATACCTTTCCCCGAATCATACAGAATCGGCAATACATATTCAATGATAGTGTTCGGTCTTGAAATTGATAAATTTGAATACGCTTATTCTGTAGACGGACCGAAAGACGAAAAAAAAGGTTTGATTTTCGATAAAAGCAAATATGTCCTCGATCCATATGCCAAAGCTGTTACGGGTCAGAGCGGCTGGGGCGTAAAGCAAAACAACGAATGTGTTTACAAAGCGCGCGTCGTTTTTAACGACTATGACTGGGGCAATTTTTCCGCTCCGTCACACCCGCTTGAGGAGCTTGTCATTTATGAGCTTCACGTCAGGGGCTTTACAAAGGACAAATCGTCGGGAGTAAACAATCCCGGAACTTTTGCGGGAATAAGAGAGAAAATTCCGTATCTTAAAGAGCTTGGCATTAATGCCGTTGAGCTTATGCCGATTTTTGAGTTTGATGAAATGGGCGCATACCGAAAATTTAACGGCGAACAGCTTTATGACTATTGGGGTTACAACACCGTCTGTTTCTTTGCGCCAAACACAAGCTATGAATCCGACCACGAGCACAATCATGAGGGTACAGAGCTCAAAGAACTTATAAGAGATCTTAAACAAAACGGAATTGAAGTTATACTTGACGTCGTTTTTAACCACACGGCCGAGGGCAACGAGAACGGTCCGTTCTTCAGCTTTAAGGGGCTTGACAACAATATATACTATATGCTGACACCCGACGGAAAATACTACAATTTCAGCGGATGCGGAAATGTTCTTAACTGCAACCACCCGATAGTAAGGGATTTCATAAAAAGATGCCTCAGATATTGGGTAACCGAATATAAAATTGACGGCTTCAGGTTTGACCTTGCTTCGATCCTCGGACGCAACGAGGACGGCTCTCCTATGGAACAGCCGCCCTTGCTCAAAAGTCTTGCCTTTGACCCGATCCTCGGAAAGGTAAAGCTTATTGCAGAAGCCTGGGACGCAGGCGGACTGTATCAGGTCGGCAGTTTTCCGTCATGGAACAGGTGGGCGGAATGGAACGGCAAATACCGCGACGATCTTCGCCGATTTCTTAAGGGCGACGGCAACCTTGCGTGGCCTGCGTCGCACCGTCTTACCGGCTCTAAAGACTTATATAATCCCGTAAACAGAGGTCAAAGTGCTTCTGTAAACTTTTTGACCTGTCACGACGGGTTTACAATGTATGATATGTATTCATACAACGAAAAACATAATTTTAAAAACGGTTGGAACAATACCGACGGAGCCAATGACAACAACAGCTGGAATTGCGGCTTTGAGGGTGAAACCACCGACGAAAGCATAAACTCGCTCCGTATTAAAATGGTTAAAAACGCATTTGCAACGCTTATGTGCAGCCGCGGTGCGGCGCTGTTTCTCGCAGGCGACGAATTTTGCAATACTCAGTTTGGCAACAACAACCCCTACTGTCAGGACAACATAACCTCGTGGCTTGACTGGAGCAGAAAAGAAAAATATATCGATGTGTTTGAATTTTACAAATATATGATTTCATTCCGCAAGCGTTTTTACGTTATTACAAACGACAGGCATGAGGCAACCTGCAGCTTTCCGCCCGAGAGCATACACTCCTGTGTTCCGTGGAACACGGATTTTAACGCCGACACACGAATGATTGCAGTTATGTACGCAGGTGCGTCAAACGCCGATCCTGCACTTGATGAGATCGTGTATTTCGGAATAAACGCATATTGGGGTACAGTCAATGTTGAATTGCCGGCACTTCCTACGGGATATGTATGGAGGTTGTATGTAGATACAGGCAGAAACAGATTTGACGTTATAACGGAGGAGCGCAGGATATATCTGCACGACAGACGAATTACTATGCAGGGCAGGTCGGTAATTGCCGCCGTTGCGGAAAAATTATATTAACGGCAAAATTTTAGGAGGCTGTTGCATTTAGATGCAAAAATCGTTTTCTTCGCCCCGAAGCTGTACAAAGGCACTGTGGAAAAGCGAAAAGACACTTAAAAGAGCAAAAATTTAATTACTGTAACCTAATAAAAAGTAAAAGCTATAATCCAAATCACACTTTGTTGCTGATTGTGGATCATAGCTTTTTATTTTGGCTTCTGTTGTTTTGCTTTTCGCTCTGAGCTTAATGCGACAATAACTTCATATATCAATATCTACGTCAATTTTCAGCGAAAAGTCGGGGTAATGACTTTGTATCTCATTATAAATATGTGAAAACATTTTATCCCTGTCTTTTGAATCATAATCAATTATTATGTCAAAGCAAATCGACTTTTCTTTCAGGTCAACATAAAACCCGTGTATCTGAAGCACATTATCGTGCGACATAACTATGTGGGAAATATCGGCTCTCATTCTTTTAATTTCATCATTTGTTGTATTCATCGAATAGATGCCGATGCTCGCAAGAATGACTCCGTGCTTATTATACACGTTTCGTGCAATTCGCCTTTCCATTGTATCAATCTCATCCGCAGTCATAATGTCGGGGATTTCAACATTTACCGAGCCGATATAATTATCGGTTCCGTAGCAATGCAAAATCAGGTCGTATGCGCCGAAAACGCTCTCGTCCTCACATATGGTCTGTTTTATCTCATCAAGAAGCGCACGGTCAATTCGCTTGCCGAGTATCTCGTCAAGCGTGCTTTTCATCAGCTTGTAACCCGGTCTTATAACAAATACGGAGATCACAACGCCGAGATAAGCCTCAAGACAGACCCCTGTAAACAAATATATAACTGCCGACAAGAGTACCGATGCGGAAATCACCGCGTCAAACAAAGCGTCGATTCCCGACGCAGTAAGCGTTGCTGAACTGACCTTTTTGCCCTTAGACTTAACAAATAAACCGAGAAATATTTTGACGACAACCGCAGAAGCTACAACTATAAGCGTTGCGGTTGAATAATCGGGCTTGACGGGAGCAAATATCTTTTTTACCGACTCAACAAATGCAGCAAAGCCTGCGTATAAGACGATTGCCGCAACCACCATTGCGCTTATGTACTCGATTCTGCCGTGACCGAGCGGATGCTCCTTGTCGGGAGTTCTTCCGGCAAGCTTTGTGCCGATTATCGTTATAAGTGACGAAAGAACATCGCTCAGGTTGTTGATTGCGTCAAGCACAATAGCTATTGAATTTGACATCAAGCCCACAAACGACTTAAAAACCACAAGCACAAGGTTTGTGATTATTCCGACAATGCCGGTGCGAACAATCACCTTTTCTCTGCTGAGATGTGAATTTTCGATATTATTCTTATTGTCATTGTCAGCCATTATCATTAAGCCTCACAATAATTATTTTTCATCAAAGAAAGCATAAAAGGCTCTGTAAGCCATATAAACATCGGTTTTTGAGATTATCTCAAACGGTGCGTGCATAGAAAGCACCGGTACGCCGAGGTCAACAACATCAACGTTCATATTTGCAACATATTTGGCAATGGTACCGCCGCCGCCAAGGTCAACCCTGCCAAGCTCGCCGATTTGCCAGAGTATATGATTTTTTTCAAGCAATGAGCGAATTTTTCCCATATATTCAGCCGAAGCGTCCGAGGTATCGTATTTTCCGCCGTGACCCGTGTATTTTGAGATTACAACGCCGTTGTTGATATACGAACTGTTTTTTGCCTCAAAAGCAGAAGCATATGTCGGGTCAAACGCCGCATTTACATCTGCCGACAAACAGGTACTTTTTGAAAGCGCTCTGTAGCCCTCAATTCCGTCCTGATTTGCAAGGTCGTAAATAAAGTAGCGCAAAAAGTCGCTCTGCATACCCGTGTTGCCGTCACTGCCGATTTCTTCTTTGTCGGTAAGATAGGTAACGCAGGTACTTTCGGGGGCTTCAACATCAAGCGCAGCCATAAGGGCAGGATAAGCGCAAACCTTATCATCATGACCGTAACCGCCGATAAGACTTGAATCAAAGCCTACGTCCTTTGTCTTGAACGACGGAATAAGGCAAAGCTCTGCCGAAAGAAAATCGCTTTCGGTGATACCGTACTTTTTATTAAGAATATTCATTACATTGAGCTTTACAAGGTCTTTTTCGTTATCCTCGGTAACATACGGACGTGAGCCGACAAGAACATTGAGGTCTTCGCCCGTAAAGGCCTTTGACATCGGTTTTGTTACCTGTTCCTGAGCAAGATGAGGAAGAATGTCGCTTATGCAGAAACAAGATTCGTCGGGAGCATCGCCCCAGCTTATGTTCAGAACCGTACCGTCAAGCTTTACAATAGTGCCGTGAAGCGAAAGCGGAATAGTAGTCCACTGATATTTTTTGAGTCCGCCGTAGTAATGCGTTTTGAAGAGCGCAAGGTTGTTTGCCTCATAAAGCGGATTCGGCTTTAAATCAATTCGCGGTGAATCAATATGCGCTATTGCAAGTCTTGCGCCGTTTTTTACGCCGTTTTTACCGATAACGGCAAGTGCAAGAGCCTTTCCGCGGTTGTTGTAATACACCTTGTCGCCTGCGCTGTAGCTTGCGTCTGCATCATATTCGGTAAAGCCCGCCTTTTTGGCAAGGTCAATACTGTAACGTACCGCCTCACGCTCAATAGGTGAATTATCAAGGAATTTTTTGTAGCCGACGCAAAATTCGTCCGCTTTTTCAATATCTTCCTCGGAGAGTGATTTTACGCCCTCCGATTCTTTCATCATAATTTGCTCTTTGAGCTGTTCGATTTTTGATTTTTCTTCAGCCATTTTTATTATCGTCCTTTCGCTTTTGATTATTTTATGAATAATATAGTTTTATATACATCTGTTTTGCTTCCTCAACCTTATCAACATAACTGTCGGTTTCGGGATAAGGTATAGTAGAAAGCGTTTTTCCGTCATTACTGTACTCTTCGTTTTCAAGCCAGCTTCCGACAACAAAGCCTGCATTGTATGCGGCTATCGCACATCTTTCGTCCTCATAAACGTCATAGAACAGTTTTAGCAAATAACATCCGTAGTCAATGCAAATCTCGGGATTGAGCAGATCTTGAGTTGTATATTGTCCCTCCGTACCTCGTTTTTCCATAAGCCATTCAAACGATGACGGCATAACCTGCATAATTCCGTAAGCGCCTGCGTTTGATATTGCTTCGGGATCAAATCCGCTTTCAGTACGGATTACCGCATATATAAGAGCAGGATCAAGGTTATAATCCTTTGCCGCCTTATCAACATATTCGCTGTATTTTTGCGGATAATTTACCTTTTGAAGATTCTCTGTGGTGTCCTGCTGATAATTAACAATAAATATCACTGCCGCTCCTGCAAAAATTGCCAGAATTACGGCCCATATTATCACATTCGCCAATGCTTTTTTGCGTCTGTTTGGCTTTTTATACCGCTGTACAGCCATTTGATCACCTCTGCACAAGTGTTTTGATCAGCTTTTCGCTCTCCTTTTTAAGAAAGTCCGTATCGCTGTTGTTTTCAATCACATAGTCGGAGTTTTCTCTGAAAAAATCCTCGCTGAGCTGAACATTCATTCGTTCAAGCACAAATTCCCTTGAAATATTGTCACGCTTGCAAATTCTGTCAAGCCTTATGTCTGTCCGTGCCGTAACGCTCACAACAACGTCGCACAACAATTCGGAATTGCTTTCAAAAAGCTGGGGTGCGTCATACACAATCACCGATGCGCCGTTTTCGAGCTCGGCTTTCACCGTTAAAAGCATTTCATACATCACAAATGGGTGTACGACCGAATTAAGAAGCCTTGTGTTTTCTTTTGAAGAGAAGGCTTTTTTTGCAAGGAGCTTTCTGTTTATCGTATGGTCAGAATTAATTATATCGTTTCCGAATACAGCCGCAACAGCCTTTGAGCAAGCGGAAGGCTCGCAGTACAGCTTATGTACAATACTGTCGGCGCTGATTACAACCGCTCCGTTTTCCTCGAACAGCTTTGCGACAGTGCTTTTGCCTGCTCCGGTCTGCCCTGTTAAACCTATTATTTTACATTTTTTCAAGGTCAATCACCTCAAAACCTGCCGCTCTTATGAGGCGGTTGTAAACCGCCATACCCACTCCGTCTGTTGACGGCAGGCGGGAATACACCGTCTTTATCTTTCCGCTCTTGTCAATTTTTCTCAATTCGTCAAAAAGATTGTGAGCCTGAGAAATGTAATCGTTTCGTCTGCCCAAAGTGTACGGCTTTACGTTAAGTTCTGGAATATCCTCGTCACAGCACAAAGCCGCAACGCTTTTATCGGCGTGAGCGTTTACATATTTAATATACTCATTATCGGCGCATTTAAGAAGTATCACATTTGCTTTTGGGGCATAGTGTTTATATTTCATTCCGGGACTTGCCGCCTTTTGTCCGTCGTCAAGCTTGTGCAAAACGGCGTTGTCAACCTCAACCTCTCCCAAAACCGATTTCAGCATTTCAACGGTAATTCCGCCGGGTCGAAGCACACGGGGGACTTCCGCCGCAAGGGTAATCACCGTGCTTTCAAGTCCCACACTGCAAGCTCCGCCGTCAAAAACCGCATCTATCCTGCCGTTCATATCATTCATAACGTGGTTTGCGGTTGTCGGGCTCGGCGAACCCGACAAATTGGCCGACGGTGCGGCAAGCGGAACATCGGCCGCCTTTATAATTGCCTGAGCCGAAGGGTGGCTCGGAAAACGTATTGCAACCGTATCAAGTCCTGCGGACACCTCGTCCGGAATTATGTCGGACTTTTTCATTATCATTGTAAGAGGTCCGGGCCAAAATGCTTTTGCAAGCTTTTTGGCGCTGTCGGGGATTTCACTCACAAGCCCAAATCGCTTTATGTCGTCAAAATCGGCAATATGCACGATCAGCGGATTGTCCATAGGTCTGCCCTTTGCCGCAAATATTTTCGCAACGGCACTGCCGTTGAGCGCATTTGCCGCAAGCCCGTAAACCGTTTCTGTCGGGATTCCGACAAGTCCGCCGCTTTTGAGAATTTCGGCGGCTGTATTAATATTTTGGGGAGTATTTGTTAAAAACTGCGTTTCCAAAGCTTTCACCCTGATTACTGCGTCATATTTTCTTTAAGCTTTTCGGCACGGTCGGCGGTAATCAAAGCGTCGATTACCTCGTCGAGGTTGCCGTTTAATATATCTTCCAATTTATAAAGCGTAAGCCCGATGCGATGATCGGTCAGCCTGCCCTGAGGATAGTTATAGGTGCGGATGCGTTCGCTTCTGTCGCCTGTTCCCACCTGAGATTTTCGGTCGGCCGCAATCTCGCTTGCCTGCTTGTCCTGCTTTTCTTTGAGAAGTCGGCTCTTTAGAACCTTCAAAGCTTTATCCTTGTTTTTGTACTGACTGCGCTCGTCCTGACATTCAACCACAGTGCCTGTCGGGATATGCGTAATACGGATAGCCGAGCTTGTTTTGTTTATATGCTGACCGCCTGCACCGCTTGAACGAAAGGTATCAATTTTGAGGTCGTTGGGGTCTATTTCAAGCTCTACGTCCTCGGCCTCGGGAAGCACGGCAACGGTGGTTGTTGAAGTATGCACTCTTCCCTGACTTTCGGTTTCGGGAACACGCTGAACACGGTGAACGCCGCTTTCGTACTTAAAGCGTGAATATGCGCCCTCGCCCTCTATCATAAAGGAAATTTCCTTATACCCGCCAAGCTCGGTTTCGTTTGCATTAATAACCTCGACCCTGAAATTGTGCTTTTCGGCATACATTGAGTACATTCTGAATAATACTGCGCTGAAAAGAGCCGATTCTTCGCCGCCTGCGCCGCCTCTGATTTCTATGATAACATTTCGTTCGTCATTGGGGTCCTTGGGCAAAAGCAAAACCTTTAGCTGTTCCGACAGCATTTCAATATCCGCTTTTGCTTCGTCGAGTTCAGCCTGAGCAAGCTCTTTTAACTCCTGATCCGATGTTTCGCCGATAATATTGAGGCTTTCCTGTTCCGAAATAAGCGCTTTTTTGTAATCACGGTATACAAGCACTATTTCCTCAATAGATTTAATTTCTTTCATTATCTTTTGATATTCATCCGGATTAGCCGCAACCGACGGCTCATACAGTCTTTGAGAAAGCTCGCTGTATCGTTTGTCAAAAATTTCTATCTTTTCAAACATAACTATACCTTGTTTTCTATAATCTTTTTGATGTTTTTCTCTATTTTATTTCTCGGCACCATCACTTCTCTGCCGCAGGTTTCGCACTTTATCTTAAAATCCATTCCGACACGCAAAATACTGAAGGTTTTTCCGCCGCAGGGGTGCGGCTTTTTCATTTCTACACGGTCGCCTACGTTTATGTTCAAGCAAAGCACCTCCAAATTAACATTAGATAATATTATACTACAAATTATGCTAAATATCAACTGCGGTATATATAGAAAACGCCCATCCGTTCGGACGGGCGTTTAATTTACTGTTTAAAGGCTCTTTATGAGCTTTTTAAGGCGTTCTACAGCCTCAACTGTGTTTTCTCTGTCGCCGAAAGAGGTCAGACGGAAGTAGCCTGCACCGTTTTCTCCAAAGCCCTCGCCGGGAGTGCCGACAACGTTTGCCTCCTTGAGGAGCAGGTCAAAGAATTCCCAGCTGCCCATATTGTTCGGGCACTTGAGCCATATATACGGCGAGTTTTTACCGCCTGTATAATATATTCCGAGCTCGTCAAGCGCAGAAGAAATAATTCTTGCATTTTCCTGATAATAAGCGATGTTTTCTTTAATCTGGCGCTGTCCCTCTTCGCTGAAAACAGCTGCGGCGGCGCATTGAACAGGCCATGAAACGCCGTTAAACTTTGTTGCCTGACGGCGATACCATGTTGTGTAAATATTATGACCGTCACGTTCAAGCTCCTTCGGAATAATGGTATAGCCGCAGCGTGTTCCCGTAAAGCCCGCTGTTTTTGAAAGTGAGCAAATCTCTATCGCACACTTTCTTGCGCCTTCAACGGCGAATATCGAACGCGGAAGATCCTCGGTTATGAAAGCCTCATATGCACTGTCATAAAGGATAATTGCGTCGTTATCTATTGCGTAATCCACCCATTCTTTGAGCTGAGCGTAGGTGTAGGCAGAACCGGTAGGATTGTTTGGTGAACAAAGATAGATTATATCTGCCTTTACACTGCTGTCGGGCATAGCGGCAAATCCGTTTGACTCGTTAGATGAAGCATAAACGATTTTTCTGCCTGCCATAATATTTGAGTCAACATAAACGGGATATACGGGGTCTGTAACCAACACCACATTATCCTTGTCAAATATGTCGCCGATATTGCCGCAGTCGGATTTTGCACCGTCGGACACAAATATTTCATCTGCCGAAACCGTAACCCCAAAGCTCTTATAATAGCCTGAAATTGCCTCTCTTAAAAAAGCATATCCCTCATAGTCGGGATAACCCTTGAAAGTTTCCTTGTGGGCAAGATCCTCGGCACCCTTTTTCATAGCCTCCACCACAATGGGAGCAAGCGGCAGGGTAACGTCGCCGATTCCAAGCTTGATTATCTTTTTGTCGGGATTTGCTTTCGCAAATTCGGCTGTCTTTTTTGCAACGTCTGCAAACAGATAGTTTGGTACCAGGTTGTCAAAATTCTTGTTTATCTTCATACACAAAAGTCCTTTCGTATTTTTTAATAATTATTTTTCAAGCGAAGCTTTGATGAATTCCCTGAAAAGCGGATGGGCACGATTCGGACGCGACTTGAATTCAGGGTGGTACTGAACGCCTACAAAAAATCTGTTGTCGGGGATTTCAACAGCCTCTACCAACAGTCCGTTTGGTGAAGTACCCGTTATCTTCATACCTGCGTTTTCAATTTCTTCTCTGTAATCGTTGTTGAATTCATAGCGATGACGGTGGCGTTCGGAAATTTCCTTTTTACCGTAAGCCTTTGACATCATTGAGCCGTCTTTTATAACACAAGGATATGCACCAAGGCGCATTGTTCCGCCCATATCTTCAACACCGAGCTGTTCGGGCATAAGGTCAATAACATTGTGTTTTCCGTCGGGTGTAAACTCACCGCTGTTTGCATCCTCGTAACCGAGAACGTGCCTTGCGTATTCAATTACCGCAGTCTGCATACCAAGACAAATTCCGAGGTACGGAATGTTGTGTTCTCTTGCGTATTTTGCCGCCATAACCTTGCCTTCGATTCCTCTGTTGCCAAAGCCGCCGGGAACAAGAATACCGTCAACATCGCCCAAAAGCTCGTCAGCCTTATACTTTGTGATAAGCTCGCAATCAACCCACTTTATATCAACATCGGCTGAATTTTCAAAGCCTGCGTGACGCAGAGCCTCCGCAACCGAAAGATATGCGTCGTGAAGCGCAACATATTTTCCGCAAAGTGCAATAGTACATTTTTTGGTGCGATTGTTGATGCGTTCAAGCATTTCTTTCCACTCGGAAAGGTCGGGAGTTTTATCAACGGCAATGTTCAGCTCACGGCATACAACATTTGAAAAGTTGCTTTCCTCAAGCATAAGAGGAGCCTGATAAAGCGTAGGAAGCGTGATGTTTTCAATTACGCAGTCGGGCTTAACGTTGCAGAAAAGCGCAATTTTTTCAAATATGCTCTTTTCAAGCGGTTCATCGCACCTGAGCACGATAATATCGGGATTGATTCCGAGCGAACGAAGCTCCTTTACGGAATGTTGAGTAGGCTTTGACTTGTGTTCCTCACTGCCCTTGATATACGGAACAAGAGTAACGTGGATAAAGATACTGTTTTCCCTGCCAACTTCAAGTGAGACCTGACGAATAGCCTCCAAAAACGGCTGGCTCTCAATATCACCCACGGTACCGCCTATTTCTGTAATTACAACGTCGGCATTTGTCTTTTCGCCTACGTTATATATAAATGATTTTATCTCGTTTGTTATGTGCGGAATAACCTGAACAGTCTTTCCGAGGTAATCGCCGTGGCGTTCCTTTTCAAGTACGTTTGAATAAACCTTGCCTGTTGTAAGGTTAGAATATTTGTTAAGGTCCTCATCAATAAAACGCTCATAGTGGCCGAGGTCGAGGTCGGTTTCCGCACCGTCCTCGGTAACATAAACCTCGCCGTGCTGATACGGGCTCATTGTTCCCGGATCGACATTGATATAAGGGTCAAGCTTTTGTGCGACAATTTTTAGTCCTCTTGCTTTAAGCAAACGTCCCAATGATGCGGCTGTGATGCCCTTGCCGAGTCCCGAAACAACTCCTCCGGTTACAAAGATATATTTTTTATCTTTTTTGATATTATTGTTGATTTCCACTTTTACACCTCAATTTCGCCGTCGAATACCTTTTCGGCATTTCCCGTCATATAAACCGTTTCATCTGTGTAATTGATTATGAGGTCGCCGCCGATAAGCTTGATTTTTATGTCCTCTCCCTTTTTGCAGAAGCCGTTTTCACAAGCCGCAACAGCTACGGCACAAGCGCCTGTTCCGCAAGCCCAGGTTTCGCCCGAACCGCGTTCCCAAACACGCATCTTGATAGTGTGTTCGTCAAGAACGGTCACAAACTCTGTATTTACTCTTTCCGGGAAAAGCGGATCAAATTCAAACTCGGGTCCGATTTTTTCAATGTCAAGGTTATCAATATCGTCCATAAATACTACGCAGTGAGGATTACCCATTGAAACACAAGTGATGTTATACTGCTTGCCGCCTATTGTTACAGGTTCGTTTACTACCTTGTCTTTACCGTTTACGGCAACGGGAATCTCCTTTGGATCAAGCACTGCCTTGCCCATATCAACACGCAGGCGTGTAACCTCGCCGTTTGTTGTATAAGCTTTGAGTGATTTGATACCGCTGAGAGTTTCTACGGTAATCTCATCCTTTTCGTTGTAATCTATCATACCGTGATCATAAAGGAATTTTCCGACGCAGCGAATACCGTTGCCGCACATTTTGCCCTCCGAACCGTCACGGTTGTACATTTTCATCTTTGCATCCGCTACCTTAGACGGGCATACAAGAATTACACCGTCTCCGCCAATACCGAAGTGCCTGTCCGAAAGCCTTACGGAAAGAGCTTCGGGGTTATTGATTTCCTGATCAAATGTACTGAAATAAATATAATCGTTTCCGATTCCCTGCATTTTTGTAAACTTGAGCATTTGCTTTTCCTCCCTCATATCGTTAATATTCACAAGCTCTGTGCTGTGCTGTGAATAGTGGCTCTTCAGGCAATCTGCAAGAGCGTTTGCCGTGTCAAGAGAAGTAAGGCACGGAATGTTGCGTTCAACGGTTTTTCTGCGGATCTTAACCGAATCTCTCGACGGTATTCTGCCCTTTGCAGATGTTGAAATAACATACTGTATCTTGCCCGACTCAATAAGCGTAAGCGTGTTGCGTGTTTTTGATTCGTGTATCTTCTTGACGCATACGGCATCGATTCCGTACTTTTTGAGTACTTCTGCCGTACCCTCGGTTGCATATATCGTAAAACCGAGGTCGTAGTATTTCTTCGCTATTTCGCCTATCTCCGCCTTGTCGGAGTTGCGGACGGTTATAAATACGCCGCCCTTTTTCTTCATTTTGTAGCCTGCGGCGATAAGTCCCTTATACAGTGCTTCTTCAAGCGTACCTGCAATTCCCAAAACCTCGCCCGTTGACTTCATCTCGGGTCCGAGGTGGTTATCAACGTTGATAAGCTTTTCAAAGCTGAATACGGGCACTTTGACTGCGATATACGGACTCTTGCGGTAAAGTCCCGTGCCGTAGCCCATATCCTTGAGCTTTTCTCCGAGCATGGCTCTGGTTGCAAGATCAACCATCGGAACGCCCGTTACCTTGCTGATATACGGAATCGTTCTTGACGAACGCGGATTTACTTCGATAACATACAGTTCATTTTTGTAGATAAGATACTGAATATTAACAAGGCCCTTTGTCCTAAGCTCAATGGCAAGGTTGCGTGAGCTTTCAATAATCGTCTTTGTCATTTCGTCAGAAATATTCCATGCAGGATAAACGGCGATAGAGTCGCCCGAATGTACACCCGCACGTTCAATGTGCTCCATAATACCGGGAATCAGAATGTCGTCGCCGTCGCATATTGCGTCAACTTCAAGCTCCGTACCCTGCAAATATTTATCAATAAGTATCGGGTTTTCAATGTTCTGTGCAAGGATAATCGCCATATATTCCTTTACGTCAGCCTCGTTGAAGGCGATTATCATATTCTGACCGCCAAGCACATAAGACGGACGCAAAAGCACGGGATACCCGATCCTTTCGGCAACATTGAGAGCTTCCTGCGTAGTCATAACCGTTACGCCCTTAGGACGCTTAATATGATACTTTTCAAGCAATTCATCAAAGCGTTCTCTGTCCTCAGCCATATCTATGGCGTCGTAGGAAGTACCGAGAATATTTACGCCGTTGTCGCTCAAAAATTTTGTAAGCTTAATAGCTGTCTGTCCGCCGAACGCAACAACAACGCCAAAGGGTTTTTCGGTTTTGATTATGCCCATAACGTCTTCGGTAGTGAGCGGCTCAAAATAAAGTCTGTCGGCTGTATCAAAGTCTGTGGATACGGTTTCGGGGTTGTTGTTTACGATTACAACGTCGTAGCCTGCTTTTTTGAGCGCCCATACGCAGTGAACGGAAGCGTAGTCAAACTCGATTCCCTGTCCGATTCTGATAGGACCCGAGCCGAATACTATTACCGTCTTTTTGCCGTCGGCACGTTCTTTTATAAACTCATCCGCTTCGTTTTCTTTGTCATAAGTTGAGTAAAAATACGGTGTTTCCGCCTCAAACTCTGCGGCGCAGGTATCAACCATTTTATATACCGGCACAAGCGGATTTTCAATCTTTTTGCCTGTTATTTCTTCAATCGTCTTGTCAAGAAAGCCCTTGTTCTTGGCACGGACATAAAGCTCTTGAGTAAACTCGCAGGTTTTGAGTTCGTTTTCAACAGCGATTATATTTTTAAGCTTTTCAAGGAACCATTCGTCGATAAGCGTTATTTCGTGAATCTGTTCAACCGTTATGCCGCGCTTTAAAGCTTCATAAACGCAAAAAATTCTTCTGTCGTCACACACGCTGAGCCTGTCGTAAACAGACGCATTTGAAAGTTCGGCAAATTCTTTGTCATCAAGCGTATTGTGTGAGATTTCCGCTCCCCTTACGGCTTTCATTATAGCCTGCTCAAAGGTCGGAGCTATAGCCATAACCTCGCCCGTAGCCTTCATCTGAGTACCGAGTGTGCGCTTTGCATAAACAAATTTATCAAAAGGCCATTTTGGGAATTTTACAACAACATAGTCGAGCGCAGGCTCAAAGCAAGCGTATGTTGAACCCGTAACGGCGTTCTTTATTTCATTTAAAGTATAGCCGATTGCAATTTTTGCCGCAACCTTTGCTATGGGATAGCCCGTTGCCTTTGACGCAAGAGCGGAAGAACGTGAAACACGGGGGTTTACCTCAATTACCGCATATTCAAAGGTTTCGGGGTTAAGGGCAAACTGACAGTTACAACCGCCCTCAACCTCGAGTGCGGAAATTATGTTGAGAGCCGCACTTCTGAGCATCTGGTATTCCTTGTCGGCAAGAGTGACCGTAGGAGCGATTACTATTGAGTCGCCCGTATGAACGCCGACAGGGTCAAAGTTTTCCATTGAGCAGACGGTGATAACGTTGCCGTCGTGGTCACGCATAACCTCGTATTCAATCTCTTTCCAGCCGGATATACATTTTTCTACAAGCACCTGAGTGATAGGAGAAAGTTCAAGACCGTTTGATGTAATTTCTCTCAGTTCCTCCTCGTCGTTTACAATACCGCCGCCTGTACCGCCAAGGGTGAAAGCAGGACGTATTATTACAGGGTAGCCTATCTTATCGGCAAAATCAACTGCCGACTCAACCTCGTTTACAACAAGCGACGGAATAACAGGCTGATTTATTTCAAGCATCGTGTCCTTAAAAAGCTGTCTGTCCTCGGCTTTGTCGATAGTTTCGGGGTTTGCGCCGAGAAGCTTTACGTTGTATTTATCAAGGAAGCCCTCTTTTGCAAGCTGCATTGAAAGGGTTAATCCCGTTTGTCCGCCGAGGGTTGAAAGAAGGCTGTCGGGACGTTCCTTTTTAATGATACGCTTTACGGTTTCAAGCGTCAAAGGCTCGATATATACTTTGTCCGCCATTGCGTTGTCGGTCATAATAGTAGCAGGGTTTGAGTTTACAAGGATAACCTCAAGACCCTCTTCTTTCAGCGCACGGCACGCCTGAGTGCCTGCATAGTCAAATTCGGCTGCCTGCCCGATTACGATAGGTCCCGAGCCGATTACCATAACTCTTTTTATATCCTTTTTCAGTGGCATACAATCATTCCTTATACTATATTTCAGTTATGTTATGTAATTTGATTATCCGATTATTTGTTATCCTTGATAAGCTTTATAAAACGGTCAAACAAAAACGCCGTATCATGCGGGCCGCCGCAGGCTTCGGGGTGGAACTGTACCGAAAATGCAGGCATATCGGTATAGGTCACGCCCTCGCAGGTATTGTCGTTGCCGTTTACAAAGCTGACTTTTCCGTTTGACGGCATACTGTCGCTTACAACAGCATAGCCGTGATTTTGCGAGGTAATATAAACACGTCCGGTTTCAAGCTCCTTTGCAGGCTGGTTTGCGCCTCGATGACCGTATTTCAGCTTTTCGGTCTTTGCACCCTGAGAAAGTGCAAGCAGCTGATGTCCGAGACAGATTCCGAAGGTCGGTATCTTGTATTCGCAGAGCTTTTTGAGCTGGGCTATGATTTCGGTGTTGTCGCTCGGATCGCCCGGACCGTTGGAAAGCATAATTCCGTCGGGATTCATAGCCTTGATTTCATCGGCTGTTGTATTTGCGGGAACCACCGTTACGTTACAGCCACGCTTTACAAGCTCTCTGCCGATGTTATGCTTTGCGCCAAAGTCCATAAGCACAACATTCAGCTCTCCGTTTTCTGCTTTGAATTCCTGCTTTTTGTCCGTTGTTGTGCTTTCAACTGCGCTGCGGATTTTATAATTTTTTATCTCTGCAAGGTCTTTGTCGCTGATGTCGTTTGAATAGGCTATTTTGCAGTTAAGCACACCGTATTCACGCACGATACGCGTCAGCGCACGGGTATCAATTCCGTATATTCCGGGGATTTTGCAATCTTTTAAAAAGGTGTCAAGGTCACCCTCACAACGGAAATTTGAGGGAGCTTGGCACCATTCTCTAACAATATATCCTTTCAGCGACGGCGAGTCGCTCTCAAAATCAGAGGGAATGACCCCGTAGTTTCCGATTAAAGGAAATGTCTGAATAACCACCTGACCGTAATAGCTGGGGTCGGTGAGTGTTTCGAGATAACCTGTCATTGCCGTGGTAAAAACAAGTTCTCCGGTAGTTTCTTTTTCGGTGCCGAAGGCTTTGCCTTCAAATACAGTACCGTTTTCAAGAATTAAGTATGCCGTGCGGCTCATAAAAACACTTTCCTTTCAGAAGTTTGTAATACAAATCAGTTTTCGTAGGTCTTGATAACCTGCATAGCTACCTGAAGCTTGCTGACACGCAAGTCCATTGCCTGCTTTTCAAGATAGCGGTGTGCCTGCTCCTCCGACATATTAAGGCAGGTCACAAGCAGCAGCTTCGCTCTGTTGATGACTTTCATATCCTCAACCATATGCTTCAGGCGTTCGTTTTCCTCTGCAACTCTGAACATTCTCATTCGGAAACATTCGGTGAATTGAAGATAATGGTGGAACAAATGTCGGTTAATCGGCTTTGCAATTACCAAAACGCCGTGCTTCGTCAGCATATCGTTTACGTCGTCGGCGTTTTTTTGCGGCACAATAATAACAACGCTTGAGCGTGTCACCTTTGCAAGATCCTCAGAAAGCTTTATTCCCGTTTCATCAATCAGCGGCGCATTGATACATATAAGGTCAAACTCATCGTCGGTTGCCTTTTCCCGTGCGAAATCGGCGGTATATACAACGGAAATTTTAACATATCCTTCATTTCTGAGTAATTGTGCAAGAGAATCCGCACTTTGCTCAGACCGTGAAATCAATAAAGCCTTTTTCATAATCTCACCACCGCTATACTGTTCCATTCAAAATAATATTGTACAAGATTTAACACATTTTTAATTTACATAAAGGAATTAAAAAAGATTTTTATCATATCTGTTTTTATCTATTTGTATATGAATTTAATCGGCAGTTACCTAATGCCTTTTAAGAGTTCTTAAAAAGTCCTTTGTTTTTTCATCAACACGCCTGCTTTCAACACATTTTTGAACGGTTCTGTTAAAGGTAACATCATCAAGTGAATTGTCAAGCAGATATTTCATAGTTTTGTCACTGCACTTTGCAACGGCGGTAGCGAGCAGCCACGCCTGAGCAACGCTGACATAATACGCTTTGTTTGTTACGCCGTCACATCTTTTTAATACCTCGTCAATGTAAGCGTCCTCAAGGTAATAGTCAAGCATAATTACAAGAGCAACTCTGACAGACCACTCATTATCACTTTCAAGATAGTTATTGATATATTCAAAAAACTGCGGCTTGTACTTATTTACTTCTTTCAGTGAAGCACAAAAGCCGTCGCACACTGCCCAACTGTTTACGCTTTTTATAAATCCGTCGCAAAGCTCTGCAAATTCATCAAAGCTGTTCGTCTTTACAAGACCTGTTACATATGCTTTGAGCATACGCAGTTCATAAAAATCATCCGTAACTGCTTTTATAAAGCTTTTCGGGTTTCCCTTTGAAATTTCACGGCTTATCTCACGCAGTCGGGGAACTCTTATGCCGATAAATATTGTCTTTTCATTATTCGGAACAAGCGAAGAATGGAAGTCACGGTATTTTAGGTCTGCTTCGCTCCTAAGCATTTCCGCAAGCTCCGCAATATCGTTTGCAGTCCATCTATCCTGCCTTAGCTCCATTGACTTTTCTCCTCTTGCTGTCATATTCAATACACGGAGTATTAAGATCAAGATATGCAATATCGTGGTGAGGCACACGTTCTTCCTCCGGAGGAAGCTGCATATAATCGCCGAACACTATCCTGAGATATTCGTCATATCCTGACATACAGGGCAATTTAAGCCCCTCAAAGGTGACATAATCAACGCCGCTGTAAATGTGCTTGGGATATTCCTTTTTCATCCAATAAGGGCCGGCGCAAAGCTCGGTTATGCACCTGTTGTCACTCAGTTTATATTTTGTCATATGACGCTCGGCACAGCGCCATATCCTGTTGCGGAGTTTTTTGCCCCTGAATATCGAGAGCAAAGCCCTGCTTCCGAAGCCCATAATTCCGCCGTGGTTTTCGGGAACAATCTGCGCCAAAAACAGCGAGTACAGCATTGCCCATATGTACTGCATTTTGCGTGCAAAACGGCTGTCGGGACAAACGTCAAGCGGAAAGACGTCAAGCACCAGCCCGTGAGGAATATCAACCTCGGTCTGATTCGTCTTTACCATTGTGTAATCCGTATCGGTTACGGTTATAAAAATATTACCGGTAAACATATTATCGTCTGTTTTAAGCAGTCTGAAACGTCCGTCGGCTTTTTGCTCACGCCACAAAACCACGAGTCTTTCATAATCATCTCTCGGCATAAGCACGTCAACGTCATCGTCCCACGGAACAAAACCGCCGTTTCTCAGTGCTCCGATAAGCGCACCGCCGCAAAGATAAAACGTAAGACCGTTATTGTCGCAGAAATCTCTGAAATATTTGAGCATATCAAGCTGCTTGAGTTGAAGTTCACGCAAAAGCTCAGGAGTTAAGTTTACTTTTTCGGACATTGTCTTCACCATTATTTACAGGGAATGTTCCCGTATGCTTGGCAACCTTTCTTTTGACCTTTTCGATATGAGCCTTAGCAGGAGTGTTTTTTATCTTGCGTTTCCAAAACGGTATCTGCAAAAGTCCAACTATTGTTCCTATTCCGTATGCAACGTGCAAAAGCGGAAAGATAAGCGGCAAAAGGAAAAATTGCGGCTGAATATTCTTCATTGTAAAGCAGGCGACCGTGTTTACTGCGTCAAACATTCCGTAAAGTACCAGAAAAATATACATAAACACCGGCGCACCCAAAAGTGCAAGTATCGCACATGCTATTATCATCAAAACAAACACAAACGGAACAAAGTGGAAATATGATATACAGCCCGGACATACGGAAACGGTCAGACCGATCCAGCGTCCGTTTGAATACTTTTGTTTTATCATAGTTTTAAGATTGTTTCGTGAATGTTGATAGGATATAATATCGGGACAGCAGGCAAGCTTGTACCCTGCCTTTCGTATTCTGTAATGAAACTCGTTATCCTCTGTTCTGCCGAGATCCTCGTTAAATCCGCCTACAGTTTGGATAACCTCACGGCGATACGCCGCATGAAAAAGACTGTCCAGGTATTCCTTTTCGGAAGCCGGACGGCGATAGCTTGCAATAGAACTGCCAAACAGCGAATCCTCTGCGGCAAGCAACGTCAGCTTCCACGGAGATACGTTTGAGCTTATATTCGGACGTCCGCCGCCCACTACGTTTTCCCCCTGTCTGAGGTTATAGATATTGCGTGAAACAAAGTTACGTGGAATTCTTGCGTGGGCGTCAACCCTGATTATCACATCACCCCTTGCGGTCATAAGCGCTGCGTTCCACGAAAATGCCTGGTTTCGCTTTGCACACTGAACTATGGCAACATTTGCAAAACCAAAGTCGGTTTCCTTAAAACGCTCCATTTTATCATAAGTTCCGTCGGTTGACATACTGTCAACAAAAACTATTTCCATTTTTTCGTGCGGATACTCCTGAAGCGAAATATCCTTAAAAAGGCCGTCGAGTGCATCTGCCTCGTTATAGGCTATCATACATAATGAAACTGTCATATCAAACCCCTGCTTCTGTCAAGAATGAACAGCCAGCGTGCCGAGCTGACTGCCGATACAAGATAATAAGGCAGAACATATATTGCAGGCACAACAAAAAAGCACAGAAATATCCAGCCGATAAAGCTAAGCAAGAGCTTTACTGATGCGCCAAAGTGTCTGAATGAAAACGGAATAAGCCCGAACATATATCTTCCTATTCCCATACTGTCGTCAACGGCATATATCGCAAGAGGATAATAAACAAAGATAAGAAATACAAAAACCCGTACAACAAGCGATAAAAGAAATGCGGCTGTAAGTATAAGAGTAATTCCCGCAGAATTGGCAAAAAAGCCGTCCGAAAGACTTGCATCGCAGATATTTGAAGCATAGCCGTAAAAATCAAGAAAGGTCGATAAAAAGTCGGATATATAGAACAAAACCGCATCCAAAACAACTGTTCTGAAATATCTTCCCGGATTGCCGAAGAAATAGAACATATCGGTTATTTCGGTTCTTCCGGTTGCCGCCGTGTTTGCACACATTTTAAGTGCTCCGTTAATAAGCGGCGCAAAGAAAAGCAGCGCAATTTCAACCGCAAAGGATATTGCGACAAACAACAGCATTTTTTCATCGTAAATATCGCCGTTATCTGCATCTATAATACCAAAAGCGCTTGCAAGCAGGTTGATAACGCATATTGCGGCTATAATCAAAATACAAATTGCAGACAAAGCTGCAATCAGTACCGCCCAGTTGCCGCTCAAAGATTTTTTAGCCTGTTTTTTTATGATTTTTTCCGTATTCATATAATAATCATTCCCTTTATTCTAAGGTATAAAGCCTATAAAACGCCTCAAGACATATTTTTGCGTGAGTAAAGAAGTTTTCGGCGTCAACACTTTCATCGGCGTTGTGCATACGAATATCATCCGTCTTAAAGTTCGGTCCGAAAGCAACCCCTCTGCCGCCGAGCTTGCGTGCATAAGTACCGCCGCCCGTTGAATAAAGCTCCGGTTTTTCACCCGTAACGGCTTCATAAGCGTTGCTGAGCACATCTATAAGCTCGGAATCTTTCTTTACATACAACGGCTTTTCATGATTCAGCACCTTAGTTTTCAGTTTACTGATACCCGCCGCTTTTTCAAACTGCCTAATAATATTATCGCCGTTTACCGTAACGGGATAGCGTATGTCAAATTGGGCGTATGCCTTGTCATCTTCGATATGCACGGATGAAAGGTTTACCGTAAGTGCGCCCGAAACGGAGTCGCTCATTTTCAAGCCGAGAGAACGACCGTTGATTTCTTTATTTATCGCATAATCAATAAACGAACATAACGAACCGATTTCGGGAACATCATAAGCGTTTGCAATAAGGTCAACAAGATTTGCCGCCGCATTCTGTCCCTTTTGAGGCTCACAGGCATGAGCCGCTCTGCCTCTGCTGATTATCATAAGTCCGTCAATGGTATAGTTAAACTCAAAATTTCCGTCGCTTGCGTCCGAAAGTCTCATAAGAAGCTGTTCGTCATAGCTTGACGAATCAAGCATCACATACGCCATATCGGGAACGGCGTTTATTGCGTTGCCCGAATGAAACTGCGTCAGCGTTTTTGCGTCGTTTCGGTCTGCGCTTACCTGTATGTGAAGAATTCCTTTTTCGGCATAGCATATACCGTAATCGCTGTCGGGAGTAAACGCCATATCGGGAAGCGGCATTTTTTCAAAATATCCGTCAATATCGTCCATACCCGTTTCTTCCGATGTGCCGTAAATAGCTCGGAGGGTGTTTTTTCCCTTAACTCCGTTTTCTTTAAGCGCACGCAGACAATACAGATTTACAAGCGCCGCACCCTTGTCGTCGGCAATTCCTCTGCCGTAGAGTCTGCCGTCCTTTTGTGTGAGCGCATATGGATTGACGCTCCAGTTGCTGCATGCGGGTACAACGTCAAGGTGAGAAAGTACTCCGCACAGTTTTCCTCCGCCGCCAAGCTCAACGTGTGCGCTTTTATCGGTCACACGGCTTGACGCAAGTCCGAAGTCACCTGCACGTTTTATAATGAATTTAAGCGCACTGTCGCACTCGTCGTTCTTTTCACCGTCTATAGACTGAATACTTATCAGCGTATTTAGATCCGACAACATTTCATCTTTGTATTTTAATATCTTTTCGCCAAATAACATACTGTCAACTCCGTTTTTCGTTGCAGCCGCACATTTTTTCATCTGCACAGCTATCTGTCTGATTTTTTCCTTTAGTCCTGCGGTAAATCACAATTACGGTAACGTATACCGCAAAAGCGCATAAGGAAGCAAGACTTATGAGCAAGCCCGTGCCAAATCCGGGCGTTTCATAGTTAAACTCAATGGTACAATCGGTGTTTGCGGGTACTTTAACAGCCATAAAACCGAAGTTTACTTTTTCTACATCAACGCTTTCGCCGTTTACCTTTGCACTGAAGCCCGTGCTGTAAGGTATGCTGAAAAACAAAAGGTTATCATCACCGGTATTGTTATACTCAGCCGTAAAACCGCTGTCGGTATATTCAAACCGAGAACAGCTTGAAGCCGCCAGCTTTTCACACTGCTGTTTGTACTGATATTTGTTAAAAACATAATCGTCAACAACGCTGTCAAAAAGTTCGGGCTTGTCGCCGTAAAGCTCACTGTACTTTTCGTCGGTATAGCCTGTAATGTCGGAATACTTTTCCATAAGTTCACGGCTCAGCACCATTGCGTTGAGTATTCCCTGAGATTTATTATCGTTTCTGAGCCTGTCAAACTCCTCTTTGGCTACAAAGCTGTCATAGGTAAATCCCATTGGAATATAACATTCATTTTCGTAAATATCAAAATTGTTGCAGGTTTTCAGATACTTCCAATAGGGCATCTTAGTCTTATTGTCTTTGTCAACAAACGAAAAGTCGCTGTCATCATCATTGTTGTCCTTATTATAGTCAAAATAATATTTACAGCTAAACAAAGCTCTCAGTCCGTATGCAGAAAAATCGGGGCGTGAAGCCACGTCACGGGTTATGTTCATAGCGCTGTAAAACTGCATTATAGAAGTTGAAACCGAGCTTTGAAAGCAGTTGATGCTCGGCACTTTCCAAAACATTGCCGTATTGTCAACGCATTTGTAAAAATCACTGCGAACGTCCTCAAGATCGGAAATTTTTATATCGTCACGGCAATTTAAAATGTCGTCATTTATCTTCTTTGTTGTGTTGCTTGATAAAACACCCGTTCCTATTATAAAATACGAGCTTAAAAGCGACACTGTCAACATTCCGCATATCAGAGCTATAGAAAATTGAAATTTATTTGTACTGAATTTTTTAAAGATAAGAATAAATGCAAGCAGGCTCAAAAGCGCAATAAGCACATATATCCAAAAGCGTTCAAAGGTTGCTTCTACGCCTACGGAAACGCTTTTGGTCTTGTCATCATTCTCGGTTATTTTCGGCATAAATCCGATAAGCAGCGCCGCTCCGACTGTCAGCGAAGCCGACCAGACCGTCGCCCTTTTCCAATCGGCGGAATTATCCTCAAGCGCACGCAGAGTTGCAAGCACAAGCATCAGCACAAGCATATAAAACCAGCGTGTATAGTAAATTGAACTGTTGAACATCTGGAACATACTGTTCAGAGCAGGGATAAGCGCACACAAAATAAGCAGAGTTATCAGCTTTTTGAGCCAGTCACGCTTTCTTGTCTGCAAAAAGGCAATAACGCCCGTCATTCCCACCAAAGGAAGCCAGCCCGCAACCGAAGCCCACTTGCAGTTTGATTCGGGCGTAAACACGGGCATTGCAGGCATATCCGCAGGAAACAAAAACGCAAGCACGGCAAGCCAATATCTCTGGGGCTTTGCGTTTACAAGCGCATCCCAGCCGTTTGGATAGGTAGCAAGCCGAGGATTGCCCAAAAGTCCGAGTACCGACGGCAGCAGCACAAATGCCGACGCCGCAAAACCGATTAATGTTTCAAGCGCAAGCAGCAAGAAGTCTTTTAATTTAAATTTGTAGGTCTTGGTCAGCGTTATCATCAGAAAATACATTATTACAAAAACAACCTGACCCACAAAAAAGTAGTAATTGATAACGCACGCAGCACAAACAGCTAATGCAAACACACCCCTGCGCCTGTCGTAAATAAATGCGTCAAGCGCCGCCAAAAGCAGGGGGAACATTATCATAGGTTCATGGAAATGGAAAAAGAACACATTATATATAGAAAATCCCGAAAAGGCATACAAAAGTCCGCCGAACACGGCAAACATTTGATTTTTTACATACCTTTTGATATATATGTGTGCAGTAGTTGCGGCACAGGCAAATTTTAAGATAAGGAGCGGACCGATAAGATAAGGCACAAAATCATTCGGGAAAGGAATTGTAAGCCAAAAAAACGGGCTGCCCATAAGATAAAAGCTGTAGCTTGACAAAAGATCCGAACCAAGGTCGGTGGTATGGTTCCAGCCGAGCTGACCGCTTCTTACTGCGCCGTGAACCATTTGATAGAACGGTATCTCCTGCACGTTAAAGTCGCCGTAATAATAGAATATACCGTCATTTATTGACATAAACGGTACAAACAAAGCGGCCGCAGTGACAAGCGCAACTAAAAATGTAAACAGTATATATACTCCTTTTTTGGAGCCGATGCGTTCAAGCCTTGCTGTCATTTGAATTCTCCTGTCGTATGAAAGCCCGTTACGGACATATTCCATACCATAAAATAAATTAATCTTTGACTTTTATTTGAAAAATAGTATAATTATCAATATATTATAGCATATTTATAACTCATTTGCACTAACTTTTGTAAAAAATCAGGAGGAATTTTATATGTCCTATCATTTTTATGCAATGATGTCAAGAATGAAGTACATTAATCGCTGGGGTTTGATGAATAATACCAAAAATGAAAACATCAGCGAACACAGTCAGCAGGTCGCAATTATAGCGCACTGCCTTGTTCTTATTCACAATAAGCGATTCGGCGGCAGCCTTGACGCCGACAGAGTTGTTGTTTTGGCAATTTTCCACGATGCAACAGAAATAATCACAGGAGATATGCCCACTCCGATAAAGTACTACAATCCCGATATTATCGAGGCTTATAAAAGAATTGAGGATATTGCTGCAGACAGGCTTGTTTCACTGCTTCCCGATGATTTTAAGGCAGACTTTGAAAAAATTATTAAAATAAACGACGAAACCGACACCGAACTCAAAAAGTATGTAAAAGCTGCAGATAAGTTTTCGGCCCTTATTAAATGCATTGATGAGATCAGAATGGGGAATGATGAATTTGCAAAGGCAAAGGAGTCAATAGAAACAATTATTCACGATATGAATATGCCGGAAGCAGAGGTTTTTGAAAAAGAATTTTTGCCGTCATTCTATCTGCCGCTTGACGAGCAGGACTGACATTTTGCAACTAAATATTGAAAAAACTACAAAAAAAGCCCTAATTATTACAATATGCACCTGTATTGTTCTTTCAAAGAATTATTCATCAGAATTATATGTTATAATAATAGACTGTTAAAACTTGTCGAAAATCTGATTTAGAAGTATTTTTAAGGCTTAGCATAACGGAGGTGCAGTATGTCTAATGATACAAAAGGCAATCTGGTTGATATAAGCTCAAATACGCAAGTTATAAAATTATATAAGAAAAAAGGCAGAGCAAAACGCATTGTATGTATTATTCTTTCAGTTGTTTTCCTTTTGACCGGAAGCGGATTTATTTATTATTATTCATTGCTCAATTCAATGAATTATGTTGACATTTCGGATAAGACTGCCGACAACGACAATAACAACCCGACCGGACCCACTGTTTCGGATGTTATCGGTGACGGACTTACTGACAGCGACTTGATTCAACATTCAAAGGTACTTAATGTTATGCTGTTCGGCGAAGACAACAGCGACGGCGACGAACACGGCAGAACAGATACAATGATAATGCTGTCTATCGACAACAGTCACAAAAAGATAAAGCTTACTTCTTTTCAGCGTGACACCTATGTTTATATTCCCGGTTACGGATATAACAAAATCAATGCCTCATACTATTACGGCGGTGCAAAGCTTTCGATAAAAACCATTGAGGCAAACTTTGGAATAAAAATCGACCGTTATGCGGTAGTTGATTTTGAAAGCTTTATAAAGATAATCGACACTCTCGGCGGAATTGATATGCAGGTCACCCAAGATGAGATAGATTATATCAACTATCAGATGTACAAAAACGGTCAAAGCGACGCTTACACGACAATCACCGACGCTCCCGGCATAGTTCACCTTAACGGTCAGGAAGCTCTTTGGTATGCAAGAAACAGAGGTCTTTCCAAAGGCGAGGACGGAAACGAAATCGGTATTGACGGCGACGACTGGGACAGAACATCAAGACAAAGAAAGCTGCTTGAAACACTTTTTGACAGTATGAAAAGTGCGGATCTCGGACAAATTATTTCTATTGTAAGCTCAATAGGACCGCTGATAACCACCAACCTCAAAAAAGATGAAATTACTGCGTTGGTTTCAAATTCGCTTACCTACCTTCAATACGACGTTGAACAGTATTATATTCCGGAAGAGGGACTTTGGTACTATGATGACAACACCGCAGTAGGTTCGGTTATCAGAATTTCGGATTTGCAGGCTCAAAGAGTTGCATTTGCCAAGTTTGTTTACGAAGACCTTATCTCAACGGGTTCGGATTCAAGCTCAACAACAGTACCTGCCGCACCGAATTATTAATATAAATAGGCTCTATGCACGGCTGATACCGATTGGTATCAGCCGTTTTTTATGTAAAATTTTAAAAAAATTTATAAATGCTATTGACATATATATCGGCGTATGAATAAGCACGCAAAAAGGGCTGTTGATGAAATTTCATCAACAGCCTCGCATTTTTTAAATACTTATTTCACCCTGTACACCTCTCGGTACAGTGTATTCTTGATCTGTTCAAAAGTATGTTTATCAACAACCGAATCCGAGGTCATAACCATAAGCGGCAACGCCTTTTTGCCTTTTGAAAACGACGGCTGAATATACGGATACTCATTGAGAAAAAAGTTGTTTCGCCGATAGAACCCTATACGCCTTTTTGACATCTCGTTTTCGGGAGGCTCTACCTCAAGACAAATGAGCTTTGAAAAACTGTCCTTAAATTCACCAAGCATTTTTGCACCAAGCCCCTCGTTGCGAAACTCGGGAGCAACGGCAAAATGCTCAATATAGGCAAAGCGGTCAAACTCCCACGCCGCAATAAACGCTTTAAGCTCTGTGCCGTCTTTTAGCGCAAAAACCGAGTATTCGGGTATATCAAACAGCGCCATTTGTTCTTCATAGGTTCTGTATTCATCTTCAGGAAAGCTCTTTTCCATAATATCGAATATTTTGTCAAAGTCGTTGATATTTAATATTTCAAACACTTTTACTCCAATGCAATTTGTAATTAGATTATTTATGATTTACTGCTATCCAAATTTCACAAGTATAGTCGGGATTCTGAACATCAGCCGACGGATAAACCTCAATCTCTGCACCGTTGCCGTATTCATAGTCGCTTGACGCAAAAAACTCGGTGCATATTCTGCGATAGGTTTCCCTGAATGCATCGGGCATCTTACCTTTGACGGTAAACACCGCATAGGTATAGGCAGGAATTTCAATGACCTCCAAGCCATCGGCGATTTCTCCGCCCCTGTACTCAGCACCGATTCCGTAGGGAAATCCCTCCTGAGTCATCTCGTTTGAAAAGCAAATTCCGAGAACGCCCTTTAGCGTCGGATTTTGCGGGATATAACTGCAAATCTTGGAAATAGTACCGTCGGCTGTACACTGTTGCCAAAAAAGCGGGATTTCCGTTTGATTGTAATCATCACTCGGCTTTTTAAACTGAGCCTTGCGGCATATCACCTTTAATGCGTCCTTTTTTTCGATTCTGTAATCCATAGTATTTCCTCCGATTAACGTTAAATTTACGGTAAGTCGTGAAAATGAACAGATCTTTCCGGATTTGCGTGCTTCGCTCGGCGTTTCGCCGTGAAAACGTGTAAAAGCCCTCGAAAAGCTTTCGGGACTGTCATAGCCGTATTTTAATGCTATGTCGATAATCTTTAGGTCGGACTATATAATCTCCTGACCTGCAAGCGACAGTCTGCGCATACGGATATAGTCGCCCAGCGTGTAACCGCAAAGAATACCGAACACACGCTGAAAATGAAAAGCGGACGAATAGGCCTGCTTCGCCGCCTGTTCATAATCAATCTGACCTGTAATATTATCCTCTACATAGTCTATGGCTTTTCCGATCCCTGTTATCCAGTTCATATTCTCTCCCTCCGTTGATACCATTATAGATGAAACACTGCTGTTTTTCCTGACTTTGATTGCGGAGGAATGTCAAATTACAGGTTGTCGTTCTCTTTATTTTCTCTTAATGCAATATCATTAAGCACCTTGTCCTGATGAGCTTCAATAACCAGCAGGATAATAAGCACGATAAAATCCTCATCCGCATTTGTAAGCATCCTGTCCGCAGTCCGATAACGGTCAAACCCCATCCACGGGTGCTTTTCGCTGTCGCCCTTAAACGGGGAAAAATTTGTCATAACAGAGTACTTTGGGCGTTCAATATACCTTGTTCCCTGTCCCGGAACTATTTGCAAAACATTGCCGTTTTTATCGGTCAGCTGAGCTTGAAACGTTGTGCCCGGAATACTGCACACAATGCCGCTCTCGGCAATATTCTTCACCTCTGAAAACGTCTTTTTTCTAAGCAAAAGATCAATATCAAGATTGATTATATTTATGCTCCCGTCATTTTGGGGATCGCTTCGTCCGTCATAAGGCCAACAGGTAGGCATTGCCACAAATTCACCTCGACCGTTTGCGCCAAACAGCGGCAGCCACCCCTCCGACTTATCGTTAACAGCTATGTAAACGGCGTTATCCTCTGAAACGACCTTATGTTCCATATCAAGAATATCAAGATTCCAGCCGACTATGGTTTTGTTCCCGTTATGTATTAAACTTGTACACATTATTTATTTCATTTCAATACTGCCTGTATGTAATTAATATGCTCAAAAGCCTTGATGTCTGCACCGACGGAATCTATTATCATACGCTGAATGTCCATTGGGGTTAGGACCTCGTAAACCAAAAATCCGTAGGCACCGAGCAATCTGTCAACAGAAAGATAATCAAAGCTCGACTTCATTTCTTCGCCGCCTGCCTTTGCCATTGCAATCATATTACGAACTCGTTTTTCCTCTGCAAGGAACAATCCCGAATCCGCATAATCAAACAACAGCGTACTGCCCTCCGCAGAAATTTCGGAAAGGCTTTTCAACATACTGCCGATCTCCTCTATACTTAAATAATAGCTCACTCCGAGCCAGGAGAAAAAGGTCTTTTGGTCTTTATCAAAGCCGCTTTCAAGAAGCTTTTGTTTCAGGTCGTCCTTTGAAAAATTCACACCGACAAAGGTCAGATTTTCAGGTGTGTTCCAGCCTGCACGGGCTATGCGTACAAGCTTGTTCGCTTGGGTTAGCGGGTGATCTACTTCAAAAACCTTGTATTTTGATACGAACTTCGGCTCGCGAAAAGCAAAGGTATCAAGCCCTGCTCCGAGGATAACATATTGCCGGGTGCCTGTTTGCATTGCGGTTTTTAACGCCGATTCACAATAGCTTGCACGGCACAGCGGTGTCGGTGCAAGGTGAGTGTTCACAAGATAGCGCAGAGCTTCAGCGTCATTTGCAAAGCTGCCTTTATTTTCAGGAGCAAAAAAGTCAATGCCGCCGAGAATGTAACCCTTTATCATATTGTACTCATCATCGGTCATAAGTTCTCTTGCCTTTGTATCCGAAAACACGGGACAGGCTTCGTTTTCAGTATGAAACGCCCTTGAAAATGCCGACATCAGTGAAGTTATGCTTGCTTGATTTTCCATAAAATCTCCTTGAGTTTAATAATCCAAATGCATCCGTTGCAAGGTCTGCTTTTTGCAGGCAAAGCAGAGCGTTGCTCCGATTTAATTTACTTCTTTTTCCACGGCCTTGATTTTGCGTGCCAGCCTCTTTCCTCCCAATACGAATAATCAGGTTCAATTTTGGGTTCAAAATGAATATGTGCAAAACGAATAAAGTAAAACCACGCTCTCGCCTTTAGGTTACGGTTATTCTTGCCTGCATTGCGTTGTATCTTATCTGCCGTTTTGTCAAGGCTTTTATCAATCTTTTGACTGAGCTTATCGGGAAATTTACCTAACTCCGCTGTTCCGATTCCGAAACGAATCTTGTATATTTTGGGAACTCCCCAAAACAAAAGGCTGTCAGCCATATCCCTAACCGTTCTTTTCATTCCGCCGCCCGCTGCTGTACAAATACTGACGCCCTGTTTAAAAAACATTCTTTCATCAGGTCTATGTACCATCCACCTTATCGCATAATGATCGAGAAAGCTCATCATCTGACCTGTTGCGTGATATACATATACGGGACTTGCAAGAATTATCAGGTCTGCCTCTGTCATCGCTTCGGTCAGCGGACGAAGTTTTTCATAATGCGGACAACGAGTCATATCTGTTCTCAAACAAGCCCTGCAACCGAGACATTGTTCGTCAAAATCACGAGGAAGAAAAAACTCGGTGATCTCTCCTCCAACCTTTTCGGCAAGCTTTCTTGCGACCGTGCGGGTGTTGCCCTTATGATTTTGTCCGTTGATAATAACTGTTTTCATAATTACACCTCATAACTTTCCAACATTCGATTAGTGACCGTTGTGTTTTTCTTTTTTCTTTTTTTGGCGAAGCGCAAACCTGCGCTCGGCTTCGGCTTCTTTCATTTCACGGGTGCGGACTTTTCTTTCCGTCTTGTTCTGCTCATATTGAAGCTTTAAAGCTTCCTGCGCCTTTGTTCCCACACCGTTTTGTGTGACAGCCCTTTTGATTTTTCTCTGCATACGCTTTGGGTTTATCCTGCGCTGTTCGGTCGTTTCGGTTTTTACGGGGCGGGAATATGACAGCTTGTTATAATTTTTAATAAAGAAATCATACACCTCGTTATCCCTCGGCTCAGCCCCGAAAGTCACCTTGCATACCTCATATCTGCCGTCACATTCCTGTTCAAGCAACGCTATCCAAAACGGATCTTCAAACAATACGGTCAGTTTGGAACTGATAAATTCCATAGCTATTCCTCCTTAATTGTAAATATGTTTTTGCAAGGAACGGACAACCTAAGGAGGCAGGTTACTGATACCTTTCGGTACTCCCGGACTACCTACCGGGATGTGTTTTTATCCTTGCAATATTTAAGTATCGTCTTTAAGTTTCAAGCCATAAATTCATATATATTATATAGCATAAATTAAGGAAAATTTCAATATTTTTCTATACAATATGCTGTCAGGCACAAAAATCCCGTACTGCAAAATTACAGTACGGGATATACTTGCGAGATAAATTGCGATACAATACGCCTTATCAGAGCTGAGGACCTGCTTCAACAAGAGCCTTGCCTGCTTCGTTGCCTTCATATTTAGCAAAGTTCTTGATAAATCTTTCTGCAAGGTCTTTTGCCTTTTTGTCCCACTCGGAAGCGTCTGCATAGGTGTCGCGCGGATCAAGAATTCCTGTATCAACGCCCGGAAGCTCTGTGGGCACTTCAAAGTTGAAGTAAGGAATCTTCTTTGTCGGAACGTTGTTTACATCGCCGCTGAGGATAGCGTCAATAATTCCACGAGTATCTTTAATTGAGATACGCTTGCCTGTGCCGTTCCAGCCTGTGTTTACAAGGTAAGCCTTTGCGCCGCTCTTCTCCATCTTCTTAACAAGCTCTTCGGCATACTTTGTGGGATGAAGCTCCAAAAATGCCTGACCGAAGCAAGCCGAGAATGTTGGGGTGGGTTCTGTAATTCCGCGCTCGGTACCTGCAAGCTTTGCGGTAAAGCCCGAAAGGAAGTAGTACTTTGTCTGTTCAGGTGTAAGAATTGATACAGGCGGAAGCACACCGAATGCGTCTGCGGAAAGGAAGATTACGTTCTTTGCGGCAGGTGCGGAAGATACAGGCTTAACGATGTTTTTGATGTGGTCAATCGGGTAAGAAACACGGGTATTTTCCGTTACCGACTTATCGGCAAAGTCAATCTTTCCGTCCTTGTCAAGCGTTACGTTCTCAAGGAGAGCGTCACGTCTGATAGCGTTATAGATGTCAGGCTCAGATTCCTTATCAAGGTTGATTACCTTTGCGTAACAGCCGCCTTCAAAGTTGAACACACCGTTGTCATCCCAGCCGTGCTCGTCGTCGCCGATAAGCAGACGCTTTGGATCTGTTGACAATGTGGTTTTGCCTGTGCCTGAAAGTCCAAAGAAAATAGCTGTGTTTTCATTGTTCATATCTGTGTTTGCAGAGCAGTGCATTGAAGCGATACCCTTGAGCGGAAGGTAATAGTTCATCATTGAGAACATACCCTTCTTCATCTCACCGCCGTACCATGTATTGATAATAACCTGCTCACGGCTTGTGATGTTGAATACAACGGCTGTTTGGGAGTTGAGTCCGAGTTCCTTGTAGTTTTCAACCTTAGCCTTTGAAGCGTTGTAAACAACAAAGTCAGGCTCAAAGTTTTCAAGCTCTTCTGCTGTCGGCTTGATGAACATATTCGTTACAAAGTGAGCCTGCCAAGCAACCTCAACGATAAAACGAACAGCCATTCTTGTGTCCTTGTTTGCACCGCAGAAAGCGTCAACTACAAAGAGTCTTTTGTTTGAAAGCTCTTTGATTGCGATGTCCTTAACAGCCTTCCATGTTTCCTCGGAAGCGGGGTGGTTGTCATTTTTGTATTCATCGGAAGTCCACCAAACAGTGTCTTTTGAGTTTTCGTCAACTACGATAAATTTGTCTTTAGGTGAACGTCCTGTATAGATACCCGTCATTACGTTAACGGCACCAAGCTCGCTCTCCTGACCTTTTTCATAACCTACGAGATCTGATTTTGTTTCCTCTTCAAAAAGCGTTTCGTAAGAAGGATTGTAAACAACATCTACAGCCCCGGTAATTCCGTATTTGCTCAAATCAATTTTTGCCATGTCTTGATTAAACCTCTTTCTCTTATAATATTTAATGCTTTTGCTGAAAGAAAGAATGATACTTCTCTAAAAAAGCATTACCAAAAGCATTTATATTATACTTTATATTGCCTTAAATTGTCAAGCAAAATGCAATTTTTTCGATATGATATTTCATTAATCCTTTAATCCCCCGCTATTTTTTTTTTAAATACTCGTATTTTTGCACGGATTTGCTGTTTTAATATTGCAAAAATCATTTATAATACTATTTCTTTACTTTCACCGGCGTTATGTTATAATAAGGTCGGAAGGGCGGCGATGATAATATGAATTTTATTTCCGTAAACGGGAAAGACTTTAAGGTAAAAAAATTGCTTGGCAAGGGAAAGGGCGGATATTCATATCTTGTAAGCGACGGTAAGGCCGAGCTTGTGGTAAAGCAGATTCATCACGAACCGTGTTCGTACTATCAATTCGGGAACAAGCTTGAATCCGAGCTCAACGACTATAAGCGCCTTTGCAATATAGGAATTCCTATGCCGAAAATGCTTGACGTTGACGTACAAAACGAACGCATATTGAAAGAATACATTGAGGGCGACACCGTTTTTGAACTTGTAAAGTGCGGCAGAGTAAAAAGTGATTACATAAATCAGGTAAAAAGTATGTGCAAGCTGCTGTATTCTGCAAATACAAACATCGGCTACTTCCCGACAAATTTTGTTGTACAAAACGAAAAGCTGTTTTATATCGACTACGAGTGCAACGACTATATGCAGGAATGGGATTTTGAACACTGGGGTATCAAATACTGGTCAAAAACCGATGAATTTAACCGATATATCAAAGAGCACGAAAACAAATAGTATACACAAACAAAAAGGAAAGGCTGCGTAACCTTTCCTTTTTTGTGTATTAATCTTCGCCCATTGCGCTGTCAAATATCAGCTTTGCGATATTCATCATTTCTTTGACCTTTTGCCGACCGCATTTCTGCGATATGCAGTCAATCGCCTGAGTATAACATTCGGGCGAACGGTGCGTCATTGAATGAGTGTCTGAACCGAGTATATCAATAAGTCCCTCATTGATGTACTTTATAAGCTTTCGCTTGTTAAAAAACGGAGCTTTATCCGCATAGTTTCCGATGTTTGTCTGAATAAGCATACCTATATTTCTCAATTCAGAAATCATATCCGGATGGTGCATAAGCGTTTCGTAACGCTCAACGTGCGGCAAAACAGGCTTCAGGTCATAATTTTCAATCAGCTTGTATATCTGATCAAGCGTTCTGTCGGAAAAAGATGACGAGTATGCAAATTCGGTGAGGATATACCTTGATTTTCCGTAGGTTATATCGGATAAATCAACATTAGAAAAAAGATAATTGCTCACATATACCTCTGCGCCGAGAACAATGTTTACACCGTCGGGCTTGTGCGGCAAAAACCTTTCATATGCTTCGTTGCGCAATTCAACAAACTTTTCCACACTCATTTCGTTTGTATAAAAATGCGGTGTAAAGCATATGTTTTTGATATTCTGTTTTTTAAGACAATCTATCATTTTAAGGCTTTCCTCAACACTGTCCGAACCGTCGTCAAAATCGGGCAAAATGTGGGTGTGCATATCATATAGCTGCATTTTATACCTCTTTAAAGCGCATCACAAACAAGGTCGCCCATTTCTTCACAGCTTACCTTTGTAAAGCCTTCCTCATAAATATCGGGGGTGCGGTGGGTTTCAAGCACCTTTGCAACAGCCGCTTCAATTGCGTCGGCTGCCTTGTATTGGTCGAGCGAATAGCGAAGCATCATTGCAACCGAAAGAATCGTTGCAAGCGGATTTGCTATACCAAGTCCCGCAATATCGGGCGCAGAACCGTGGATAGGCTCATAAAGACCGAATTTGCCCTCGGAAAGGCTTGCCGATGCAAGCATACCGATTGAGCCTGCAATCATTGAAGCCTCGTCGGAAAGAATATCGCCGAAAATGTTTGAGGTTACAATTACGTCAAACTGTTTTGGATTGCGGACAAGCTGCATTGCACAGTTGTCAACATACATATGGTTGAGCTCGACCTCGGGATAATCCTTTGAAACCTCAATAACCGTTTTTCTCCAAAGGCGTGAAGATTCAAGAACGTTCGCCTTGTCAACGCTTGTGAGCTTTTTGTTTCTCTTCATTGCCATTTCAAAGGCAACCTTTGCAATGCGTTTTATTTCAGGCACGGAATACATCTCGGTATCCCATGCGGCAGGCTGACCGTCAACGGTTTTTGTTCCTCTTTCGCCAAAATAGATACCGCCCGTAAGCTCACGAACGATAAGTATATTCATATTGTCACCTATGATTTCGTCTTTTATCGGCGATGCACTTTTAAGCGGTCCGAAAATAACCGACGGTCTGAGATTTGCAAAAAGTCCGAGCGCACCTCTGATTCCGAGCAGTCCGGCTTCGGGGCGGTTGTTGCCCGGCTGATCGTCCCATTTCGGTCCGCCGACAGCTCCGAGTATAACACTGTCGGAAGCCTTGCACTTTGCAACCGTTTCTTCGGGAAGCGGAACTCCTGTTGCATCAATAGCGCATCCGCCGAGAAGCGCCTCGTCATATTCAACGCCGAAGCCGAATTTTTCGCCTGCTTTGTTGAGCACCTTTACGGCTTGGTTTACGATTTCAGGGCCGATTCCGTCGCCCTTTAACAATGTGATCTTGTAGTCTGACATATTTATTACTCCTTTGGGTCAATAATTTACTCTTTTTCATACGGCAAAGCAGAAAAAACCTCGCACACCTTATCCCTCTGCCAAAGCATCGGCGTAACCCTGAGCGAATAGCCGAAGCCGTTGTCCATTGTCCATTCAAACGGCTTTGCCTGCGGCAGTCCGTAAACCGCAAGAAGCGTCATTATAACGCCTCCGTGAGTGACTATCGCACATTCGGTAGTGCCTGTTTTCATCAATCCCTCAACTATGCTCTCAAACATTTTGCAGATTCGGCGCACAAAGTCGTCGTTGCTCTCACCCCTGGGGGGCTTTACCGAATTGTCGCCTGCAAGCCATTTTTCAAAGTCGGGATCGGTTTTTAACTCCTCTGCGGTTTTGCCCTCCCATTCTCCGAAATTGCACTCCGAAAGAGCATCAATAACAAGAGGCTTAATATTCGGAAAAAGAATTTTGCAGGTTTGGGTACACCTTTTGAGCGGACTTGTAAAAACGACCGGCACCTGAGGATAGACATAATCAAAGTTCAGCTTTTTCAGCGACATTTTGCCCTTGTCCGACAGCGACACATCGGTCGTTCCTATGTATTTTCCCGACAGGGTTTCATCAATAGAGCCGTGTCGGATAAAATGAATAACGTAAGATTTCATAAAATTCTCCGCAATATATTTACAAATGGTTATAATTATATTATACTTGCAGTATATACCGTAAAGATATATTTTTCACAATATATTATTATACTATTATTAATTTTGAGGTGTCAAGTTTTGAACAAAGATTTTCCGAGGATAATTACCTTTTTAAGAAAAGAACGCAGGCTGAGTCAAAAGCAGGCGGCTTCTGATTTGGGAATTTCACAGGCTCTGCTGTCGCACTATGAAAAGGGAATAAGAGAATGTGGTCTTGATTTTTTGGTTAAGACCGCAGAATACTATGAGGTTTCGTGTGATTATCTTTTGGGAAGGACAGTTCAGCGCAGACTTGCTTCCGTCAGCGCCGACGATATTCCCGACAGCGATGAAATCAGGCATATAAAAGGTCATATGATAAATCAGATAAACAAAAAGCTGTTGATGAACACCACCACGGTGATATTTGACCTTTTGGCGCAGATTGGCGATAAAAAGCTTACAAATGCGGTAAGCAACTACCTTATGAGCGCCGAATATCAGATATTCAGAACAATTTACAGCTCCGAAGAAAACAACTCGCAAACTATATTTTCGTTAGATAAAAACCGATACAAAACACTTACGTCGGCCTCTATGGCGCTGGATCTGGAAATAGTTGACGCTTTGATAGAAAGAAACGAACTTTGCATTACCCTGTCGCCAGACATAATTTCAACCTACTTTAAAAACGGTGCGCCGTCGCTGTTTAACCTTATTCAATTTTCGGAAAGAAATATACGCAGTATCGCTCTGCCAAAAAATCTCGGCTAAAGCTTTTGGATTATTCCTCAAGGCTTATGTCGTTCATAATTACACTGCCCCATGACTTTTGCCACGGCTGTTCGGTGGATTCGGTGCGGCGTTTGCGGAAATTCAATCCCATTGCGATTTCTGCGTCTTCAAACGCAGAAGAAGCGGTTTCACGGCTATAGAACACATAGCGTGTGTAATATATGCCCGTTGCAAGCTTTGACACATCTATGCTGAATTTTTGTGAATGAGCTTCACCCAATCTTCCCGAATAAAAGTTCTCTATAACAAATGCCGTAATCGGATAACGCTTGTAATCGTATACCTCAATACGCAGGCTCAAATTTTTAATATCCTCAAGATTTTCCCATTTGAGTTCGAGCTGAATATTCTCGTCGTCATAAAAAATATTGTCGGTTCTGCCGTTGTATTTTACCGAAGTAAGGTTAAGCTTTTTATTAACAACCCTCTGTTTGTATTTGTCGTCTTTATATTCGTGACTGAAAAAGTCGTCCTGTTCGCCGCCGAGGTAGCGTTTTATCGCCTCGTCAACCTCGCCGTCAAACGTCTTTTTCCCGCTTTCAAGCACAATACACCGACTGCAAAGCTCCTGTATGGTTGACATATTGTGTGAAACATAAAGAACAGTTCGATTTTCGTCAACCGCAAGCTCCCTCATTTTTGAAATACACTTGCGCTGAAACTTCATATCTCCGACGGCAAGCACTTCGTCCATTAAAATTATTTCTGCGTCAAGGTGTGAAGCAACGGCAAACGCAAGCTTAACAAACATTCCCGAAGAATACCGCTTTACGGGTGTGTCAATGAATTTTTCACATTCCGAAAACTCAATTATCCTGTCTATCTTTGAATCAACTTCATCTCTTGACATACCGAGAATCGCACCGTTGAGATAGATATTCTCCCTGCCCGTAAGCTCTCCGTGAAAGCCTGTACCGACCTCAAGCATACTTGCTATCCTGCCCTTGTACATAATTTTTCCGCTTGTGGGAGAGGTAATTCGTGACAACAGCTTGAGCAGGGTGGATTTTCCTGCACCGTTCGCACCGATTATTCCGACACGCTCTCCTCGGTTTATTTCAAGGCTTACATCGTCAAGTGCAAGAAAGCTGTCGCCCTTTGTGTATTGATGCGCTCCGATCTTTTGGTTGGGATCGGGTTTGCCGTGACGGCGTGCGTACAGACTCTGAAGGTCATGCCTGAGCGTACCCGAACCTATTGAACCGAGCCTGTATTCTTTTGTAAGATGTTCAATCTTGATTACACAATTTTCTTTCATAGCCTACACCGTGTCGATAAAATCCTTTTCAACCTGGTTGAATACAATTATCCCGAAAAATACTACGATTGCCGTAACCGCAACGCTTATCAATAAATAAAACCATTCAAATGTTCCGCAGCCCAAAAACGAGAAACGAAACGTTTCAATAATCGGAGCAACGGGATTCAGCAAAAATATCGGACGAAGCGACTGAGGCACCTGAGAAGACGGATAGACTACGGGAGTAAGATACATCCAAAGCGAAAGCCCGAAGGACACAAGGATATTTAAGTCACGGTACTTTGCGGTTACGGACGAAATCAAAAGTCCGAAGCCCGTGCCCAAAAGTGAGATTTGGAGCATAAGCAGCGGCGTCAGCAATGCAGCAATATTCAGTTGAACGTTTTTCCCGATAATTACATAGATTATCGTCAAAATAAAGAATGCCGCAAATTGAAGCAAAAAGTTCACAAAATTATACACTATACCCGAAATCGGCATTACAAGCCGAGGAAAATACACTTTGCCGAACAAACGGGCGTTGCCGATAAAAGTCGATGAGCTTTGGCTCAGACAGCTTGAAAACAACCCCCACACTATATTGCCTGACATAAAAAATAAAAACTGAGGTACGCCCTCGGTCGATATATTTGCAATGATACCGAAAATTATCGTAAATACAAAAGTAGATAAAAACGGTTTAATTATTATCCAAAGCGGGCCCAAAACGGTCTGCTTGTAAAAATTTTTGAGGTCGCGCTTTACAAAAAGCATAACAAGGTCACGGTAACGCCAAAGCTCTTTGAGATTTATGCCGAATAGTCTGCGCTTTGAACCTATAACGGTAATTTCATCATTCAGCATTGCGCCGCCTCCCCTCATAATATGATAAAATTTTATCATATTAATGATTTTGTGTCAATTCACGGTTGATTTGTAAATCAAATAATGATAGAATAATCTTAATTATTTATTGGAGGAAACAAAATGAAAACTCATATTAAATCACTTTCAATCAAAACGCTGAGCACAATGATCGTTGCGCTGCTCGCCTTATCCTGCGTATTCCTGGGAGGCTGCGGAAAAGACAGCAGCTCAAGCAATTCAAGCAAAGCACAAAAAAGCACAAGCGCAGTGTCAAATGCCGACTCAAACGTTTCTATTCCCGATAACGCCGTAACTGCGGTAATTGACGTTAAGGATTACGGAAAAATTACAGTTGCGCTCTTTCCCGACGACGCTCCCATAACGGTCGAAAATTTTGTAAAGCTTGCAAAAGACGGTTTTTACGACGGTCTGACATTCCATAGAATCATCAGCGGATTTATGATTCAGGGCGGTGATCCGCTCGGCAACGGCACAGGCGGAAGCGATGAAAATATTAAGGGCGAATTTACGGCTAACGGCGTTGAAAATCCGCTCAGTCATACAAGGGGAGCTATCTCAATGGCTCGTTCTCAGGATTTTGACAGTGCAAGCTCTCAGTTCTTTATCGTTCACAAGGACAGCACTTTTCTTGACGGTCAGTATGCGGCATTTGGATATGTAACCGAGGGAATGGAAATTGTTGATAAAATTTGTGCCGATACCCCTGTTACAGACAGCAACGGTACTGTTGAAAAAGCAAATCAGCCTGTTATCAATTCAATTACCATTGAAGAATAATTCTTTTAAGGAACTTAAACTAAAGCTCCGTCGATTGGGAAACAAATCGGCGGAGCTTATTTTTATGCTTTGTATTGAATTGATATACTAAATATTCTGCTTAAGGCAAGTTTTAATATCATCACTTGCGTTGCTTATCGCTCTCAAATCAAAGGTGTCTGTCAAATACTGCAAAACATCTCATATCCTAAATCCATATTATTACTCATAGCTTTACCTCCAAATTAATTTGGTCATAGCATTTGTAAATATTGGGAATTTATGCATAGTTCAGCTTTTAAGTTTGGAGAATATTTTTGCGTAATCAAGCCCATACTATATTCAATAAGATAATGTTATGTGAGGAGATATACAATGTCATATTCAGAAATTGTAGATGTAAAAGGAAGAGAAATTCTTGATTCAAGAGGAAATCCCACTGTAGAGGCAGAAGTAACTCTCTATGACGGAACAGTTGCCTGCGGCACTGCACCAAGCGGTGCGTCAACCGGCGAATTTGAGGCCCTTGAACTTCGTGATAACGACAAATCAAGATATCTCGGAAAAGGTACTTTAAAGGCTGTCAAAAATATCAATACCGTTATCAAAGACACGATTACGGGACTTGACGCATCGGATATTTATGCCGTTGACAAAGCTATGACAGACGCTGACGGAACCGAGGATAAGTCAAAATTCGGCGCAAATGCGATACTTGCAGTATCTATAGCCTGTGCAAGAGCAGCGGCGGTTTCGCTTGATATACCTCTATACAGATTTTTAGGCGGCATTTCGGGCAACAAGCTTCCCGTTCCGATGATGAATATTCTCAACGGAGGCGCGCACGCCGCAAACACTGTTGACGTTCAGGAATTTATGATTATGCCCGTCGGTGCTCCGAACTTTAAAGAGGCGCTTCGCTGGTGCGCCGAAGTATTCCACTCTCTTGCATCTCTCCTAAAATCAAAAGGGCTTGCAACCTCAGTAGGTGACGAAGGCGGTTTTGCACCTGACCTTGCAAGCGACGAAGAAGCAATTCGGTATATTCTTGAAGCGGTAAAGAACGCAGGATACGAGCCGAAAAGGGATTTTATGATTGCTATGGACGCCGCAACGTCGGAATGGAAAGGCTCAAAAAAGGGTGAATATGTACTGCCGAAAGCAGGAACAAAATTCACCTCATCAGGACTTATTGACCATTGGAAAAACCTCGTTGAAAAATATCCTATCATATCTATCGAGGACGCTCTTGACGAGGAAGATTGGGAGGGCTGGCAACAGCTTACACGCGAGCTTGGCGACAAGGTACAGCTTGTCGGCGACGATCTTTTTGTAACCAATACCAAACGCCTTGAAAAGGGTATCAAGCTCGGGTGCGGTAATTCAATTCTTATTAAGCTCAATCAAATAGGTTCTGTTTCGGAAACCCTTGAAGCAATTAAAATGGCGCACAAAGCAGGCTACACCGCCATTGCGTCACACCGTTCGGGTGAAACGGCAGATACCACCATTGCAGATCTTGCCGTTGCGCTGAACACCTGCCAGATAAAAACAGGCGCACCGAGCAGAAGTGAAAGAGTCGCAAAATACAATCAGCTTCTCAGGATTGAAGAACAGCTTGGCAACAGCGCAGTTTATCCGCAGATGTCGGCCTTTAATCTTAGGTTTTGCCGAACAAACAATATGTGATTGCTTTAATGTTAATTTGTATTCGACTGCGAACAACCGCAAGGGTTGTCCCTGCAAGCTGAATTTGTAACGATGCTTACAATAACGGTTGGGGACACAAAAGTGTAAAGACCGACTCATTTTCTTTTGAGTCGGTCTTTTTTCAACATATTTTATTGCTGATTAATTTCACGATTACCGTTTGTAAAGCGCCAGATATTTTTGCAGAGTGGACGCATCATTTATATCAACCTTTCCGTTAAAATCAGCATCACACCACGATATTTGTTTATCACTTAATTGTGCCAAACCGGAAAGGTATTTTTGAATAAGCGTGCTGTCGGTAACACCGATAACGCCGTCACCGTTTACATCGCCAACTCCAAGTCCCTCCTGCGGATTGGTTGTCGGTTGAGTTTCGGGCGGCTCGGTAGTAGGCTGAATTGTCGGCTTTTCGGTTGTAGGCTCAGTAACAGGCAAGGTTGCGGTGGGTGCGGTTGTAGGTTGTGTGGTCGGCTTTGCCGTTGTTGGCTGAGTCGCAGGCTTTTCGGTTGTGGGTTGAGTTGTAGGCAACTCTGAAATATATATACAAAAATCAAGTACAACCCAACCGCTTTTGCCGTTATATGCCGTATAGCCCCAAGTATAACCGTCGTTCTGCTTTATTTGAGTAACATTCAGTAATGCACCGTCGGGAACAGAGGTTACATAGCTATAGCTTGTCCCTGCCCCGCTTCGCATATTAAGATAATCGTCCACATTGGTTTTATATACGCCTGTTTTTGTAATCGGCGCTGTTGTATCGGGGGTAACATTATCTATTATGTAAATATATCCCTGAAAATTCCACCAACTGTTTCCTCCGGCATTTTTATCAGACGTGCTCGCATACGAAAGGTAGAAGTTTTCACCGCTGTACGCTGAATTTGAAAAGGTAATTGTACCGTTTTCAATTTTTTCAACGACTGCAACGTGACCTCCGCCGTTGTCATAATACCAGCAGGCTATTGCGCCGAGCTTCGGTGTTTTTCCGTAATCATAGTAACCGCCTTTTTTGTTATAATCGTACCATTCCTCGGCACTGTAGCGGCAAAGATTAGGTTCGGAACCCAATATTTCATATGCTCTGCCATAAGCATAGGCTGTACAGTTTGGCATTCCGTAGCCGTATTTATAAAATAAATTCAGGTTGCTGTAATAATACTTGTTGCTTGAAGGCGGAGCAGAAAGCCTTGGCGTAAACGATGAGGCGGCATTTGCAAAAACCGACATTGAAAATACAGTTGAAAACAAAATTGCGACTGTTACTACAACAGCGGGAATTCTTTTTAACGTGTTGTTTTTCACATAATCATCCTTTTGATTTATTGAGCAGTATAACCGCAACTGGTTTAATTCTATCATATATCAGCATATAAATCAAAGTGCATTACGCTGATTATAAGGCATACCGTGTCAAGATTTTACAGCAGTAAATACAAAGTGCTATATTAATAATTTAAATACAAATACCCCACCTCTCAGGCGGCGTATGCCACTTCTGTCTTTGCAGAAAAAAATAAGTCTATAAATCAGTTGATTATTTGCGATAATTATGCTAAAATACATTGCGGTTAGCGTGTGCTAACCGCAGCGAACCATATTATTGCAATCTATTATAAATCGGAGCAATGCCTTGCTTGCAGGAAGCAGACAAATCATTGCGCAGATTTTAAAAATAAGCGCTGTCGAAATCGACAGCGCTTTAAATCAGAAATTAAATTGTGAACTCAGAAGTATCAGTTCATCTTTCTTTTTCTTGAAAGGAATACTACGCCTGCTGCTGCAACCATAACACCGCCAAGTATATAGAAAATAGTTGTTTCCTGACCGGAACTAACTGACTTTGAACCTGAACCGCTGCCTGAGCTGCCGCTGCCTGAGCTACCGCTGCCTGAGCTGCCGCTGCCTGAGCTGCCGCTGCCTGAGCCGCCGCTGCCTGAGCCGCCGCCCGTTTGCTTAACATCTCCTTTTGATTCCTTTTCAGCTGTTGAATTATCAGCCTTCCAATCAACAGTTACGCCTGCTTCTTCAATAGCTTGCGGAATAAGATCCTGACCGATTCCGAGTGCTTTTGCTGTTTCATCAATAAGTGTCTGATCATCTTTACCTGAGAACTCTTTTGCATTAGCAAGAGTATTCTTAAGGAAAGAAACAAATATGCTGTAAGCTGATTCTGACGGTGCAAGCTGTTCGCCTATTATATTACCGACACTTGTAATAACCATGTGCGGCTTCCACTGTGTGTTGTTCTTCCAATAAGCAACATATGACTGCTTGTTGGAGTCAGATGGATTTTCGTATCTTGCACTCAAGTCCTTAATATAAGCTGTGTCACCATAGCAATCTGTTGTTAAGATAAGGTCTGATGTCTGCATACCAACATCGTTTGAGAAAATTACAGCGTAGTATTTGCCGCTTTCAAGGCTAACACCGGCATTGTCAAGGTCATATGTCCATACATTGTCCTTGTCTTCATCCTTCATACGGGTCTTTTTAACGCCCCAGTCAAAGAATTCGTCGCCGCTGTCTATATCATAGATGTAGCACATACAATATTTGTAGTTTTGCCAGTCTGTTGTGCTTGCGTCAAAGTTGATGACATTTCCAGAACCAACGCTTGATGATTCGGAATCTGCACCGACACTGTCAGAATCCTGTGCGCCGACTGCCGACTGATCTTCAGCTGCTACTGCCGAGTCGTCTTTAACTTCAGCTGCGCTTGCTGCAATTCCTGCTGTTCCAACGAGCATTGTTGCTGCAAGAGCAATACTTGCTAATTTTTTGAACATTTTAATCTCCTCCTAAAATTGTTCGTTCAGCCGAGAAACTATATTTCTCAGTGAATTAATTATACAATAATTGTATCAAAAATTCAATGGTTTTTAAGGATTTGTAACCTCGCTTATTGCACAAGGTTTTGTGACGATATTTGTTAATTTTGCACAATCCAACTCAGCTTTCGGTTGTTGAGCCGCCAATAAAACAATGGCGTCTGCTTAACCTACTCATCATTTCAGCATTGCGTACACGGTTTCTTTTACGATTGCAAGGGCAGAGTCAACCTTTTCGGGGGCTTTTGCTCCTGCCATTGCAAGATCCGGCTTGCCGCCGCCGTTACCGCCTGCCGCCTGTGCAACGGCCTTTACAATTTTTCCTGCATTTGCACCGTTTTCAAGAGCCTTTTTTCCGCAAGCCGACGCAAACGTTACCTTTCCGTCGTTTGTAGCCGCAAGCACGATTACCGCATTGGGAGCCATATCTTTTCCGCGCTCGCACATTGTGCGGAGCACGTCTGCATTTACGCCGTCTAATTTGCCGGTAACTATTCTTACGCCGTTTTCGATTTCCGTTCCGGAGAAAAACTCCGCAAGACGGGTTACCGCAAGCTTTGAATTCAGATCTGCAATCTCTTTTTGCTGTGTACGGAGATTTTCCTCGACCTTCTTTACGCCCTCTACAACCTTTCTGGGATCGTTAATTTTGAGCATTTCACAAACGCCGACTACCGCTGCGTGAATATTGTTGATATAATTAAGCACACCGTAGCCTGTTATAGCTTCAATTCTTCTTACGCCTGCCGCAACAGAACCTTCCTGACGAATCTTGAACAGTCCGAGATTTGAGGTGTTCTTTGCGTGCGTGCCGCCGCAGAATTCAACCGAGAAATCTCCTGCGCTTACAACTCGAACCACATCGCCGTATTTTTCGCCGAACAACGCCATTGCTCCGAGCTTCTTTGCTTCTTCAATCGGCATTTCACGGGTGTTGACCTCAATAGCCTCAAAAATCTTTTGGTTTACAAGGTTTTCTACTTCGATAAGCTCCTTTGCGCTCATTGCCTCAAAATGGGTAAAGTCAAAACGCAGGGTTGTGTCGGAAACAAGCTGACCTGCCTGCTGAACATGGCTGCCGAGCACCTGTCTGAGAGCCGCCTGCAAAAGATGGGCCGCAGTATGGTTGCGTGTTATATCGGCGCGGCGCTCTTTGTCAACCGTAGATTTAACCTGTGAGCCTACGCTGATATTTCCGCTCTTAATAAGCGTTTCGTGCAGGAATATTTTGCCCGACGGGTCTTTGGTGGTGTTGCAGACATCTGCCGAAAAGCTGCCGCTTTCAACAACGCCTGTGTCGCCGACCTGACCGCCGCTCTCGGCATAAAACGGAGTTTTGTCAAGCACAAGAACTACGTTTTCGCCCTCGCCCGCACTGTCTATTCTTATACCGTCTTTTACGATTGCAAGCACCTTTGAATTACATTCAAGCTCGGTATATCCGACAAACTCGGTCTTATTAATGTCCGAAAGGTCGGTGGCGTCTGAGATCCATGCGTCTGCGCCTGCGTTTTTGCGCGCATCACGGGAACGCTTCTTCTGTTCCTTTAACAGCTCGTGAAAACGTTCAACGTCAACATTAATTCCCTTTTCCCCAAGGATTTCTTTTGTCAGATCTATCGGGAAGCCGTAGGTGTCGTTGAGTTTGAACGCATCTTCGCCGCTCAGCGTCTTTATCTGAGCGTCGTCAATTATGTTTTGGAGCATTTTTATGCCCTGATCAACCGTCTTTGCAAAGCTTTCTTCTTCAACACGGATTACCTTGATGATGAAGTCCTCTTTCTCCTTTAGTTCGGGATATGCAACAAGATTTTCCTTGATGACGGTATCGCAAACCTTGTAGAGGAACGGCTCCGTGTAGCCGAGCAATCTGCCGTGACGTGCGGCACGTCTGAGAAGTCTGCGAAGCACATAACCCTTGCCCTCGTTTGACGGCATTACGCCGTCGCCAATCATAAAGGTGGTGCTGCGGATATGGTCAGTAATAACACGCAGTGAAACGTCTTTTTCGGGATCTTCGCCGTATTCCACACCTGTTATTTCAGAAATCTTTTTCATTATGTTCTGAATTGTATCAACCAAAAACAGGTTGTCAACTCCCTGCATTACGCAGGCAAGGCGTTCAAGTCCCATACCTGTGTCGATGTTGGGGTGATCAAGAGGAGTATAGTTGCCCTTTCCGTCACTTTCAAACTGAGTGAACACAAGGTTCCATACCTCAACATATCTGTCACATTCACATCCGACATGGCAGTCGGGCTTGCCGCAGCCTTTTTCGGGACCTCGGTCAAAATAGATTTCCGAACAAGGTCCGCACGGACCTGAACCGTGCTCCCAGAAATTGTCCTCTTTTCCGAGGCGCACCATATGCGACGGATTCACACCTACCTCCTCCGTCCAAATCTTGTATGCTTCATCGTCGTCCTGATAGATTGATACATAAAGCTTGTCGGCAGGCATTTCAAGCACCTTTGTGAAGAATTCCCACGCCCATGCGGTAGCTTCACGCTTGAAATAATCACCGAACGAGAAGTTGCCGAGCATCTCAAAAAACGTGCCGTGGCGTGCGGTAATTCCTACACGCTCAATATCCGGGGTACGGATACATTTTTGGCAGGTAGTAACACGCTTGCGCGGAGGCGTTACTTCACCGGTAAAGTATTTTTTCATTGGTGCCATTCCGCTGTTGATAAGCAAAAGGCTGTTATCGTCCTTTGGAACAAGCGAAAAGCTCGGAAGTCTGAGACATCCCTTTGATTCAAAAAACGATAGGAATTTTTCTCGCAGATCGTTAAGTCCTGTCCATTCCATAATTATTCTCCTTTTGGCAATGTTATGACAAAAATAAAACCTGCCCCATAAAAATGGGACAGGATAATTCCTGCGGTACCACCCAAATTGACGCAATGCGTCCGCTTTGAGTAATCGTCAGATTACATTTCATTAACGCTGAAAAACGTCGTGCTTAGTCACACGAAGCTCAGGGGCGGCACGCTGAAGCCTTGCCCGAAGTCTTGCACCGACCGACTTCTCTCTGAGGGGCTTAAAATCAGCTGATCCCGTCATTGCCGAATTTTATATTTCCTATAAATTATAAGACTGTTTGCTGAGATTGTCAACAGTTTTTACAGCTTTTTATTTCTCTGTATTTTTGCGTTTCACAAAGCTCAGATTTTTATTTTTTCTTTCTTATTACAGAACCCTGCGGAATAATATGGTCTGATTTCATAGTCAGCCGTTCTGTCGGGTGCGGTGCGCTCTCTACTGCTATGCCGTCCGCATTTTCAAGCGACAGACATTTTGTTAAAAACGGTATTCCGCTCGGCGGCAAAACGTCAAGCGTATCACCAACATAAAATTTGTTGCGCTGAGATATAACCGACGTTGTATCGTCAACCGAACTTTCGCAAACCGCAACCACATCGTAATGACGGATATATCCGCCGTTGCCCGTCACCTGTCCGGGTTCGGTGTTAAAATAAAATCCCGTGTTATACTCTCTGTGGCTTATCTTGTCAAGCTCTTCCTTTATCCAAGGTTTCAAAGTATAGCTTTCACCCTCGGCAAAAAAGTCGTCAACTGCGTGGCGGTAGGCATTTGTTGTTACGGCGGTGTAGTATGCCGACTTTGCTCTTCCCTCTATTTTAAAGCTCGAAATTCCGGCCTTTACGAGTTCGGGGATATGCTCAATCATACACAAATCACGGGAATTATAGAGATATGTCCCGTCGCAGGTTTCTTCAACAGGAAAATACTGACCGTCACGATTTTCTTCATACAAATGATATTTCCAGCGGCAGGGCTGAGCACAATCGCCGTGGTTTGCGTCTCTGCCCGTCATATAACTCGAAATAAGACATCTTCCCGAAAACGAAACGCACATTGCTCCGTGTACAAAGCACTCGATTTCAAGCTCGCTCGGCACCTTTGCACGCATTTCGGCAATCTCATCAAGCGGAATTTCCCTTGCAAGAACAACCCTTGACGCTCCCATATTATACAGCACGTTTGCGGCGGCGTAGTTTGTTACGCCTGCCTGAGTGGAAATGTGGCGTGCGACATTGGGAGCATATTTTTTTGCCGCCTCAAAAATTCCGAGGTCTGCGATAATAAACGCGTCAACTTTGCACTCCTGTGCGTAGGTCAAATAGTCGGGCAAAGCCGAAAGCTCACGGTTATGCGGCAGAATATTGCAGGTGAGGTGTACTTTTTTCCCCATTGAATGTGCAAGCTCGCAAGCCTTTTTTAAGTCTGATTTATCAAAGTTTTTGGGGGCAGAGCGCATTCCGAACAGCTTACCCGCAAGGAACACTGCGTCTGCGCCAAAACTGAGAGCCGAATTAAGGCACTCAAGATCTCCTGCCGGAGAAAGAATTTCAGGTTTTTTTATCATGACTCTATCTTCCCCAGATTTGCTTGATGCTCGTACAGAGTTGAGGCGTAATATGCTTGTCCGTCCTTATCGTGACAGAAGAAGTAGTAATTCGTATCATTCGGGCAAATTGCCGCTTTTATGGCGTCCATACCCGGATTACAAATCGGTCCTGCGGGAAGTCCCGACTTGTTATATGTATCATAATTGCTGACATAATCGCTTCCGAGTTCGTTTGGAACGTCCGACTCACTTCTGTAGGGATAGTATTTTGTAGAATCAAGACCAAGATTTGAAACGCCCATACTTGAATCAGCCGAAAGTCTGTTGTGCAAAATTGAAGAAATATAATACATATCATCTTTGTTTGCGGCTTCCGCCTGAACGATTGAAGCTATTCGCATTATCTCATCAAGAGAATAGCTTGTCCCTGATTCTTCAATCATTTTCTGAACGGTATATGTATTGTCATAGCCGCTGAATTCCTGCTTTTCATTGATTTTGGATTCATAGTTGTTCAGGAATTTGTATATAGCGCTTTCGGGGTCCTCGTTGAGATAAAAATCATACTTATCGGGATATAGGTAACCCTCAAGCTTATAATATCTTTCATCGGAATTGTTTATGTCTTTCAAAAAGCTGAAATCATTGTCAAAATTATTTGAGTTGCAAAGCTCAAGGAACTTGTCCTTATCGCTGATTGCACCGTCGTCATAGAGAGTGTTTGCAATTTCAAGAACATTCTGACCTTCAATAATTGTTACAGAAACTGTATCGGTTCGATTTGTTGAGCCTTCAAGATTAGTAAGTATTGCCTGATAATCCATATTTTTTCTCAGCTCATATGTACCCTGCGAAAAATCATCGGCAGACTTTGTAAACTTTGCGAACATCTTAAAGTAAATCGGTTCGTCAATGATTTCGTTTGATTTAAGCAAATCGGCAACCTGTTCAAGCGTAGGATCTTTCGGAATTTTTACTTTAACGGTATCCGAGCTTGTGCGGTTTATTGCGAGCAAGTCGTTCATACCGATTATCATAAACACAGAAACCATTGCGCCGACAATAATTACCGATATTATCCATATCCAGCGGAATATTCTGCGGTTGCGCTTGTTCTTTGCTTTAAGCTCTTTTTTTTCAGCCTTTTTCTTTATTTTGAGAGATTTCTTAGATTCACGCTCTATCTGCTCCTTAACATCCTGTCCGCTGTAGGAATTAAGCTCTGAGGGACCGTCGGCGTAGCTTTCGTAGTCGTATTCATCATCATAGGTTTCCTGAATATTAAGGCGAAAATTTTCAGCCTTTCTGCGTCTCTGCTCTTCAAGATTTGACTGATTGTTGTAGTTGTCAACGCTCATTTGTACCATTCCTTTAATCTTTATGGTTTATAGTTAATGAATTTTTCGGTTACAAGTATATCCGTCTGTTTATCAAAAACTCCCCTGGGAAGTTCTTTTTCAATACATTTTGAGTAACATATGCCAACGGAAACTCCGCTGAATTTTTCAAGAAAGCGGTCGTAATATCCACCGCCGAAGCCCAAACGGTAGCCCAGAAAATCAAAGCATAATCCGGGGACAATACAAAGTGCGTCCGAAAAATCTTCTGCAAGCCCGCACTTTTCGGGATCGGGTTCCAAGGTAGAAAAACAGCCCTTTTTCAAATCGTCAAGAGAAGCAATATAATAAAAATCCATTTCGCCGTTTTTGTTGCGGCATTTGGGGACGGCAACAGCCTTGCCGTCCTTGAACGCTCTTTCTATTATTTTGTGCGTATCACATTCAATAGGCATTGAAACAAAGGTGAAAAGCGTTTTGCATGACTTGTATTCCTCAAGTCTGAGAAAATTTTCCGCAACGGCATTGTCAAGCCTGAGCTTAAGGTTGGCAGGACATTCGCTCCTCAGCTTTTTGTATTTTGCACGGAGCATAGATTTTCGTTCTCTGACATTTTTCAGAGGCATTGCATATCTCCAATCACATTATCGGCAACAGCCTTTGAAGCGGCAAGGCAGGCTATTGCGTGCCCAAACTCCACGGCACAGCCTGCGCCCTTTGCGGTAACCACAAGTCCGTCGGTTTGAGTGTGTGAGGCAGTATATTCCTTGCAGTCAAGCTCGTTTTCAAAGCCCGGAAAGCAAGTAGCCTTTTTGCCCTTTAGAATTCCGAGATGACCGAGAATTGACGGAGCGGCGCATATTGCCGCAACTATCTTGCCGTTTTCAAAGCAGTATTTTGTATATTCAAGCACCTTTTCATTCTTTTCAAGATTCAGCGTGCCCGGCATTCCTCCGGGAAGCACCACGCCCTCGATATTATCCAATGAAACATCGTCTATAACGATGTCAGCCGTAACCGTAACCTTGTGCGAGCTTGTTACCTGTCTGCCCGTTACGCCTACCGTCTGAACGCTCAGCTTTGAGCGACGCATAACGTCAAGCGTTGCAATGGCCTCGGTTTCTTCAAACCCCTCCGCAAGAAAAAGATAAAACATATTTGCCGTCCTTTCTGTATCCTATACTGATTTTACGCTGTAAAAAATATAATATTCATTTTTATTACAGAATATCGGATACAACGTTTTCGATTTCTTCTGCAATTTTTTCAATAGACTTAATATCGCCGTTTTCACAGCAATTAATCTTTATCCAGCCGCATTTTTCAGCGGCATAGAGTGCGCTTTCACGACATTCAAGCAAAAACCTGACGTTCTTTTCGTGTAAATCCATTTTTGACTTGTCGCCGCAGTAACGCTTTTCCATCAGCTTTTGTGAAACCTCAGGCTCAACGTCAAGATATATTACGGCGTCGGGCTTTGGCAAACCGAGCTTGTTATATTCAAAATCGTTCTGCCACTCGATAAAACGGTCGCGCTCATCTATACTGACCTTTGACATTTGATAAATTATATTTGACGTGCAGTAGCGGTCGCAGAGAATAACACTGCCGTTACAGCAATCGTTTTTCCAATATTTTAAATAACTTGCAGCCCTGTCAACGGCATAAAAGGCAGATGCGGCATAAGCGTTTACATCCTCGGGCTTTTCGCCGAATTCGCCGCCGAGATACATTTTTACAAGCGACGAGCTTGGGCTGTCATAATCCGGAAATTCAAGCCGTTTTACATTCCTGCCTTGTGACACCAGCTTTTCGGCAAGCAGCTTTGTTTGCGTAGCCTTGCCGCTTCCGTCAAGCCCTTCAATTACAATTAATTTGCTTTTCATATACACCCTCGGTTATCTGCCGTATTTTGCACGCATTTCATTTTGCTTTCCGCAGCACATCTTGCCCTCGGGACAAGGTCCGAAAAGGCATGACGGTCCGCAGTTTTTGAACAAATTGGGAGCAACTTCAAGACATTGCAAAAGCATTTGTTCGGCAACTTCACGAATCTCCCACTGTGCTCTGTTGCAGCATCTGTGTGCAAAAAAGTTGTGCAGACTGCGTGCATTAAATGTACACACTATCTTGGTTGTTGTGGCGTTCGGAAGAATAAACCTCGCGTCCTCGTTAGCTTTTTTAACAAAGGTGTTGTACTGCGTTTTGTTGCTCGCCTTGAAATTTTCCATTACTTCTTCATTTGTACCGTCAATATTGCCGTTCAGATATTCTTTTATATAGCCTGCCGTGAGGGCGTTGCGAATCTCTTTGTATGCCTTTGCCTGAATATCAATAACAACATTATAAGCTTTAAGCGCCTCGTCATTGCGGGCTATTTCCGGAGGAGTTACAAATTCAAAATTTGTGCCGTCAACATATCTTTGTGACTGCTGACTGTATGAAGCTATTCTATGGCGCACAAGCTGGTGTGAACAGGCACGGGAAATTCCCTCGATTCCGAAAGTAAACGAAACGTGCTCAATCGTACTGTCGTGACCGAGTTCGGTAATCATCTTTATGAACGACTCGGTTTTTTCCTCTGTCAATCCGTTGCGGATTTCTTCAATACCCGACGGAGAATAGCAAAGCTTCGCCGCCATTGCAACGGTTTGTTCGGGATTTGGCGTGTAGTTGAGCAGTTTTACTTTTATAGCCATAATATGCCCTCTTTCGTCTGAAAATTCAATACTGTTACATAGTTACAGATATTATAACATTTTATTGTACTTTTTTCAACATCTAATATTTAGGGAAAAATAAATATCGAGGCTGAAAATACAACCTCGATATAATCAAAGTACAGATATAACTGTCGCAGGCATTGCCCAGATTTTAACACCGATAAATATATTACTGTTTATTAAAACCGCATAAAACCGCTCTTTGCAAAATCAATACTGATTAAATCTTGACAAAAACGCCTTAGTACGTGGGTTTTGAGGATTATCAATAACCTGCTGAGGCGTTCCCTCTTCGGTAATTACACCGTCAGCCATAAAGATTATCTTATCTGCCACGTCGTGGGCAAATTCGATTTCGTGGGTCACTACTATCATAGTGCTGTCTGAACTTTTCAGCCCCTTTATTACGTTAAGCACCTCGCCTGTAAGCTCGGGGTCAAGGGCCGATGTTGGTTCGTCAAAGCAAAGCACATCGGGTTCAAGCGCAAGTGCCCTTGCTATGGCAACTCGCTGCTGCTGACCGCCGCTCAGGTGGCAGGGATACGACTCCGCCTTTTCGGAAAGTCCTACCTTTTTGAGCAACGACTCGGCGTCCCCTCTTATCATATGTTGAGCATCCTTGTATGATTTTGCGCCCTTGTACGAGCCGTTTTTTTTCAACTGTTCCTTTGCCAAAAGCTGAGGCGCAAGTGTTATGTTATCTATAACCTTATACTGAGGAAACAGATTGAAAGACTGAAACACAAGCCCAAAGTGCAGGCGGTTCTGCCTTATTGCAACCTCGCTTTTTTTTGAAGCGTCGTCGCTGTCAAACAGCACCTTGCCTCCGACGGTTATCTTGCCCTTCTGCGGTGTTTCAAGAAAGTTAAGACAGCGCAAAAGGGTTGTTTTTCCCGAACCCGAAGAACCGATTATCGCAAGCGCCTCGCCTTTTTCGAGGGAAAAGCTTATGTCCTTGAGAACTTCGGTTCTGCCGAATGATTTTTGAATATTCTCCACATTTAACATTGACATATCCTGTTCCTCCCTCAGCCTTTGTAATAATCAAGCTTTTTCTCTATAAAGGAGAAAAGTAATGTCAACACGCCGCAGAACAACAGGAAGAACAGTGCCGAATAGAACAGCGGCCAGATAAGTCCCTGCATTGAAAAGTCCTTGGCATTCATAAGTATTTCGGGAATCGCAATTACGCTTGCAAGCGAAGTGTCTTTTACAAGCGTGATTATCTCATTGCCGATTGGTGCGGTAATGCGCTTAATAACCTGAAGAAGCACGACCTTGAAAAATATCTGCGACTTCTTCATTCCCAGCACCTGACCTGCCTCGTACTGTCCCCTTGGAACCGATTCGATACCGCCGCGGAATATTTCGGAAAAATATGCCGCATAGTTAATTACAAACGCTATCAAAGCTGCGTTCATTCTCGGAAATGCAAAGCTGCCGTTCGACACAAGAGGCGGAACATAAAACACCACAAAAAGCTGAAGCATCAGCGGTGTTCCTCTGATTATCCACACAAACGTCCTTGTAATCGCTTTCAGCGGCAAAAAGCCCGACCTTGAGCCTGCCGATATGATTAGTCCGAGAGGGATTGCCGCAACAAGGGTAACGATAAATATTAAACTGTTTTCGCCAAAGCCCTTTAGGAGCTGTTCGGTTACGTTTAAAAACTGGTTCATCAAAAGCCCTGCTTTTTAATTATTTTGCTTTGATAAGAAGCAAATCCTTAAGATTATATTTATCTGCGATTTTTTCAAGCTCGCCGCTGTCTGCTAATGCCTGCATAGCCTCGTTAAGCTTTGTAAGAGTTTCCGTGCTGTTTTTGCGAATAGCAACGCCGTACTGTTCGGGGTTAAAGCTCTGGCTTTCAACAACAGAAAGATCTGAGTAATCCGAGCCTGCTTTGAGCGTACCGATAGACATTACATAGTCGATAACGGCAATGTCAGCCGTACCCGATTTAACCTCAAGCAAAGCCTTTGCCTGAGAATCAACGGAAACATAGGTTGCCTGTTTAAAGAAGTCGTTGCTCTGAGCCACTTCTTCGCCTGCGGATTTCTTTTCTGCAACTACCGTTGCACCTGCAAGTGCGTCGGCGGAAGTATATTTGTCTGCATTTTCGGCTTTTGTTACAATTACCTGCTTGTTTTCCATATAAGGAGTTGAAAGATCCATATTTTCTTTTCTTTCATCGGTAATAGTAAGACCGTTCCAGATACAGTCGATAGTCTTTGCGTTAAGCTCAACCTCTTTTGAATCCCAGTCAATCTTCTGGAACTTTGGTTTAACACCGAGCTGTTCACATACCTTTGTTGCAAATTCGGTTTCAAAGCCCGTAAGCTCGCCGTTTTCATCCATATAGTTCATAGGCTCAAAATATGTAATACCGATAACCATTTCGCCCTTGTCCTTGATATAAGCCCAATCACCGTCAGACGCAACAGATGATGTCTTGTCCGATATGTCGGATGAGCCTGACGAAGCTGATTCCCCGCAGCCTGCAAAAGCTGTTGCTGTCATAAGACCTGCCATTAAAAGCGCAAGTAATTTTTTCATAATTAACTCTCCCATTTTTTAAATGTTTTTGCCGCACAAATACGGTAATATTCCTTGCGGTACACGACTATTATACATTAACACATTATCAAAGTAAAGTGTTTTTTGAAAATTACGAAAAAAACAAACGACAGCCGATATAACTGTCGTTTGAATTCAATAAACTGTTTAAGGAATATCCTTATTTAAGATATGATGTTGTACCGCCGATCTGACCGTCTATGCCTGTGAAGCCTGAGCCGCAGCATACATAAACACGCATATTTGCAGTACCGATTGATGGAACAGTAAGTGTGCCATCGGTTACATACTTAACGTCGCCTGTTACAGCGTCAACATACATACCGTCAGGAATGTTCTTAAAGGTTGCTCCGCCTGAAACAGATACGCAAGCAAGGCTGTCGGTTGAGTTGTCTGTATAGCGGCGGATAAATGCCATTTCTCCGCTTACATAGTTTGAAGAAGTGGTATACTGACCCTTCTGCAATGCAGGAACAGCACGTCTGATAGCATTGAGCTTCATAAGGTGCTGGCTGAGCGGTGAACTAAGGGTATCTGCTACTGCACCGGAAGCTGTGTATTCACTGAAGTCGGTTGCGGTAACATCGCCCTCAAGGTATTCGCCGTAGTATGCACGACCGGTTGTAGAAAGAGGTGCATTAGGGCCAACGTCGATAACTGCACCCTTCTGGAACTCAACCTCTGAACCGTAGTAAAGGCAAGGAATACCACGGAATGTGAACATAAGGTCAAGGTCTTCTGCCCAAGTCTGCGTGCCACCTGCAAAACGGCTTTTCTCATCAGGCTGTTCGGGTGAATAGTCATGAGAATCAACATACATTACATTGTATGTTGCGTCGTTATAGTACTTGTCCCCAGATTTTGCAATACCAAATGCACTCTTTGCGTTGCCAAACAATCTGTGCATCTGGAAGTCGATAGCATTCATACCCGAAGCCATAGATGTATCCGGATTATGGTATGTAATACCGTTAAGGAATGAGTTATCGGATGTAGGTTGTGTATTTGGATCATCTTCTGCAAGATAATGATCAAAGGTTAGATTCATATTATTGTTAATATCAGCGTCAGATGTTCCCCACGACCAACTTTGTGCCCATTTGGGATTAGATTCCTTCCATGTGTAGTACGGTGAAGATTCTTCCGCATGACCTCTATACCAAACGCTTGTGAAACGTGTACAGATTTCGCCGAACATAAGGAAGTTTGACTTTCCGTTTGCTTTTGCTGCATCAAGCAACTGATCATTATACATAAGGTTGAGTGCAATTCTCGGAATATGACGTACGGTATCAACACGGAAGCCGTCAACACCCATATCGATATATTTACTGTATGCGTCAACTGTATATTCAGCTACTTCTGGATTTTCAGTGTTAAGGTCAACACAGTCACCTGCAATTTGGCAATATTTGCAGGTCCAATCATCCCAGTTAAGGCTCTGGAAGTAACCTGAATGAAAATAGTTGTGTGAATTAAATTTATCACTGTTTGAAAGCTTATTTGTACCGTAGTCTTTGTCAGAAGGATAATTACCGGTTGAGTTACCGTTATCTCCTGAGAAATTAACGTTTTTCATAAGGTTGAGCCTTTGCTGATATTGAACAGAACCCAGCTGTGCCCAATATTCCTCAGCAGAATTGAGACCGTATGTGTTAAGGAGCAAATCAGTTGGTATCATAGACTCCTCAAGATTAGCAAGATCTTTTGATGTATCCTTTGTAAACAGGTTGCAAAAGAAGGTTTCACCAAAGTTTCCTGTATGATTCCATACAACGTCCTGATAAATCTTCATTCCCTTTTGGTGAACAGCCCTGATAAGATCCTCATATGTGAAATCAGGACTTTCATAACGGTAATCTACGCTGCCAAAATCCATTGCATGATAACCGTGATAGTCATAACCCGACGCATTTGTTACTACAGGGGTTACCCAAATAGCCGAGAATCCGAGAGCCTTAATGTAATCAAGCTTTTCGGCAAGTCCCTTAAAGTCGCCGCGCCATGCAGGGTCGGAATCTGGATTGTTTGCCTGAGAGTCATCCCAACAATGAACGTTGTTTCCGCTGTCACCGTCATAAAAACGTGTTGTCATTACAAAATATATACTTTCTTCACGCAGATCATCATCGGTTACGGGGTCGGGATTGTCAGGATTATATTTTGTCCATTTTCCGTTGTCGCACCACCATTCGGTTGATGCTTCTGCTGTGAGTTTTTGTTCCTTTGAATATTGATTTCCGTCTGCATCTGTGATCAGTGCATTGATCTTTGATACATTATTTACGGTATATGTGAACCAACCGTTAGCATTTGTCATTTTTTCGCCCGGGTATGATTTTGACATAGCATCATTTGTTGGCAGTCCGTTCCACAAATATACATACAACTGTGCAACATTATCTTGGCGTGCACGGATTGTTATTGTTGTTGCAGTCTGGTTTGAATCGGCAACGCTGTCCGAGCCGCTGTCATCAGCCGAAAATGCGGTAAATACACCGGCTGTGGTAACAACAAGCAGGGCAAGCACTAACGCACAAACCTGTCTTATCCGTCTCATATTATTCTCCTTAAAATAAATCAAAATATAGTAGTGTTTGCTTTTTGTCCGTTATTGAAGAATGGTCTGAATAAAACTTTGGCGGCTGCGGCCTAAAATTATCGACACAGCCGCCTGTTTCAAATACTTAGTAAAATTAAATGTTTTGTTTATGAATGTACAAGTATTCTCTGAATTGTTGTTGCGTCTTTGATATTAACTATGCCGTCGTTGTTAACGTCTGCAACCTCAAGATCAATATCTAAATACTGTGAGTTGTTTGCAATATATTTCTGAATACAGGTTGAGTCTGCAATCGTTAATCTGCCGTCTCTGTTCACATCACCGAGAATCTTACCTGTTGTTGTCGGTTCTGTAACAGGAGCAGTTGTAACAGGAGCGGTTGTAACAGGAGCAGTTGTAACAGGAGCGGTTGTAGGCACTGTTGTTACTTCCTGAGTTGTTGTCGGAACTACAGCAGTTGTTTCCGGAATATCGCCGCTTATTGCATTATATTCATAAGTTTTGCTTACCGTAGAGTTGTCTGAACTCTGAACATATACGTCAACAGTATACTTTCCGACAACTGACGGTTTAAACTTGTAAGTTTTGCTAAGCGTATAGTATGGTGTGTTCTTTACGCCGTTGGGATCTGTAACAACATACTTATAGAAAAGAAGGTTAGTACCTGTTTTTCCGCCGCCTGCATTAACTGTAACGGTTGCAGGTGTGTTTACCTTAATTGAATTGTGATTTGCAGGATTAACAGACTTAATGATAGGTTTAACAAGATTGGTATCATCCTCTACCTTTAAGCTGAGAGTACGGCTGTTCTCATTTCCTGCAGCGTCTTTGAAATCAAAAGTGATTGTATATGTACCTGCTGTTGTAGGAGTCCACTTTACAGAAGATGCTGTACTGAAGTTTGAAACAACAGAAGTAGCACCGCTTGCATTTGTTACCGAGAATTTATAGTAGATTGCAGTGTTGTCGCTGTTCTTTGCCGATGCTGAAAGTGTTACGTCTGTACCGGTATAAATTCCTGTAGCAGGGTCGGCTGTGTACGATATAACCTGAAGCGGGCTTGTATCATAAACGCCCTCCCAGCTATCTTTGCTGTTGTTATAATAATAGCCGTTCTTTACAGTAAGGTCACCGGTCTGAGGGTTGCCGCTGTTGCTGAAGATACAGTTTTTGTACTCATTTGACGCTCTATACATCCAATAGCCGTCGCCGATTTCTGTCATCTTTACACCCGGCCAAGATGCGTTGCTGTCAGATGTGCCGTTCCACGCATAGCAGCATGGAGTTGACCAGTTTGCATCGTTTTTAAGATATACAAGGGTACCGTCGCCACCGACAGGTGCAGTGGTTGCGGGAGCTGTTGTAGGATCAGTTGTTTCCTGTCCGCCTGTTGCAGATGTAGGATCTGTTACAGGTTCAGCATAGGTTGACCAACTGCCGCTTGAAAGATCATAAATCTTTCCGTTACCTGCATATTTCAGTTCAGATGTCTGACCCGAACCGTTGTTGCTGTTATTGAAAATAACGTTTTCATAGTCACCGTTGAGTGTATATGAATATACATCATCGGCCACTTTTGTCATTGTTACGCCCGGCCAAGCTGCATTGCTTGTGTTACCTGTCCACATATAGCAGTGCAGATTTGTCCAGCCGTTGTTTGCTTTTACATACACGGTGTCACCCGTTGCGGCAAAAGCCTGAGCAGTTCCTACGCAAAGTGCCGAAACTGCGAGTATCAAGCAAAGTAAAACGCTTAATACTCTGTGCTGTGATTTTACCATGAATATTCCTCCGTTAATTTAGTATTAGACCATACTACAATACTACGCTTCTATAATACAATATTAGTGTTTTGACTTTTTTCTTTTGCGGAAATTTGTTTGTTATTTGCCTGACAAAAAAAGCCTGTAGTATTTGTGCATAATTCACAGTTTTTGAAATCAACTCATTTCACGATAAAAATGCAGCAATTATCAATGCTTTGTCAATAATTGCCGCAGTGAAAATTATTTGATTTTATCCCAATAATTCTTAAACGCCTGTTCGTTTTTATTGTCACCGTATTTGTAATACTTTCTGTCCTTGATTGCATCGGGCAGATACTGTTGATAAGTATAATGATTGGGGTAATCGTGGGGGTAAATATAAAACTGCCCCTTGTTTTGGTTGTCCTCGCCGTCATAGTGCATATTTTGCAGTTGACGCGGAACAGGGCCGGTCTTTCCGCTTTGTACATCGTGCATAGCGCTGTTGATTGCATTATACGCCGAATTTGATTTTGGTGCATTGCAGACCATTATAACTGCGTCGGCAAGAGGAATCCGTGCTTCGGGAAGTCCGACAGCCTGAGCTATATCAACACAGGATTTGACTATCGGTATTATCTGAGGATAGGCAAGCCCTACATCCTCGCAGGCGCACACCATAAGTCTGCGGCAGGCGCCGGGCAGATCGCCCGCTTCAAGCAGTCGTGCAAGATAATGCAGAGCCGCATCGGCATCACTGCCGCGCATACTTTTCTGATACGCCGAAACTATGTCGTAATGCTCATCGCCGTTCTTATCATAACGCATTGAACTTTTCTGAACGAGCTGTTGTACGATGTCAAGCGTTACTTCAATCACTCCGTCCTTTTTATCGGAGGCGATAACCGAAAGCTCCAGTGTATTCATCGCCTTGCGAACATCTCCGCCGCAGCCTAAGGCTATTTTTTTGGCACAGTTGCTTGGCAGGTCAATCTTTACGCCCTGTTCGTCCTCAAGCATAGCGGTCGCACGCAAAACAGCCTTTTGGATTTCTTCGGGGGGAACAGATTTAAACTCAAAAACCGTTGAACGGCTCAGAACCGCATTATATACATAAAAATACGGATTTTCTGTAGTTGCGGCTATCAGCGTTATGCTGCCGTTTTCGATATATTCAAGAAGCGTTTGCTGCTGCTTCTTATTAAAATACTGGATTTCATCAATATAAAGCAATATACCGTTAATCCCCGAAAACGTATCAAGCTGAGCAACTATTTCTTTTATGTCGGCTGTCGAAGCGTTTGTACCGTTCAGCTTTTTGAATGTTTTATTGGTCTTGCGGGCGATATAATTTGCAAGAGTTGTCTTACCTACGCCCGACGGACCGTAAAAAATCAAGTTAGGTACTTCGCCGCTCTCAATAATCCTTCGCAGAGGTTTACCCTCACCCAAAAGATGTTTTTGTCCGACAATATCGTCAAGGGAATTCGGTCTGAATCTGTCAGCCAACGGTTTTATCATTAAAATTACCTCTGTTAAAACAACGGGCGAACAAAGTCCGCCCGCCAGTAATCTGTTGTATTATTCGTATAACGGATATTTTTTGCACATAGCTTCAACACCGGCTCTTACATTATCACGGTTGTTTTCATAATCGTTAAGGACAAGCGTAATGTACTCGGCTATCTGATCCATATCCTGTTCATTAAGACCTCTTGTTGTAACGGCGGCGGTACCGATTCTTACACCGCTTGTAACAAACGGTGAGCGCGGTTCGCCGGGGATTGTGTTCTTGTTTACGGTAATGTAGCAATCGTCAAGGCGTGCTTCAAGTTCTTTGCCCGTAACATCAGTATCACGGAGATCCATAAGAAGAACATGATTGTCCGTACCGCCCGAAACGAGCTTGTTGCCGCGCCTTAGCAATCCGTCTGCAAGCGCCTTGCAGTTTGAAACGATTTTTGCTCCGTACTCTTTGAATTCGGGCTTTAAAGCCTCGCCAAAGCATACCGCCTTTGCGGCAATGGTGTGCATAAGAGGACCGCCCTGAGTTCCCGGAAAAATAGCCTTGTCTATCTGCTTTGCAAATTCCTCACGGCAGAGAATAAGTCCGCCTCTGGGACCTCTGAGAGTTTTGTGGGTCGTGGTGGTAACGAACTCGCAGTACGGAACAGGGTTTGGATGAACGCCTGCCGCAACAAGTCCTGCGATGTGCGCCATATCTACCATAAGATAAGCACCGACTGCGTCCGCAATCTCACGGAGCTTTGCAAAATCAATGATTCTCGGATATGCCGAAGCACCTGCTACAATAAGCTTTGGTTTACATTCCTTTGCGATTTCAAGCACCTTGTCATAGTCGATTCTGTGGGTTTCGGGATCAACACCGTAGGGAACAAAATTAAAGTACTTGCCCGAAATATTAACGGGTGAACCGTGTGTAAGATGTCCGCCCTCGGTAAGATTCATACCCATAACCGTGTCGCCGGGCTCAAGCATTGCAAAGTAAACCGCTGTGTTTGCCTGAGCGCCCGAATGAGGCTGTACATTTGCGTGTTCCGCTCCGAAAAGCTCACACGCACGCTGACGTGCTATCTCTTCAACAACGTCAACACACTGACAGCCGCCATAGTAACGCTTGCCGGGATAACCCTCTGCATACTTGTTTGTAAGGTGACTTCCCATTGCCGCCATTACGGCAGGTGAAACGATGTTTTCACTTGCGATAAGTTCAAGATTTCTGCGCTGTCTTTTAAGCTCATCGTTCATTGCATTTCCGACGGACGGATCGTATTCCATCAGATACTCAAGTCCTGCAATATTCGGTAATTCATTCATTTTCTGATTCCCCTTATGTTAAAATTTCGGCTTATAGCCTTTATAATCAGCACACATCTGAGCTTTGCAAAGCCCTTTTTCTTAATGCGTACAAATCGTCGAGTGTTGAAATTTTTCCTGCCTGATTTCTCAGCGCAGCGGCGCCTTTTATACCCTTAAAATATCCCGTAACAAGCTTTCTTGCCTGCAAAAGAGCCATATGCTCTCCCTTGTATTCTGCCATTTTTGTTATATGGCGAACCATAACGTCGAGCTTTTCTTCAAGCGTAGGATAAACAAGCGGTCTGTCGGGAGCTTCAAGATATGAATTTATCTGTGAAAATATCCACGGATTTCCAAGAGTTGCTCTGCCTATCATAACAAGCTCACAGCCCGTAATATCCATTACTTCTTTTGCCTTTTGAGCCGAATCAATATCACCGTTTGCTATTACGGGGATACTTACCGCTTCCCTTACGGCCCTGATAATTGAATAATCAACAGGCGGCTTATAATACTGCATACGGGTGCGTCCGTGTACTGTTATTGCAGATGCGCCTGCCTGTTCGCAGATTTTTGCCACCTCAACGGCATTTATACTGTTATCGTCCCAGCCCTTTCGTATCTTCACGGTAACAGGAACGTCACAGGAAGCGACCACAGCTTGTACTATCCTGCCGCAAAGCCGTGGGTCTTTCATAAGAGCGGAACCGCTGCCGCTTGAGCTTATTTTGGGTGCCGGGCAGCCCATATTTATGTCGATAATATCGGGAGCGTTACGCATTGCAGACTCGGCGGCTCTTGCCATACATTCAGGCTCTCCGCCGAATATCTGTATTCCGCAGGGACGTTCAAGCTCGGAAATTTCCATAAGCTCCTCACTTTTCTTGCTGTTAAACGAAAGCGCCTTTGAGCTAACCATTTCGCTTACACAATAGCCTGCGCCAAACTCCGAACAAAGCTCACGGTATGCCCTGTCGCTCACACCTGCCATAGGTGCAAGCAAAGCGCAGGAATCAAGCTTAACGTTTCCGATTTTAAAAGTTTTCATATTTTTCCGCGTGCAGATTTTCTGCCGCTGAGTTTGTTGCTGACAAGAACCGCAATAACAACAATAATTCCGACTGCAACGCATATCCATGAAATTATGCCTGCGGTATAGTTTGTGGAATACGACTTTGAACTTACCGTTTTTGCAATCGTCGGAGCGATAAATTCAGTTTCATCTGTGTTTTTATCCTCATTCTGAGCCGCCTTTTCCGTATGCTGTTCCTCGGTCTGCTGTTCGGTCTCAGGCGCAGCATATTCGGTTGTTTCGGGTACATACTCCGTCGGCGCTTCGGTTTCGGGAGCAACATATTCGGTTGTTTCAGGTACATACTGAGTTTCCGGCTGAGTTTCGGTTTCGGGAGAAGTAGGAGTTTCTTCTACGACTCCTACATATTCGCCTGTTATGTCATCGTAGCCGTCGCCGTCGTTATCGACGGCAAACACGGAAAACGAACAAAAAACAACTGTTATTATTGCAATCAAAAGGCAAAACAACTTTTGTATGAATTTATTTTTATACATTCTCATACTCCGTAAAATTTAATTTTAACATATATTTATATTTAATCGGAGCAACGCTTTGCTTTGACTGCAAGGAGCAAAGCTTTCGACAGATTGCAAGCAGTGCAAAGGAGCGTTATCTCCTCAGAGCTTCAGTAAGAGATTGCAACTTTCGCCAAAACCCTGAAGCGGCACCCGCCGCCTACGAGGCAGGTAACATTTGCACTTAAATTATATCAAAAGAGAGCATTATTTGCAAGTTTTTTGACAAGATTTGTTCTGCGTTATTATTTTAAAACCTCGCAAAGAACATTCGCAAGCATTTTTCCCGAATACTCTACTTCATCTATGGAATTTGCGTCTGTTCCCACTTCAATCAGAAGTGAGCCGTCGCAGACATACTCGTTATACGCAAAAAAATCAAAGCTCAGAGGTCTTGTTATTCCCGGATACATAGTTTCTGCGGTGTTTTGGAGCTTCAGGGCAAAACTCAGGTTGTTTTCCCAGCCGTCAAACCCACGCTCGCCGTATATGTCACACCCGGAAAGTATCATTATCTGAGCCGCTTTTTTGCCGTCATATGTAAAAACAGGCTTGACCTTGCAATCCTCTGAACCGAGAGCGTCACGGTGAATGTCAAGCACAACCTTTATGCTTTCGTATTCCTCCATATCGCTTTCTATCGTCTGAACACTTCGGTCATATGAGCCGTTGTAGGTAGAATCGTGAACCGTTTTGTCGTGGAGGGCGGCTATTCCGTTTTTGTTAAGCACGTCTGCTATTACATTTCCCACAGCAACAACATTAAAATCCTCGTTCTGAGTTCTTGAATAAAAGCTGTCGTAGAAATAATCAACATCTTCATCCATATAAGCCTCGCTGGTATGAGTATGATATATCAGCACCTGCGGCTTATCTGAATTTTTTTCTATTTCAAAGGTAAGCGGCGTATTCAGTATAGAGTCAAAGTCAAAATCAAGCCCTGTCCTGTTTTTAACAAAACAGTTTTCCACCTGAGTACCGTCTGCGCCTATTGTTTTTTCATTGATTGAATATTTTTCTTCGCCCGAATGGTCGCCGTATGTATCGTAATAATCCGATTTGTCACGACTTTTGCTTTCTGTTTTTATCTCTTTTTTATTTTCATTGTCATCATTGCCAACGGACGGGGGTTGTGTTGTATTATCATCCGAAGAAGTTACCGTTTTTTCCGCATAATCATTTTTCAGCTTGTATTCTCCGTCTGCAAGCGTAAAAGCCGCAGCCGCAAGCGCCGCAGGGTTTTGTGAACCGAAACACTCCGGCAATCTATAAAATACACAAAACACTGCGGTAAATATAATTAAAAATGAAGCTGATATTTTGAGCAATTTCAAGAGCTTTCCTTTTCTTTTCAAAAAATCACCTGCTTATTACAAATAATATGCAGAGAAATTTTTTGTATGAATATTCCTCACATAAGCGACACCAAATCCGAAAGCTCAAATTCATTTTGCATTGCGGCATTCAGAGCAAATCCGATAAGTCTTGCGGCACGCTCGGTAAGCAAATCAATCTCACGGGGCGTAATTATCATCTGCCTGCCGTTCGGTTCAATCTTGCTTGATTCGGACAACTTTGAATTATCTCCCACGAGGTCGCTTGCAAAGGTCTGAACATCAACGACCGTGGGAACTCCTATAGCAATCACCGGGACGCCGATCGTTTCTTTTGTTATCTTTGTGCGGTGATTTCCGACGCCTGCGCCGGGAGAAATTCCGGTGTCGCTGATTTGGAGGGTACATCCGAGACGTTCAAGCCTGCGTGAAGCAAGAGCGTCAATCGCAACAACTGCATTCGGTCGTATTCGTTTTACTATGCTGAGTATATACTCGCCTGTTTCGATTCCGGTCTGCCCCGTAACGCCTGTTTGCATCACGGCTACGGGGCGAAGCTTATCAAGCCCTGTTGCCCTTGCAATTTCACCGGTTATATGACGTGTGGCAAGTACCCTTGAGCTTGTTTTCGGGCCGAGAGAGTCGGGAGTAATCTCCGTATTGCCAAGCCCGACCACAAGCAAAAGTCCGTTGACGGGTAACAGCCTCCTTATTTCAAGTCCGATGGTTTTGAGCCTTTCATCGGTTTCGGTAAAGTTGTCTGTGAGCGACGGAAGCTCTATTGTGATATATGTTCCTATTTCTTTGCCGAGCTCCTGTTTTGCCTTTTGATTTTTAACTGTCAGCCGTGATATTTCAAGACCGTTTTCGCTGTAGGTTTTGAAATCTACTCCGCTGACGTGTTCGCCTGCAATTTCCCTTGCCTCAACCGCAAGGTCGGTTCTTACCTGCATATACTCAAATCCTTTGCTGAATCAGTGGAAATTTATAACTCCCATTGAAATTTTGAAATGTCCCCGACACCTATGAGGCAGGGTACATTTGCACTAAGGTTATTATTGTCACCGGTTGCTTTTATATTCTTTACTTTGGATAATTCATCTGTTATAATTTAAATTGTAAACAAAACAGGGGCGTCGGCTTCTCGGAGTATATATACGGACTGATTACTTTATTCGGAGGGATAGTTTTGAAAAATAGATTTTTAAAAGTTTCTGCGGCGGTTATACTCGCCTCCTGCTGTGCTTTAGGCACCGCAACCTTCGGAGCGTCCGCCGCCGTAATTGACGAGGACGAAACCGTTTCTTTCAGTGCCGAGGATGTATCACCAAAATCCTCAGCGTTGCCGTCAAGCTACAGTTCTCGGGAGCTTGGATTCGTTACAAGCGTAAAAAAGCAGCTATACAATGACTGCTGGGCTTACGCAAGCCTCGGAGCTTTTGAATCAAAGCTGTTGAAAAGCGGCTTTTCAATAGGCAGTATGTCAGAACCGCACCTCAACGCCTGGGCTACAACCCATTCAAACGACAAAGGTTGGATAAGAAATTATGCCGGCGACGGCTACGGTTCCACCGCTCTCGGCTACCTGACCTCATGGCAGGGCGGTGCACTTGAAAGCGACGCAGGCAAAATTGACGTAACTAAAATTAAGCACGGCGACGATGTTCCCTCAAATCTTGCAAAATACGGTGCGACCGCAATTCAGTTTTTGTATAAGGACGAGCCCGACAGCGTAAAACGTGCGGTTATGGAAAACGGCGGCGTATATTCGGCTTATGCACACTCATATGTATGTCTTTCAAGCGACGCTCTCTCTTACTATATGCCAAACGACTATAACGGAACGTATACGGGACACGCTATTGAGATAGTAGGCTGGGACGACAACTATTCAGCCGACAATTTTTCCGCTCCCATTGATAAAAAGCCTGAAAAGAACGGTGCTTGGCTAATTAAAAACAGTTGGGGCAATAACAACTCTCTCGGCGGATATTTTTGGATTTCATATGAGGACAAGTTTATTTTTGCGTCAAAATACAAACCGTCATATACCGTAAAATCCGTGCAGGAGATAACCGATGACACAAAGCTTGTGCAAAATGAGATTTTCGGTGCAACCTATGAATTTTCTTATGTAAACGAAAGCAGCGTTGCATATCTTAACAAATTTGATTTTTCCGATGACTACAGCACCCTTGACAAGGTTATATTCAAAACCGAATGTCTGGGCGCCGACTATGATATTTATTATGTACCGACTGTTTCCGACAAACCCTCTTCGGACAAGGCAGAGTGGGAAAAGCTCTTCAGCGGAACGGTTGATTACAACGGATATATCTGCGCCGATATTGACGATTTTGAACTGCCTGAAGGCTCAGGCTCAATAGCGGTGGATATTAATTCATCAAACATCGGCAAAAACAATTCCATAGGCGTAGGCGAATGGCTTGTCAACAGTCAAAAGGGCACTTATGTATTCATCAACGATTCAAAATACGATGAAAGCTATATTTATTACGACAACACTATGACCGACCTTATGGACTGGTATAAAACGAACAACGGCGATGACATCGGCGGAACATTTGTTATTAAAGCCGTTACAACCAAAACAGACGCTTTACTCGGCGACGTTGATCTCAACGGAAAAATCAACGTCAGAGACGCAACGGAAATTCAAAAGTACATTGCTCAAAAAACAGAACTCAGCGACAAGGCAAAACGCAATGCCGACTTTAATCGTGACGGCAAAATAAGCGTTTCGGATGCAACGGCAATTCAAAAGCACATTGCAGGAAACAAATAATTTCTGCTTTCAAAACACATAAAAACGACTGCCGCATTTAGCGCAGCGCAAAACAAAAAGCTATAATTCATAATCAGCAACCATGATGGAGATGATATGAATTATAGCTTTTATTTTTTATCGAATTTAAATCGGAGCAAGGCTTTGCTTTACCTGCAAAGTGCAGAGCTTGCGACCAGATTACAAACAGCGCAAGTACCGCAAGCGTTGCTCAGATTTAAACAAACATTAAACGGGGTGAATCATATTTTCGGAATCGAGTTTGTCACCGTTAATACCGACCTCGGCATTTCTTCTCTTTTTGAAGAAATCTATTGCAACCTTTGGGAACTGAGCATATGAGAGAACGTCCTCAGGCTGTTCAATCCATTCGGAAATTTCGCTTCTCAGCTTGTCAAGTTCAGGCTCAAGCAGATCTGCCGGGCGGCAGGTGATAACCTTTTGGTCGCCGATTATCTTTTTCTGGAATTCAGGGTCAATCGGCATCGGAGTTGTACCGTATTCGCCTGCAACAAGACCTTTGAATTCATTTGTGCAAATCTTGTAGCGCTCGCCTGTAATTACATTGAATACAGCCTGAGTGCCTACAATCTGAGATGTCGGAGTAACAAGCGGCGGATAGCCCGAATCCTTCCTTACTCTCGGAACTTCTTCAAGTACCTTGTCGAGCTGATCCTCTTTACCTGCCTGCTTTAACTGTGAAAGCAGATTTGAAAGCATACCGCCGGGAACCTGATAGATAAGAGCTTTTGCGTCGGTTGCAAGCATCTTTGTATCAAGAAGTCCCGATTCGATATATTTTTCACGAAGCGTCATAAAGTAAGCACGAATATCCGTGAAATCCTTTATGTCAAGTCCTGTGTCGTACTCTGTACCGCTCAAAGCGGCAATCATCGACTCCGTAGGAGCGTGCGATGTACCCAGCGCAAGCGGGCTGATTGCCGTATCAATAGCGTCTGCGCCTGCTTCAACACCCTTTAACAAGCACATTGAGGCAAGTCCCGATGTGTAGTGAGTATGAAGCTGTACAGGCATCTCGGGAAGCACCGATTTGATAGCCCTTACAAGGCTGTAGGTTCTTGACGGTGTAAGCAAAGCCGCCATATCCTTAATACAGATAGAATCTGCACCTGCATCGGCAATTCTCTTTGCATAATCAACATAGTATTCATCGGTGAAAACCGGACCTGTGGTATAGCTTATAGCAACCTGAGCGTGACCGCCCTCTTTTTTTGCCGCCTTGATAGCCGTCTGAAGATTTTTGATGTCATTTAATGCGTCAAAAATACGGATTATATCAATACCGTTTGCGATCGAACGCTGAACAAGATATTCAACGCAGTCATCGGCATAGTGACGGTATCCAAGCATATTCTGACCCCTGAAAAGCATTTGAAGCTTTGTGTTCGGGCAATGCTCTCTGATTGTACGCAATCTCTGCCACGGGTCCTCATTTAAAAATCTGAGACACGCATCATAGGTTGCACCGCCCCAACATTCAAGCGAATAGTAGCCAACCTTGTCGAGCTTGTCAAGGATCGGAAGCATTTCTTCTGTTGTCATCCTTGTTGCAATAAGCGACTGGTGGGCGTCACGAAGGGCAGTTTCGGTAATTTTAATTTTCTTTGCCATTATAGTTATCCCCTTTGAGTTTCTTAGTTGGGTAAGCACTGATTAAATCGTTTGTAAATATTGCGCTGCCGGATTTTTCGTCAGGTTGGACAAACAAACCGCAGTAATGCAGGTGCATTACGAGAATTTTTAGTCAAGCTGACGGGAAATATACAAGAGCTTCAAACAGCGTTCGAGCGTGATTTTATCAGTGGTTACTTAAGAGTTACAAGAACCTTTCCTGATTCAACAGCTTCGCCCTTTGCAACTTCAACGGTTGCTACTGTACCGTCCTTAACAGCCTTAACAGGTGTTTCCATCTTCATTGCCTCAATAAATACGAGGTCGTCGCCCGACTTAACTGTCTGACCGGGGGTTACTACTACATTTACGACCGTACCGGGCATAGGAGCCTTGATTACCGTTGAACCCTGGGCGCCGCTTGGTGCGGGCTTTGCGGCAGGAGTCGGAGCTGCCTGAGCAGGGGCAGCCTGAACAGGAGCTGCGGCTGTTGAGCCGAGTTCCTCAACCTGTACGTCATATGCAGTACCGTTTACGGTGATTCTCAAATTCTTCATATTAATTTCCCCTTTATTTTAACAATTATATATTTATCAGATAGTGGAATGTTTCTTTGCAAGTGTTGAAACACGTTTGCCCGAAAGCATATCAAGCGCAGAAATAAGTGTGTTTCTTAATTCGGCTTCTTCTACGATTCCGTCAACATAACCGTTTTGACCTGCATTGAAAGCAGAAAGATTTTCCTCGGCAAATTTATCGGCAACAGCCTTTTGCTCGGCAACAGGAACCTTCATTTCGTCTGCGTCCATAATAAATGCGGCCGCCTCAATATTAACAGGTGAAATAACTGCGTTCGGCAGTGCATAAACCACGTCTGCGTTTGCGCCCGTACCTGCAAGCGCAATATATGCGGAACCGATAGCCTTACCGGTCACAACCGAAATTTTTACTGTTGTAGCCTCGGCATAAGCCGAAACAAGCTTTGCGGCAGAGGCAAGCGACTCAAATCCGGGGCAATTTGCAAATGTTATTACCGGAATTGAAAAGGCATCGCAAAAGCGCACGAATTTTGCAATCTTTGAAGTTGATCTGCAATCAAGGCTCTCGCCTTTTGTATTAACTATTCCTACGACCTGTCCGCCGATATGAGCAAGGCGGGTTTTTGCGTTTGCACCGTATTCATCAAACAGCTTAACCTTTGAGCCGCCGTCAACTACCTTGCTGACAAGGCATCCGCAGTCGCCCGAAGGTTCTTCTTCAAAGGTTTCGGGGGCAAGATTGAGATTGTTTGACGGAAGATAAAGTACAAGCTGTTTTGCCTTTTCAACAGCCTCGGCAGTATCCTTTGCAACTATTGCGGCATTGCCGTGTTCTGCGTTATATTTTGCGTCTGCATTTTCCCCTGTTACATCAAGAGAAAGCTGAGCTTTTTCACTCATAATAACAAAATCGGCGCTTACCGCATTGAGTGCGCTTGTACCGAGACAGGTTCCGAGCACTACGGAAATCTGAGGCACCACGCCTGATAACGATGCTGCACTGTTGAGAACATCGCCGCAGCCGCCGAGTAATTCCGTTGCCTGCTGCAGTCTTCCGCCTATGCTGTCATAGAATCCGACAATCGGAGCACCTGTTTTGAGAGCAAGCGAATAAAGCTTTTTGAGCTTTACAGCCTGAGCCTTGCTCATTGCGCCGCCGCAAATATCGCTGTTCTGAGCAAATGCGTAAACGGGCATACCCTCAACTGTGCCAAAGCCTGCAACTGCTTCAGCAAAACCTTCGCCGGATTTTGTAAAGGCGTCGATTTCACAAAAACTTCCTTCATCAAAAAAATCAGTAATCGTCTTATATGCGGAGGTCGCCGCAATCTCCGATTTTGCCTGATTGATTTTTTCAATACTCATCTTAATTCCTCCAATACAATGTATTGAATATGCGGAGAAATGCCGCATACTAATTTCACAACTTATATTATATCTCAAATTCTGTAAAAGTTCAAGAATTATGCTGTAATATTTGTAAGTTTTTTATTTCGGTGAATATATATATCCGTTAATTTTTCTGTAATGGAATTATCATATTGTTCGCCCGTTTACAATGGGATTTGAAAGCAGCTTTTTTACCTCGTTTTCGGTAAGGTCACGCCAATCGCCTTGTTTTAGCATACCCATTTTTACGCCGCCTATTTGCGTGCGCTTAAGGCGTGCGACCTCAAGTCCAACCGCTTCGCACATTCTGCGTATCTCACGGTTTTTGCCCTCGTGCAGTATCATTTCAAGCACCACTCTGCCCTGCTCCTTGTGAATAACGTGAACTATCGCAGGCGCAGTCTTTTTTCCGTCAAGCTCAACTCCTGTTTCGAGCTTTACAAGCTGTTCTTCATCAACAGAAGGACGGACGGTAACTCGGTATATTTTATATACGCCGTTCCTCGGATGCATAACCTTGTTGGCAAATTCACCGTCGTTTGTGAACACCAGCATTCCCTCGGAATCCTTGTCAAGCCTGCCTATCGGATAAACCCGCTCTCCGACATTTTCAACAAGCTGAGCCACACATTTTCTGCCGCGCTCATCATTCATCGTCGTAATAAATCCACGGGGCTTATTGAGCATAATATATCTGAACTTCGTCTTAGGCAAAACTATCCTTTTGCCTTTGATAAAAACCTTGTCCTCAGACGTAACCTTATCGCCGAGAATCGCCGTTTTGCCGTTCACCTTGACGCTTCCGTTAAGTATCAGCTCCTCTGCTTTGCGGCGTGAGGCGATGCCGCACTGAGAAATGAATTTTTGAAGTCTTATAGGTTCATTTTTAGCCATATGAAAATAGTTCCTTAATTTTATTAAATATACTGTTATCTTTCTTTATTTCTACATTGTCTGCCGAAATAACATTCACGCTCGCAACCCGGTTGCCGTCAACTATATAATCTATCCTGCCGACCGTTTGGTTTTTGGCTATCGGCGCATAAAGAAAGCTGTCTATATAAACTTTGCGTTCAAGCTTAGATTTATCCTTTGCAGGCAAAACCACCGAAATGTCCTTTTCCCCGACAACATCTACCGTATCGACCGTTCCGCCTACGCACGGAATCTCAGCCATAAACTCGCTGTCATTTGAATTTTCGGAAAAGTAGTTGTCAAAACCGTAGTTGTAAAGCTTGATGTGGTCGTCCCAATCGTTTCTGTCATTCATAGTAACGCACACAAGCGTAAGACCGTCTTTTCGGGCGGCTGAAACAAGACATCTGCCTGCCGCCATAGTATAGCCCGTTTTTCCGCCTATGCAGTATTCATACAGTGACAAAAGGCGGTTGTGATTTGAATATGTAATATGCTTTTCAGGCTCAACAAAGTCAACCTTTGCGCTTTTTTTAGCCGAAAGCTTTGCAAAATCTTCGTTTTCAAGCGCATATGTCATAAGCAGCGCCATATCATATGCCGTTGAATAATGATCGTCATCGTCCAGTCCGCTCGGCGTAATAAAATGGGTGTTATCCATTCCTATCTGCTTTGCACGCCCGTTCATCAGCTCTGAAAAGTCCTCAAAGCTGTCCGACAAAGATAAAGCCGCAGCATTTGCGGCGTCGTTGCCGGACGACATCATCATACCCACAGCAAGGTCGCTCAGCCTGACCTTTTCGCCGAGTTCGAGGTACATAGAACTGCCCTCGGCGGCCATTTCTTTGGTAAATGTAACGGTTTCGTCGCAGGACGCAGCCGCTTCAAGGTCAAGCAAAGTTGTCATTATCTTGGTCGTGCTTGCAGGCTTCATACGCTTGTTTTCGTCCTTTGCGGCAAGTATTTGTCCGTTATCGGCACAGTAAAGCACATAGGTTTCTGCCGAAACATCGGGCGAGCCTTCCCGATCGTCGCTTTCGTCTGCAAAAGCGGTAACCGCCGAGCACACGGTCAATATAGCGGAAAGCAAAACTGAAACAGCCTTTTTCATAAGGACACCCCCTGCATATTTTATGCAAAAGGCATATCCTTTATGACGTTACACGTCTATATCGTCAACCGTTATTTCAGAAAAATCGTCTTTTTGCTTTTTTGCTTTTTTGTCCTTTTTGAAAAAGCCTTTTACCGTATCGACAACATCGGGAATCATATCCATAAGCTTATCCGCCGTACCCTCGCTGCTGTCAACGGAAACAAGACGAACGTCTCCCTGATATACGGTCAAAAAAGCAACGGGCTGAATAGTTACGCCTGCGCCGCTGCCGCCGCCGAAGCAATCTTTGTTTTCCTTTTTGGTAGGCAAATCCGAACCGCCTGCGGCAAAGCCGTAGCTTACCTTTGAAACCGGAATGATAAGCGTTCCGTCGGCAGAGGTTATAGGCTCGCCGATAATAGTATTAACGTCTATCATTTCTTTAATCTTTTCCATAGTTGTATCCATAAGATTTCCGATTGGATGTTCCATAATATTTCCTCCTTAATTCCGATAGTGAATTATTAATTTTCTTTTATTTCCAACAAGAGCTTTAAGCCTTTTATTCCAAACTTGAACACAAGCGTTACAAGCCACAAAAGCAGCACCCTTGCCTTTAAATACATATTTATCTCGGTCTTTGCGCCTCTTCCGAAATCGGGAGCTATATCAATTCCGTATTTTTTGCACCTTGCCGCTCCTGCAATTATACCGACAGAGGGATAAACCGCAGCGCAGAGCTTTCCGTACTTGACGGCGGTGTCTGCGGCGTCATCTCCTGCAACCGTAATACTCAGCATAAACTTCCTGATTATTATGTGCCTGAAAAAATACTTTAATGCACCTACGGCAAGATCTGAAACTTTTTTTATAACATCAACGAGCCACGGAAGTCCTTTTTCTTTTATAAGGCTCGGCTTTTTTTCCCTGGGCTTTTCTTCCTTTGGTTTGTTGCCCTCGGATTTTGGTTTCTTTTTTTTCTTTTTTTTCGGCTTTGGCGGATAAAGCGTTATCGGCACAAAGCCTATTCTAACCAAGCACTTAAAGTCCTCGTCATATGTCGCCGTAACGCTTATCGGAACAAGCATCAAAAGGAAGATTGCCAATAATATTCCCGAAACTATATATAACCAAAGCAAGGCAATTCCTCCCGTTAAGTTATTTATCGGTCTGATCGTCAAGAATATTGATTTGCTCATCATCTGAGCTGTTGGCCGTTTCCGAGTTATCTTCACCGCTTTTTTCCTCGCTGTTTTCGGGAAGCGGCGGAAGCTCGTCAAGGCTTGATATATTAAAGCACCTGAGAAAATTTTCGGTAGTTCCGTACAAAAGCGGTCTGCCGGGGAGTTCAAGTCTGCCCTTTTCCTCAACAAGCCCCTTTGTGGTAAGACTGCCTATAACGCCGCTGCAATCAACGCCTCTGACCTGCTCAACAAAAGCCTTAGTCACCGGTTGATTGTATGCAACAACGGCAAGCACCTCAAGAGCCGCCTGAGAAAGCGGAGTGTTGCGGCGCAAATCCATAACTGTACGGATTTGGGGCGCATATTCTTTGTTTGACGTCATTTGATATGCGTTATCAAGCTTCAATATTGTTATGCCCCGATTTGCGGCGGCATAATCCTCAATAAGCGCGGCAACGGCTTCATTTACACGGTTTTCGCTGATTTCAAGTGCCTGGGCAAGTCTTTCGACCTCAACGGAAGAACCGCTTGAAAACAATATTGCCTCTATTGCGGCAGAAATATTTTCCACAGCCATCACTGCGCCTCCTTTTTCTCAATCATATGCACAACGGCATTTTCGCCCGTGCCCTCAATGCGTATACGCTTGCCCTTTACAAGCTCAAGCGTTGCAAGAAATGTTGCCACAAGCTCGCTTTTGCCCTCGCACACTTCAAAAATTTCGTGGTATTCAAGCCTTTTGCCGTGCCAAAGTCTGCGCATAAGCTGAATTATCTTGCTGTTTACCGATACAATCTTGTGCGAAACAATACCGGAAAACGCCTGCTCCGACGGCGGAAGCTTTCGCTTTCCCCGCCCTACAGCGCTGATATACGCTTTTGCAATGTCCTCGGCAGGGTGAAGCCGAGTATAGGTCAAGTCAAATTCTACGGGCGAAGCCTCACGGCAAAACGTATCAAAGTCATATATATTACCAAGCTTTTCGGCAATCTCACGGCAAACCGCATATTCAAGCAACTGCCCCGAAAGCTCTTTTTTCAGTTCTTCCGCCTCTTCTTCATATTTTGGCAAAAGCATAACCGACTTGATATAAACAAGTCTTGACGCCATTGTCAAAAATTCCGAAGCAATGTCCATCTGATTTTCCTGCATACGGTTTATCTGTTCCATATATTGGTCAAGCAGGTCGGAAATCCGAATATCATATATATCAATTTTATTTTTTGAGATAAGCGTTAAAAGAAGGTCAAGCGGCCCCTCAAAAACGGGCAGCTTATATTGAAATTGCGTTTCCATCAGCCGCCCTCCTAAACCGTCAGTGAACAAACGGGAGATACGGCAACGACGTAAGCCAATTTAAGCCTGTTGCAATTCCGTTGGTCGCCCAGCTGATAACACCGTTTAATGCGCCCATATACATCAGCGCAAAAAGTGCAACGAAAAATATCATCTGATATTTATAGAAAAAGTTTACCGCAGAATCGGGCAAAAACAAAAACAGTATCTTTGAGCCGTCAAGCGGCGGCATCGGAATCAGGTTAAATACCGCAAGGGTTATGTTTGAACTGATATAAAATGTAAGAAAGTAATACACAAACGAGCCTACGCCGCTGAAAAAGAATGTCGGAGCAAAGCACGCTATGCCGTTGAATATCAACATTCCCGCCATTGCCGCAACAAGGTTGGCAACAGGTCCCATAACAGCGGTTATTGCCATTCCGAGCTTTGGGTTTTTGAAATTTCGCGGATCAATCGGCACGGGCTTTGCCCAGCCGAATCCGATAAGTATCATAAACATTGCGCCGATAGGGTCGATATGACTCAGCGGATTAAGCGAGAGCCTGCCCCTTTGCTTTACCGCCTTGTCGCCGAGAAGCGAAGCGGTAAATGCGTGCGCCCATTCGTGAAACGGCAAAATCAAAAATATGATTACGAGTACGGCTAAAATTTCAGCCACAATAGATTCAAATGTAAAATTTCCCGATAATATCTGAAAAAGCATAAGTCCTCCATAATAGAAATACATACTTAAAATATATTATATAATAAAATAAATAAAAAAACAAGTTAAGAAATTTAAAAAAAACACTTGCATTTTTGTCCATTATCTGTTATTATAACAAAGTTAGAGATAGATTTTGAATTGTTTAAGGAGGTGCAGACGCATGGCAAAATGTGAATTCTGCGGTAAGGATGTAAAGTTCGGCATCAAGGTATCTCACTCTCACAGACGTTCCAACAGAACATGGAAACCAAACGTACAGCGTGTTAAGGCTATCGTTGACGGTTCTCCGAAGCGTGTATATGCTTGCACCCGTTGTTTACGTTCAGGTAAGGTTACCAGAGCTAACTGATTCTTTATGAAATTACAAAACTGCTTCACTTTTGGTGAGGCAGTTTTTTTGTTTTATCTTTTTTATTAGTTTTGATTACGAAATGTCGATTCAATCTAACTGATGTGTTATGTATTGCAGGGTAAACAGCATATTCCCTGAATGCATTGTAACTATGCTGAGCATAACTTTTGGAAAATATACACCTTCCTGCACTGAGAATGTAGGGACAGCCCTTGCGGCTGTCCGTGGGCGAACAATATATTCCCTTGATAAGGGAAATGTCGGCTTGCCGACAAAGGGTTTGCCGTTTTCGCAGAAAACGCCCCTACAACCAAAAATAACGGAACGGTCAAGACCGTTCCCTACAAATAATCGCAGGCGAACGCTGCGCATTTTGACTATCCTCTACAAACAACTCTCACCCCTCAAAGGAAAACACTGTTTTTCTAAAATGCAGTGCAAATATGCTGAATATGACGTTTTTTTAAATATTTGACGTTGCTACACTCGGAATAAAGGAGCTATGCTCCTACTTGCAGAGACAGCTCCCCTGAAGGGGCACCTTTGAAATGTTTGTGAAAAACAAAACCCTCCCTTGAGGGGAAGGCTTGTAAATCAGAGTGTTTCTTATGAACATAACTCATATCAAACAGGTACATTGTTACATTAATACATTTCCTTTTTACGCATTACAAACAAAACTCCCGTTGCAAATATCTGAACGCAAAGGAATATCAGAGCGAGATAAGTATCGCCCGTATTAACAACAGCGTTAGTCTGCCCCGCTCCGACATTTGGCGGAGCTGTTTCGGAAGGAACGGAATTTGAGCTGTCGATTTTTGAGGTTGCGTCAGTTTCAGATGGCTGGGATGACTGCTCGGACGGTTCAACAGAAACATCGGTTGAGTCTTGTTGAGTATTGCTTTCATCATCAGTGCTTTTCTTGGTATTTTCTGCCGTAGTCGGTGCAACATAGTTAGATATTGTCAATGTGGTTTTGTAATCAACATCAATTAAGGATGTTTGCTGATTTTTTGCTATTTCACAATTATTTACAAGGCTGACTTCCTCGCTGTCAGCCGACAGCAACGTATTCGAATCTGCTTTCGACACCCTCAATACATCAACGGTAAGATCTATGGTTGTTGTAACGGCACTGTCGTTTTGCAAATCATCTACATCAAATACTATCTTTGCAAAGGGAACCATTTGAGAAGTAAAATCAAACAATCTCATATTTGTTGCGGTATAATTTATGATGTTTTCCTCGCTCAAATCAAGACTTCCGTTTGCACCGACAGTCGGACATACAGATGCAGGCGTGTTTTTTCTGTTGGAGACCGAAAGCACGCTTGAATCGTATGTTATATACCACTGAGTGTTAAGAATGTTTTTTGAAAGGTTTAACCAATAGGTAACCGTTACTTCTTTTGTGGTTGAATTGTATTCGGCAGCTGCTCTTGGAAAATAGTTTGAAATTGCATTCACCGTTAAATTCGGATATTTGCCGTTTACAGAATCCGTACTCGCCTCCGTTGCCGATGTTTCCGACGGCTCGGCTTGCGGCTCTCCCTCAAAAGCATTATCCGAAAGCTGATAATCTGAAAAAGCTGTGTTGTCATAGGCATCGTCATCTGATTCGGCATATACGCAAAGAGCCGTTACGGTTATCATTGTAACCGTAAGCATAATTGCCAAAACAAAACTAACTGCTTTTTTTGACATTACCTTTTCCTCCAATATCATTCCATATTAATTCATCGTAGTTTAAATCGGAGCAACGCTTTACTCACAAGAAGCAAGGCTTGCGACAGATTGCAAGCCCTGATATAACAACCCTCTGCCTAATCGGCGAAGGACATCTGTACTTAGATTATAATATAACAGGCACTAAAAATCAAGTAATATGAAGAAGAACGAGGGTATCTGTACATATTTACCGCTAAATTTAAATCATATACGCAAAAACGCTCCCAAAATCGGGAGCGTTTTAAGCATTACCTATAAGGAATCAGCAAACTTATTTATCATATTTCTTGCGAGTAAAGTAAGCAACTGTAGCTACGCCTGAAAGAACAACAAGAAGAACAACTGCAAGTGAAGCTGCGCCTGTCTTGATTGAAGTATTATCAGATGACTTTGTAGTATCAGATGTTGATTTATTTACTGCAGAAGTAGCATCGGTTGAAGGTTCACCCGGAACTGTTGTCTGCGGATCAGTATCTTTTGGGTTTGCTGGGTTTGTTGGGTTTGTTGTATCTGCTTCATCTTTTGTTGCCGGTGGAGCGGGAGCAACTGTAAGATCGCCGACTGTGCCCTTTGCCTGAGCTGCTTCCTTTGTTGGGTATGTACCATATGTACCGTCATTATAGTAGAAGTACCATTCGCCGAAATAAGTTAACTGACCGGTTACTGAAGTAGAAGGCTCACTACTAAGATCAGGAACCCAAATCATATTATTCATTGTGAAAGCAATACCGTATTCACTCATAAAGAAGTTATCGGCAAAATCGCCGAGAGCAGCCTTATCACCATTGAAGCTGTCTTCCATCTCTGTCCAGAAACCTTCCTGATTATCATAAGTCTCCCTATCGCCTTCTGACATATACTCACACTTTGAATCTTCACACTGCATAGCGGCTGTATACTGCGGAGCAGTCACATCCAAACCGCCGTCAAGGTAGTTGTTCCAAACTACTGTAGGAACATCATCGGGAATATCAAGATAATAAAGTGTTTTAACACCCTTCTCTTCAAGGCTTGAATCATATTTTGCCTTGTATCCCGGCCAACTAAGTTCGCCAACGCCGCCGTCAATAGAGCTGCAAGGGTCAGTACCGCCCCACCAATAACAGCCGGCTGAATTTGTGTAAGAGTTTTTCCAGACGTCAGGCAATGTAAAATAAACTCTCTTTGTTTTGATACCCTCACCGGGTTTATAAGTGCCGTCTGTGTCAACAATAGCAGATGCACTTGTTGTTGCTATTGCAGCCATTGAAGCCACAACAGAACCTGCAAGAATTAAACTTAAAAGCTTTTTCTTCATAATTTTTCCTCCATACATTTTCCGATAATTCGGTTAGTTTAATTATATATCAGCTTTGTCAAAAAATCAATAATTTTTAAAAAAAATATTAATTAATTTTCAATAAAGTTGATGTCGATTTTTGTGCAATTAGTCGGATTTTTTATTATTCTCGTCCTGTTGAGTCGGAATTGCGGATAAATCCACATTATCATCACGCTTTTTCACAATCAAAACACCGACAACTGCAAGAACCACTACCAAAACGGCAGCACCGATTATTACCGGGATAAGCGGAAAATCCGAATCGGCGGAATTGCCGCCTGAGCTTGAATTCTTTGTTACTTCAACAATATCCGTAACATTTTGTGTATAACTGATTACAGCAGGGTGATTATCCTTATCGGGTGTGTTTTCCTCACCTTTACCGTCAAGATAATTAATGAAGCTGCCTTGTCTGTTTTTCAGCGTATCCTCATCTTCGCTGATTATCGGGACTTGATCCGAAACAACGGTTTCATCATTTACGCTGATGTCATATGTCCATGTGTATGATTTAAGATATGTCATATCATCGCCGTACATTTCTGACACAAATTGAGAAATATCAGTTTCGCCCTCTTTCAGAACTCTGAATTCAAGCGACAAAAACATTGCTTTCTTTGAAAAATCGGCGGGGTTACTGATATTAGTCCAGTTGATTGGAATCATATTATCAAGGTCTGTATTATAGATAACACCGTCAAACTTGTCAAATTCAAGAGATTTTTTGTCAAGCTCAAGGTAATCCTTATCATAGAAAAGCCGAAGCTCAAAACCTATAATTTCCTCTTTTGTATCGGCAAGATAAAGCGTATACTTAACTCTGTCGCCGACATTAACCTTTGCACCGTCGTTAATATCAAGAATGTCATCTGCCGCAAATGCGGTAACAGATACAGACATCAGCACAACTAATGCAATACATACCGAAATGATTTTTTTTGCTAAACTATTCATATTTTCATTCCTTTAAAATTTGATATTCCTATTATATATCAAACAAAATATAATTTCAACGAAAAAATTCCAAAAAAACAGGTATAACCCTCATTAACCGCATTATGCACAAAAAACGTCCTCACATTGTAGGGAAGGTGCCGAAAGTAAAAGCCGATAGGGACTGTCGCATTCAGCGCAGAGCGACAAAAACGCTTTCTGCATCTTAATGCGACAGTCCCCCATCTTAAAATTAATATTTTTTTATATCTGCTTTTGCAAGTTTTTTTGAATAGCCGTAGCATCATTAATTCTTACAATATCGTCTGAGTCAAAATCGGCGTTATCCAGCGCAAGGGAGTCCTCATTTATTACTTTAGCCAAATACTTCTGCACAAGAGTTGCATCAAGAATAGTGATAAAGCCGTCGTTGTTTACATCACCCATCGGGAATATTTCAACATTTTGCGTTACATCGGCGCTTGAAACTTTTACTGTATATTCTCTGTCGGCGTGGGCATTTTTAGAAACTTTCATTGTGTATGTTCCGTTTGCGACGCCTGCGATTGAATAGTCGGAAACGTTGCCTTTTACGGTTGTTTCATACGCTATCGCACCGGATTTTATAAGTTGGATTTTAACCGCATCGCTTTCTGACAGGTAACTTTTTGCAGTGCCTTTAACAGTTGTTCCCATTGCAACGCTGTTAAACTGAATTCCGTTTTTCTCGGCATAAGTATGAGCCTCAGTGCCGCTTGTTCCATAGATTATAAAATTCGGAATGACCTCGGACGGAACAAACGGATTATCGTGTTCGGGCGGATAGTAGCCGATTGCGTTATCACCGATATATGTAACGCTTGCGGGAATTGTAATGGTTTTTATATCTCCTATTGAGAAGAATGCGCCCTCTCCGACAGCCTGTAAGCCTTCGTTGAGATTCGTATTTTACATATGTTTTCTCACCAAATGAAAAAACAAGCGACAGCTTGACTTACTATCGCTTGTTCATTTCAATTCTTCTTTTTCGGGTTTACCCCAACTATTGACATAGAGCCTTCTTTGAAAAAACCGGCTTCACTAAAGTGAAGCCGGTTTTTTAATTAAATTGAGTTTTAATGATTAGTTAATAGTAGTAGTAAGTTGTGGCGTATGAGCCGGCAACGCAAATAGCAATAATAAATATTAACCAATAAATTGTCATTATTGAACAAACAATTATACTTACGATACCGAATATCTTTGCGATAATTCCCATCGGACGTTTGTTGTAGCCCTGATTGGAATATGCAAGCGTTTCATTACCTGCTTTTATTGCGAATATGCCGAGTATAATGCTTGCAACAGGCAACCAGCAAAGGCAAAGTGAAACAATACCGAGTGCAAGAGCCTTGCCGGCAGTAGGGTTCTCTGCGTTCATAAGCGTAGGCTGAACCGGCTGTTGATAGTTTTGAACCGGCTGTTGATAGTTTTGAACCGGCTGCTGATAGTTTTGAGCAGGCTGTTGGTAGCTCTGAGCCGGTTGTTGGTAATTTTGAACCGGCTGCTGATAATTCTGAGCAGGCTGTTCGGGAGCAGCATTATTCAGCTGTGTGCCGCAGTTTGTGCAGAAAGCTGTACCGTCTGCAATTTGATTTCCGCAATTAGGACAAATCATAATAATACCTCCATAAAATCAATTAATAACATTATATTTTATTTTATGACAAAAGTCAACATTTTTTGTTCTGTTTCTTGTTTTCAATACACTTTATGACGTCCCCTACCGTGCGTAAATTTTCAAAATCTTCGTTGCAGAACTTAATATCGAATTCCTGCTCAATATCCATAGCCATAGACAGCAGTCCTATTGAATTTATTCCGAGATCTTCAACAAATTTTGAGCTTTCGTCAACCTTGTCAAGGTCTATATCTTCGCCGAACAGATCTGCAAATATACTTTTAAGTTTTTCGAGTCTATCCATAATTTAAATCCTTTCTGTTTTTTCAAAAACAATTTTACATTCATCTATCTTTTGGAGCAGTATTTCTGAAATATTATTCATTTCCGTAACCGATGGCATTTTCCTTTTGCAATACTCCGAGCAAAAAAGCGGTTCACCGATAATTATTCTGCGAAAGCCGAATTTATGACTTCTTTTGTCCGAATACATAGGAATTATCGGCACGCCTGCCTGCATTGCCATTAGTACTGCGCCTGATTTAAGGCTGTTGATTTCACCGTCCCGCACAATATATCCCTGGGGAAAAATCAAAAGCAGTTTGCCGTTTTTAAGCACGTTTACCGATTTTCTTACGGCTTCAATATCAGTGCTATTTCTGTCGATTTTAATACAGCCCGCCTTTTTCAGCCAAAAAGCTAAGAACCTGTTCTTCATCAAAACCTCTGCCACCAAAAAAAACACACGCCTGAACCAAAACGCAACCGATATAGTCAGCGGATCGGTAAATCCGATATGATTTGCCGCAAGAATTGCTCCGCCGTCAAAATTAATCTTATAGCGTTTTCCGTCAAGCCCAAGTTTTTTTACTCTTAAAAACGGAAACATCAGCATCATAAAAAACCTTGCCATATCCATCGGAAAAAACCGAACATCAAAAATCTTTGACTTTTTGCTGTTTTTATTCTGCATTTTTCTTATCCAATCTGTCCTTTAATTCATCGCCGAGGCTGAACACAAGCTCCTCAAGCTTTTTTGTCATAATCTCAATTTTTTCGGCGTCGCCGAGATTCTTTGGGCAAAGCTCGTTTATATTTATTTCTCTGCCTATCATAACGTGAGTGCGTTTAAAAATTCCGTAGTTACCGTCGGTATAAACAGGCACTATGAGCGCATCGGTATGCATTGCAATAAACGCCGCACTCGGCTTGAACGGAAACGGCTTGCCGTTTATCGGCAGACGTCCCTGTGGAAACACTCCCACGCTTTTGCCGCTGTCAAGCGCTTCAAGGGCCTCCCCCATAAAGCCGAATTTAAATGCGTCCCTGTCAACAAAAATTCCGCCCAACCTATATAAAAGTCTTGAGAGAAAAGGATTTTTTGTAAACAGCACCTCCGCCATCAGAAATCTGATGTTCCTTTTAAAGAATACAAACAAATAAAGAGGGAAATCAAGCAGAGATGTATGATTTGACACAAGTATAAACGGCTTCGGCAGCTTACTTTTCTTCATATTTTCATCCTGATAAACCACCTTGGGCTTATAAAACAGAAGCGCCGCAGGAAACCCCGTGACCTTTACAAAAGCCGTAATAATATCGCTTTGTTTAACCTTTTGTTTCATTTTTTAAATGACCTTCCAAATAACTGCAAAATTCTCTTATTGTGTAGCAATACGGGTCTTTTTCAGACCAGTTTTCAATGCCGAAATCATCTGCAACGGCAAGCAAGATTGCAAAATACTGCAGGCTTGTCGCTCCGAGGTCGTGAATGACGTGCATATCATCGCCAACCTCGCTTTCGTCGATCGACATGGTTTTTGCAACGATTTTTCTGACTCTTTCAGCATACTGCGAGCTAAGCTCCTTGTGTGCTGAGGCTTCGCTGTAAATTTCTGAAAACGGTATCAGCCTGACCTTGCCCGACTTTACCGCACGGGAAACGTATTGGCGTCCTACTTTTATTGCACCGTTTGCGGCAATGGGGTCATATGTAAAATAAAACCTTGTTATTTGTGAAGCAAGCGGTAATGAATTGTTTATTTTGTTAATATGATTTATAACAGAGTCAAGCTGTTCTTTGTTGATATTCGGACTTATCTCAACCACTATGGTCAATTCCTCTTCGCCGTTATCATCAAACCCGAGAACAGAAAATCTGCTGACATACCGCAGGTCAAACATCTGCTCCAAAATATCGGGATTTATATTTTCGCCGTTTGAGCCGATTATGACATCGCTCATACGCCCTTTGATATAATAATTGCCGTTGCGGCACTCCATAATATCGCCCGTATCAAACCATTCGCCCGTGGTGATCTCTTTGCCGTCAATCAACATACGCTTACAGATAGACTTACCTCTTACAAGCAAGGTTCCCTTGTCTGAGATTTTGTACTCAACCGATGAAAACGGGTGTCCGATTGAGTTTTCGTTGCGTTCGCTCGCCTTGTGCCTGAGTTCAACTGAGGTTATGCCTATTTCGCTCATACCGTAGCCGTTGTGCAGGGGATAGCCTATTCCGTTAAACAGCTTCATAGTCGAATCCTTTAGGTAGCTTCCGCCGCTTATACAAAACCTGACCGATTTTCCGAAAAGCTCGTCGGTGACTTGGCTCATTATGCGCTGAGAAAGCTTAACTCCCAAAAACGGGGCAATGTCCTGAATTTTTGTACATATTTTTATACCCTTATAAAACTTCTTTTCCTGCTTTTCACCGCGCTTTTTAATTTCTTCGGTAAGCTCCTTTTCAATAGTATGCCAAAGCATCGGCACGGCAAATATATGAGTTACCTCATGCTTTTGACACGTCTGTAAAATTGATTTCGGCGAGTAATCGGGCAAAAACACAAGCGTTCTGCCAAAGAAAATAAACCAAAAATAAACCGCAAACAAGCCAAACACATGATAAAACGGCAAAAATGCAAGTTGCTTTAAACTGCCCTTGTAATGATAAGCCATTCGCTTTGAATTTTTAAGAATATCCTTTGCGTTAAGTATCTGGTCGGAAATCTCTCTGCCTGTATAAAAGCACACCACGCCGTGCAGAGAGGTTGCAGACGTTGAAATTGCGATTTCGTTCTCAAACAGTTTTTCAAGGTCAAAGTCACTCGGTATCTCAACGTCTTCGCCGCTAATCTCTGAAAAGTCGATATATTCTGCCTTTAGCTTTGTCGGAGAAGTACCGATAACATATTTTATATTCAGCGAGGATATTATCTGCGACGAAAGCGCAAGCGGATGCCGACAATTTATGAGATACGGCTTGTTGCCGCTTTTGAGTATCGCCCAAAACGCAATTATCCATTCGATTTTGTTTTCCATCTCAAGACCGACGTATTTGTGCGTTGCACCGATTTTTTGGTAAAGCGCATATGCAGAACGGTTAATCCTCGCTTCTGTTTCACCGTATGTATAACGGCGTATGCGGTAGTTTTCGGTTGCCTCCGCAATTATGCTGTCCTTGCATCGAAACATTATCTCAAAAACGGTTTTAAGGTCTTTTGACGAGTTTGCAAGATGACTGTCGTTATAATCTAGATAATCTCTCAAATATTTTTTCATTTTATTATACTGCTCCTGTTATTTTATACTGCCGATAAAATCGCAGACTGAATCATCATATTTTTCAATATTATTTATTCTCAGGTGCGAATGTGAACCCTTGTCGAACCATACAATTTTTTTATTCTCGGATTTGCAGGCGGCAAAAATCCTTTTGCTTTTTTCGGGCAGTGAGAACACGTCTTGCCTGCCGAATAAAAACAAAATCGGCAGGTCGATATTTTTGACAAGCCTTATCGGCGCCTGACGCGTCAGCTTTGAGTGGGCGTACCTGCGAATATATAGCATTACAAGGTCAAGAACAGGAAACAAAGGACGGTTTTCATATATCATATGCGTTCTGTAACACTCACGAAACGAAACAAAACAACCCTCGGTCACAAGACCTTTTACCGATTTCGGACAGTTTTCCGACGTCATAACAATCATTGCGGTTGATGTTCCCACGCAGATTGAATGAAAATAAACTTTGCGTATTTTATAATTCTCTTCAAGAAAATTAACCCATTTGATAAGGTCTCCGCTCTCCTTTGTGCCTATTGTATTATACATACCCTCGCTTTTTCCGTGAGCACGGGTATCAATTACAAGCACATTACAGCCGCTTTTTTGATACGGCGGCGCAAAATAATAAGAGTATTTCAGGCTTTCGCACCTGCCGGGCAAAATTATAACGCAGCCTTCGCCGCCAAAGTCGTAATATTCTCCGTACAGCTTTAATCCGTCGTTTTCAATTCTGACCTCCTGCATACAGCTTTTGTTTTGTTCAGCCCATTTGCAGCCGTCGTTCCACATAGCAACCTGTTCTTCGTTTGTGGTATCCGAACAAACACGCCCCCATTTGTCGGGCTTGTCCCTTACAAGCGTGTCAAAATACACGCGTTTTGCAATCGGAACGGTTACAAACAGCATAGCCGCAAAGCCCCCTATTAATAAAACGGCTAATATAATTATCAGTATTATCCACCACATCTTAAATCCTCCGAATAAGGCGTATATAAATTTATTTTAGCAGAACATTCAAACTATTTCAACAAATAAAAAATAAAAATTATCCGAAGGCGGTATTTTGTCGGATAACTGCCTTTTTCAAGCCATATATAGTCAAAATATGTTGAAATAGTTTATCTATTATGATATAATACAAATGCTGCAATTAGAGTTATAGTGCATTAATTTTTGGCAGTGTTTTTTTATTTTTTTAAAAGGAGTACCATAATATGAACAATTTTGCAATCATACCCGATTCCTCATGCGATCTTTCGGCGGAGCTCAGAAAACGTTTTGGGATTGACGACTATCTGAAAGGAATCATCTATTTCCCGGACGGACATTGCGAGGACATTGATCTTGACTGGAGCAAGATGACGCCCGATGAATACTATTCGTCAATGAAAGGACGTAAAATGCTGTACAAAACAGCAAGCGTTCCCGTAGGACAAATGACGGAAATATTTGAAAAAAACCTTGCCGCAGGCAAAGATGTACTCAGCATATCCATTTCATCGGGACTTTCAGCAACATATAACGAAAGCGTTATGGTTGCAAAAGAACTGCAAAAAAAATATCCCGAACGCAAAATATTTTGCATTGATTCTCTGCGTTATTCCACAGCGCTTGCATTGTTGGTTGTAATGGCGTGCGAAAAGCGCAGCGAGGGAGCAACAATAGAAGAAACCTTTGAATATATAGAAAACACAAAACATACCGTACATCAGATGGGCGCAATGGACGATTTGTTCTTTTTGGTAAAAACAGGAAGAATATCAAATTTTAAAGCGCTTTTCGGAACACTCGTCGGCGTTAATCCGATGGCGGATTTTAACGACAAAGGACTTTCGGAGGTTATTGTAAAAGCAAAGGGTAAGAAAACCGCCTTTGATATGACAATAAAATATATGGAAAAGACCATTATCAATCCCGAGGAGCAAATTATTTTCGTTGCACATTCCGAACGCAAGGAATTTGCGAATATGCTTGCGAATATGATAAAAGAACGCTTTTCACCCCGTGAGGTCATAATCAATCCTGTTGGTATGGCGTGCGGCTCAAGCATAGGACCCGGACTTTGTGCAGCATTCTATCAGGGCACAAAGATAAGTGAAAACCTTGAACAGGAAAAGAAAATTATGGCTGAAATTGAAGCCTCGGTTAAGTCAGGCAAATAAAAACGAGGGATTACAAATGAACAATTATGCAATTTTTGCAGACTCCACCTGCGATCTTGATAAAAACCTCCGTGAACAATACGGAATAAAATACGTTGCAATGAATTATGTCATTGACGAAACGGAATATGTGGCTTCCCTTGACTGGGAAAGCCATTCCCCAAAGGATTTTTATGATTTGATGAGGAACGGTGTGCGTATCCGCACAACCCAGGTACCTGCCGAAAACTTCCGCTCGGAATTTACAAAGTCACTTGAACAGGGACAGGATATTATCTATATATCATGCTCATCTGCACTTTCGGGTTCGATAAATATAGCAAAGGTCGTTGCCGCCGAGCTTAAAGAGCAATATCCCGAAAGAAACATATATTGTGTAGATTCGCTTATCAGCTCGCTCGGACAAGGCTATCTTGCAATCCGTGCCGCTCAACTCAGAAGCGAAGGAAAATCAGCAGCCGAAGCTGCAAAATATATTGAAGATAACCGACTCAGGGTAAATCAGTTTGGCACGGCAGGTACACTGTCGTATCTGAAACGTGCTGGCAGAGTTACTGCGTCAAGTGCTTTTTTCGGAAACCTTTTCGGTGTAAAGCCCATACTCATTTCAGACAAGCTCGGTCAGAATTATGCCACAAAAAAGGTCAAGGGCTCGCTTAACGCAAAAAGAGAAATTGCCGCCGAGATTGCCGCAACGGTTGTTGACCCCGAACAACAGACGCTGTATATTTCACATTCCGATTCTTTGACAGAAGCACAGCAGCTTCGCGATGAAATCCTAAAGCTCACAAAATTTAAGGACTGTTATATGAACTACATAACAACTATCGTGGGCGCATCTGTGGGTCCGGGCGCAGTAATTGCGTTTTGCGTAGGCAAAGAAGTTACAATAGAGGGAAGAGAATAATCTATGCACACAAAAATTGACGGAAATTTTCTTGAATTAATGCTCAACAACGGTTACTGTTATCTGCACGCAAACCGACAGGCAGTTGATGAGCTGAATGTTTTCCCTGTTCCCGACGGCGATACAGGGCTTAATATGGCAATGACTATGAACGGCGGAATTACAAATCATACTTCATCGCCCAAAGTCGGAGTATTGCTTACTACGTTTGCCCGCGGAATGTTGTTTTCCGCAAGAGGAAATTCGGGCGTTATCTTTTCGCAGTTTGTAAGAGGATTTTCAAACGGCGCAAAAGAGCTTTGCGAAATGTCGCTTTGTGACTTTGCAAATGCAATGCAGAGCGGTGTTGAGCAGGCATACGACTCGGTTGCTCACCCTGTTGAGGGAACTATGCTTACGGTTATTCGTGAAGCAGCAGAATTTCTTTTAAAGAATTATAACACATTTGACAGCTTTGAGTCGTGCTTTGACGCTCTTATACCTGTTATGAAAAAATCGCTTGATTCCACACCGTCGCTTTTGCCCGTTCTTGCGGAGGCAGGCGTGGTTGACAGCGGCGGAGCCGGTATTCTTGCTGTTTTTGAGGGTATGGAGCTTGCCCTTAAAGGCAAAAAATTGGAAAAAGGCTTTGAAACGCCGCACAACGGCTTTGCAAGCACTCAAAATTCAATGGCATTAGCCGATGACGGCAGCTTTGAATACGGTTACTGTACGGAGTTTATTTTACAGCTTATGTTTTCTGACGGTCGTGCAGACGATTTTGACCTTGACGCTATGATAAAAAAGCTTGAAACTCTGGGGAATTCTATTGTTGCGATCAAGGACGAAAACATAGTTAAGGTTCACGTTCATTCGTTTAACCCCGAACAGGTGCTTGCTTATGCCCATCGGTTCGGCGAGTTTTTAACGCTGAAAATTGAGAATATGGCTCTCCAACACAATGAAACCGTTCACAGGAAAGCCGAAAAACCTAAACATAAAAAGTATGTCATAGCGGCAGTTGCTTCAGGCAGCGGTATCTCATCATATTTTTCGGGCATTGGCGCAGATATAATAATAAACGGCGGACAGACCGACAACCCCTCAACCGAGGACTTTATAAAGGCTTTTGACGCCGTTGACGCAGACCACATAATCGTTTTGCCGAATAACTCAAACATAATTATGGCGGCTAAACAGGCCGCAGAAATGTACAGCAAGTGCGATGTTCGGGTTATTGCCACAAAGTCGATAGCCGAGGGTTACTCTGCGCTGTCAATGATGAATAACTCCGCAGAAACGGTTGAAGAACTGATTGACGGAATGTCGTTTGGGCTTCCTTATGTAACATCGGGATTTATTACAACATCGACCCGTGACGCTAAAATCAACGGTATAAGCATTAAAAAGGGAAGTTATATCGGGCTTGACCGCAATACGGTACTTTCATCGTGCGATAACAAAAACGACGCTGTAACAGAATTTTTAAAGAATCTTCCGAATATTGATGAAAAGGAAGTTTTGACGGCATTTTTCGGTAAAAACGTTACTATAGATGAGGCGGAAAATCTCAAAAGCCGCATAGAAGCTGAATTTCCGCTCCTTGAATGTGGATTTTTAGATGGCGGACAGCCGGTCTACGACTATATTTTTGCAATAGAATAAAGTAACATCGGAGGGTATATGCGAAAAATTGTAATAGATTCCTACGGTGCCGACAAGGGCGATGAAATAATCGTAAGAGGTGCGTTTGAAGCTCTTAAATCTTATGATGAATTCGGTGCGGTTATTGCAGGCAACCGCAGGATATTTGAAAAATGTCTTGCCGAAAGCGGTATTGAGCATAGCAGGGTTGAACTTATGGAAACCGACGACGCTATCAAAAACAACGATCCGCCGATTTGCATTTTTAACGACCGCAACAATTCTTCAATGGCTCTTTCGCTTGATCGGCTCAAAAAAGACGACGACTGCTTTGCCTGCCTTTCTCCCGGAAACACGGGGGCGCTGTTTGTCGGCAGTATATGCAGACTCGGAATGGTTGACGGGCTTAAATCTCCCGTGCTTTCATCTGCGCTTCCAACCCCGTCTGGCGGCTGGGTGTGCCTGCTTGACTGCGGAGCAAGAATGTCGTGCAAAGCACTTGATTTTGTAAAATTCGGCGAACTCGGCTCTGAATTTGCACGCCTTGCGTTTGGAGTAAAAACCCCACGCATCGGGCTTTTGTCGGTCGGCAGAGAAAAAGAAAAGGGCAACGACCTTACAAAAGAAGCATATGACCTGCTTGCAAAATCCGACCTTAACTTTGCGGGAAACATTGAGGGATATGATCTGCTTACCGATTATGTTGACGTTGTTGTGGCAGACGGATTTTCGGGCAATCTGCTTCTTAAAAATGTTGAAGCCACGGGCAAAGCGGCAATGCAGATAGTATCCGACCTCAGGAGCGAACTCGGCGAAGAAAACAACCCGATCTTCGACAGAATACAAAATGCGCTTTCTATGAAGTTCGACCTCAATATGCGCGGCGGAGCAACGTTTCTCGGTACGGTAAAGCCTATAATCAAAATGCACGGCTGTTCTACAGAAGAAACCGTAAAGGCGTGTATAGACCAGCTTATCAGGGTTGAGCGTGCCTCAGACAAAAACAAGTAATTTTAACACCGCATAAAATAACGGTCAGACTGATTTCAGCCTGACCGATTAATTTTTGATAGACAAAAGCTTATTATTATACTATAATTGATGTGGATAATTTAAATCAGTCAGACAGCCGCAAGGGCTGTCCATACAAATTAACGGATATGCTATATAGATGTAGGCTATTCTTTTTCTTTGTTTATGTCGTGGTATTCGGTAAAATGAATACCCTTATTTACATAATATTTCAGCGGAACAAAAAGCACGGCGACTATGTTGAAGCTGAAAAACAGCGGAATGTTTGGAAAATACATATTCATAAGCATACAGCCTGCGGTATATATTGCAAATCTCAATATTGTATATATAATAGTGCGTGTTCCGTCACCGTAGTGCACCTTGCGGAAAACTACAAGACGGTTAAGCATTATTCCGACAAATGCGGACAGTATTCCTGCCGACGTAACGGTGATGTAAATAAACTTGCCGCCGAAAAATATACTTATCAGCCCGATAAGTATCTCGCACAGAACAACCACCGCAAACGACGCCCATGCACTTGAAAAAAGCAATTTGTATATCCTGAAGGTGTCTTTGAGCGGATTAAAATGCGACGACTTATTGTCGTCTATGTAAATTGCCTCTATCGGAATAGTGGTTATAGGTATACCCTGCTTGTCGGCATAAAACAGCATATTCATTTCATAGTCATACTTGTTTCCCTTTGGGAGCAAAATCCAGTCAAGATGCTTTGCCGAAAAGCCCCTAAGCCCCGACTGGTTATCGGAAAAATAATGGCTTGTCAGCGTGGTATATACTATCTTTGACAAATCGTTTCCAAACCTTGACAAAAACGGAATTTTATTTTTTCGTTTTCGCACGGTCAAAACAAAGGTTGATTGATTGTGAAGCTCCTGCTTTACACGAAGAATATCGCCTATGCGGTGCTGCCCGTCCGCATCCGAGGTTATCACATATTTGCAATCGGGAAATATATTTTTTATAGCCTTGAAACCTGTTTTTAACGCGGCGCCCTTTCCGAGATTTTCATTATGAGCAATAACAGTCGCCTTTTGGCTTACTCGGTTAAATATCTCTTTGTAGCCTTTTCCGCTTCCGTCGTCAACTATCAGTATTCCAAAGCCGTTATCATACAGCTCGTCCACAAGCCTGACAAGAGTCTCGTCGGGCTGATAGGCAGGTATTACAACCACATCTTCCATACTTTCCCCCACTTTAAGTTATGCTCTGTTTTATAAAATCATTTATTTCTTCCATAAGTTCGGCGTTAGCCTTACCGTTTTTGTCAAACAAAATGCTTGTGTGACCGTCGTTTCCGTCACCGTCCCAAAGCAGGTAACGGGCGTTTTTGTTTGTTATCTCTTCACGGTGAGAAATAATAGAGAATTCATCATACGGAAGCTTTGTATCGTTTTTTCCGTGAATAATAAGCGTCGGCGTATCGTTTGACGAGATTTCCTCGTCGGCGCAGACATTAATAATATCCATACCGAAAATCGTTGCCTGATAAAACCACAGTGCAGGATAATTTGCATAGGCGATTGTGCCGATTCTGCGAACGGAGGAATCCATAATTCCCTCCATTGCGCTGTTGACCCCCGAAACGCTGATTACCGCATCGGCACTATGACCGAACCTGCTTATGCAAGCGGCGGCATAACCGCCTCTGCTGTGACCGAAAAGCACAAGGCTTTTGTAGCCGAATTTTGCGTTTTCTTCAATATATTCAAGGGCGGCACCAAGGTCGCAAAGCTCCTGCGAAAATCCCACAGACGAGCTTCCTCCGCTGTTAAAGCTGCCCGTAGAATCAAAGGCAAACACACCGTAGCCGTCGCTGAGAAGGCTGTTTATCTGCCATAGGTAATCATCCGCTCCGGCTGTATAGCCCGGAGCAAGCACAACAAGCGCACGGTTGTTTTTGCCCTGATAGTAATATGCGGAAAGGGTATTTTTACCCGACAAAAATCCAAGCTGACGGCGTGAAGAAATCATCTGCGAAAGCTCACTCGGTATGCTCTCCGCTTTTACGGAGTCCTGACGTCCGAAGCAGGAGTCATATACGATTTTGGTAAGCACAAGGTTGCACATTAAAACGGCTAAAACAATAACTAAAATATTCCTCAAAACCTTTTTTACATTTAACTTTACCTTACGGAATACCATTATTGTTCCCCATTTTTCGGTGTTTTAATCTATAATATATCGGAGTGAATAAAATGCTTTTTAAGCCTGATCACAAATATGAAATAATACCTGAAAAAGAGTTTACCGATAAAATAGAAAAAATCAGCAAAGCTCTTGAAAATTATGAAAACAGCGGCAGTATAAACGCTAAAAACAACTGCGTTATCCGCTACAAATATTACGAAGCCGAAAATGCAGCAGCAACTGTCGTTATATTGCACGGTTTTACAGAATTTATGAAAAAGTACGAAGAAAATATCTGGTACTTTTTAAATATGGGCTGTAATGTCTTTATCTATGACCAAAGAGGTCACGGAATATCGGGACGTGAGGTTAATGACATAAGCCTTGCTCATATCAACGATTTCTTTGACTATGTATCAGACCTTGAACAGATTATGAATGAGGTTGTGCTTCCACGATTTAAAAGCCTGCCGATATGGCTCTATACCCATTCAATGGGCGGAGCGGTCGCTATGCTCTATCTTCAAAAGCACGGCGATACTATTCAAAAGGCAGTGCTCTCATCTCCGCTTGTGTTTCCACAAACCAGCAATATTCCTGCGTTCCTTGTTCGCAAATCTCTCAAAAAATACGCAGAAGAGGACGGCTGGAACGCAAGGTTCAGGCAGGCAAAGGATAAAAATCCAAACCCGAGCTCTCAGGTGCTTTCAGACCCTACATTAAGCCTGAGCAGGTTTCGCAGGACGCTGTTCTTTCATATTTACGATAAAAACTATCAAAACAATTATCCCACAAACAGTTGGGTAATGGAGTCTATGAGCGTTAAAAATCAGATATTAAACCGAAAACTCGACTCAAAGATTAAAACAAACGTGCTTATCATAAGTGCGGAAAATGACAAGGTAGTTAAGTTAAAGCCTCAGCACCAACTTGCAAAAAGGCTCAAAAACTGTCGGCTTGTAACCATTAAAAACGCAAACCACACGATTTTTACCTGCTCAAATCCTATAATTGAAGAATATTATAAATACATCTTCGACTTCCTTAACATCTGATTTTAATATTGTAGCATATTTCGGCAATATTTTCAACAAAACCCTACACCAAAAAGGGGCTGTAGCATTTATATGCAGAAAGCGTTTTCTTTGCTCTGCACTAAATGCGACAGTCCCTTTGCTTTTAAATTGCAGAAATGTTCCGACTTACCCACAATCAGCAATGCAATTAGAGGCAGGTGTCACTTGCACTTAAGTCATACCGTCATCGCCGTAAGTCTTTTTTGCAGACACGTTGCATCTTTTATAGTGACAACGCCGTTCATATCTACATCTGCAGCATTTAAGTCTATTTTATCACGAGTGATATATTCCGACAGGTACTTTTGAATACACGTTACATCATTAATATTAACCTTTCCGTCCATATTGGCATCTCCGATGAATTCGGACCTATAAGGCACATATGAAAAACTGCCGTAAACACATCCTCTTTGATCGCCTATTGAATCAAGCTGATAATCCTCAGCGTCAAATGCGGCAGGAATATTTGTACTGAATGTTTGAACGCCGTCCGAATATTCGAGTATTTCGTTTTTAACGCTTACGCTTATACCCTTTTTATCATGAATATACGGTCTGTAAAATAGGAGTCCGCACTCAATGCCGTTATAAATCAGTCCATATTCCACCTCATCGTTTTGAGTAACAAAAATATCATCTATACCGCCTGTTTCACAATTTACGGCAGTTACATATTTATCTGTTTTTCCGATAAAACTTCCATATACATTTATTTTACCCTCAAGGTCATATGTACTGTAATTGCCCGTTGCGATACATCCCAGCATATTTGTGTTTTTGTTTGATACTACCGATGCAGAATTAGTATTTTCAGTGAATGTTGAATTGACAATATTCAAATTTCCGCTGTTATTGGTTATTATTCCGTTGTTTGACATATTGCTGAACAAAGTGCAATTAAGCATATCTGCCTTTGCGCCGTCAGTCAGGAAAACCGCTCCGCCGTTTTCTGAAGAACTCAACTTGAACGTACAATTTTTAAATGTCAATATACCTCCGCTTGAATAAACCGCTCCGCCTGCGATTTTTGCAGAGCTATTGAAAAATCTCACATTGCTGAATTCTGCTTTACCGCCGTTATTATTTACCGTTCCGCCGTAGTCTGCCATAACCCCTGACAAAGTCAATCCGTTCAGATTAAGCTCTCCTCTGTCGGTTATATTGAATAAACTTCCGGAGTAAGACTGAATATAGGTACCTGAAATATAGCTTTTGCCACCCTGCTCGTAATTTGACGAGCCGTCAATTTTTACCTTAGCGTCAATTTTTATCGGAGAATTAAGATTCAAGCAACCATTCTTCAAATTTTCGGAAACCGTAATGGATTCATCAACCAAATTGCGGTCAATATAATACTCAACTGCTTCTCGCAGCGATGTCTTGCCGTCATAATCATCGGAAACATCGTCAGCCGTATCAACAACTATGCCGTTCTGCTCCCTGAAACACAGTGTGCCTAAATTGTTGCACGAATTAAAAACTCCGTCATCAGTATAAACATTTACAAGTACGCTGTATTTTCCTGAGAGCGGTAAACCGTCATTCCAACTGTCTATTGTAATTGAATTGATTGATTCTCCGTAAGACAAGCTGAAATACTGAGGATCGGTAATATCAACAGTTTGAGTTTCGTTGCTTAACGCCAACACATAATAACCGCTTATTACACCGCTGTCGTATGTTGAAGCGTTTTTAATTGAAAAGCAGAATTGTTCGCCGTCTGCCAATTTTGTCGCACCGTTTTCAAGATTTGAATATGTACCCGTATTTTTATCGTCATCAACATACAGTATTTTTGAATAATACAGTTCATATTCCGGAGAATATACATTTATTGTTTTGCCGTTTGTGAGAGTTACTTTTACCAAAAACTTGACTTTTGAACCGATTTTTGAAACGGAACACTTGTAAATGAACATGGAATCCTCGGCATTATCCTCCTCAAAAGAAGAAACAGGCGATGCAACAGCTTCGGGCGCAGAGCCCAGCGGAAGACCCTGAGAACCTCTCTTTTCGTTTCTCCACAATGTCCAATTTTCATCCTGATAATAAGACAAGTACAATTCAACAGTCGATATGTCGGGAAGTATCTCGTCAAAAACTTGATAGCTGATCTTAGCTTCACTTTGGTCAAGATCGTTAAAATCGGCTATATCGGCGGACACAGATAACTCATAGTTTGGTTTTTCATCTGTATCAACCACAAATTCAGTTGAACACATATTGTTGTAATAATACGCTTCCTCTATCTCTTCCTGCGGATTTACCGTTAATTCCGCCGTATAGCTTCCGGGGGAAAGTCGGATAGATTTGTCAGTTAGACCGACATAAAATTTAACTCCGTTGTTTGTATTCAAACTCTTTCGCTGTGTTGCGGTATACACTTCGTTGCCAAGATCATTTAATATCCTAAAAGAAAACTCACATTCTCCGTTAAACGCTATAATGTTGGATTTGGCAACAACAGCTGTTAAATATATTTCATCATCGCTGAAAAGGGTTTTTTGGCTATCCGATGAAGTTCCATCTGCGGAAGATACATTAATGCCGTCTGCCAAGAAATCCACAGTACTGTTTTTATTTTTTGTTGCCCTCGGTGAGGTTTCCTTTTCAAGGTCATCGCTGTAAGGCTTTATTGAATCAACTGAATAAAGCAATCCGCTGCCGTATCCTTTAAAAAGCCATGTGTTGAATCCTGCCGCAGAATATGGAGATGAATGAATTATATTAATTTTATTCGGAGCTGTACGGCGGTTTGAATCCGCTCTTTCATCCGAGTCGGAATCGGAAATAATAAATGCCTCGTAATGCTCCTTTACGTCTTCGCTGTAATCATTATTATTTACATAACCCCAACAGGAAATAACATGGGCGCCGTTAAAGCTGTCACCGTTTAGCCAACCCACGCCTATACCGACACCACTGCCGTCTTTAAGATCCTTTTGGGCTTGTTTTATCAGTTTTATCGAATTGCTGTAATCGTCATTAAAGAAGTTCGCACTTCCGACTTTATCATAGGCATAGTCAGGCAAAAATGCTCCGGAGTTCGGTTTCTTGACAGTTGCATCATTTGGATCAAAGCTTGATATTATATTCTCATAACCGTTAAAAAACCAACTCAATCCGTTTGAAATAAAATAGGGGCCGTCGTTAAAGCTGTCAACAAAAAGGTCAAACAAATCATCCTCGGTTTTATAGCCTGCCTTTGCCCCCCAGCCTGTATAATGCAAAAGATTGGAAGCAACGCCCGCCCAACAAAGATTGTCGTCATCATTTGACGCCGTTGTTTTTTCAGTGTCAATAAAGTCAAAGGATTCAAGCGTAAAATCTTTGTCGCTTGTATAGCTGTCTATCAATTTTTCCTGAATCAATTCCATATTATCAGGCGTAAGTCCCGTAAGAAAAACTTCTTTGTTGGTATCGGGCATATCAAATCTGACGGAATAATAACCGTTAGGCGCTTTGGTTTCGGTTGCGGTTTTGGATGACACGACGTCGTTTAAGGTAACGTCCATTATGCTGTTGCCGTCATAAAAAACCTCATAGCCGGCAATATTTTCGACTATCTGCCGATTTTCAAGCTTGGAAACATCAGGTGCATTATTGATTTTAGCCGTACTGCCGTTATCAAATGAAATCACGGTCTTTGTTTCTTCAGCGTCTATTACTGGAACTCCGAGCGGTTCTTCCTCTGCCACGGCGGCATTTGAAACGCAAAAGCCCGCACTGCAGACCGATAATACCATTATCAAGGATAAAAAAACAGAAACTGATTTTTTTAACGATTTTTTCATAAAAGATCTCCTTAAGCATAAATATAACCTAAGAGCATATATCAGTGGCGATAATGGCCTAAATACAGATACCTTCCTCTGAAAACCTGAGAGAATAATGCTACCTGCACTGTTTGCAGTCTGTCGCAGGCTCTGACCTGCAAACAAATAAGAAAGTTGCTCCGGTTAAAATCATCCAATTAAATTTTATTATTTTACAAAAAGTATGTCAATACCGTTTTAAAAATTCGGAAAACAAAAATTCTATCTAATTATTACTTATTCTTACCTAATATGACATAAATTCTGTTGACAACACTTTCATTAATTGATAATATAAATATATGGGAATCACCTAATAAATAATGCAAGGAGATATAAAATGAGTTTTTGCACAAAATGCGGCAATCAGATTGATCCGCAAGACAGATTTTGCAGCAAGTGCGGCACCCCTGTTTTTCAGGCTGCACCAAACACACAACAAAATCCTGCACCTCAAGCAGCACCGTATCCTCAGAACGGTACGCCTCAGGTCACATATACTCAGGGCGGAGTAAACGTAATTAACACCCCCGATCCCGTTTTTAGGGTTCAGTGCGAATATTGTCTTTGCACCTTTGAGTACAGAACTAAAGATCTCGGTTATCGCGCATGGTATCCGCACGGCTTTGTTTATTGTCCGAAGTGCCACAAGCCTTTAAGGCACCGTCTTGAATACAGAGTCGGCGAAATTCCGCAAAATGCTGTTCAGCAGCCTATGCAGCAACCGATGCAACAGCCTATACAACAGCCTGTTCAGCAACCTATACAACAGCCTGCACAGCAACCAATCCAGCAACCTGTTCAGCAGCCTATACAACAGCCTGCACAGCAACCAATCCAGCAGCCTGTTCAGCAACCGACTCAACAAACTGTTGAACAACCATCGGTACAACAACCTGCTCAGTCCAATGAGCCGACTGCAACGGAAAATAATCCTGAATAAATTTTATGTCCCCAAAAGCTCGGATACTTTTGGGGGCATTTTTATACTGAAAAATCAATTCCTAAAATTATTGTAGGTGCGGTAAAAATCTGCTGTCAGGTCGAAACCTACCCCGAGGATTTGATTTGCCTAACAAACGGTCAATGCGCCTATATTGTTAAGTCGCAAGATAAAATAAAAACCGCACAGCGTTACCTACTCCGCAAAAGTTAAGCTAAATGCTAACTGTTTTGGGTGGATTGCTGTGCGGCTTTTTATTAGCTTATAAATTCGCTGTAATCTACGGTTATATTTGACAAATCTTCGTTTTTCTCAAAGGTTTTGCGGAAATACGATAACTCTGTTTTATTGTCAACCGTTCTCTGACAAACAATTGTAAGCGTTGATTGACCGACAATATCGTATTCCTTGCACAACATATTCTTACCGCTGTTTTGCAGCAGAAGCTTAACTGTGTTGTCTGATTTTTCAAGATTCACAGCTATAACTCCGTAAATATCACAGTCTGAGGGTAAATTATTGACTGTTATTTGGGCTTTCTTGTAACCCTCAAAGTTTTGGAAGCCGTTCCATTTTAAAGTATCTGTGTTTACTGCATTTGCGTTTATGAATTCTTGCTCAAATAAATCGTAAAGTTCATTAAGAGCGTGTCGCTTTGCAATGTGCCTTACATATCCTCTTACATCATTCAGATTGAAATCTGCAACTCCCGCATAGCATGAATTAAGCCAAATGTCGAACCATTCGTCATATGAATAGTCAGATTTTTGGTAAGTGTTGAAAGCTATGTTATTCAGGACACCGCTGTTGATGTGTACTCCTCCGTTATCAAGGCTTTGTGACAGTACATCCCCCGAATAATAGAAGTACGGACCGCCGACCGATGACGGCTGACAGTAAGCTTCCGGATTTGACATTGATCTGATTGCTGTGCCTAATCTGCTTTCACCGACAAGCCAGTTTTCGGTATCGCAGCCCTCGGGGTTGATTGACATCTCCGTTAGATTACCCATTATGTCGGCATAAGATTCTTCTAAGGCTCCTGTTATATTACTATAAGTCATTGAGCCTATTGCCGCAACTCTGAATGAATGTGTGTATTCGTGTGCCGCAACATCAAGCGATCTTGAAACAGGAGTGTTGCTGCATATAAATGAGCTGAAGCCGAATGCATTGCCTATGGCTACGGCATTTGCCACTTCCTGACCGTCTGATGCTTTGTAGTATCCCATATATATTTTTATCGGAACACCGTTTCCGTCGGTTGAAGTTATGCCCTTTGATTTGAAATAATCATATGTTTTAATAATGTTGTCAACAAACGAAACAACATTTTCGGGGACATCTTCCGGGCTGTCAAAAGTGTATGCTCCTGCGGTAAGAAGATTGCTCATCTCCGTATCAAGAGGCTCAGCTGTATATATTTTTCGTTCCGTATCAATAATCTGATATTTTCCGTTTGCCTTTTTAGTTGTTGGGAGTTGAACTGTTGAACCGTCTGCCGCAGTATAGTCCATCATTTCGGTTTTTATATTCTTAAAATACAGGTCTGCATCATAGCTTTCGGTATTATCACTTTCAATCGAGGACAATGGGGCGTATGATAAAAATTCACCATTTACTGCGTCAACGGTAATTTTGAGGTAACTGAAGCTTTCGGTAGCACTGCCCTCCAATCCATGGTTGTTGACATATACATACCAACAGTATCTTTTGAAATCCGAATCAATCACAAGTTCAGGATTTCTTACTTCGGAAAGTTCCAGATTAGGCAAAGCCTTTAAAGCCGTGTTTATTGCATCATCCGAAGAAATAAGCTTTGATGTGTCAACTCCGATCAATTCATCTGAAAGATTTTTTTCAAGTGAGCTTGCAACAGAAATTGTATTGCCGTCTTTATCTGCACCGACGACAACATACGAAGAACTTATTGCATAGTTGTTGTAAAATTGTTCAAAGTTATAATATGTATCGCCTGTGATTGTATCTACATTTGTTTTTACGGGAAGCAGAGTAAAGTCGTATGTATCCGCTCCCAACAAGGTTTCAACCGCCTGAAGTGAGGAAAAAGCAGTATCGACATTTGTAACCTTGTAATCCGTGAATTTACCGCTTATAAAAGTAATCTCACCGTCTTCATTAATAATAACCTCGGCTTGATTATTGTTAAGTTTCTGAATGTCGGCAAGAGTGTTATCGTGAATTTCTGCCTGCTTCGGATATTCGACTGTGAGCGTTATCGTAACGCTTTCGTTTCCGATTTTTATTTCTGAAACATCCGTAAAACAGGAATACTCCTCAGCCGCATTTGCTGAAATTGTGCTGATACCGACAGCCGTGCAGGATACGGTAAGAGTTGCTGTAAGAACTAACGACATCAAAGCCTTTTTGCCACGCATTTTCAAGATAATTATTAAGAGTGCGACAAAGAGAATAACTACAGACAAAGTGATTGTGAAAGAAGAAGCATTTCCTGTTTTAACAGTTCCGTTGTCTGTGCTCTGCGGCTGTTTAACCGTTACGGCTTTTTCGGTTGCAGATGTGGCAGATGTTATACCCTGATTTTCTGTGGGGACAGTTTCCGAAGCTTTTTGATCTGCCTTTGATTTGAGGGCAACTTTTGTATTCATTGAATCGCTTTCGTTTTCCGAAAGAGTAATACCGTTCTTTTGACTTTCACCGACTATTTCTGCATTATCAGAAACAGTAAGTTTGTAGTTAATGTCATCGATAGCATAATAATTTGAATTTTTAATTTCTGCTGTTACTTCTGCTTCGGTATCATTTGTTTCTACTGCCTGAATGTCACCCTTTATTCCATCGGAAACGGATGCCGCTCCGACATTAAAAACAGAAGTGCACCCTATGACTGCAATTACTGAAAATACAGCAAATATTTTTTTAATTTTTTTCACATTTTACCTCCGTTTGTTATATATTTATACTTTCACGTCATTCCTGCATAATCATTATACCACAATAATCGGATTTATTAAAGTGCTTTATCAAATATATCATTTAAATCGGAGCAATGTTTTGCCTGCAAAAAGCACCGCTTGCGACAGATTGCAAGCGGTGCAAAGGAGCTTTAGCTCCATAGATTATTATTTAGCAAGATGAAAATTCATATTATCCTCAGAAAATACAGCCGCTATTCCCTGTCCTTCAAAATAATCCACTATGAACTTTTGAAGCTCCTCGTTCGGCGTTTCAAGGTTAAAATACTGACCTCCGCAGGCATCGTGAAAATGAATTTTGTCAGTGAATTTTTCTGCGGCGGCTCGTTTCAGATTTAAAACCTTGTCATATGTGATTGAATATATTTTCATTAGATAGCCCTTTCATTCTGATTATAATTTAAATCGGGGCAACGCTCTGCTTTGCTTACAGGAAGCAGAGCCTGCACTTAGATATTATCCATAGGATTTGTTTTTTTATACTTATTTGCTGACTATTATTAAAGAATATATAACCTAAGAGCGAAAAAACATCGCCCGCATACTTTACATAAGTATAATATACATTAAATGAAAGTGCGAAACATTTAAGTCGGAGCAAAGCTTGCGACAGATTGCAAACAGTGCAAAGGAGCGTCAGCTCCTCAAGGTGTCAGAGGTAGATATAACTCCCTCTGACACCTTGAATTGATCCTCGACTCCTAAGAGTCGAGGACCATCTGCACTTAGATTATTTCTTTTCGGTGAGCAGTTTGTTAAGCTCATCCATAAAGGTGTTTATATCCTTAAACTGGCGATAAACAGACGCAAAGCGAACATATGAAACCTCATCAACATTCTTAAGCTGTTCCATTGCAAGCTCACCGATTTGCATTGTTGTGACCTCACGGTCAAGACTGCTTTGTATCTTTGCCTCAATTTCATCAACCATTGACTCTATCTGCTGAATTGATACAGGGCGTTTTTCGCAGGCACGCAATATTCCCGCTGTGAGCTTATTGCGGTCAAAAACCTCTCTTGACTTGTCACGCTTAACTACGATTATCGGCACTGTTTCAATTACTTCGTGAGTAGTAAAGCGCTTACCGCATTTAAGACATTCACGTCTTCTGCGTATGCGTTCTCCGTCGTCAGCCGACCTTGAGTCGATTACTTTGCTTTCTTCATAGCCGCAGTATGGACATTTCATACGGATCACCTCTGTATTTTTTATAAAATAATTTAAATCGGAGCAAGGCTTTGCTTTGCTTGCAAGGAGCAAAGCCTGCGACAGATTGCAAGCAGTGCAAAGGAGCTTTAGCTCCTCAGGATTTTAGTGGGAGATTATAACTCCCACTGAAATCCTGAGATGTCACCCGCCTAAAAGACGGGTGACATCTGCACTTAGATTATAACACATTCAAGCTAAAATTCAACAAAAGAATAATTACAATTATATTACAGAACAAATTGATAAAATCCGGACGAGCAAGCTAAACTGTTCGTCCGGATTTATTATTAATTACGGTTTTAATAAGCAAAATTTTAACCTGCAAAAATCCATATCAAAAATTGCGGTAATGCTTTACGCTGCGGTTTTTCTTTCTGCGTTTCCTGCTTATCCTTGAAACGATGAAATATATCAACAGTATAATTATTATCAAGCCTATAATTACAAGAAACCAGTATGACTGCAATATCGTACCAATGACATCAAGCACCGACAAAAATCCGCTGCGCTCGATATTTTCTTCGGGAACAAGGTTTACCTCGGCAATTTCCTGCTTGTTGCCGTCATTGTCCTGATAGTAAACCTTTGCAGTTCCTATCGGCTTGTCGGTCGAAAGCGGAGCTTCCGCAACATCGGGAAGGTCGGGCTCAATCGTAATATCCTTATCCTCTATATCAGACGGTACAAGCACGGTTATATTCTTCTCAGGGACAAGATTTACAGAACTTTTTCCCCAAGCAAGCTTAATCTTTTGCTCACATACCGGAGTAGTTGAGGTCTTTACTGTTTTCAGTTCAAGACTTGTGAGCGCCCAACGAAACAGGTCGGCGGCATCGGTAAAAGTGTAATACTCCTCTTGTTCGCCTTCTTTGTACGGAGCATGAAGAATTACCGCCATATAGGAATATCCGTCGGCAGACGCCGTAGTAACAAGACATCTTCCGGCCTGATCGGTAGTACCTGTCTTGATTCCCTTGGCGTACATATAGTAATATTCGCCGCCTCGGTTTATATCAATAAGGTAATTTGTGGTTATGAGGGGTACGTCGTCGCCTTCACAGGTGTATTCCGTGGTGTCGGTTATCTGAGCAAAGCGAGGAAGCGTAAGCGCATATGTAGTAATCTTGTAAAGGTCACGGGCGGTAGTGTAATGGTTGTCATCATGCAAGCCGTCGGGATTTGCAAAATGAGTGTTTTCGCAGCCAAGCTCCTGCGCCTTGTCGTTCATCATCTTAACAAAATTGTCAATGTTGCCCCCGCCCACATAGTCGGCAAGCACCATTGCGGCGTCGTTGCCTGACGGAACCATCATACTGTACAGCAAATCAATAGCAGTCATACTCTCGCCGACGTGCTCCGCAACATTTGCAAGTGAACTGCCCGTACCCTCAAGCGTATCAATTACTTCCTGCTTTATCGGAATTCTCGTGTTGTCAAGATCGTCAATGTGTTCAACCGCAATTATATAAGTCATAATTTTTGTGGTTGAAGCAGGATAGCGCTTTGAATCGGGATCCTTTTCAAAAACCGACTGTCCCGAATCCATATTGACAAGCAGGATAGAATCGGACATTGTTTTGACGTCGTTCGGATAAGAAACTGCCGAAACACCCGATATTGCCGATGATATTATAATACAAAGCACAAAAATGAGTGACAGTATTTTGACCGATTTTTTCATTTCCAATATCTCCCCTAATTAAGTGAATTTTGACCTCCACGATTAAAAAGCACGTCGATTTCAGCCTTGAGCAGGTGCAGCTCGTCACAGCGGAGGTCTTTGTATGTAAGCATAATATAATCCGAAATTTCCTGAGAAAGCTCAAGACTTTTTGAATCTGCAAAATCAGCAATGGAAAGCTGAGGAAGTCCGTGTTGGCGTTCGCCGAAAAAGTCGCCCGGTCCGCGCATTTTAAGATCCTGATCGGCAATTACAAAACCGTTGTTTGTAGAGCACATTATCTCCAGCCGTTTGCGTACCGTTAAAGAATTATTGTCGCTTATCAATACGCAATATGACTGAAAACTTCCTCTGCCCACTCTTCCCCTGAGCTGGTGAAGCTGAGACAATCCAAAGCGTTCGGCGTTTTCTATCACCATAACCGAAGCATTGGGAACATCGACTCCGACCTCTATTACCGTTGTTGCAACAAGCAGAGAGTATTCGTTCGCGGCGAATTTTTCCATAACCGCCTCTTTTTCATCGGATTTCATCTTTCCGTGAACTATACCGACAGGAATATCCGAAAATTCTTTGAGCATCAGCTCTGCGGCATATTCTTCGGCTGAGGCAACGTTGTCAAGCTCGCCTTCCTCAACAAGCGGACAAACGATATATGCCTGACGTCCTGCGGCTATTTCCTGTCTGATAAAGCCATAAACCCTACTGCGCTGAGTTGAATCAAAAGCAACCGTCTTTACGGGCTTGCGTGACGGCGGAAGCTCGTCAATAACAGATATGTCAAGATCGCCGAATATGATAAGTCCGAGCGTGCGCGGGATTGGCGTTGCGCTCATTACGAGCAAATGAGGATTTTCCCCTTTGCCCAAAAGCTTTGCCCTTTGAGCTACGCCGAAACGATGCTGTTCATCCGTTACTGCAATGCCGAGGTTTTTGAACTCGGTTTTGCCTGTGATAAGCGCGTGAGTACCGATAACAAGGTCTGTTTTGCCTTCCGAAAGGTCACTGCGAATCTGCTTTTTTTCAGATTCTTTCAGCGCACCCGTAAGCAAAGCAATTTTTATGCCTGTATTTTCAAGCAGCTGTGAAAATGTCTCATAGTGTTGACGTGCAAGTATCTCGGTAGGCGCCATAAACGCAGCCTGAAAGCCGTTTTTAATAACAGTATAACAAATCGAAGCCGCAACTGCGGTTTTGCCCGATCCTACATCTCCCTGAACAAGTCTGTTCATCGGCGATGATTTTGTCATCATATCCTTACAGCAATCGGAAATTGCATGCTTCTGGGCGTTTGTAAGGGTAAACGGCAGGTATTTTTCAAATTCTTCCGAATAATCCTGTTTTATTTTTATGCCGCTTGTTCCCCTGCTATGCTCACGCAGGTTTCTCATTCCGAGATTCAGCACCACAAGCTCCTCGGTCACAAGGCGTTTGCGTGCCGTTTCAAGCTGTTCTTTGTTCTTTGGAAAGTGAATTCCTATTATAGCTTCACGCAGACCGCAAAGGCTGAAGGTCTTGCAAACCTGTTCGGGCAAGGGATCATTTACATTTTTCGGCATCAGGCTGATCGCCTGTTTTACCGCATTGGATATTGTTTTGCTGACAAGTCCTGCGGTTTGTTTGTATATAGCGTGAATTTTCATTCCGTCGCTGACGGGGGAAAATGTAGGAGCAACCATTTGTGCGCTATATCTGTCAGAAACTATTTTTCCGTAGAAGAAGTATTCTGCTCCGCTTTTTAACATTCCGCTTATGTATCGGTTATTAAAAAATACAATTTGCAGAGCTCCCGTGTCGTCATATACAGAGCCTCTCGAAATAATCCTGCCGCCCTTTATCACCGAATCGGTTATCGGTGCGGCAAGGATTGCCTTTATGCAGTAAATTCCGCCGTATTGCAAATTATTAATTTTTTCAACATTGCTCCAATCCTCGTATGCACGGGGGTAAAATGTGAGCAGATCGCCAACGCTTTTTATTCCGAGTTTTTCAAACATGCGAGCTTTTTTTGTGCCTATGCCGCTCAGTGCCGTTATTGGCATTTTGTACAGTGAAGCCATAGTATTATCCTTTAAAATGCAGACAGGGGGACAACTCCCCAACGCCCCCGAATACATTACAGCAGGGTCGTTAAGGATGCCGACCCCCACGACATTTATATTATTATCGTTTTAAAAATTTTGTTCTCCGAATATACGAATATATTTATTCAACGCTGAGAATAAAGTAATAAACAGGCTGATCACCCTTAACGAGTGAAATATCGGTGTGCGAACCGAATTTTTCACGCAGTTCTTCGTATGCTTTTTCAGCGTCCTCTTCCGAAACATCCTCACCGTATATCAATGTTATAAACGATGAATTACGGTTTACCATATTCTTTGCAAGCTTTACAAGCGCCTTTACGGGATTTTTCTCGGTAATAGTGAGCTTACCGTTTTCAAGTGCGATTATGTCGCCCTCTTTTATCTTCATTCCGCCAAAATCGCTTTTGCGTGCGGCAAAGGTTACAAGACCTGTGCCTACATTGCGAGCGGCGTCCATCATAAGCTGGGCGTTGCTTTCTGAGGAAATTTCCGGATCAAAGTTAAGCATTGCTGTCATTCCCTGAGGGATCGTGCGTGTGGGAACGATAACAACCGTTCTGTCCTTGACCATAGGAACCGTCTGTTCTGCGGCAAGGATTATATTCTTGTTGTTTGGCAGAACAAAAACACATTTTGCAGGCGTAGCAAGTATTGCCTCGTAAATATCGTCTGTACTCGGATTCATACTCTGACCGCCGGACACAACATTGTTACAGCCAAGGTCCTTGAAAAGTGTTTTCATTCCCTCACCGGCGGCAACAGCCACAAATCCGAATTCTTCGGTAGGCTCAACAGGTGTGAAAACTTCCTTTTCAATCTTCTTGGGTTTTGACTTTTTAACGGGCTTTGCCGATTTTTTCGATTTTGACTTTGCGTTCTTATGCTGTTCCTTCATATTTTCGACTTTCACGGTCAAAAGCTGACCGAATTCAAGTCCCTTTGAAAGCACATTGCCGGGATTTTCGGTATGAACGTGAACTTTTATTATTTCGTCATCGTTTACAACAACAACGCAGTCGCCCACAGTTTCAAGAAAATCTTTTAATTCCTGAGGATCGGTTTCGATTTCGGGATCTCTGCCCACAATAAACTCTGTACAGTAGGTAAAGCGAATATCATCGTCAAATTCCGCTGCGGCACTGTCATAGGTTTCCATTGTTGCCTGAGCGGGCGTATCGTCATATTCGATTACTACACCGTCCCTGATAACGGAAAGCATACCTTCAAAAATCGTACACAAGCCCTTTCCGCCTGCGTCAACAACTCCTGCCTTTTTGAGCACGGGCAAAAGTTCGGGGGTGATTGCAAGAGCCTCATTAGCCTTGTCACAGATTTTTTGCCATACAAACACAGCTTCGGAATTTTCCTTTGCCGCCTCAACGCCGGCTTCATAAGCCATTCTTGCAACCGTGAGGATAGTACCCTCGGCAGGCTTCATAACAGCCTTGTATGCGCCGTCAACACCTATTCCGAGCGCAGCGGCAAGGTTTTTGCCGTTGACCTCCTGCATACCCTTGAGTCCCTGAGAAAATCCCCTGAACAGGATAGACGTGATTACACCGGAATTGCCCCTTGCTCCTCTCAGCATTGATGAAGCGGTTATCTCGGCAACTTCTCCTGCGTCTGCACCGTCATAATCGGAAAGTGCATCTGCAGCCGCCAAAATCGTCATTGTCATATTTGTTCCCGTATCGCCGTCGGGCACGGGGAAGATATTCAGATCGTTAATATGTTCCTTCTGTGCATTGATATTATTTGCACCTGAGATTATTGCCTGCTTTAATATTTCGCCGTTTATCATAAACGCACATCCTTCTCTAAAAGATATATTTTCAGACATAGTATATTATACAATTTCTGCTTTGAATTTGCAATAGCAAAAATAAATTTGTATTATCACAAGTTCAAAACTGTTATTTAGGTATTTTAGGTCATTCTATACGCAGGCTTTCGGCACACGTACACTTTCCGCTCTTGTCTTCAATATCAAATATAACACATTCCATTTTACACTCTCCGCTTGCAAGGTCGAAGCGTGCGGGAAGCTTTGTTTTCAGCTTGTTTATGATTATTTCTGTTTTTACACCCAAAACCGAATGTATCGTGCCGGTCATTCCGACATCGGTTATATATCCCGTGCCGTTCGGCAATACCTGGGCGTCGGAGGTTTGGACGTGAGTATGCGTTCCGAAAATTGCGGATACTCTGCCGTCAAGGTAATAGCCCATAGCTCGTTTTTCGCTCGTAGTTTCAGCGTGAAAATCAACTATCACAATCCGGCTCTCTGCCTTTGACAGCATTTTATCAACACTTTCAAAGGCGCAGTCAAGGTTATTGTCCATACTCATATTACCCATTACGTTTATAACCGAAATCGTTCTGCGCCCCGTATCTATATTTTGTATTCCGACACCGGGCGCAAGTTTTTCGGGAAAATTTGACGGACGAACAACAAACGGGTTTTCATCTAAAAACTCATAGGCTTCTTTTCTTCTGTAGGTATGATTTCCAAGCGTTATCACATCAACTCCGCTGTCAAACAAAAATTTTGCCGACGCAGGGGTTATCCCGTTGCCGTCGGAGGAATTTTCGCCGTTGCATATCACAAAATCCAAGCCCTTTACCTTTTTCAAAGTCGGAAGCTTTTTTCGCAGGAATTCGCACCCTATGCTTCCTACAACGTCGCCTATGCAAAGTATTCTCACAAAATCACCAGCTTTTATTACATTCATCTTATTTTACCACAAACGGACTATTCTGTCACGCTGAATTCAACGCTCTGTGCGATATTTTCATTAAAAACATAATCTATCATACAGTGAAAGAAGTTTTCATCGGTGCTCATCGAAATATTTCTACTCACAACTCTGCTTCCGCCCTTTTCAAACACTTCATATAGCAGCATCTGATTGTCAAACACCTGCTGAGCAAGCTCATCGTCAAGCGTTACCTGCGAATGTTGTACTTCATATGCGGTTTCGGTTTTTATCTGCATAGGCAGGGCAACATCGTTTGCACAAATATTCCTTGCGGTTTCGGAATAAGCCGAGTCTTCATAAGACGAAAATGAAATCGAAAACGGAATTTCAAGCCACAAAAATTTCAGACGGTTCCTGTCGGTTTTATTTTCTGTAAGAGAATAATAATCAAAGCTTACGGGCAATGATAATTCCTTATCAGAAATAACGTCGGCATAAACCTCCGCCTCGGCGTGGACATAACGTGTGGTTTCAAGCTTGGTAAGCAATGTTCCGCTCACAAGCAGGTCGCCCTTGGTAACACCGCTGCCTTTTTTCACGACCGTTTCGCCGTTTTTTGCATTTATATCCGTTATAACGCCGTCGCATTTTGCCTTAACGTTACAGGGAGCAACAAATTGATTTATTTCAGGCTTCTGCGCCTTCTCCTTTACCTCAACAGATACAAGACTGCCGGTTATATTTACACTCATCCAACCTGCCTCGTCAACCTCAAGCAAGGCGTCGCGTTTTATCTTCTTTGCGTCAAGATTATTCTTGTACCTGCCTATATCAACACCGTTTTCGGCAAGCACCTCAAGAAGCCGTGTATCGCTTACGGTTTCCGTTCCCGTAATGCTTATTGACCATATAAAGTTTGAGAGCACAAGAAGCATCACTATTCCGAGAAGTGCGCCTATGGGCAAGCCAATCCTTTTTTTATACTTCGCCGCAATAAAAGGCAAGCCGTGCTTTTTTGTTATTTTTGTCCTGACTCTTGCCTTTTTTGCAATACGTCTTATTTTTCGGTAATCGCTGACCGACATTGAGACGTCAAGCCCTCCGCTTACGGGTTTGGCGTCCCATAATTTAATGCCGTAGCGTGAAGTAATATTAAGCAGTCTTTCGGGGAATTTTCCGTATGTTGAAAACTCCACCCAACCTCTGAAAAACCTTACAAATCCAACAAGCATACAGTCACCTCATGTCAGAAACTCAATTTTGCCGACAAAGCCCTCAATCTCAACGCAGGAGCTTGAAATACATCGCACGCAAAGTCCTCTGCCAAAAAATGAAACGACCATTTTGTTGGTGTTGATTTTAATATTGTCACTTTCATATAATAATATACCTGTTGAGCCTTCAAGCGTTATCCTTCTGTTGCCGAGCATTTCAATGAGCGGAGCTGAACCCATATCAAGACCTGCAGGCTGTCGGTGGGGTGCTTTGTCACTGTTCTTCTTTTTCAAAAAAATCTCTCCCAATTTAATTTCATATTTATTTTTATGCGAATTTAATCATATATATTATCGGTGATTGATATGTATGTTAATGCGGTTCTGCATAAAGCAGAGATTGCGGTAAAAGCACTTGCGGTTCTTGCGTTGTGCGCTTTGCTGCTGATTTTTCCGGAAAGCTGTTCAAACGGCGCACAAAACGGAATCGGTTTTTGTTTTAATGTTTTGATTCCGTCGCTGTTTCCTTTTATGGCGGCGGCAAGCTTTTTGATAAAAAGCGGTTTGGCTCAGCAGATAGGCAAACCGTTTGGCAAACTGACAAGCGTGCTGTTCGGTCTTAACGGCAGCTTTGCACCGATAATCCTGCTGAGTATGATAGGCGGTTATCCCGTGGGCGCAAGAGGGATCTCCGCACTGAAAAAATGCGGTGCGGTAAGTGAAAAAGAGTCAGAAAAGGCGGCACTGTTTGCGGTTTGTGCAGGACCGGGGTTCATCGTAAATTTTGTGGGGACATCGCTGTACCAAAACGAAAAATTAGGCTTGATAATTCTTGTGTCGCAGATGCTGTCTGTCGTTATTCTCGGCATTGCAATAAACTTTTTTGATAAAAATAAGGCGAGTTATAATTCCCTGTCCGCAAGCAGGAACACTCCCCTGCCGTTTTCGTCGGCGCTTGTCGAAGCCGCCGCAGACAGCTCAAAGGGTATGCTCAACATCTGCGCCTTTGTTGTGATTTTCTCGGCTTATACGGCTATTTTGGGAGAACTTACAGTTGACAGCGGTACAAAAAGTCTTATGTACTGCCTGCTGGAAGTTTGTACGGCGGTAAAAAATATTTCTCAAAACAGTCCCGTTGAACTCGTCGCTTTTGCAATAGGCTTTGGCGGATTGTGCGTGCACTTTCAGATTTTTTCGGCATTGGGAAGCGTAAAGCCTAAGAAGCTCCTATTTTTCGTCACAAGAATTATTCAGGGTGCAATAACCGCATTGCTTACACATATCGGAATTCTTTTGTTTCCGACCGAAGCTGCGGTTTTTTCAAGTTCGACAGTTCAAAGTGCAGGAATTTTCGGCGGCAGTATAATTTCCGGAATCGTGCTTGTCGGGGTTGCGATATGCTTTTTGTTTACACTCAAATCATATAGAACAAACTGAAATTTTATGGAGGTATTTTATGTGTGGTATTGCAGGATGGATAGAAAAAAACAGCAATATGGCTGACAGACTTAAAACTTTGAATCGAATGTCCCAAACACTTGACAGACGGGGACCGGACGAAAACGGAATATATATCAACAAGGACACCGCCCTTATTCACAGGAGACTTGTTGTTATAGACAGAGAAAACGGCAAACAGCCTATGGTTGTATCACACGACGGCGTAACATATGTGATTGTGTACAACGGAGAGCTTTACAACACCGAAGGTCTGCGTGAAGAACTAAAAGCCGACGGATTCAGATTCAGAGGACATTCGGACACAGAGGTTGTGCTTAAGACCTATATCAAATACGGCGACAAATGCCCCGAAAAGCTTAACGGAATATTTGCCTTTGCAATTTTCAATACAGATGACAAATCGGTGTTTCTTTGCAGGGACAAAATCGGTGTAAAACCGCTGTTTTACTATGAATACAACGGCGGTCTTATGTTTGCTTCCGAAATAAAATCAATGCTTGCAAGCGGCGTTGTCAAGCCTCAAATTGACGAGGAGGGGTTGTACGAGATATTTTTCTTAGGACCTGCACGAACGCCGTCCTGCGGAATATTTAAGGGAGTCAGGGAACTGAAACCCGGCGAATGTGCAAAATATATAGACAATAAACTGACGATAAGCAAGTATTTTTTAATCAGAGCCATAGAACACTCCGACAGTGAACAGCAGACCGTTGAAAAAACCCGTTATCTGCTGACCGACGCAATAGAACGTCAGCTTGTAAGCGACGTGCCTATGTGCTTCTTCCTGTCGGGCGGGCTGGACAGCAGTATTATTGTAAAAACCGCTTCAAATTATCATAAGGAACACAAGCTCGGCAGAATATCCACCTATTCGGTAGAGTATCGGGACAATGAAAAGTACTTTAAAAAGAGCCTGTTTCAACCCACTCCCGACTATGAATTCATTTCGCTTATGTCAAAAAATGCGGACTCAAAGCACCGTGAAATAATCCTTGACAACGCATTGCTTGCCGACGCACTTTATGACAGCGTTGAAGCAAGGGATTTGCCGGGTTATGTTGACGTTGATTCCTCGCTTTTGCTGTTTTGCAGGGAAATAAAAAAGGATTTTACCGTTGCGCTTTCGGGTGAATGTGCCGATGAACTTTTCGGCGGTTATCCTTGGTATCACAACCACGAAATTCTGTTTGAGGATTGTTTTCCTTGGTCGCGCAGTCAAGATGTGAGAAGCTACATCTTAAAGGACGGCGTGCTGAAAAACGGCGCCGATTATGTGCGTCAAAAATATCTTGACACAATAAATCTTGCACCTAAGCTAAAGAGCGATACCAAAATCGACAGGCGTATGCGTGAGATGTTTTTCCTTAATTTTTACTGGTTTATGCAATGCCTGCTGGAGCGCAAGGACAGATGCTCAATGTACAGCGGGCTAGAGGTCAGAGTACCGTTTTGCGATTACAGGCTGGTTGAGTATGCGTACAATATGCCGTGGGAGCTAAAGGCGTGGGGCAACCGTGAAAAGGGAATCGTCCGCAAGGCGTTTGAGGATATTTTGCCCGATGAAATATGTTGGCGAAAGAAAAGTCCTTACCCAAAAACGCACAATCCGATTTATTTTGAGGAATGTGCAAAACGGGTAAGAAAAATTCTGCAAAAGAAAAATGCGCTCACCGATATGCTAAACAAAGAAGCGGTTGAAAGTATCATCGAACACCCCGATAAAATCACAACACCCTGGTACGGTCAGCTTATGCAGGCCCCGCAGATTCTGGCTTATATTATAGAGATTGACTGCTGGTTTGAAAAATACAATATTGAAATAGTCTGAATGTTATGGTAAAATCTGAATAACAAAGCTTTGGGAGATGTAAAAAATCAATCGGGAACAATATATCAAAATGACTGATTATTTTAAAAATAATAAAGCCGCAAACAGGATTTTAAAGGTTATATACACGGCTTTGCCATTGCTTGTATTTATAAGCTATCCGCTCCTGCTGTTTTTTACATTCTTTTGGAAGAAAGATGCGTTTTGGGAAACGCTCATTGTACCTGCGGCGGTTTTTGTGCTTGTTACGATACTCAGAAAAATTATAAAAGAGCAACGCCCTTATGATTATTACGGAGTTGCTCCCGTTATAGGAAAAAAATCAGAGCCTGACAGTATGCCGAGCCGCCATACGGCAAGCGCATTTATTATTGCGATGACAATGCTGTCGGTCAATGTTTGGGCAGGAATTTTGTATATGGCGGTTGCGATGCTTATATCCCTATCAAGAATATTTGCAGGCGTGCATTATGTGCGTGATGTCATAGTCGGCGCAGCCATAGCAATCCTCTGCGGAATTGTATTTTTATTTGTTATGTAACCGATAATAATTTGATAACAATAATACGGCGATCTGAGTTCAGACCGCCGTATTTTTATGTAATAAGTATTTATTCTGTTTGCTCTATGGGTAAATCGCTTGTGCAATGCGGGCATTTCGTTGCCTTTATGTCGATCTCACTCATACAGAAAGGACAAACTTTTGTTTTTGGCGCTTCCTCGGGCTTTTTCTTTTTACCGAGCGACAAAACTTTGTTCACCAGCTTCACGATAAGGAAAATTACCAGCGACATTATCAAAAAGTTGATAACTGCTGTAATGAATTTTCCGTAGGCGAGCGTTGCGCCGTTTATATCTATTGAAAGGTTGTCAAAATTCATTCCGCCAAAAATACCGAGTATCGGCGATATAACGTCGTTCGTCAACGAGGTTACTATTGCCTGAAATGCTGCGCCGATTATTACGCCGACCGCAAGGTCAAGCACGTTGCCGCGCATTATGAACACTTTAAATTCGTGCATTAACTTCTTCATTTTTAACCCCTTGTTTTCCGTCTTACTTTAAAATTGCCTTATGGAATACCTTTTTGCCCTTTTTGATGATTACATAACCCTTTTCAAATGATTGTTTTCCGACTTTTGCATAAACATCGGTTATCTTTTCATCATCAACGGAAATACCGCCCTGCTCTATAAGACGTCTTCCCTCTTTGTTTGACGGGATAAGCGAGCATTTTTTAAGCAAATCAAGAATTGCTATTTCATCATCCGCAAAGTCGTCGGCAGTAAACTCGGTTGACGGCATATTGTCGGTATCCGCCTTGTTGCCGAAAAGCGCTCTTGCCGCCTCCTGTGCCTTGTCGGCTTCTTCTTTGCCGTGTACAAGGTTTGTAAGCTCATAGGCAAGAACTTCCTTTGCCTTGTTTACCTCACTGCCCTCAAGCCTTGCAAGCTCATCAATCTGTTCAAGCGGAAGGAATGTAAGCATTTTAAGACACTTGATAACATCTCCGTCATCAACATTGCGCCAATACTGATAAAAATCATACGGCGAGGTCTTTTCGGCAGAAAGCCATACTGCGCCCGACTGAGTCTTGCCCATTTTCTTGCCCTCGGAATTGAGCAGCAGATTAATTGTCATTGCATATGCGTCCTTGCCGAGCTTGCGCCTGATAAGTTCAGTACCGCCGAGCATATTGCTCCACTGGTCGTCGCCGCCGAACTGCATATTACAGCCGTACTTCTGATATAGTGCATAAAAATCGTATGACTGCATTATCATATAGTTAAATTCAAGGAAGGAAAGTCCTTTTTCCATTCTCTGCTTGTAACACTCGGCACGAAGCATATTATTTACGCTGAAGCAAGCGCCGACATCACGCAAAAGTTCAACATAGTTGAGGTCAAGAAGCCAATCTGCATTGTTTACGATAAGCGCCTTGCCGTCAGAAAAATCAATAAAACGGCTCATCTGCTTTTTAAAGCAGTCAACGTTATGCTGAATTGTTTCCTTTGTCATCATTTGGCGCATATCGGTTCTGCCCGACGGATCGCCAATCATACCTGTGCCGCCGCCGACAAGCGCTATCGGCTTGTTGCCTGCCATTTGCAGACGCTTCATAAGACACAGTGCCATAAAATGACCGACGTGCAGACTGTCTGCTGTCGGGTCAAAGCCTATATAAAACGTAGCCTTGCCGCTGTTTACAAGCTCCTTTATTTCTTCTTCGTCGGTAACCTGTGCAATAAGTCCTCTTGCAACAAGTTCTTCATATACTCCCATCAATCTATTCCTTTCTTGGTATGTAAATGTTATAAAGATGTATTACCGCAGCAGGACGATAAAACCGTTCCTGCAAAGTAATACTTAATTTAGTATAATATGTATTTTAAATAAGGTCAAGCCCTAATATCCTGTGCGAACGGTGAGAATGCTGCCGTCTGAGGTTACTGCAACGGTTCTGTCCTCAGCGGTGCAGTAAAGCTCGTCGCTGTATTTATCAATCCGTGCCATTGTTGTGTAATCGGGAAGATTACTGCTTGATCTTCCCGAACTGACGACCGATATTTTGGGAGCGACCGCCGAAAGAAACTCCTCGCAGGACGAGGTTTTGCTGCCGTGGTGGGCGACCTTTAAAATGTCGGATTTTAATTCTGTATCGGAATTAAGTATATCTTCTTCAACTTTGCTTGAAATATCACCTGTAAACAAAATCGAATTATTTTTATAGTTAAGCCTAAAAACAAGCGAATTGTCGTTGATACTGCCATAGGATTTTTCTGGCATAATAAATTCAAGCGTCATATCTCCTATTTTCAATTCACTTCCGGTTTTGGGATAAATAACGCTGAGATTATTTTCTTTGAGAGAGCTTTGAAACTCGCTGTATTCCACGCTGTCGGGGATTTGTTCGTCGGGAATTTGCGGCATCAAAACCGACTCAACATCAAAATCATCAAGCACCTTTGCCGCACCGCCGATATGATCTCTGTCGGCGTGAGAAAGCACCATTGTATCAATATGTGTAATGTTGTGCCTGCGAAAAAATGCATATATCTTATCATAGCTGAGCCTAAGCCCCGTATCGACAAGCAGAGTTTTATCCCTGCATTTTACAAGACAGGCGTCGGATGTTCCGACGCTCAGAAAACATGCGGAAAATTCAGCGTCCAAATCCTCGCTCACGCCGAAAAAGGCGTATATTTCGCTCCAACCGGGCATACCGAAGCCCTCGCCGAATGTGATAAACAATGTGCATAAGATTAGAACAGCCGCAAAAACGGAAATGATAATTCTCTTAGATTTACTTTTTGTTTTTTCGCCTGTATTTTGCATACTTATCCCTGTTCTTTCCGTTGGTTTTCCCCTGAGAGCCTGCGGATTTTTTATATCCGCCTGCGCTCTGACCCGCAAGAGGAGTTACAAGGCACTGCTTTGTATTGCCGATAAGGTCACGCCGTCCTGCCTTGATAAGGGCTTTGACTACAAGCGGTTTGTTTTCGGGGATAAAATACTGCAAAAGTGCACGCTGCATTGCCTTTTCGCTCTCGGACTTAGGAACATAAACCTCTTTGAGAGTGTATGGGTCAAGCCCCGTATAGAACATACTTGTTGATATGGTACCCGGAGTGGGATAAAAGTCCTGCACCTGTTTTGGGTGAATATTTTCACGCTTGCAAAACAGCGCAAGCTCAACTGCATCCCTGAGCGTTGAACCCGGGTGCGAGCTCATAAGGTACGGTACTACATACTGATCCTTGTGAGCAATTTTTGTATACCTGTAAAATTTATCGCAGAATTTTTTATAGACCTCGATATGCGGTTTGCCCATTTTATCAAGTACAGCCGCCGAACAGTGTTCGGGAGCAACTCTGAGCTGACCGCTTATATGATACTTTACAAGCTCCTGCAAAAATTCATCGCTCTCATCTTCCATAAGATAGTCAAAGCGTATTCCGCTGCGGATAAACACACGTTTTATGCCGTCAAGATTTCTGAGCTTTCGCAGAATATCAAGATATTCGGTGTGCGACACCTGCATATTAGGGCAGGTTTTTGGCGCAAGGCATTTTTTTGACTTGCAAAGTCCAAGTCTTTTTTGCTTCTCGCAGGACGGTAAACGGAAATTTGCCGTAGGTCCTCCCACGTCGCTGATAATCCCCTTGAATCCGGAATCTTTAAGAAATAATTTTGCTTCGTCAATTATGCTTTGCTCGCTTCTTACGGTAACGGCACGTCCCTGATGAAATGCAAGCGAACAAAAGTTGCACGCACCGAAACAGCCTCGGTTATGCGTTATCGAAAACAATACCTCGTTTATTCCCGGCACACCGCCGAGCTTTTCATAGCATTTAGGGTATCCCCGTTCATACGGCAGAGAATAGACATAATCAAGCTGTTTTGTGTTAAGCGGCGGCATAGGCGGATTTTGCACAAGAATATAATCACCGTGCCGTTGGATAAGCGTTTTTCCGCGCACAGCGTCCGCCTCGTCAAGCTCCTTGCGTGAAGCTATGGCATAATCACGCTTACTTTCTTTTACACGCTCATAGCTTGGAAGTTCAACAACGGATTTGGGCACATAATCGCTTGTTTTTATCTTATGGCAAATGCCCTTAATATCATACAGCGATTCAACGGGATAGCCCTCGCCCAGACGTTTTGCTATTTCTGTTGTCTGAAGTTCACCCATACCGTATACCAATATGTCGGCTTTGCTGTCAAAAAGTACGGACGGCATAACGCTGTTGCTCCAATAATCATAGTGAGCAAATCTTCTGAGCGAAGCTTCAAGTCCGCCGATGATTATCGGGCTGTCGGGGTAAAGCCTGCGAATGATATTTGAATATACCGTAACCGCCCTGTCGGGACGTTTTCCGTTTTTGCCGCCTGCCGTATAGGCGTCGTCGTGCCGTTTGCGAAGCGCAACCGTGTAGTGAGCTACCATACTGTCAATGTTGCCTGCCGACACCATAAAACCGAGTTTTGGTTTTCCGAATTGAGTAAAGTCGCTGTCGTTTTTCCAATTTGGCTGAGCAAGAAACGCAACCCGACAACCGCAGTCTTCAAGTACCCTTGTGATTATTGCCGCACCAAAAGAAGGGTGGTCGACATAGCTGTCGCCGCAGACATAGACAAAATCAACGCTGTCCCAGCCACGGTCGGCAACCTCTTGCCTGTTCATAGGCAAAAAAGCCATAACTCACCCTCCTGACTATTTTATTCGGATCTGTTTTGAAGTACATTTCGGCGTTCAAGCCATTCATTGTAGGTCATAAGAACATCTCTCGGCTTTGACCCCTGATGTGGTCCTACAATTCCGAGCTGTTCCATATCGTCGATCATTCGTCCCGCTCTTGCGTAGCCGACCTTGAGCCTGCGCTGTATAAGTGAGGTTGAGGCCTGTCCTGCCTCAATTACGCACTGTATTGCCTCGTCCATTTTGGAGTCAACGTCAAGTCCGTCGTCCTCGGCAGATGCACCGCCGCCCGATTTTTTGCCGTTTGCGATTTCTTCGGCGGCAATTCGTTTTATCTTTTCCTCAATATCGGCGTTATACTGAGCCGAATAAGACTTTTTGATATATGAGGTAACACCCTCGATTTCTTCATCGGAGGCGTAACACCCCTGAACACGCATAGGCTTAGGCGCACCTACCGGGGCAAAGAGCATATCGCCCCTGCCGATAAGCTTTTCACCGCCGCCCTGGTCAAGAATCGTTCTTGAATCCATATTTGAGCTTACTTTAAGCGAAATACGGCTCGGCACATTCGCCTTGATAAGACCCGTAATTACATTTACGGTAGGACGCTGGGTTGCAAGAATAAGATGCATTCCTGCGGCACGGGCCATTTGGGCAAGTCGGCAGATAGAATCCTCCACCTCACTCGGCGCCGCCATCATCAAGTCGGCAAGCTCGTCAATAGCGATAACGACGCGGCTCATTTTTTCCTTTGCAACAGGGAGTCCGTTGACCTCCATAACAGGCTGTATCATCTCGCCTTCTTCGTTTTCAACAGGCGGATTCTTGGATATGTAATCAAGGTTTTTGTCAATAAGACTGTTGTAGGAGTCTATATCCTTGCAGTCAAATTCCGAGAATATCTTATATCTTTGAAGCATTTCGTTTACTGCCCACGCAAGTGCGCCCGCCGCTTTTTTGGCGTCGGAAACAACGGGAACAAGAAGATGCGGAATACCCTTGTACTTTGAAAATTCTACCATTTTGGGGTCAATAAGCAGCAGCTTTACTTCATCGGGCGTTGCCTTGAATAGTATGCTCATCAGTATCGAGTTCACGCAAACGGATTTACCTGAACCGGTAGTACCCGCAATAAGCAAATGCGGCATTTTTGCAAGATCCGCAACCACTATATCGCCCGTAATGTCGCGTCCGAGAACACAGGTCAGCCTGCTTTTTGAATTTCTGAATTTGTCGGAATCAATAAGCTCACGCATTGACACCATACTTACGACCTTGTTAGGCACTTCGATACCCACAGCGGCCTTACCGGGAATCGGAGCTTCGATACGCACGCCGTTTGCCGCAAGGTTCAGGGCTATATCGTCGGAAAGATTGGTTATTTTGCTTATCTTTACGCCGGGAGCGGGCTGAAGCTCGTATCTTGTTACCGACGGTCCTCGGCAGATATTGGTTATGCTTGCGTTTACACCAAAGCTGTTGAGCGTTTCGATCAGCTTTTTGGAATTATTCTGCATCTCCTCCATTGCAGAGCGGTCGTTATTATTGTTGTTGGGCTTCAAAAGCTGTATCGGCGGAAAATGATAAACCTTCTTTTGGCTTGTTACATCTTCGGGACTGTCAACCCTGTATCCTGCGTCATCAAGTCCCTCAGGCTTATCCTGAGCAGAATCAAGAGGAACAGGCACGGTTTCGGGGTCAGGCTGTTTTGCCCCCTCGGTCATACGTTTGGAGCGTTTCTCCTGAGAAATATCGCCTGCAATGTCCTCAACCGTGGTGTCTGCGTCCTCTCCGAGAGGCTTGCTTGCACGGTTAATGATATTAAGCAGATCGACCGACAGATCCTTGTCGGCGGCGTTCTGCTCGCTTGCATCAACATAATCTATGTCAATGCCGCTTGTGTTTTTATTTATGTGTTTTTTCTTCTTGCGGCGTGACTTTACATCATCGAGCGGAATATCTATTGCGTCCGTGTTTTGACTCGAAGAATAGTCCGCCGAACCAACGTCGGTATCATCGGGCTGTCTGCGCCTGAGTTCGCGCCTTTCTCTGCGCTTTTCGGCGTGCTTTTCAGCCTCCTCACGAACATATGTGACCTTGCGTGAGGCTGCGGCGGCAATATCTTTTATCGAAAGGTTTGCAACCAAGAAAATGCAGGCTGCCGTGAAGAGTATGCACACGATTAGCGCTGCGGTATTTCCGCAAAGTGCCGCTAAGGGATAGCCTAAGATACCGCCTATCAGACCACAGCTGAAATTAAAGTAATTTTCTGCATCCGAAGCCTGAAGATACAGGTTGCCAAGACAGGAAAAGAAATTATTGCTCTCGGTATTAAACTGCGCTCCGCATATAACGTAAACCGTTGCGCCTGCAAAAAGCACGGTAAGTACACAAAGCAAAACTTTGATTCTGAGGCGTGAAATATTCTGCTCTTTTTCGGTAATTATACAGAGATACACAAAAAATACTGGAACAAGAATAATCCCCAGTCCGAATACTCCGAAAAAGAAGCCTCTGATCATTGTCCAGACGTTTTCGCCCTTTACAAGAATCATTGTTGTAAACAAAACCGCAAGCGTGCCGAAAAGTATTGCTCTTACCCTTGGGCTAAGTCCGTGCTTTGCCGTCTTTTGGGCGGTCCTTTGTGCGTTGCTTCTTTTAGGCTTAGATTTAGCAGCGCTTTTTTTATTTGATTTTTGTCTTTTTGTTGTCTGCTTTTTTGCTGACAATCAAAATCACTCCTACTATTCTACTATTAATTAAATACTATCGGTGCGCCCGTAAAGAGGTTTGCACCCGTATTCATCTCTATTAATGAAATCACAAGGAATACCACGCCGACAATAGCCGTGTATGCTACAAAAATTATCATTTTATCGGATTTTAAGAACCATTTGAAAATAACTATCGAAAGGTATCCGACAACGCCCGATACAACAAGTCCTATGATTATCATAAGCGGATCGATGCTTATCGCTCCGGGAGTTTTTAAGGCGTCAACGCCCTCCAAAAGCGCCGCTGCAAGAATTGACGGAATTGCGAGCACAAATGTATAGTCAAGAGCCTTTTGCTTGTTTATACCTCTCATTTCACCCACAGCAAGAGTTGAACCCGAACGTGAAAGTCCCGGAAAAACTGCGGCTACAGCCTGAGTAAGACCTACGCAAACAGCGTCAAGGACAGTATAATTTTCACGTCCTGCGCCGCTGCCCGACGAATTTTTAAGGTGTTTAAAGCTTCCGGAGGAGTTTTTGCGGTTGCAGATAATTCCCACCATAAGAAGCACGCTTGTAACGATAAGCGCAACCGACGGCACTATCAGCAAGGGACTTGCGGAAAGAACATCGGCAAAATCCTTGACCTTCATGTCTGTTCCCGGAATCGGTAAAAAGAGCAAAAACAACGGCAAAAGTCCGATTATCAGCATCACTATCAGATTGCGCTCATAGTTCATTTGACTCCACTTGAATTTGCCGGTAAAAATATCCTTTATCATTCTGAAAAATTCTTTGATAAGATTCCATATCAGCTTGTGATAAAACGCAATTACAGCTATTAATGTTCCGACGTGAAGCATTACGTTAAAGAAAAGGTTGCTGTTGCCGTCGGTGCCTAAAATATGCTGGGTTATTGCAAGATGACCGCTTGATGATACAGGCAAAAATTCGGTAAGTCCCTGCACAATGCCCTGAATTATTGCGTCTAAAATCGTCATAATATGTACTCCTTTTATCCGATATGTAATATATTCACCGCTGCAGCTCCAGAAACGGAGCTGCGGTGATTTTAATTTGCTTTTTCCTGTTCTCTTTTGGGCTTGGTTTTCTTTTTTTCGTTTGCCTTTTTTTGCTCTATCATTGCATAAAGCTCATCTATTGCGTCCGACACCGTTCCGACGCTGTCGATAAGTCCCTCTTTAACCGCTTCCTGTCCCTCAAGTATCGTTCCGATGTCGGTAACAAGCTCGCCTGTATTCAAAACGAGCTGATTATACCTTCCTTTTGTGATATTTGAGTTTTCACATACAAAGGTAGTAATTCTGTCCTGCATCTTTTTGAAATAATCAAACGTCTGCGAAACGCCCAGAGTAAGCCCTGTTGTGCGGACGGGATGAACCGTCATTGAAGCACTTTTTGCAATAAAGCTCTTTTTTGCGGCTACGGCAAGCGGTATACCGATAGAATGACCTCCGCCGAGGACTATTGAAACCGTCGGCTTTTTCATTCCGGAAATAAGCTCGGCTATCGCAAGTCCGGCTTCCACATCTCCTCCTGCGGTATTCAGCAGAACAAGCAGTCCGTCGATTCTCTCGTCCTCTTCTATTGATACAAGAAGCGGAATAACGTGCTCATACTTTGTGGTTTTGTTTTGCTGAGAAAGAATATAATGTCCCTCAATCTGACCGATTATGGTAAGGCAGTAAATAACGCCGCCATTTCGGCAGGTCAGCACCGATCCGGTATCTTCTATACGGTCATAATTTGACCTTTCGTTTTCCTCGGAACAATTTACGTCGTCATCGCAGGGATTTTTAACGAAGTCGTCCTTATCACTGCGGTTATGGTGTGAGTTTTTGTGCTTTTGCGACATAGTAACACCTCCGGAATTTATTTTCTCCCGAAAGTGCCGTAAAATGTATATTTAAATTTTATGCCATATACAAATTTAAATACCGATTTTGTTCTGTTTGCAAAACACATTAAATACAGTTTTAAATTATTCAAATCTGAGCAATGCTACGGTTTTCTTGCATGGTTGAAGCTTGCGACAAATTGCAACCGTTGCAAAAGAGCGTCAACTGTACTTAGATTATAACATTTATGCCGATATTTTTCAATCTTTTTATTCTTTTTTCTTATATGTAATAATTATTTAAAAGAATTATAGTAATATAGATATAATATTTTATATATGGAGTGATATTCACTTGTCATCAGAAGAAGTTGTTATGATTGTCGCTATTGCAATACTTATTATACTGTCGGCATTCTTTTCGGCAACCGAAACCGCATTTTCATTTGTCAACAGAATAAGAGTTCAGCAAAAAGCAGAAAACGGTGATAAAACCGCAAAAAACGTGCTGTACATTATCAACCACTTTGACAATGCACTTACCGCCATACTTATTTGCAACAACATCGTAAATTTGGCATCTTCCTCCATCGCAACTGTACTTTGTCTTAAGTTGTTCGGCGATATGGGTTCTGCCATTGCAACCGGTGCAACAACGCTTTTGGTTCTTACTTTCGGTGAGATTTTGCCTAAATGCGTGGCAAAGGAACACTGTGACAGCTATTCGGCAAAGGTTGCCGGACTTCTGAAGATTTTAACAATAATTCTAACACCTTTTATATTCGTTTTTTCAAAACTTAAGACTCTTGCTCTTAAAATAGCGGGAAGCAAGGAAGAAAAGCCGTCGGTTACGGAAAACGAACTGAAATATATTGTTGAAAGCATTGAAGAAGAAGGCGTTCTTGAAGAAAGCGAAAGCGAAATGGTACGCTCTGCGCTTGACTTTGACGAAACGACCGCCGAAGAAATTCTTACGCCGAGGGTTGACGTTACATTCATCAACATCGAGGACAGTCAGGACAAGATAAAAGATATTATCATTGAAAACAGATATTCGAGAATTCCCGTTTATAAGGACACGATCGACAATATAATAGGTATCCTGCATACAAGAGATTACCTTGAATCGCTTGCAGACGGCAAAGCACCGCAGTTGGACCAGATTATTCAACCGCCGTACTTTGTGTTTAAGTCACAGCAGCTTTCAAAAATTCTGAGCGCATTTAAACGCACAAAAATTCACCTTGCCATTGTTACCGACGAATACGGCGGAACACTCGGTATTGTTACTATGGAGGATCTGCTTGAAGAAATCGTCGGCGACATCTGGGACGAGGACGAGGAGATCGAGCACAATTACTACAAAATCGGTAAGAACGAATTTTTGGTAAACGGAGATATGGACTTTTCGGATATGCTCGGACTTTTTGATATGGACGAGGATTCTATCGAAAGCGATTCGGTAACCGTAGGCGGATTTATACTTGAACACGCAGGAACTATTCCGCACAAGCGCGAAAGCTTTGACGCACACGGTTTCAGGTTTACCGTTATGGAGGTCAAAAATCAGAGGATTTTGCGTGTTGTTGTTAAAAAGCTTGATGAAGAAAAGTCAGATAACGCAGATGATAAAAATGATAAAAATAAAGAGAAGGACGGAAAGGGCGATGAATAATCACCCTTTTTCTTTTTTGCATACAACCGAACAAACCGCACTTATCGGAATACAGAGAAGTGCCCAAAGCATACTGTAAAACGGGCATATCTGTCCCTTAATATTAAAACGGCAGTTAGAATAATCCCACACGTTCATTTTATATTTGAGGTTTACGACACAACCGCATACAAATTCGCAGGCGGTTATCACTGCGCTTCCGAGCAGACATTTTTTTGACATTTTCATACCCGAACATTTCTTGAACAAATTTATAAGCCACACAAAACACGTTCCGCCTGTAAGCACCATTGTCCAATGGGTTTTTCCCCGCCATAATATTTCAAGCAAGCCGTAGCCTGTTCCGCCGAACAAAAACAATTTTACGGTATTCTTGAGCTTAATTTTTAACATAAAATCACCGACTTTAGTTTTGGAAAAGCCGGTGATTTTTATACTTTATAAATTTTTTATTTTATTTCCAATTCAATTAAAATCAATTTTAATTCTTCCGGTGAATATAAGCAGTTAAGTGCGGTAAGAACGGCGTTTGTCGAAAGATAGCAAGGCAAATTGAGATGCTTCAACAGTTTTTCTCTGTTTTTTGCGGCGTTTTCCGAACCTGTAAGTCCAAGACAAAAAAGATCGGACTTTGTTATCTGCCGTTCCTGACTATGACTTTCACCGATTACGGTTGCTCCGCTTTTGCGTACAGCCTCAATTATAACATCGTCGTCAACGCCCTCAACACCCAAAAAGCCCTCTTTGCTTTTTTGCGGCTTGCGCTTTTCCTTGCCCTCAATCTGAGGAATGTAGCAGTGCTTTATACGGCTTTTGTCAACTACACCGTTAAGAAAGTTGCGTATAACAAAGCCTGCGCCGTCGCTGTCGGTGAGCACGAGTATTCCTCTCGCTTCGGCAATTTGGCGGATTAGGTTTTGCTTTTCCTTGTCATTGAACACCCTGAATCCGTTGGTTTCGATTATCGGGGCGTCAATAACAGACGAAAGCTTTATCTTGTCATATCTGCCCTCAACAATAACGGCTTCCTTTATCTTTATCAACTACACTCTGCCCTCCTTTGCAATCAGCAAAAGCTGAGCAATGGTCTGTTCCATAAACGGCTGAAATGTGTTTTTGATATCTTTCATACCGGTCTTTAACGTGGTTTCCGCCTCTACAAGCACATCAAGACTTTTTCTCAGTGCCTCGGTTGATACTCTGCGCGTAGCGTTTCTTGCATTTCTGAGAACAAAAGACTTGTTTTTATAACTCTTAAAATCCGAAATAAAATCATTTTGAATTATTCCACATTCATCGGCTACCCTTACCCTGTAGGCGTCAACATAGGCAGAGGCGAGCGCGCTGAATATAAACACAGGCTTTTCACCCTGATTCATCAGCGTATTAAGAGTATTAAACGCCCTTTGACCGTCGTTGTTCAATACTGCGCCGGTCATCGCATAAATCTTTATTTCAAGGTTATTTACCGTTGTAAGCTTGTCTATATCGTCAAGTGAGATTTCCTCACCCGAAGCATAGGCGCAAAGCTTATTGACCTCGTTTTTCAGCAAATTAAGATCCTGACCGCAATATGAGATAATCCTTGCCGCATTTATATGCGAGACCAGCTTGCCGTTTTCATTTGCCCATTTTGCTATATAGCGTTCAATCACGGATTGGCTGAGCTTTTCAAATTTGCAGACTGCTCCCTTTTTTTCAATCGTCCTGACAAGCGACAAAAACGCCTTTTCCTGCTTTTTCGGAACATAGGTCGGCATTGAAATTATAAGCACAGTACCGTCCGAAACGCCTTCGACTATAGCTTTAAGATCGTCAAGCTCCGACGGCTTCATCATATCAAAAAATATATCCGTTGCCACAACACAGTTGTATTCGCACATAAACGGTACTACCTGAACTGCGGCGGCAAATTCTTCAAGATTCATCTGTCCGCCAAACGAATGATAGTTAAATTCAGGCGGATTTTTTCCTGCGACTGCCTCAACAAGCTTTTGGGTATAGCGGCTGACAAACATCTGCTCAGAGCCGTATATCAGATAAACAGGTGCAAACTGCCGTGATTTTATTTGCTTTTTCAGTTCTGTTTCATTTATAGCCGACATTGCGACCTCCGTTAAAAATTTATCTTGATTTTTCCCGAAAACACCGTAATAATATCCTCGGAAATTAATGATAATTCATCTTCTGTTTCTCTGAATTTTTCATCTTTTCCCGAATATATTACCGTACCGCAGTCGAGCAATTCATAATTGTCGGGCAATCCGTCAGTAAGCAGGTAATCTGCACTTCGCACTTTATCGGGAAGCTTTGAAACATCCGCTCCCGACGGCACAAAAAGCATTGTCGTTTTGTTTGAGTCAAGATACTGCACCGTGTTGCCGTCAAATGTATATACGGTGTCCGCTGTATCCGAATTAATAAAAAGCGAAAAGCTGATATCGTCGCCAAAAGTCGTTCGCTTTTTGCCGTCATATTCTTCAAGCATTGCCTGAGTATTGCTGTCCTTATCATATACCAAAACATTTGAAACGTCAAATTCGCCCAAAAGATCCGGAAGGTATTTTGAATACTTATTTTTCTGATTTGGAATTATTATATTATCCAAAGACGTAATATCCTTTGAAATGCTCTCAATAACATCGTCCTTACTGCCGTTTGCCCCTCCGCAGGAAATCAAGGTAGCGTTGTAACCGTTTGTGACTGCGGCAGTCACACCGCCGCCGCTGTAATAAACGCCGAGCGTTGTTGTATTATAGCTTATAATTGCAAAAACAGCCCAGCCCAATATCAGCGTCGAAAGCGAAAAAGCAACAGCCGATTTAACATAGAAAGGCTTTGCTTTTGCGGAATAACCGACAATTACAAGCACTGACGTCAACGCAAGCCAAACATAAAAGTACGGCTTATCGGCGTTTACCGAGCAGAACGGAATATTTCCGAAAAACGAAACTATAAAAACCGTAAGTCTGCCTATAACCCCTGCCGCAAGTCCGAACGGATATGCAAAAAACGATATAACCGGGCAGACGTAAAGCACCGACGCAACGAGCGCACATATCAAAAGTGCGCTTACAAGCGGCTCGCATATAAATGAAATCAACACCACAAGCGGTGAAATCCTGCCGAATTCAAGTATGACTATCGGCATTATCCACAGCGAAGCTGAAACAGATACAGACAGCATTCCAACAATAGCTCTCGGAAATTTATGCTTTATTCGGAGCTTTGACGATACATAATCCGAAAGAGGTCTTGACCATAGCACTATTCCAAGCGTTGCCGAAAACGAAAGCAGCATACCTATGTCGCCGACCGCATACGGATTTAACAGGGTCAGCGCAAGAGCGGCAACTCCAAGTGAATTTATGCTTTCGGATTGTCTGAAAAACACCGAACCGATATATGTCATTGCCACCATAATGCCGGAGCGCATTACCGAAGGAGTAAAGCCCGTTACCGCACAATAGGCAAAAACCGTTATCAGGGCAATCAGGCTCAAAACAACTTTATTCTTAACAAACTTTTTGAATATAAAAAGAATAAATCCTGTCGCGATTGCAAGGTGCATTCCCGACACCACTATCAAAAATGAGGTTCCGGTTTTTGTAAAGCTGTTCTTGACATCATATGAAAGTGCTTTTTTGTCACCGAGCAAAACAGCCTTGCACAAAGACGACGGATTATCCGAAAGCAGACTGTCAAGTGAATTTTTAAGCGTTTTTCGCACGGCTACAGCGCAAGCGTAAGGCGAAAATTGTTTTTCTCCTGTTTTTTCTATTTCAAAATCGCCGTCATAAACTGATAGGAATATACCCTTGCTTTTCATATAATCGTTTTCGTTTGTACTCGGCTTTATCGTTGCTTTTATGCGGTCAAAATCCTCAAGCCGCTGATCGGAATATGAAACAAGTCCGATTTTTATATTTGCATCGCCGCCGTTTATCTTGTCTGCAAGTATTGTACAGCTAAAAGACGTTTCAGTCCTCTGCACCTCGTCACAAACATAGCCGCTGACACTTAATTCCTTATCGGAATAATCATTAATCGCAGGCAGATATACAATGTTCGTATAAAGAATTACAGATATAACGGCACACAATGAAGTAATCCCGACCGCAATTATATAATTGAATATCTTACAGCGGCTTTTAATTACTTTAAAAAATAATCCTGCAACCGTTGCCAACACTGAAAGAATAACAACCGTCCACAAAATCGCAGCACTATAACAATAAAAAACGACCGCAAGAACAAAAAGGTAGATCAGTCCAAGCAGTCCAAGCAGTCGTTTCATAAATTTCTCCGTAAATTACTTAAAGAACAGCGGAAGCTCTTCAAGATAAATTATATCTTTTCTTTCCTTTGCGTCGCCCTCTGCAAGCACGGCAGCCTTGCCGACAATTTTTGCACCGGTTTGTGCAACAAGGTTTTCAAGCGCATTCAGGCTTTCACCCGTTGAAATAACATCATCAACAATAAGCACACGCTTATCTTTCAAAAACTCAACATCATTTTCGCCCAAATAAAGCTCTTGGTCATCTTGAGTGGTTATCGAGTGGACCTGTACTTCAATAGGATTACGCATATAAACCTTTACGCCCTTGCGTGCAACGACGTAATTCTGACAGCCCTGTCGAGCCATTTCGTAACAAAGCGGAATTCCCTTTGCTTCGGCAGTTACAACAACATCGTGTTCGGGACAAATTTTCAGCAGTTCTTCAGCGGCTTTTTTTGTGATTTCAACATCGCCGAACATAATAAATGCGGCAATGTCAAGCTTGTTGCTGACAGGAAACATCTCAAGCTCACGTTCAAGACCTGCAATCTTCATTTTGTATGTAGCCATTTCCTTTTCTCCTCAACACATAGTACCGTTTAATTTTTTGCCGCCGAGAATATGAAAGTGCATATGCTTTACACTCTGACAACCGTCTTCTCCGCAGTTGTTTACTATTCTGTAGCCGTTATCAAGTTTAAGCTTTTTTGCGATTTCGGGTATCTTGATAAATATATGTGCAACAACGTCGGCGTTGGTTTCGTCCACGGCGTTTGCACAGCAAATATGCTGTTTGGGCACAACAAGCACATGAACGGGTGCCTGAGGCTCAAGGTCATAAAACGCAAGTATCTTGTCGTCCTCATAAACCTTTTTTGACGGAATCGAGCCGTCAACTATCTTACAAAAAATACAATCTGCCAAGCAAATCTTCCTTTCAAAAATATTCCGTATATATTTTACAACTAATATTGTGCAAGGTCAATACGTCAATTCTTTTTAGCGGAGATTTTCTTTTCTTCGCCCCTTATAAGTCTGCCGATGTTGGATTTGTGCTTGACAACCACAAACACACCTATTATCAGAGCCGCAGATGTTGACATAATTACATATACTATTGAATAACCGTACTGCAAATAGTCAAACAGAAATGTCATAAGGAATGTATAAACAGCATACAGCGACGCACAAACTATGCTTGCAAGTGAAATTATCTTTGTAGCAAAGAAAATTATAAGGAAGGTTGCGATTATCAGAAGGAATACACGCCAGTCCTCCGTAAGCATAAGTGCGGCGGCGGCAACAACGCCCTTGCCGCCCTTGAATCTGAAGTAGACGGGATAGGAATGTCCCAAAATGCAGAAAATTCCCGCAACATACTTTCCGAAATTAATAAATTCGCTTGACAATATCTGACTGTCTGCGGCAATAAACGAAAATATAAATCCGCCGAATAAAACCGCAATGTTACATTTCAATGCATCGCACACTATTGTTATTATTGCCGGGACTTTCCCGACGCTGCGAAGTACGTTTGTAAAGCCTGCGTTTCCGCTTCCCAGCTCACGGATATCCTGCCTGCCCTTGGTTGCAACCTTTGTAACGACGATTGCGGTATTTATACTGCCGAGAAGATATGCCGCAACCGCCGCAATTATAAATCTCCACCAATTATCGGCGAAAAAATCCAGATAAAAATCCATTACTTATCTCCCCGTTCCCTGATAATTATTCTTATCGGCGTTCCCTCAAGTCCGAACGCCTCTCTTATCCTGTTTTCAAGATAACGCTGATACGAAAAATGAAAAAGCTGAGCGTTATTGCAGAAAAATACGAATGTCGGCGGCTTTGTTGAAGCCTGAGTCATATAAAAAATCTTTAGTCGCTTACCCTTGTCAGACGGCGGCTGAACTCTTGTCGTTGCCTGAGCCAAAAGCTCGTTAAGCATACCCGTTCTTATTCGGCGGCCTGCGGACTCGTTTGCGCTCACAATAAATTCAAACAGCTTGTCAATTCTCATACCTGTTTTTGCCGAGATAAAGACTTGCGGAGCATAAGACATAAACGCAAAATCGGCATCGAGCTTTTTTCGGAATTCCTGCATAGTTTTGTCGTTCTTTTCAACAGCGTCCCACTTGTTGACCGCAAGAATACACGCCTTGCCCGCTTCATGAGCAAGACCCGCAACCTTTGTGTCCTGTTCGGTCACGCCCTCGGTAGCGTCTATCATTATCACACATACGTCACTGCGCTCAATCGCCATTTTTGCACGGATAATGCTGTATTTTTCGATATTATCATATATTTTGCTCTGTCGGCGAAGTCCTGCGGTGTCGGTTAAGCTGAACCTGCCGAACTTGTTTTCAACAAGCGTATCTATCGTATCTCTTGTTGTACCTGCAATATCGGACACAATACAGCGTTCTTCGTTTGTTATCTTATTAATAAGCGAGGATTTTCCCGCATTAGGCTTGCCGATAACGGCAACCTTGATTATTTCATCGTCCTCAGGCTCATTATCACCGAAGTCAAGGCACTCAAACACACGGTCAAGCAAATCTCCCGTGCCGTGGCCGTGAACAGCCGAAACCTGAACAGGCTCGCCGAGTCCGAGATTATAAAATTCATAAAATTCGGGGTCCGGCTCACCCACTCCGTCACACTTGTTTACGCAAAGAACGACGGGCTTGCCCGACTTCTGAAGCATTTGAGCAACGTCCATATCAGTCGCCACAAGTCCCGACTTTAAATCGGTAACAAGTATTATTGCGCTTGCGGTATCAATCGCAAGCTGTGCCTGACGGCGCATTTGTGACAAAATTATATCGTCGGAATTCGGCTCAATTCCTCCTGTATCTACAATAAACGCCTTTTTTCCGCACCACTCGACCTCGCCGTAGATTCTGTCACGGGTAACTCCGGGCGTGTCGTCAACAATGGACATTCGCTGACCGATGAGTTTGTTAAAAAGCGTTGATTTGCCCACATTGGGGCGTCCCACTATGGCTATTACGGGTTTGTTCATATAACCACAATACCTTTCCGTTGTTAAGCAGTTGTTTTATACTCAATTCTATATAATCTTTAATTAAAGCTTTAATAGCCGTAAACGGAAAATTTCGCATAACAACACAGTTGTGCGGAATTTAACTCAACAGATATTAAAAAATTCAGATAAAGATTAATATTAGTATGCCAAAATAATCACAGACAAAACAAAAGGGCGTACAGATGCCTGCCGCCCATAGTGTTCTTAAATGCAAAAATGATTACTGTGCATCTTTCTTTACGATAACCTGTCTGCCGTTATACATACCACAGTTGCTGCAAGCCTTGTGAGCTGCTGTAAGCTCACCGCAGTTTGGACAAGTTGTAAGTGTCGGAGCGTCAAGCTTCCATACAGTTGAACGTCTTGAGCTCTTTCTTGCGTGTGATGTTTTACTCTTTGGTACTGCCATTACAAAGACCTCCTTATGTTATATCTCTTAGTTAATAAGCTGTTTAAGACTCTCAAGCCTTGGGTCAATATTCCGCTTGTCACAGGAACATTCCCCCTCGTTGAGGTTTTGACCGCATTTAGGGCATAAACCCTTGCAGTCGCTTCTGCACAAATTCTTTTGAGGTAATGACAAAAGAATATCTGTTACAATAACCTCGTCAAGCTCAAGTTTAAAATCGGGTGTTTCAATATAGTCGTCATTGCCGTCGTCAACAAGAGTTTGGGCAAGCTTATGCGAAAAGTTCATATCCATTTGCCGTGTAAACTCTTTTCCGCATCTGTCGCAAAATCGGGTATAATCGAATTTACAGTTAATGTCAAGAGTAATTAGACTTGCTCTGTTGTGAGCCTTTGCGGTAACACCGACAGGAGTTTTGAATGGAAAAACACCGTCAATATCAATATCCGCCATATCAAGCTTATAGCAAAGCTCTTTTGTTTCGCCGTCGTTCTGAAAGACGGATTTAAGCTCAAAAAGCATATCTGCACCTCAAAGTTGACCGCATAAACGCATATTAAAACGCTGTTTATTATTATACAAAAGGTTTTCGCCTTTGTCAACTAAAAAATAAGCTAAAATCAGCAATATTTTTTGTATATAGGTGTTAATTTATTGCATTATTCTATTATAGAATTATTTTTTAATTCTCCAAAATAGTGAGCGCAAAGCATTATACATTTTTATAACCGTATAGCTTTTGAATTTAAGCAAAAATTTTAATCGTCCGCTGTCGGAATGTGCCAGATTGTGACAAAACTCCTTGTATTTCAAGATATAATTGCCAAGATCAGCATAAGACGAAAGGTGAGCAGGCACGAAACCTGCTCACCGAATACATACCGGATGAAATTGAATAAAAAAGAGTGTTCACAACGTTAAGTCCGTTATGAACACTCATACTGGTGCGGGCGACAGGACTTGAACCTGCACATCGGTTGACACTAGAACCTAAATCTAGCGCGTCTGCCAATTCCGCCACGCCCGCACGTGTGTATTTCAACAAGATAAACTTACGAAAATCAAAATATTAAATTGTTTCACCGAGGTAGTGTGACCAAAATCTTGCGTGTCTGCCAATTCCACCACACCCGCATTTGACAACTGATATTATACTCAAGAAATGCGTTTTTGTCAACCGATTATTACGGCGGTAAGAGACATAGCGGAGAATTTGACATCATAATTTGAATTATATATAATGTTTAGGTAAACACTGATTAAGTTGTTTGTGCATATAGCGCTGTCAGATTTCTCGCCGTGTTGGAAAAACAAGCCGCAGTAACGCCGGCATATTACGCAGGTGACTTCTGCAATTAAGTTATCAGTGGTTACTTAGTAATAATCTGATTTAATTCAGGGTGATAATTTGAAAGAACTGCTTGCGCTTATAGTCAAATTGGATTTTAAAGGCGTTTTTTATACAAAAACCAATAATGTATTTATACAATTTTTCCGATATTGCTTTGTCGGCGGCATTGCAACTCTTGTTGAGGGCGGCGCACTATGGCTCATTCAACACTTTATTTTCGGCGACGACAACAGCGTATTGATATTTGTTTCACAAGCCGTTGCGTTCGCTTTGGGGCTTACGGCAAATTTTGTACTGTCAAAATTTTTTGTGTTTCAGGAGAAAAGCAGCCGCACCAACTCCTTTGGCGAATTTGTCACCTACGGTATAATCGGAGTGGTAGGACTGTTAATTAAAGAGGCGCTTTTGTGGGCGTTTCACACAGCGCTCGGATTACACTATATGCTCGTGTGGATCATATCGACAGTAATTGTACTTATCTGGAATTACGCCGCACGGCGCATCATACTATACAGAGAACCGAAATGTGACAACCGTTAAGGAGAAACAATTAGATGAAAAAAGTACTGATAATCGGTGCAGGTCCTGCAGGACTTACTGCTGCCGTTGAACTGCTAAAGGACAACGGAAAAGATGAATATGAAGTCACGATAATCGAGGAAAGCGACGCTTTGGGCGGTATCAGCCAAACCGTAAGACATAACGGAAACCGAATGGACATCGGCGGACACAGGTTTTTTTCAAAAAACAATGAGATTATGCAGTGGTGGAGCGACCTTATGCCGCTTCAGGGCGCTCAGTCCTATGACGACAAGGTGCTTGACCGTGAAAAACCGCTTTCGGAAAACGGACCCGATCCCGAAACTGAGGATGTTGTTATGCTCGTGAGGGACAGGGTGTCACGCATTTACTACAACCGCAAATTTTTTGATTATCCGATAAGTATGAAGCCTCAAACAATAAAAAATATGGGATTTGCAACAACTGTGAAAGCCGGATTTTCATATCTGAAATCTTCTGTTCATAAGCTTCCCGAAACCTCGCTCGAAAACTTTTATATCAACAGGTTCGGAAAAAAACTGTACAGTATGTTTTTTGAGGGCTATACCGAAAAGCTTTGGGGCAGGCACCCCCGTGAAATTTCCGCAGACTGGGGTTCGCAAAGAGTCAAAGGGCTGTCTGTCAGGGCGCTTGTAAAGGATATGTTCAAAAAGGCCTTCGGCGGAAAAAAGGACAACAAAGATGTTGAAACCTCTTTGATTGAGCAATACTGGTATCCGAAGTTCGGTCCGGGTCAGCTTTGGGAGCTTGCCGCCGAAAAAGCCCTGGCTTCAGGCGCAACTCTTATCAAAAACTGCAAAGCCGTTGACATTGTCACAGAGGGCGACAGGATAAAATCCGTCGTTTGTGAAACCGAGGACGGAAAAAGAACCTTTGACGCCGACATTGTAATCTCGTCAATGCCCGTCAAGGATCTTGTGGGCGGAATGAACGGAGTGCCCAAGAACATAACCGATAACGCAGAGGGGCTTCCCTACCGCGACTTTGTTACGGTAGGATTGCTTTTAAGCAAGCTTAACCTTGTAAACGAAACCGAGAAAAAAACTCTCGGAAACATCGTTCCCGACTGCTGGATATACGTTCAGGATACGGGCGTAAAGCTGGGACGTATTCAAATTTTTAACAACTGGTCGCCTTATATGGTAAAACAGCCCGAGAACACCGTTTGGATAGGTCTTGAATATTTCTGTAAAGAGGGCGACGGCTTTTGGAATATGAGCGATGAAGAATGTATCGAATTTGCAAAGAACGAGCTTACAAAAATGGGGGTTATCGACAAAGACAATGTGCTTGACGCCCACCGTGAAAAGGTCAAAAAAGCATATCCCGCATACTTTGACACATATGAAAATTTTGACGACGTGATAGAATATCTCAACAAATACAAAAACCTTTTCTGCGTCGGAAGAAACGGTCAGCACCGCTACAACAATATGGATCATTCTATGCTGACGGCGATAAATGCCGTCAAGTCTATCAAGAACAACAGCCTTGACAAAACCGACGTCTGGAACGTGAATACCGAAAAAGAATATCACGAAACCAAAAACGAAAAGTAACGGAGAAGCATTATGGAAAACACTAAAGCAAATTCTATGGAAATGCTTATCTGCAAAGCCGCAAAGCATCCTTATGTGTGTACGGCTTTAGCCTGTATTTTAACCCTGCCGTTCGGTCTTTGCCAACTTGAGAATATCAACATTTTCAGTCTTGTCTGCGCTTTGCTTATCGGCGGCGCTTTATCGGCTGTTATCGCACTTTTTGCAGGCAGGGGCAAAAGCATCGGCAAAACAGCAATACTGTTTATATCGGGAATCGCATATACAGTTATATGCTTATTTTTGATAAACCTAAGCAAAAATAATGTAACGGTTATGTTTTTGCTTTTTGTTGTCGGTATGGTCGGACTTGCATATGTTTTAAAAAAATGCGGTTGCCTCGGCACCCGTGAATTTGTTGCAATTCTTATATTAAGCGGAATTGCACTCAGACTTATGTATGTATTATGCACCGACAGCACCCAAAGGCAGCACGACGTCGGATATTTCGGCACCGATTACGGCGGACATTCAAATTATATCGAATATTGGTACAACAACGGTCTTGTGCTGCCCGATTTTGACGTAAGGACTGTTTGGCAGTTCTATCACCCGCCGTTTCATCATATGATTATGGCTTTATTGCTCAGGCTTTTTACGGTTTTCGGGATGCCGTATTCCGTGGCGTGCGAAGCACTGCAAATCCTGCCTATGACCTATTCGTCGCTTTGTATGGTCGTTTCATACAGGCTGTTCAAAGCAGTAAAGCTTAATAATCTTCCTCTTGTCATCGCAATGTCGATAGTGTGCTTCCACCCGACCTTTATCAGGCTGGGCGGCTCGTTCAACAACGATATTCTGTCAATTCTTCTGATTTTGCTTTCTGTATTGTGGTCTTTTAAATGGTATAAAAACCGCAGTTTTATTAACATTGTCTTTCTTGCGCTTTGCGTAGGTCTGGGAATGATGACAAAGCTTTCGGCTTGGATTGTCGCTCCTCCCATTGCATTTTTGTTTTTGTACACGCTGATAAAGGACAATAAAAACATTCTCAAATACATACTGCAATATCTGCTTTTCGGAGTTATCTGTGCGCCGCTCGGACTTTGGTGGCAATTTAGGAATTTTATTATGTTCAGGGTTCCTGTAACATATATCCCCTACCTTGGCGAAAACAACCTTCAATATTCCGGAAATCTTCCTTTGGGCACCCGCCTGCTTGATTTCTTTTCTCCGGGACGGCTTGATTATCCATTTGTACACGGAACATACGGAGTAGAAACCAATCCGACGCTCGGTCTTTTTAAAACCGCAGTTTTTGACGAAAGCTCAAACGTATCAGACCTTTCAAACGTCGGCAGCGCACTGACATACACACTGTTTTATTTGTCAATCATTCTGTTTTTGATATGTACCGTCGCATTTTTTGTTTCTATGATAAGAAAAAAAAGCAACATTGATCTTCCCGTAAGGATATTTTATATTATATTATTTTCTGTATTTGTAATATCATATTATTCCTTCTGCTTTAAGTTCCCGTTCACCTGCACATACAACATACGTTACTGTACTCCGCTTATAGTTTTGTGTGCAATGGGATTGGGGCTTATGCTCAAAAACCTTAATAACAGCCTAAACTCAAAAATCATAAAATACGCAATATCGGGACTTGTCGCCGTATTCTGTATAGCAAGCTGTTTGTTATACACACAGTATCAGTAAGCATAAAAGCCACTCCGATAAAATCGGTGCGGCTTTTTTACATTTGTTCAGCGTATTACAAATCAAGGCTGTCGGCAATTTCTTTGAGCGTATCCGCCGATTTTTTAAGATTTCGTGTTTCCTCCTCGTTGAGCGATATGGGAACGTGGGTTTCAAATCCGTTTGCGCCGACGATAGACGGCATACTCAAAACAACGTCCTCTATCCCATACTCTCCGTGCATCATTGAGGATACAGGCAAAATTGATTTTTCGTTTCTGACTATACACTCGCATATACGCTTTACCGCCATTGCTATGCCGTAATAGGTGGCCTGCTTTTTTTCAATAATTTCATAAGCGCTGTTCTTAACATCCTCGGCTATTTCTATCATATTTTGTTTGTGATTAAAATGTCCCCGCATTTCACAAAAGTCGTCAAGCGGTATACCCGAAACATTCGTACTGCTCCATGCCGCTATCTCACTGTCGCCGTGTTCACCGATTATAAACGAATGTACGCTTCGGCTGTCGATATTAAGATGCTCTCCCAATATATATTTAAGTCTTGCCGAGTCAAGCACGGTACCGGAACCGATAACCCTGTTTTCGGTATAACCGCTGAGCTTTAACGCCGCATAGGTCAGTATATCAACCGGATTGGATACAATAAGCAAAATGCCCTGAAAATTTCGGCAGGTGATTTCGGGTATTATACTTTTGTATATCGCTACGTTTTTGTTGACAAGGTCAAGACGTGTTTCGTTAGGCTTTTGGTTTGCGCCCGCAGTAATTATAATTACCGCACAATCGGATATATTGTCGTAGTTGCCCGCATATATTTTCATATGCCCTGCAAACGGCACTCCGTGGGAAATATCCATCGCCTCGCCGTCCGCTTTGTCGTAATTTACATCTATCAATACCATTTCCGAGAACAGCCTGCTCTGCATAAGCGCAAAAGCCGTTGCAGAACCGACAAATCCGCAGCCGATAACAGCCGCCTTTCGTGGGTTGATTTCTTTTTTCATAGACATTACCTCCGACTTTATTGTTTATCGGTATCATACATTTATTCACATTAAAAAATTGATTCAGGTATAGCAAAATAAAAAACATATGTAAAACAAAGGCAACGACTGAAAATTTTAGGCAGTTTTTCGATATTGTACATTTATTTTTTTTAATATTTGTTATATAATAATTATACAAAGTTATCGAGGTGATTTTTTATGAAGAAAAAACTCAGTAGAAAAAGATTTATCATAGGCGCAATCGGAACGATTGCCGCCGCCACAGCAGCAGCCGCAACCGTTTATACCGTAAAAAAGGTTAAAGAAAAAAATCAGGCTCTTCCCGAAAGCACAGACTCTGAATTTAACGCTGAGAACATCAACACCGAAAGCACCGATAATGCAGTGCAGGAGGATGTTGAAAGCATTGAAGAAACTGCCGAAGCGGCTGCAGAGGCTGTTACGGAAGCAGAAGAAACGGCGAAAAAAAGCCTTAACAAACACATAGGCGAATCTGTTAAAAAGATAAAGGAATCCGTAACATCTACCGCCGATAATGTAAAAGAAAAAATCCGTAAAGGGAAAAAAGCCGTTGAAAAAATGGCTGAGGAAAAGGTTGACGACGCTAAGGAAGCTGTTGAAAAGGCAGTTGACATGGTCGAAGAAAAGGCTGATGAGCTCAAGGAGATCACAGCGGACAACACAACCGATAAAGCATCGGAAACCACAGAGACAAACGAAGATAAAACGGAGTAATTGTCCTCTCTTTCGGGACTGTCGCATTTAACATTCAGCGACAGTCCTTTTTGCGTATTTACACTTGACAAACGGACATATATGTATTATAATACCAAAGGTGTAAAGAGATTTGCTTTACACTCATTCATAGCGAGGAGCTGCAGCTATGGAAAAAAACATTGAGGTTTCCCTGCTGTTTGACTTTTACGGCGAGCTGTTAAAGCCGTCGGGACGGCAAGCGGTTGAGCTTTACTACAACGACGACCTTTCGCTTGCGGAAATCGCCGCTCAGACAGGCATAACCCGACAGGGCGTGCGCGACAGCATAAAGCGATGTGAACAACAGCTTTTTGATTTTGAAAAAAAGCTCGGTCTGCTCAGGCAGTTTCAATCGCTCAGACAAGGGCTTGACGATATTTCGGTCATAGCACGGGAAATCAAAACCAAATCACAAGACGAAAACATAAAAACGCTTGCCTTAGAAATTGAACAAAAGGCAGGCGCACTTAAAGAATAAGAGGGCACTATGGCGTTTGAAGGACTTTCAGACAAACTGAGCAATGCGTTTAAAAAACTGAAAAGCAAGGGTAAGCTTACCGAAAGCGATGTCAGGGAAGCAATGCGTGAAGTGCGCCTTGCGCTTCTTGAAGCCGACGTAAACTATAAAATCGCAAAGGATTTCACAAACAAAGTAACCGAGCGTGCAATCGGTCAGGACGTTATGGAAAGCCTGACTCCCGCTCAAATGGTAATTAAAATAGTCGATGAAGAGCTTACTTCACTTATGGGAGGAGAAAATGCAAGGCTTGAGTTTGCGTCAAAGCCTCCTACAGTTATTATGCTGTGCGGTTTGCAGGGTTCCGGTAAAACCACCCACGCCGCAAAGCTTGCAAAAATGCTCAAAGCAAAAAATCATCGTCCGTTGCTTGTCGCTTGCGACATCTACCGTCCCGCCGCTATTGATCAGTTAAAAGTAGTAGGCGAAAAAGCCGGCGTCCCCGTGTTTGAAATGGGAAAGGAAAATCCCGTAAAAATAGCAAACGCCGCAATCCGCAACGCAAAGGACTACGGCAACGACGTTGTAATTCTTGATACCGCAGGACGACTTCACATTGACGAAGCGCTTATGAACGAGCTTAAAGAGGTCAAGGCGGAAGTAAATCCCGACGAAATATTGCTTGTTATTGATTCTATGACAGGTCAGGATGCGGTAAATGTTGCAAAAAGCTTTAACGAACTGCTTGAAATAACGGGCGTTATCCTTACAAAGCTTGACGGCGACACAAGAGGCGGCGCTGCGCTTTCGGTCAGAGCCGTTACAGGCAAGCCGATAAAGTTTGCCGGAATAGGTGAAAAGCTGGACGATATTGAAGTTTTCCACCCCGACAGAATGGCAAGCCGAATTTTGGGTATGGGCGATGTGCTCACGCTTATTGAGGACGCACAAAACAAGCTTGATGAGAAAAAAGCCGAAGAAATGGCAAAAAAGATGCTCAGCAACAAGCTTGACTTTAACGACCTGCTTGAACAGTTTGAACAGGTCAAAAAAATGGGACCTTTAAAGGGTATTCTTGCAAAAATACCGGGAGTTGGTCATCAGCTTGATGACGTTGACATTGACGACAGGCAAATCGACTGGCTTCAGGCTATTATATATTCAATGACGCCTGCCGAGCGCAGTAATCCGAGCCTTATAAATCCGTCACGCAAACGCAGAATTGCCGCAGGTTCGGGCAGGAGCGTCGAAGAGGTCAACAGGCTTTTAAAGCAGCTTGACCAAATGCAAAAAATGATGAAAAAGATGAAGCCAAAGGGCAAAAAAGGCAAAAAACGCAAGAACAATATGCTTCCCGGACTCGGCGGAATGCCGATGGGCGGAATGGGCGGAATGCCGCCGTTTAAATAAGACTTCATTCAATCAAAAAGATTGGTGAATATATAACAAACAAATTTCAGAGGTGTAAATTATGGCAGTAAAAATCAGACTTAGAAGAATGGGTTCAAAGAAAGCTCCTTATTACAGAGTTGTTGTAGCAGATTCAAGATACCCGAGAAACGGACGTTTTATCGAGGAAATCGGAACATACGACATTCTTAAAAATCCTTCGGAGTTTAAGGTTGACGGCGAGGCAGTTAAAAAGTGGATTGCCAACGGCGCACAGCCTACAGACACAGTCAAGGCTCTTCTTAAAAAGAACGGCATCATCGACTAAATTAAACTGAAAGGACTTTTATTATGCAGGAATTACTTGCTGTTATCGCAAAGGGACTTGTTGATGACCCCGAATCGGTAAAGGTTGACGTTGACGAACCTGCCGAGGACGGCACAATCGTTTATCACATCCACGTTGCGGAAAACGATATGGGCAGAGTAATCGGAAAGCAAGGCAGAATTGCCAAGGCTATCCGCACCATTGCCCGCAGCGCAGCTATTCGCAGTGAAGAAAAGATTGCAGTTGAAATTGACTGATTCCGCAATCATTGCAAAATTTCACCCTCGCTTTTGGCGAGGGTGTTTTTTCTGCGTATTTTTTAATTTTTTGCTTTCTTTGCAATGCTCTTTTGTATAAGAGTTGCATCTGAAATTGTTATCATTCCATCTTCGTTATAATCGGCAAGCTTTAATTGCTCCGAATTAAGCGAAGCGTACCCTGCAAGATACTTTTGTATAAGCGTTACATCTGATATTGTGATACGGCCGTCCAAGTTCACGTCCCCTAAATTATTAGTAATTTCAACAAACGGAATATTATTACTATCGGCATATGTTTGCGCATAACTGCCGCTGTAACCGTATATTGTGAGTTTATCGCATTTGTCAAATGCAGACTCGCCAATCTCTGTAACACTGTTGGGGATCACTACGTTTGTAAGGCTTGTGCAACCGTAAAATGTATAATCATAGATAGATGTAACACCGTCGGGGATCACTACGCTTGTAAGGCTTGTGCAATCGGAAAATGCAGACTCACCGATAGATGTAACACCGTCGGGGATTGTTATGCTTGCAAGGCTTGTGCAACCGCAAAACGCATACCAGCTAATCTCTGTAACACTATCGGGGATTACTACGCTTGTAAGGCTTGTGCAACCGTAAAACGTATAATCGCCAATTGATGTAACACCGTCGGGGATTGAATACCTTGCAGACGGTTTTCCGGTCGGATATATTATTATCTCTGTTTTATCTTTATTAAACAATACTCCGTCAATATCGCAATAGACTTGGTTGTTGTCGGCTACATTTATGCTTACAAGGCTTGTGCAACCGTAAAACGCTGAATAGCCAATCTCTGTAACACTGTCGGGGATTACTACGTTTGTAAGGCTTGTGCAACCGGAAAACGCATAATCGCCAATTGATGTAACACCGTCGGGGATTGAATAACTTTCGGACAGCTTTCCGGCTGGATATTGTACTAATTCTGTTTTATCTTTATTAAACAATACTCCGTCAATATCACAATAGCTTTGATTGTTGCCAGCTACATTTATGCTTTCAAGGCTTGTGCAACCGCTAAACACATTCCCGTCAATCTCTGTAACACTGTCGGGGATCACTACGTTTGTAAGGCTTGTGCAACCGTAAAACGCTGAATAGCCAATCCCTGTAACACTGTCGGGGATCACTACGTTTGTAAGGCTTGTGCAACCCCAAAACGCAGACTCACCGATAGATGTAACACCATCGGGGATTGTTATGCTTGCAAGGCTTGTGCAATCGCTAAACGCTAACATACCAATCTCTGTAACACTGTCGGGGATCACTACGTTTGTAAGGCTTGTGCAACCGTGAAATGTATAATCATAGATAGATGTAACACCGTCGGGGATCACTACGCTTGTAAGGCTTGTGCAATCGGAAAATGCAGACTCACCGATAGATGTAACACCGTCGGGGATTGTTATGCTTGCAAGGCTTGTGCAACCGCAAAACGCATACCAGCTAATCTCTGTAACACTATCGGGGATTACTACGCTTGTAAGGCTTGTGCAACCGTAAAACGTATAATCGCCAATTGATGTAACACCGTCGGGGATTGAATACCTTGCAGACGGTTTTCCGGTCGGATATATTATTATCTCTGTTTTATCTTTATTAAACAATACTCCGTCAATATCGCAATAGACTTGGTTGTTGTCGGCTACATTTATGCTTACAAGGCTTGTGCAACCGCTAAACGCTAACGTACCGATAGATGTAACACTATCGGGGATTTCTATGCTTGAAAGGCTTGTGCAACCGGAAAACGCATACCCGCGAATCTCTGTAACACTGTTGGGGATTACTACGTTTGTAAGGCTTGTGCAATCGGAAAATGCACTATAACCAATCGATGTAACACCGTCGGGGATTGTTATGCTTGCAAGGCTTGTGCAACCGCTAAACGCATACCCGCCAATCTCTGTAACACTATCGGGGATTTCTATGCTTGAAAGACTTGTGCAATCGAAAAACGCAGCCCTACCAATCGCTGTAACGGTATGTCCGTCTATTTCATTTGGTATTACAAGTAAAGCGTCGTTGCCGTTATACTTGGTTATTTTTGCAGTACCGTCATCATTAACGGTATATATAAAATCGCTGATAGCTGCCTCATCACCAACACTTGTTCCGTTGTTTGAACTGACCGACGCCAAATCGTCATTTACCGCTGATACTTCTGTAGGCATAACAGCGAATATACTGCACACCAGTATAAAAGTAAGCAATAATGATGTGATTTTTGTTAATTTGATTTTCATACTACATTCCCTCCTAAAAATATAATATAAATTTGTATTATTGTTATATATAATTATATATATTTATCATATGATTGTCAATATAATAGTTATAATTTTACACTCTAACAGTTTATGTTTATAAACTGCACAGCCGTTACAATTATCGGATTTGTTTTCTCAATAGATTTGCCTTTCCTTATTTTGACTAATATATCACACAAATCGGTAAGTCTATGTAAAAAGACTTTTTCAAATAGCGATTATAATTATAATAAAAAAGCGCATCGTCAAATATCGAAAAATCTCCCGATATCTGAGATGCACTTTTATGCTTTATTTAAATCTGTTACTATGACATTGCGGCAGAGTCATCCATTATCGTATCTCGGCTGTCACGGAACAAGAGCGAGATGCACCACAATGCCGCAAGACCTACGATTACATAGATTATTCGGCTGATGATTCCTGTCTGTCCGCCGCAAATAAATGCTACGATGTCAAACTGGAAAATTCCGATACTGCCCCAGTTTATTCCACCGATAATGAGCAATGTCAGCGCTATTTTATCAAGCATATAAATCCTCCTTTGTTTAAATGCTGATTATAGTGTTGACAATTTTCAAAAAAATATTCAAATCAATTCATAAAAAAGAAAAACAAAAATCCGATTATTAAAAATCCGAGTCCGATAACAACAATTCCTACTATTCTTGTTATCTTCATTGCTTTTTTCAGCTTGAATTTAGAGATCATTCCTTCGGTCGGAAACGGAAGCAAAATCAGCATAATTCCCAATATTACACAGCTTCCTGCCGCAATCAACGCTCCCACGAGCTTTGCAAACGAAAACAAAAAAATTCCCACCGGTATGCCAAATACGCATATTGCATTAATTACGGAAAATATTTTTCCGAATTTTTCCTCTGTTTCATAATATTTATTTGCCCTTATATGACAGTCATCTGAACAATACTGGTCAAAATATGAAATTTCCTTGGCGCAGTAATCGCATTTTTTCATAACAGCACCCTTTCAAGGTTAATAGGTTAATTTTAGCACAAGAGCAAAACAATTTCAACCGATTTAAAAATATATGACCGATTTGCAAAAAAATTTACTTGACATATCGTTTTTTCGAGAGTATAATGTGGCTAAAATATAAACCGTTGATGCGGAGATAAAAACAAAAAATGCGCTTACAGAGAGTGAGGGTTGCTGAGAGCCTCGCAGAATGCAGTTTGTTAAATGGGCCGCTGAGGGCGCAGTCAAAGGTTTTTCCGAGTATTCTGCGACGTGAAGGCATACGTTAGTTGTCGGGAATATGCAGTATTCCGCAGAGTGTATGGGCAACCGTAAATCAAGGTGGCACCACGGTATTGTTTTAACCGTCCTTGACAGATGAATTCATCTGTCAAGGATTTTTTTATTGTCTTATTTTGGAAGGAGCATCGATATGATTTCACTTGAAAAGGCAAAACAGCTTGCACAAGGCTTTAAACTTGTACCTATCAGCAGAGAGATTCTCTCGGACGTGCGAACTCCGATTGAAGTTCTGAGAATACTAAAAGCAGTCAGCTCGCACTGCTATATGCTCGAAAGCGTTGAAAAGCAAAAAAAATGGGGACGATATACGTTTTTGGGATTTGACCCAAAGCTTGAAATAACCTGTACAAACGGAGTTATGACAATAAAAGACGGAGAAAACGTCAAAAGCTTTGAAACAAAAAGCCCCGACAAAGAGATAACGAAAATTATGCAGGAATATACAAGCCCAAAGGTCGAGGGACTTCCTACCTTTACAGGCGGACTTGTCGGATATTTTTCGTATGACTATGTTAAATACAGTGAACCTAAGCTTAACTTGGACGCCGAGGACGTTGAACGCTTTAAAGACGTTGACCTTATGCTTTTTGACAACGTAATTGCATTTGACAACCTTAAGCAGAAAATTTTTATCATTGCAAATGCAAAAACAGACGACCTTGAAAACGAATATTCAAGGTGCGTAGAACAGATCGAAAAGATAGTAGATTTGATTCACAACGGAATACCGCAAAAAATAGTTCCGGGCAAAATCACTTCACCGTTTCGTGCTTTGTTTTCGGAAGAAAAATATTGCAAAATGGTTGAAAAAGCAAAAAAATACATATATGAGGGAGATATATTTCAGGTTGTGTTGTCAAACCGACTTGAGGCGGATTATGAGGGCAGTCTGTTTAACGTCTACCGACATCTCAGAACAATTAACCCCTCTCCCTATATGTTTTATTTCAGCAGTGATGACATCGAAGTTGCAGGTGCTTCACCCGAAACTCTCGTAAAGCTTGAAAACGGTGTTTTGCATACGTTTCCGCTTGCGGGTACACGACCGAGGGGAAAAACCGAAGAAGAGGATATTGCTCTTGAAAAAGAGCTTTTATCCGATGAAAAGGAGCGGGCGGAACACAATATGCTTGTTGATCTGGGGCGAAACGACCTTGGTAAAATAAGCGAGTTCGGCACGGTCAAGGTTGAAAAATATATGTCGATTGAGCGATACTCTCACGTTATGCACATCGGCTCGACAGTTTCGGGAAAGCTCGACAAAAACAAAAACTACATGGACGCAGTAAGCGCCGTACTTCCGGCAGGAACGCTTTCGGGAGCGCCGAAGATTCGCGCTATGGAGATAATCAACGAGCTTGAAAACAACAAACGCGGTATCTACGGCGGTGCGATAGGCTATATTGATTTTACGGGCAACCTTGACACCTGTATAGGAATAAGGATAGCCTTTAAGAAGAACGGCAAGGTGTTTGTGCGTTCGGGGGCGGGAATCGTTGCAGACAGCGTTCCCAAAAACGAATACAGAGAATGTATTAACAAAGCAAAGGCGGTAATGAATGCCGTTGGCGAAGGAGGCGACACCGATGATTTTGTTGATTGATAACTACGACAGTTTTTCATACAATCTGTACCAGCTTGTAGGCGAGCTTGAACCCGACATTAAGGTTATCAGGAATGACGAATACACGGTACGGGAAATTGAAAATATGGCACCGTCGCACATTATCCTCTCCCCCGGCCCGGGCAGACCCGAAAACGCAGGAGTTTGTGAGGATGTCGTAAGGGAGCTTAAAGGAAAGTTTCCGATTTTAGGCGTATGCCTCGGTCATCAGGCAATATGCGAAGCATTCGGTGCAGAAATTTCGTATGCAAAGAAGCTTATGCACGGAAAAATGTCCGTTGTAACCCTTGACCGTACAAGCAGGTTGTTTGTCGGGCTTGACGATACTGCCGAGGTTGCAAGATACCATTCGCTTGCCGTTGTTAAAAGCACACTGCCGCAGTGTCTTAAAGCAACTTCGTTTACAAGTGACGGTGAAGTTATGTCCGTAGAGCACAGGAATTTCCCGATATACGGATTGCAGTTTCACCCCGAATCCATACTTACACCCGACGGCCGTAAAATTTTGAAAAACTTTTTGGCAATTTGAATTTGAACTTGGAGGTTTTATTATGATTAAAGAAGCTATTTCTCAATTAAGCAAAAAACAGAATCTTTCGTCCGAGATTATGGAACAGGTTATGGACGAAATTATGAATAACGAAGCTACGGAAGCACAGAAAGCGGCGTTTCTTGCCGCACTTGCAATGAAGGGCGAAACCATTGACGAAATTACTGCGGCGGCAAGGGTTATGCGTAAGCACTGCGAGAAGTTTTTAAATGACCGTGACGTACTTGAAATAGTGGGAACAGGCGGCGACGGCTCAAACAGCTTTAATATCTCGACCGCCGCTTCAATAGTAACATCTGCCGCAGGTGTTCCCGTTGCAAAGCACGGCAACCGTGCCGCATCAAGCAAATGCGGAACTGCCGACTGTCTTGAAGCACTCGGAGTAAAGATTGATATTTCGCCCGAAAAAAGCAGCCAACTTTTGAATGATATAAATATCTGCTTTTTATTTGCACAAAAATACCACACCGCAATGCGGTTTGTCGGCGGTGTAAGACGTGAAATGGGCATACGCACATTGTTTAATATTCTCGGGCCTCTTGCCAATCCCGCAGGGGCTTCAATGCAGCTTTTGGGCGTTTACAGTGCCGATCTGGTTGAGTCGCTTGCAAGGGTGCTTTCAAACCTGGGAGTAAAGAGCGCAATGGTTGTTTACGGAGAGGACAGCATAGACGAAATCTCTATGAGCGCACCTACAAAGGTATGTGAATTCAGAAACGGAAAGGATTTTAAAACATATGAAATAACTCCGGAACAGTTTGGCTTTAAAAGATGTCAAAAATCCGACCTTGTGGGAGGTACGCCAAAAGAAAACGCACAAATTCTGCGTGATATTCTTGACGGCAAAAAAGGCGCAAAACGTGACGCCGTACTGCTGAATGCAGGCGCAGCGATTTATGTTGCGGGAATGGCAGACGATATTGACACAGGTATCGGCATTGCAAAAGATATGATTGACAGCGGCAAAGCAAAGGCTCAGCTTGAAAGATTTATTGAGCAGAGCAACAAGTGAGGAGCTTATGGATATTTTAAATGAAATAGCGGCAAAAACAAAAGTCCGTATTTCGGAACAAAAAAAGATAATACCGTTAGCAGAGATGAGAAACACCGCCGAAGCGCTTGAAAAAAGCAAGAATAACTGTTTTTCATTTTATAAGGCGCTTTGCGGCAGCGGCATACACTGTATTTGCGAAGTCAAAAAAGCTTCGCCCTCAAAGGGATTGATAGCTCCCGACTTTGATTATGTAAGCATTGCAAAGGATTACGAAAAAGGCGGAGCAAGTGCCGTTTCGGTTCTGACGGAGCCGTATTGGTTTTTGGGGCGCAACGAATATCTGAAAGAGATACGAAAGAACATTTCAATTCCGATTTTGCGAAAAGATTTCACCGTTGACGACTATATGATATACGAAGCCAAAGTAATAGGCGCAGACGCTGTTTTACTTATCTGTACTATCACCGAGGACGGCGCACTCAAGCACAGAATAGAGCTTGCTAAAAGCTTAGGACTTACGCCGCTTGTCGAGGCGCACAGCGAAAGTGAGATTAAATCGGCAATTAACGCAGGCGCTGAAATTATCGGCGTAAACAACCGCAATTTAAAGGATTTTTCGGTTGATATAACCCTCAGCACAAAATTCAGGAACGAAGTGCCCGACAATATTTTATTTGTCGCAGAAAGCGGAATTACATCACCGCAGCAGGTCAAAGAATTGGAAAAGCAGGGCGTAAACGCCGTGCTCGTCGGCGAGGCGCTTATGCGCTCGCAGGACAGACTGAAAACGGTCAGAGAATTTTGCGGCAGGTGATGGTATGACAAAGGTTAAAGTATGCGGAATACGCTCACTTGACGATGTTGCGATAATCAACGGCTGCAAGCCCGACTATATCGGCTATGTTTTTGCGCCGAGCAAACGTCAAATATCACTAAGCACGGCAACGGCATTATCAAAAAACGTATCTGACGGAATAAAAAAGGTCGGAGTATTTGTAGACCAGCCTGTTGAGCTTATCACAAAGGCAATTTCCTGCGGAGCAATAGACTTTGCACAACTGCACGGCAACGAAAATGCAGATTATGAGAGGTCGCTGTTTAACGCTCTTGCAAAAATCGGAATAAGCAGCCCCGAACTACGCTGTATAAAGGCGTTCAGAATAAGGAACAAGGCGGACATCGAAAAGACAAATCTAAGTCTCTGCCCCACTTTGTTGCTTGACGCATATTCTCAAAGTGCCGTTGGAGGAACGGGAGAAAAATTTGATTGGACGCTCATAAAAAACATAAACAAGCCCTTTTTTCTTGCAGGCGGAATTAACGCAGACAATGCCGAATCCGCAATAAACAGCGTTAATCCCTTTGCGCTTGACGCAAGCTCAAGCCTTGAAACGAACTGCAAAAAAGACAGAGAAAAGGTATATGAATTTGTACGCAGAATCAGAAGCATATAATTGAAATTTAATAATACTTTTATAAAAGTGAAGCAGGACATTCCTTTTGTTTTGGAATGTCCTGCTTCTTTTCGGGATCGCTTACAATCCCGATTTTGTAGGGGTATAGATATAATTAGTTGTCTGTTTCAATAGAGTCGGTCTTGAAGATGAAATCTACCTTGCCGTCCATATCATCGGAAATTCCGCTGTATGACTTGTAGTTTGAAGACACTCCGGAAATTGCTTTGAGTCTGTCAACAAGTCCTTTCAGATCTCCGTTCACTGCGTCAACCAGCACGTCAACGCCCTCTTCTTTATATTGTTTAAGTCCCTTGTTAAGCGTCATTGAACCGTCGGCAAGCTTCTTTACTCCGCTGAGGAGCTGTCCGCCGCCGTTTCTGAGCGTTCCGATTCCCTCAAACAAGGTGATTGTGCCGCTGTTAAGTTCGGATGTTCCGTCCTTAAGATCGGAGGTTCCGCTCTTGAGTGAAGAAGTACCGCTCTTTAGACTTGAAGCACCGTTTTTGAGGTCGGAAGCTCCGCTTGCAAGCGAACTTGAACCGTTCTTTAACGAATATGTGCCGCCGAGTATCTGCATAGCGCCGGCGTTTGCCTTGTCAACGCCCGCTGTATATTCAAGAATACCTTCATAAAATTCATTGTAATTATCAAGCTGATTCTTTAGTGCGGTAAGAGCTTCTCTGCCTGCTTTGAGCTGTTGTACGCCCTCTGCAATAGCCTGCTGAACGGTTTCGCTGTTCATATTAGCGTCAATCATCTTCTGAATTTCGCTTTGCGTAAGGCTGTCGATAGCCGCCTGAGTTGAATCAAGAGCCATAGTTTCCGAAACAGCCTGATTTATCTGAGCCTGAACATCCTGCGGGATAGTGCCTGCCGCAACGGCAGCTTCATACTGATCATATGTCATAGAATATCCAACGTTTGCAAGAACGCCCTCAACTACGCTCTTTCTGTACTCGTTCTCAACACCCTGACGAATCTTGTCTGACTGACTGTTGACGGTATCAGTTACCTGTTTAAGAGCCTTGTTGTATGCAACGGTCTGTATGCTCTCATCACTGAGAGAACCAATCAGTTTATTAAACACATCACTGTAGTTTTCAATAGTCAGACTTTCGGCCTCAACACCCGACGCAGCAATCAGTTTGTCGGCTGTTGCAAGAAGTGTTTCAAACACCTGTTTTGCGCCTGCGCTGAGTGCTTCGCTGTTACCCGAAATGGTGGACAGTCCGCCCGAAAGTTCTGCAATATAGCCCTGAAGCTCCGACACGCCTGCATCAAGCGAATATGCGCCGTTTGAAAGCTGTGCTGCGCCGCTCCAAAGTGAATCTGCGCCGTTATCAAGAGTATCTGCACCGCTTAAAAGCTGTGCTGCGCCGTCATCAAGACTGCCTGCGCCCTCGGTCAGCTTCTTTGCGCCGTTATAGAGCTTTTCTACGCCTGCAATAAGCTCCTGAGATTTGTCAAGCAACGTATTAATTCCTTCATAAAGCTGTGATGAACCGTCTATAAGTTCATCTGTTGCATCTGTAAGCTTATCAAGCTTTTCGTTAAGGTCATCTGCTTTATCGTCAAGTTTTGAAAAGTCGATATTGCTGAACATATCGTTTGCGGCAAGAGTAAGAGTTGTTGCAAGTTGGAAGTCCTCAACGTCAGCCGTGATTTCTACATAGTCCGGAATCTCAAAATCTTCGCTTTCAATTCCGAGACTGTCCTGCATTCCGGGGAGTGCAAAGCCTGCAACATATGTGTGCGAACCGTCGTTGATAACCTTGCCGTTTGACACCTCAACATTTTTGAACGAATCGTTGTCAAGCATCATTCCCGTCATCATTACAAAGGGAACATAAATCTTTTCTTCCTTGCCGTCAAGCTTTACTTCTTCATACTGTCTGTTTGTATAGTCAAAGCGCATTGTAACCTTTCCGCTCTTGCCTGCAAGGCTGTCGGGAGTTACTGTTTTGCCGTCAAGCTTATAGGTAATGTTTACGCTTACAGGAAGCTCCTCGGAGCTTGTGCCCTGATAGTAAATATCATTGCCGTCTGCTTTCCATTCGTACATTTTGTTTTCGTTTATTGTAAAGGTTTCATCGCCATTTACGTTTTCAACGTCCTTTAGGTTTGAAACGTCTGTAAACGTATCGGCACCGGTTGTGTTCTCTATCCAATCGCTGACGATAACCTTCTTTGCCGAACCCGAAGCATCGGCAATAACATAAACGGTTTCGTTTTTGTTAAGCTTAAGAGCGTCATTTTTGTCCTTTTCGTCTTTTTTGTCGCTTCCGGCGCTTGACGAGGTTTCGGGTTTTGCACCCGTGCTTTCTGCACCTGCCGAATAAGAAGCAACTCCTACCATACTGCAAAGTATTGTCAGACTTAATACTCCCGACAAAACCTTTGGCAAATGTTTTTTAATATCAAAATTACTCATTAACTTTTACCTCCGTGTTTGTTTTCTTTGGTCTGAATCCCAATGTTGTAACTCCTATGAGCTTGTCAAACAACATAAACATTGCCGGCAAAACAAGGATTACGCAGAACATACTGATTATTGCGCCCCGCGCCATAAGAGCGCAAAGCGAACCGATCATATCAACGTCGGAATATATCGCAACACCTATCGTTGCCGCAAACAATCCCATTGCACTGACTATTACCGACGGAATTGACGTATCAAGTGCAATAGTGACCGCTGTTCTTTTATCGTTGCCGAGCGAACGTTCCTTTTTGTATCTTGTCGTCATAAGAATAGCGTAGTCAACCGTTGCGCCAAGCTGGATTGTGCTTATGCATATCGGAGCGATAAACGGCAGCGACTGTCCCATATAGTGCGGAAGTCCGAGGTTGATGAAAATTGCAAGCTCAATAACCGCAACAAGAATGAACGGCAGGCTGATGCTCTTTTCAACCAATGCAATGATAATAAATATTGCAACTATTGAAATTGTGTTTACGACCTGGAAGTCAACAGATGTTATATCAATAAGGTCGTTAGTCAATGCGGCTTCGCCTATCAGCATACCGCTTTCGTCATATTTGTGAAGTACCGAATTAAGCGATTTAAGCTGATCGCTTATTTCCGGCGACGCCGTTTTGTATTCCGAGCTTACAAGCATAAGCTCCCACTTATCGCCCTTTAACACGCTTGTTATTGATTCCGGAAGCATATCTTCGGGAACCATGGAACCGACTACGCTTTCAAGTCCGAGTACGGTTTTTACGCCGTCAACGTCCTCCATTTCGCTGATCATATTGCGTTTGTCTTTTGATGAAACGCTTGAATCAACAAGCACCATTTCTGTAGTGCCGACTCCGAAATCTTCCTTTAGCTTTGTGTTTGCGATCACGTTTGACATATCCTCCGGCAAGCTCTGGGAAAGGTCGTAATATACCTCGTTGTTTGTCCGGTCGTATCCGTAATATGCAGGTGTGATAAGAAGTGCAAAAAGCACAAGAAATACGGGGAAAATCTTTACAAGTCCCTTTGCAAGCTTTGTTGTTGACGGAATAAGCGATTTGTGCATCGTCTTTTCAAGCGGCTTATCAAGTATTAGGATAAGCGACGGAAGAACGGTTACACAACCGATAACTCCGAGCAAAACACCCTTTGCCATAACGATACCGAGGTCGCGTCCGAGCGTAAAGGTCATAAAGCAAAGTGCTATGAAGCCTGCAACGGTTGTTACCGAGCTTCCTATAACCGAGCGGAAAGTTTCGTGGATCGCCGCCGCCATAGCTTCTTTATGGTCGGAATAAATACCCTTTTTTTCACCGTAGCTGTGCCATAGGAATATTGAATAGTCCATTGTTACGGCAAGCTGGAGAACCGCAGCCAACGCCTTTGTTATGTATGAGATTTCTCCCATAAAGTAGTTGGAACCGAGGTTTACAAGAATAGCAATTCCTATGCTTGCAAGAAAGACAAACGGGATAATCCAGTTGTCCATAAACACCATCATGGCTACAACCGCAAGCACAACTGCAATGCCGACATATATGGCCTCTTCTCTTTCACAAAGATCCCTTAGGTCGGTAACCATTGCCGAAATACCCGACACCAAGCATTGTTCGCCTGCAATCGACCTGATCTCGGTTATTGCGTCCATTGTTTCGTCGGCCGAGCTTGAGGTGTCAAAGAACACCGCCATAAGCGTTTCATCGCCCGAATTGAACGCATCGTATATTTTGTCGGGAAGGATTTCCTTTGGAATAGACAGATCTGCAATGTCATCATACCAAAGCACGGTAGCAACATGATCGACCTGCTTGATCTTTTCCTCCGTTTTGGCAATATCCTTATCGTCAACATTTTCAAAGATTAAAAATGAAAACGCACCCTTGCCGAAATCGTCAAGCAAATACTGCTGACCCTGTACCGTTTCAAGGCTGTCGGGAAGATAATTCAGCATATCATAGTTTGTTCTGGTGAATATCATTCCGAGCGCAGCCGGAACAAGCAGCGCAAGAGATACGATGAGGATCACAAAACGACTTTTTACAATCGCTTTTGCTAATTTCATTTTCTATACTCCCTTCAGTTATCTTACCGATTATAGATTATATTATTTTTAATAAAAAATAAAACAGACAAATCAAGCCTTGTGACCTATTTTTAGGCACACGACCGAATTTGTCTGAAAAAGTACATATATTAGTATATAAATACAATACTATGCAAAAAATTTTTTAAACGCTTATAATCTAAGTGAGGCTAACGCTCCTTTGCACTGTTTGCACCGATTTAAAAATTTGTCTGTTTCGATATATCTTCATTACAGCAAACCGCACTTGCCGCAACGCTGTTTTTTGAACCTCTGATAAATGCGGTTTCGGTCGAGCCTTCAAACAGCTTGCATATTCTTGAAATCTCATCTCTCAGGTCATATTTCATATCACTGCTCAGCCAATCCACCAAAAAGCCAATCAAAAGACATTTGTAGTACATAATTATTGCCTGCTTATCGTCACTGCTGATATTGTATCCCGTTGCAAATCTTTCAACATACTCCGAAACCGCACGCTGAGATACACGATTGATATAGCTGTATATCATATCACGGTTTGGAGAATTAAAAATATGCATCATAGCCCTTTTATTTATAAGCGCAAAATCTATTGCCGATAAAATACAATCATAAATGGACGCAGGCTCGGCAAGGCTGACAAGCATATCAGCCTGCTCAATAAGAATTTCTTCAAGCAGCGACGGAATATCGCTGTAGTGATAATAAAAAGAATTTCTGTTGATTTTGCAGTCCTCAACAATATCCTTTACGGTTATTTTGTTAAGTTGTTTTTCGTTAAGCAATTTCATAAACGAATTCTTAATTGCGTCTTTTGTAAATGCAGCCAATACTTCACCTCAAAACAAGCTTTGAAACCGATTTTTCGGTTTGCTATAATAGTATAGCATAAAAGCAACGGTATTGCAAGAATTTAAATCGAAGCAAAGCGTTGCTCCGATTTAAAAGACTGCGGGCAAAAAAATAAGGTCGGGACTACCCGACCTTGATGTGCACTCAAAAATTATGAATTTGCCTCGATATAAGAAACGAGAGCGCCGACTGTTTTGATGTTTTCAATCTCTTCGTCGGGAACTTCAACCTCAAATTCATCTTCGATAGACATAAGCAGATCAACTACATCAAGTGAATCAGCACCGAGATCCTCCTGAAGATCTGTTTCGGCAGTGATCTTATCCTCATCAACGTCAAACTGCTCGGCAAGAATTGCCTTAACTTTTTCTAATACCATAAATATCCTCCTACAAAAAATTCTTATGATCTGTCCATTGTAATTATAGACAAAAGCACATATTTTATGCTACAATGGTTAGAAAGCAAAATATGTTTGCCTTTCCCTTAGATAATATTATTGATAAATCGGCTCTTTGTCAATATGTATTTTAAAAATTTATTAAAATTTTTTAATTTTGCATAATTCTGTCTTTAATTTTTTATTTTTGCATAACAAAAACTTTGATCGGAGGAATTTCGATGAGTATAAAAAAATACGCCGTTATCGGTCATCCTATAGGTCACACTATGTCGCCGTTTATTCATAAAAGACTTTTTGACCTTGCGGGAATCGACGCAGAATACACAAAGCTGGATATTGCGCCCGAAAATCTTGCAAACGAATACAAAAATACGCTTTCAAGGCTTGACGGCTACAACATAACCATTCCGCACAAACAGAACATCATTCCGCTGATTGACAATATCGACAGCAAAGCCGAGATGTACGGCAGTGTAAACACGGTTGCAAACCGAAAAGGCGTTGCAACAGGCTATACTACCGACCCGGACGGCTTTTTAAAGGCGCTTGACGCCGCAGGAATCATCATCGGCGGGAGGGTAGTTATACTCGGCTGCGGCGGTGTTGCTAGAACAATGGCGTACGAAGTCGTGCTGAAAAATGTTCCGCTGCTTTTTGCCGTCCGTGACGATGATATAAATATCGCAAAAGCGCTTTGTGAGGAAATAAAAAACACGGTGAATGGCTCGAAAGCGGAATTTTGCAGGCTTTCACAGCTTGAGGGCGATATAGATCTGCTTGTAAACGCAACTCCCGTGGGAATGTTCCCGAAATGTGAAGCTCAGCCTGTTTGCGACAGTATCATCAACCGCTGTGCAAACGTTTTTGACGCAGTTTACAATCCGCTTGAAACCGTGCTTATCAAAAAAGCTAAATCAAACGGTGCAAACTCCGTCGGCGGAATGTCAATGCTTGTATGGCAGGCAGTTGTATCACACGAAAAGTGGGACGGCACAATATATGACAAAAACGATATTGCAAAGCTCTGCATTGACTCATCAAAAGAGCTTAAATCAAAATAACAACAGCAATCACTTTGGGGTAAGATATGAACAACATCATACTGTGCGGATTTATGGGCTGCGGAAAAACAACCGTGGGCAGAAACATTGAACGTATCACAAAAAGAAAATTTATAGATATGGACGCTTTTATTGAAAAAAAGGCGAATATGACCGTATCCGAAATATTTAAAAAACACGGTGAACAAGGGTTTCGCAATATGGAACACGAGGCTTGCAGTGAACTTGCAAAGATGAATGACCTTATAATTGCCTCTGGCGGAGGAGCTCTTATTTTTGAACGAAACGTACAAATATTTAAGAACTGCGACAAGATAGTTTTGATTGACGTACCTCTTAGTATGATTAAGTACAGACTAAGAAACGACAAAAAGCGTCCTCTGCTGCAACGCCCTGACAAGGATGAGGCAATGACAAAATTATACAATGAACGTCTGCCGCTTTACAGAACTGCCGCCGACATCACGGTTTCCGGCAAGTCTACACCTAAGAAAACGGCAGAAGCGGTTATCAAAGCAATAGATAAACAAAACGCATAGCTTTATAACCAAAGCACAGATTTTTCCGCCTCTTAGGCGGCAGGTACCGTTTCAGAGTTTCGGCAGGAGTTTTGATATATTTATAATATTTAATTTCTTTTGAATTAGCTATTGATTATAGCGCTTTAAAGTGGTAAAATATACAACTGAAAGGATGTTTAATTTATGATTATAGTATTAAAACCGTCAGCCTCCGACGAACAAATCACTAAATTCACTCAAAAGCTCAAAGAGGATTATGACGTTAAGGTAAACAAATGGGACGGTGTGCAGTCAACCGTACTGGGACTTATCGGCGACACAACAAAAATTGATATTGAATATATTGACGCTCAGGACATCGTTGAGAGCGTAAAACGTGTTCAGGAGCCGTACAAAAAGGCAAACCGAAAGTTCCACCCCGACGATACCGTTATCAAAATCAACGACAATGTTTCCATAGGCGACGGCAGTCTGCACATTATGGCAGGTCCCTGCTCGGTAGAAAGTGAAGCACAGATTGTTCAGATTGCAAAGGACGTAAAAGCGTCCGGCGCAACGCTCCTCAGAGGCGGCGCATTTAAACCCAGAACCTCGCCGTATGCTTTTCAGGGACTGAAAGCAGAGGGACTCGACCTGCTGAAGATTGCAAGAAAAGAAACAGGTCTTCCCATTGTAACAGAGATTATGCGCGCATCGCATATTGATATGTTTGAAAATGTCGATATAATTCAGGTCGGCGCAAGAAATATGCAGAATTTTGAGCTTCTGAAGGAGCTTGGCAAGATTGATAAACCTATACTTCTCAAAAGAGGTCTTTCGGCTACAATCGAAGAATGGCTTATGAGTGCCGAATACATTATGGCAGGCGGAAACGACAAGGTTATGCTCTGCGAAAGAGGAATCCGCACCTATGAAACCTTTACCCGCAACACGCTCGACATATCGGCTATTCCGATAATCAAAAAGCTCTCTCACCTGCCTGTTATCGTTGATCCGAGCCATGCCTCGGGCAAGTCGTGGCTTGTTGAGCCGCTCGCTATGGCGGCTGTTGCGGCAGGAGCAGACGGACTTATAATCGAAGTTCATAACGATCCGCCTCATGCGCTTTCGGACGGTGCACAGTCGCTCACACCAAAGCAGTTTGACGGCGTTGCAAAAAAGGTATTTGCGCTCAAAAATGCGCTTAAATAGTTGGAGGATATGGCAATGAACATTGCTGTAGCAGGTCTTGGAATAATCGGAGGAAGTTATTGCAAGGCATTTAAAAAGTACACAAACCACCGTATTATCGGCATAAACCGCACCCAATCAACCGCTCAAAAGGCACTTGATGTCGGTGCTATCGATGAAATCGGCTCACCGGAAACGCTTTGCAAAGCCGACCTTATTATCCTTGCAATGTACCCTCAGGCAGATGTTGATTTTATCAGGGAATACGGAAAATATATAAAAAAAGGTACGGTAGTTACCGACGCTTCGGGAATAAAGAGAGCCATTTGTCCGCAGCTTGTATCGCTTTCACAGGAATTCGGCTTTGTTTTTCTCGGCAGTCACCCAATGGCAGGCAAGGAAACAAACGGATTTGACGTAAGCGACGCAGATTTGTACAAGGGCGCAAGCTATATCATTACTCCCTGCGGAGCAGAACAAAAGTACGTTGATATGCTTTCAAAGCTTGCAAAATCAATAGGCTTTGCCACAATAAAGGTAACAACTCCCGAAGAACACGACAGAATGATAGCCTTTACCTCACAACTGCCGCACGTTCTTGCTTGTTCTTATGTTCTAAGCCCGTGTTGTCCCAACCACAACGGATTTTCGGCAGGCAGTTACCGTGACGTATCAAGAGTAGCAAACATCAACTCAAAACTCTGGAGCGAGCTTTTTCTTGAAAACAAAGAACCGCTTGTGGAGGAACTGGATATTCTTATTGAAAACATAACAAAAATCATTGACGCCATAAAATCGGAGGACAAACAAGCACTTGCCGATCTGCTTGAGCAGGGACACAAGGTCAAGGAAATGCTTGGAGAATAGAAAGGAGTGCTTTTCTTGAAAACAGTTCACGTTGACACAGGAAAGCCCTATGATATATTTATCGAAAGAGGAATTCTTGACAACTGCGGCGAATATATCCGCAGACTGTCGGGCGCAGAAAAAGTAACCGTTATAACCGATTCAAACGTTGCGCCGCTTTATCAATGGAGAGTTCTTAACTCGCTTGAAAACTGCGGCTTTCAGGCAAAGGTACATATTTTCAAAGCAGGCGAAGAGTCCAAAAATCTTGAATCCATATCCGACATATACAAAACTCTTGCCGAATTTCAAATTACCCGCAAGGACATTGTGCTTGCACTCGGCGGCGGAGTAACGGGAGATATGGCAGGCTTTGCGGCGGCAACCTACCTGCGCGGCATTGATTTTGTTCAGGTGCCTACTTCCCTGCTTGCTCAGGTTGATTCTTCGGTAGGCGGCAAAACAGGCGTTGACCTGCCATTTGGCAAAAACCTTGTAGGAGCGTTTCATCAGCCTATAGCTGTTCTTATCGACCCCGACACGCTCTCAACCCTGAGCGACAAATTTTTATGCGACGGTATGGCAGAGGTCATAAAATACGGATGCATCAAGGACGCAAACTTTTTTAAACAGCTTTATGAAACAAATGCGTTCGACCATATTGAGGACGTTATAGAAACCTGCGTTTCGATAAAGCGTGATGTTGTCAGCCGTGACGAAACAGAAAAAGGCGAACGTATGCTGCTTAACTTTGGACATACGCTCGGACATTCGATTGAAAAACTGTATAACTTTAAAGACATCACCCACGGAATGGCGGTTGCAGTCGGTATGGTGCTTATTGCAAAGGCAGGCGAAAAGCAGGGATTTACCGAAACGGGAACTGCGGACAAAATCGCAGAAGTATGCCTGAAATACGGACTTCCCACCACTGATGACAGGGTAACATTTTCAGATATGGCGCAGGCTGCAAGAAACGACAAAAAAACAGTCGGCGGCTCTATAAATCTTGTTTTGCTTAATAAAATCGGCGACAGCTTTACAAAAAAAGTCGCCCTTGATGATTTGGAAGAATTTATTACTGCATAAAATCGGGGCGGTTAATATCGCCCTGTATTTGATTTTGGCAGCTTAGCAAAAACATTTTCGGAGGTCTTATGCCAAACGTAAGGTATTTACCATTCACTCCAAGCGGCAGTGTTACCGCTCCGCCGTCAAAAAGCGACGTTCATCGTGCAATAATATGTGCGGCGCTTTCAAGAGGCAAATGCACTATCTCGCCTGTTGCACTGTCAAACGACATCAAGGCTACTATCGGGTGCATTGAAGCTCTCGGAGCAAAAGCCTCAATAAACAACGGCGTGCTCACCGTTGACGGAACAGAACTTTTTACCGAGAGCAGCGCAAAACTTGACTGCGGTGAAAGCGGCAGCACCCTCAGGTTTTTTGTTCCTGTTGCAGCTCTCGGAAACGTAACTGCCGAATTTATCGGAAGCGGCAGACTTCCGCAAAGACCGATAGGAATATTTACCGATATTTTACCGCAAAAAGGCGTAAAATGTGAAACAAAAGGCGGTTTGCCGTTAAAAATCAGCGGAAAGCTGAAAAGCGGAGAATTTGAAGTTCCCGGCAACGTAAGCTCTCAGTTTATTACAGGGCTTTTATTTGCTTTGCCTTTGCTCGACGGTGACAGTGACATTGTTCTCACCTCGCCTATCGAGAGCGTGGGATATATTAATATGACAATACGCACAATGGCGCAGTTCGGAGTAAAGATAGAAGCAACAGACTGCGGCTGGCATATAAAGGGCGGTCAAAAATACGTTCCGCACGACTACAGAACCGACGGTGACTGGTCGCAGGCGGCGTTTTTTATGGTGAGCGGAGCAATAAACGGTGAAGTAACCGTAAACAATTTGAACCGAAATTCCGCTCAGGGAGATAAACAAATCGTCGATATTCTCAAACAATTCGGCGCAGAGGTAACTCAGACAGACGCAAGCGTTACGGTAAGGTCAAAGCCTATGCACGCAATCAGCATAAACGCATCTCAAATTCCCGACCTTGTGCCCGTGCTTGCGGTTTGTGCAAGCTTTGCAAAAGGAACCACACGGATAACAAACGCCGAACGTCTGCGGATAAAAGAAAGCGACAGACTCAAAACCACCGCCTCACTGATAAACAGCCTCAAAGGTAAAGTAACAGAGCTTTCGGACGGCCTTGAAATAACAGGCGTTCAACGCCTTAAAGGCGGCAAGACGGACGGCTTTAACGACCACAGGATAGTTATGTCGGCGGCAGCGTGCGCCGCAGGGCTTGACGGCACGATAATCTGCACGGACGCCCTAAGCATAAACAAAAGTTATCCTGAATTTTTCAATGACTACAACAGCATCGGAGGGAAAGCAAATGTCCTCGACATACGGTGAAAAGGTTAAAATTTCAGTATTCGGCGAAAGCCACGGCAACGGTATCGGCGTTGTGATAGACGGACTTCCGGCAGGAACACAAATTGATATGGACAGGGTGCTTGTACAAATGGCACGCCGTGCTCCGGGCAAGGATAAAACAGCCACCCCAAGACTTGAAAAGGATTTTCCCAAGGTGCTTTCGGGTATGCTTGAAAACACCCTTACAGGCGCACCGCTTTGCGCCGTTATTGAAAACACCAATACAAAAAGCGGTGACTACAGCAACCTCCTATCCTGCCCACGCCCCGGTCACTCGGATTATACGGCTTATGTCAAGTACAAGGCAAGCAACGACATAAGAGGCGGCGGTCATTTTTCGGGCAGGCTGACTGCTCCAATAGTTTTTGCGGGAGCTGTTTGCAGACAGATTCTCGAACAAAAAGGCATTAAAATCGCCGCACACATTAACAGTATAGGCGAAGTGTACGACAAGCAATTTGAACCGACAAAAATTGACAGCGACTTGACGGACAGGCTCAACAGGATGCAGTTTACGCTTATTGATGAAAGCGTTGAACAAAAAATGCGTGACGTTGTTGAAAGCGCAAGGACAAGCCTTGACAGCGTAGGCGGCACGGTGGAATGTGCCGTAACAGGCATTGACGCAGGCTTTGGCGAACCGATGTTTGACGGCGTTGAGGGTGTAATAGCCAAAGCAATTTTCGGTATTCCCGCGGTTAAGGGCATTGAATTCGGAAAGGGATTTGAGCTTGCAAAAATGCGCGGTTCTCAGTCAAACGACGCTTTCAGATATAAAGACGGCAAGGTTATCACAGAAACCAACAACTGCGGCGGAATCCTCGGCGGAATAACCGACGGTATGCCGATATTATTTACAACGGCTATAAAGCCGACGCCGTCTATTGCACAAAAGCAGAAAACGGTCGATTTACAGAAAAAAGAAAACGCCGAACTTGAAATTCACGGCAGGCACGATCCGTGCATAGTTCCCCGTGCTGTTCCCGTGATTGAAGCGGTAACGGCGATTGCGATAATAAATTTGATTTAAGGAAGTTTGTATGAGAGATTTAAATGATATAAGAACCGAAATCGACAGCATTGACAATCAGCTTATCGAGCTTTTTAAGCGCAGAATGGACTGTGCCAAAGAGGTTGGCTTTTACAAAAAAGCAAACAATATCCCCGTGCTTAACGAAAAGCGTGAAAATGAAATTCTTGACGAGGTTGAAAAGCGCGGCGGCGAATACGGCGCACACGCAAGACTTTTGTATTCAAATATTATGGAGCTTTCCCGTGCGTTGCAGCACAACATCGTATGCAGCGGAAAGACTCTCAGGGACGAAATCTTCAACGCAGATTCCACTGTGGAAAAATCGGGCATAAAGGTTGCCTATCAAGGTATAAAGGGCGCAAACAGCCACGAGGCTGCCCTAAGGCTGTTTCCCGACGGAACGGCAGTTTCCTACAAAAGCTTTGAGGACGTTTTTGAAGCTGTTGACAGGGGTGAGGTCAAATTCGGTGTTTTGCCTGTTGAAAACTCCACCGCAGGCTCGGTATCGACAGTGTATGACCTTATCCTTAAACACAGGTTTTACATTGTAGGTGCGCTTGATTTACCGATTGACTACTGCCTCGGCGGACTTAGGCAATCGGAGCTATCGGACATTGAAACGGTTTGGTCGCACCCTCAGGCGCTCTCACAATGTGCAAGCTATATTGCAAGGCACGACTTTAAGTCAACGCCCTGTGCCAACACTGCGGTTGCGGCAAGAGACGTTGCAGATGAAAAACGCCTGAATGTTGCGGCAATCTGCCCCTACAAGGCGGCGGAGGAATACGGCTTAAAGGTTCTTGACAATCATCTTCAGGACAACAAGGACAACACGACAAGATTTATTGTAATATCTAAGAAGCTGTACATCTCAAAGGACGCAAACAAAATCAGCCTTTGCTTCTCGCTTCCGCACGTCACAGGCTCGCTTTACAGCCTTTTGTGCAGATTCAATTCGCTCGGACTAAATCTTACCAAAATAGAATCGCGCCCACGCAAGGGCAAAGAATTTGAATATCTGTTCTATCTTGACTTTTCGGGCAATGTACAAAGCGAAAACGTAATTGACCTGATAAGCCAATTAAGCGAAGAAATGCCCGAATTCAGCTTTTTGGGCAACTACTCCGAAAGCTGAATTATCAACTGTGTATAAACACGTCAATATTACAATGTATATAGACAAGCTCGGCTTTGTATGTTATAATACAAATGCAATTTCACCCGCCTTTTAGGCGACAGGTAACACTTTAGACTTTCAGCTTTGAAAATTTCTCAAAACTATGTTTAAATATTTAACCAATTAGATTATGATCAGGAGGTCATTAATATGTCAGACAAAAAAATTCCGTACAAAATCTACCTTGACGAAAAGGAAATACCTACTCAATGGTATAACGTCAGGGCAGATATGAAAAACAAACCGGCTCCGCTTCTTAACCCGGCAACCCACAAGCCGATGACTGCCGAGGAGCTTTATCCTGTATTCTGTAAGGAGCTTGTTGCTCAGGAGCTTAACAACACCGACGCTTACATCGACATTCCCGAAGAAATTCAGGACTTTTACAAAATGTACCGCCCCTCTCCGCTTATCAGAGCTTATTTTCTTGAAAAGGCTCTTGATACGCCTGCAAAGATTTACTACAAATTTGAGGGTAACAACACAAGCGGAAGCCACAAGCTGAACAGTGCAATCGCTCAGGCGTATTATGCTAAAAAGCAGGGCTTAAAGGGTGTTACCACCGAAACAGGCGCAGGTCAGTGGGGTACGGCGCTTTCTATGGCTTGCTCTTACTTCGGACTTGACTGCAAGGTGTTTATGGTTAAGGTTTCTTACGAGCAAAAGCCGTTCAGACGTGAGGTTATGAGAACCTACGGTGCAAGCGTAACTCCTTCCCCGTCAACAACAACCGAGGTCGGCAAAAAAATTCTTGAGGCTCACCCCGGCACAACAGGAAGCCTTGGCTGCGCTATCAGCGAGGCTGTTGAGGTTGCTACCCACACCGACGGCTACCGTTATGTTTTGGGAAGTGTTCTCAACCAGGTACTTTTGCATCAGTCCGTTATCGGCATTGAGTCAAAGAAGGCTCTTGAAAAATACGGAGTTAAGCCTGACGTCATCATCGGCTGTGCAGGCGGCGGCTCGAATTTGGGCGGACTTATATCTCCGTTTATGGGCGAAAAGCTCAGAGGCGAGGCCGACTATCAGTTTATTGCTGTTGAACCTGCTTCTTGTCCGAGCTTTACAAGAGGTAAATTTGCATATGATTTCTGCGACACCGGAATGGTTTGCCCGCTTGCAAAAATGTATACCTTGGGCAGCGGATTTATTCCTTCGGCAAACCACGCAGGCGGCTTGCGTTATCACGGTATGAGCTCCGTTCTGTCTCAGCTTTATCATGACGGACTTATGGAAGCAAGATCGGTTGAACAGACAAGCGTATTTGCGGCAGCCGAGCAGTTTGCAAGAGTTGAGGGTATCCTCCCAGCTCCCGAAAGCAGCCACGCTATCAGAGTTGCTATTGATGAAGCCCTTAAGTGCAAAGAAACAGGCGAAGAAAAAACCATCCTCTTTGGCCTTACGGGTACAGGTTACTTTGATATGGTTGCATATCAGAAGTTCAACGACGGCGAAATGTCCGACTATATTCCGACAGACGCTGACCTTGAAAAAGGCTTTGCAGGCTTGCCTAATATAGATTGATTAACAAATAAATAAAATACACGGAGGTCAACATTAAGCTGACCTCCTATTTTTAAAGAGATGATTTTATGAAAACTCCCATTCTTGAAACCAAACGTGTTATTTTGCGCCCAATTACAACTGCCGACGCAGAGGACGCTTTTAAAAATTGGACAAGCGATGACAGGGTGACAAAATATATGCGCTACAGTTCCCACCAAAGCGTTGAAGATACCCTGGAATGGCTAAAAGACGCCGAAAACAAAATTACTTCGGACAATCAGTACGACTGGGGATTTGTAGAAAAAGCAAGCGGACTGCTGTTTGGAAGCGGAGGACTTGTATATAATGAAAAACAGCAGTTGTTTGAAATCGGCTACAACATTATGTACGATCACTGGCACCAAGGCTACACAACCGAAATTGCAGGCGCAATACTCTCTTTTGCAAAAAACGACCTTAATCAAAAGAAAATATACGGCTGTCACGCAGTTGAAAACATCTATTCGGGCAAAGTTATGGAGAAAAACGGCTTTGTTCCGACAGGCTACGATATAATAACAAATTTTGACGGAACAACCAAAAAAGCAAGAACCTACTTGCTTGAGTTTTGATACAGAGGCTTTTATGAACTTCGGTATGCCGACTTTGATTGAAAATAATACACTTATTGATAACATTGCAACTGTGTGGATTAATGTAAATGATTTGTTAAAAATCATAAAAGAACACGGTAATGAAATTGTAGTAGTACAAGTTTAGGCAATCAATTAATTTCAATATTTAAAACATCTCTATAAGTTAAAAACAGGGGCTGAAAATCAGTCCCTGTTTTTATTTTATGTTATTAATACTTTTAGCCGATAAGTTCTTTGATTTTTGCCTCGGCGGCGGCGGCGTCAGCCTTGCCGCGGCTGTTTTTCATAACATTGCCGACAAGTGCCTTAATAGCCTTTTCTTTGCCGCTTTTGTAATCATCAACAGCCTTAGGGTTACCCTCAACCGCATTTTTGCAGAGTTCAAGCAGAGCGTTATCGTCAATTCCGCCCATATCGTCTTCGCTGATAAAATCAAGCGCACCCTTGCCTGTATCAAGCATTTTTTCAAGCGTTGATTTTGCAAGATTGTTGCGTATCTTTCCGCTGTCAAGGAGCTTTACAAGCTCGTTGAGCTGTTTTGGCGTTACGGCAACATCAAAAATTTCTTTGTCGCTCTCGGTTTCCGTTCTGCGGAAAATTTGACCGATAATAAAGTTTGCAACCGTCTTTGGAGATTTTACGCCGTCGCAAGCCTCGTCAAAATACTCGCTTATTCTGCGGTACTTTGTCAGAAGCTGAGCGTCCTTTTCAGGCAGTGAAAGCTGTTCAACATAGCGTTTGCATTTTTCGGCGGGAAGCTCGGGAAGCTTTGCCCTGAGCTCCTCAACCTCCTGTCTGCTTACATTTATCGTAACAAGGTCGGGGTCACGGAAATAGCGGTAATCGTGGGCGTCCTCCTTGCTTCTCATTGAAGAAGTCGTACCCATTGCGTCATCATAGCGCAGGGTTTCCTGAACAACCTTTCCGCCGCTTTCGATGAGGTCAACCTGACGTTCATATTCATATTCCATAGCTTTTGCTATGTTATTGATTGAATTCATATTTTTTATCTCGGTTCTTGTGCCGAACTCCTCAGAGCCTTCGGGACGAACCGAAATATTTACGTCGCAGCGCATTGAACCCTCCTGCATTTTGCAGTCGGATATACCAATATAACGCATAACCTGCTGAAGCTTTTCAACGTATTCCCTTGCCTCGTCGATTGAGCGAATGTCGGGCTCTGAAACGATTTCTATAAGCGGAACACCTCCGCGGTTGTAATCAACGTAGGTATCGCCGTGCTGATGAATAAGCTTACCTGCGTCCTCCTCAATGTGGATATGGTGCAGACGTATTTTTCTGCCGTTTGACAGTTCAACATAACCGCCGATAATCAGCGGTGCATAGAGCTGGCTTATCTGATAAGCCTTTGAAAGATCCGGATAGCAGTAATTCTTTCTGTCCATTTTTGCAACCTCGGCAATCTCGCCGTGAACGGCAAGTCCTGCCATTATCGCATATCTGACAACCTCTCTGTTCAGCTTTGGCAATGTTCCCGGAAGTCCGATACATACGGGGCAGCAGTGAGTGTTAGGCTCGCCGCCGAATTCGGTCGTACAGCCGCAGAATATTTTTGTTTTTGTAGAAAGCTCTATGTGGGTTTCAAACCCCGAAACCAATTCGTATTTCACAGCTTTACACCCCACTTTGTTTCTTTAAAGTTTTCGCCTGCCGCCTGCTGATATTTATAAGCGGCGTTCAAAATCTGAGCTTCTCCGAAGCTTTTGCCGATAAGCTGCATACCGATAGGCATTCCCTTTGCGTTAAAGCCGCAGGGAATCGAAACACCCGGCAAGCCTGCAATATTTACAGGAACTGTACAAATATCCGTAAGATATGTTTCTATCGGGTCGGACGTTGCGTGTCCCTTTTCAAACGCTGTCATCGGAACTGTCGGAGCAAGAATAACGTCGCAGTTTTCAAAAGCTCTGTTAAATGAATTTACTATCGTACCACGCAGATTCTGCGCCTTTTTGTAATAAGCGTCATAATATCCTGCGGAAAGCACATAAGTGCCGAGCAAAATTCTGCGCTTTACTTCTTCGCCAAAGCCCTCGGAGCGTGTGCGGCAAATCATATCATGAGTACCGTTGTAATGCTCGGTTTTGTAGCCGTAGCGAATACCGTCATACCTGCCGAGGTTTGAAGAAGCCTCGGCGCAAGCGATAATATAGTATACGGGAAGCGCAAACTTGAGCGCAGGCAAATCAAAATATACGATTTGTGCGCCAAGCGATTTATATACCTCGGCGGCACTGAGAACAGCTTCTTTTACGTCGTCGCGAATTCCGTCAAGATATTCTCTTGCTATGCCGATTTTCATACCTTTTATGTCATTATTCAGCTTTGAATAGGTTTCGCCGCCGACATTTCCCTTTGAAGTGGAATCCTTATCATCATACTGTGAAATTGCGTCAAATACGATCGAAGCGTCCTCAACGCTTGTGGTGATAGGTCCGATCTGATCAAGCGAGCTTGCATAAGCGATAAGTCCGTAACGTGAAACAGAGCCGTAGGTTGGTTTTAATCCGACAATACCGCAAAATGACGCAGGCTGGCGGATAGAACCGCCCGTGTCCGAACCGAGCCCGTATGCCGCAATATTTGCGCCTACGGCACTTGCAACGCCGCCCGAAGAGCCGCCTGCAACGTGGTTTGTATTAAACGGGTTTGCCGCTCCGCCGAAATAAGATGTTTCGCAGGAAGAACCCATTGCAAACTCGTCCATATTTGTTTTGCCGAGCATAACGGCGTTTTGATTTTGGAGAATATCCCAAACCGTTGCGTTATATATCGGCTTGTATCCCGTTAATATCTTTGAACAGCAGGTGGTTTCTATACCCTTTGTTGAAAGATTATCCTTTAATGTCATCGGAACGCCCTCAAGCAGTCCGATTTCCTCACCCTTTGATATTTTTTCGTCAACGGCTTTTGCGGCTCTAAGAGCCTCGTCGCCCGTAACGCTGACGTATGCGTTAAGCTCGCCGTTTGACTTTTCGATTTCATCAAGATAGCTTTTTGTAAGTTCGGTGCAAGAGCATTGCTTTGACTTCAGCATCTCGTGAATTTTTGCAATTTTACCCATAACTACACCGCCTTATTCTCTGTTTCTTACAAGAAAATGATTTTCCGCCTGTTCGGGAGCATTCTTGAGAATTTCCTCACTGCTGTATGACGCAACGACCTCGTCCTCACGAAATACGTTTGAGAGGTTGTTAATATTGTCAAACGCTTCACCTTCTGAGGGCGCATTATTGATTGCGTCGGCAAAATCAATTATTTCCTGCATTGACTTTGTAAGACCGTCAAGCTCCTCTTCGGGAACGAACAGCTTTGAAAGCAACGCAATGTTTTCTACATCTTCTCTTGTTACCATAAAAACCATCCTTTGATAGGGATTTGAGCGAACAACATCCGCTGTTTAGTTTATCTTAATTTTATATGCACTTCACGGAGCTGCTGCTCTGTAACCTCTCCCGGTGAACCGAGAAGCAGATCCTGAGCATTTGAGTTCATCGGGAATGCAATAACCTCACGGATATTTTCTTCCTCCGTAAGGAGCATTATCATTCTGTCAACGCCCGGAGCCATACCTGCGTGCGGCGGCGCACCGAATTGGAATGCGTTGTAAAGAGCTGAGAACTTCGCCTTGAGGTCCTCCTCGCTGTAGCCCGCAATCTCAAATGCTTTTTTCATAATTTCAATGTCGTGGTTACGGACTGCGCCCGATGAAAGCTCTACGCCGTTGCATACAATGTCATACTGGTAGGCAAGGATTTCTTCGGGATCTTTGTTCAAAAGGCTGTCAAGTCCGCCCTGAGGCATTGAAAACGGATTGTGTGTAAATATAATCTGATTGGTTTCCTCGTCACGCTCATACATCGGGAAATCAACGATAAAGCAAAGTTCAAATTTGCTTGTGTCGATAAGGTCAAGACGTTTTGCAACCTCTGTTCTGATCTGACCGGCAAGCTTGGGAGCCTCTTGTGCCGTGTCGGCGATAAAGTAAATTACATCGCCTGCTTTTGAACCGTTGCGGCTGATAAGCTCCTCACGGTCGCCCTCTTTAAGGAATTTGTCGATAGGTCCGTCAAACGTAAGATCATCGTTTACCTTGACATAACCCAAGCCCTTCATACCGATTGAAAGAGCGAACTCCTCCATTCTCTTGAACCACTTTTTGCTCTGAGAGGCGGCGTTCGGTACATTTATAGAGCGAACAGTCTTTTTACGGAACGGTGCAAAGTCTGTTTCTTCAAACATATCGCTTATCTCAACTATAACAAGCGGATTGCGAAGATCAGGCTTATCCGTGCCGTATTTCAGCATACTTTCGGCATACGGAATACGGGCAAACGGAGGCTTTGAAACCTCTTTGTCGGAAAACTTTTTAAAGGTTTCATAGAGTACCTCCTCCGCAATGTCAAAAACGTCCTCCTGAGTTGCAAACGCCATTTCAAAGTCGAGCTGATAGAATTCACCCGGCGAACGGTCTGCACGGGCGTCCTCGTCACGGAAGCAGGGAGCAATCTGAAAATATTTATCAAATCCCGATACCATCAGAAGCTGTTTGAATATCTGCGGAGCCTGCGGAAGCGCATAGAACTTTCCCTTGTGCTTGCGACTCGGAATAAGATAATCTCTTGCTCCCTCGGGGCTTGAAGTTGAGAGTATAGGAGTTTGAATCTCCGAGAATCCCATTTCATTCATTTTTGCACGAAGAAAGGTAATTATCTGCGAACGCAAAAGAATATTGTTGTGTACCTTTGGATTTCTAAGGTCAAGGAAGCGGTATTTCAGTCTGACTTCCTCGGAAGTATTTGTGGAGGTTGCAACCTCAAACGGAAGCACGTTTTTGCACTTGCCGAGCACTCGTATATCCTCGGTGTGAACTTCCACAAGACCCGTTGCTATCTTTTTGTTTATTGTATCCTCGTCACGTTTTACAACCTTGCCGCTCAGAGTTACGGAACATTCCTTGTTGATATGCTTTAAGACCTCGTCATTGTGAACAACTACCTGAAGCACTCCGTACTGGTCGCGAATATCAAGGAACATTACTCCGCCGTGGTCACGGATATTTTCAACCCAGCCCGCA